>CAHJWI010000008.1 GCA_903642225.1 Acidobacteriaceae bacterium | reverse complement strand
TACCAGACCATCATCACCTACAACGGTGGCTACGACGACATGGTCATGCAAAAGGTCTCCGTCCGCACCCGCATCGAGAGCCAGAACGAAGAGCGCAGCAAAAAGATCGAGCAGCTCAACGACTTCATCGCCCGCTTCTCCGCCGGCACGCGCTCCAGCCAGGTCAACTCGCGCAAGAAGGAAGTCGAGCGCCTCGCCACCACCGAGCTCGCGCGGTCCAACATCCAGCGCCCCTTCATCCGCTTCGACACGCTGCGCCCGTCCGGCAAAAACGTGCTCGACGTGGAGAAGCTGACCCACACCTACGACACACCTGCGCCCGACGGCAACTCCGGCCCCGTCTTCAAGCCCTTCACCTCTGCCCTCATGCGCGGCGACAAGGTCATGCTCATGGGCCGCAACGGCACCGGCAAAACCACCATGATCAAGTCGCTCCTCACCGGCGTGCCGGACACGCAGGACAACGATTTCCCCCGCTCCGAAGGCGATGCCAAGTGGGGCCACGAGGCCCAGATCGGCTACTTCGCCCAGGACCACACCGCCGCCATCCCCAAGGGCACCACCGTCGCCGAGTGGCTGCACAGTTGGGACCCGCGCAAGAGCACGGAAGAAATCCGCGGCATCCTCGGTCAAATGCTCTTCCGCGGTGAAGAAGGCTTGAAGAAGACGGACGCCCTCTCCGGCGGAGAAGCCGCGCGCCTCCTCTTCTGCAAGCTCATGCTGCAAAAGCCCAACATCCTCATCCTCGACGAGCCCACCAACCACCTCGACCTGGAATCCATCAACGCCCTGAACCAGGCGCTGCAAAAGTACGACGGCACCGTCCTCCTCGTCACCCACGACCAGGACCTCATCGAAGAGGTCGGCACCCGCATCTGGCACTTCCAGAAGGGCGCCGTCACCGACCACAAGGGCCCCTACGCGGAGTACCAGGAACAGCAAGCCCTCGCCGCCAAGTAGCAGCTGTTGCGTTCTGGTTCATGGGGATCGTTGAAGGCGGCAGCCAGTAGCGGGAGGCCACTCAACGTGCCCGTTCCTTCAGCATCCACGTATCGAACAGCAGCGGATCAAACGTCCGTGCTCCATCCCGCATCTCCACCCGTCGCTCATCGTTCTGATACAGCCGGTGTGAAAAGAGGCCATCGCCGCGATAAGCCCGTCCCTCCAACTCCGGCGGCCGATGGAACGCCTCGACCGCATCCTGCCCGGGCAGGGAACATCGCGGGAACTGAGCCGCTGTGAGTGCGAACCCGAGGAGGCATATCCCGCTCAGCAGCCGCACCCATCGTACGCCTGGCAACAGCAGCGCCATGCTCAACAGCAGCAGATACAGGAAACGTTCGCCCAGATTCACCACCTCCGCCGTGTCTGCCGGCAGCACCAGCACGAATCCCAGCAGCCCGGCCCAGAAGAGGAGCACATACCGCGGCACCGCCCGCCACCCGCGCCACAGCGCCCACAGCAGCACACCCGCAATCACCAAACCGAAGACGACGTTCAGCACCACCCCCGCGCGGTACGCCAGCGGTTGCACCAAAGCGCTCATCCCCCGCGCATCCACCAAATTTTGATACGGTCCCGCCTTCACCAGCGTGTATCCCTTGTACGCGAAGTGACCCAGCAGAGGAAAAGCCGCCCCACCATGCGTCCCCCCGGGCCGTAGTCGCGCCAGATAGGCCCCAAACAGCACGATCACCGGCCCCAGCGCCAGCAACACTCGCCACCGACGCCACTCTCGCACAGCGATCAGCAGAACAAACGCAATCAGCACCGATCCATGGCAGGCATAGAACAGCAGCGCCCACCCGCCCACCACCCATGCTGATATCGGGCGACCCGCCGTCCGTTCCAGGAACAGCAGGAACAGCACCACCCCCAGCTGGTAGTTTGCGTATCCATGCCAGAAGCACGAGTTGAACGCCGCCAACGCCAGCAAGACAACAAACGTCTCACCCCACGCTTCCGGCCGGAACCGCCGGGCCGCCAGCGCGCATACACCGGCGGCTCCCACGCAATACAGTGCCACCAGCACCTTGGCCGCAAGAAACGGACCTATCAGCGCGCTCGCCCCTACAAGCAGCCATTGTGTCAGCAGGTTCGGCACGGGAAACCAGGCAACCGCAAACTGCGCATGCGTTGCCGCATCGCCTCGCAGCAGCCCAAGCATCGCCCAACCCTGAAACACCCATTCGCCAAAATCCTGCAGCGGCGGCAATGGCTGGCTCACCAGCCATCCAGTCAATACCGCAACATACGCCACAGCCAGCAACGCTAACGCGTATCCAACGGGAGGAATACGACCTAGAGCGAAACTGCCTGCAGAAGCCACGCCCCACCCCGTCCGCGCGGCTGCCCCTCGAACCTCATGTTTAGCCTGACTTCGCATGCTTCCACTACACTGCACTTCGTCGCACAACAACACCGCCGTCGCCCATTGACGACGCGGCTAGCATCAATCTTCTCTCAACGATGTCACTCCTCCTGCCAGCGCCATGCCTCGCCATCGCGTCCAAACCTCGGCACACGTCTTCACGCCATGTTCTACTTCAACCTGCAACCCTCTAAGGAACAGCAATGGCTTCCAGCGACCCCCAGCAAGACACCCCGCGAAATGTCCTCGGCCAGCCGCTCCAGAGCTGCGGAACAGAACCGATGACCGGTTTCTACCGCGATGGCTGCTGCAATACAGGGCCGGATGACCGCGGCGTGCATACCGTTTGCGCCATCGTGACCGACGACTTTCTCCGCGCGAGCCGTCAACTCGGCAACGATCTCATCACACCTGCGCTGCAATTCGGCTTTCCGGGGTTAAAGGCAGGGGATCGCTGGTGCGTTTGCGCCGCTCGCTGGTTGCAGGTGTTTGAGGCCGGCTCGGCCTGCCCGGTGGTGCTTGAAGCGACGCACGAAAACACCCTGCGCATTGTTCCATTTGAGATTCTGCTGCAATTTGCAGTCATCCCAGAACACCTTCACTAGACGCACGTTGACGCGGCGCATCCGTCTTCGAAACGGTCAAATTCACCAACGTTTCTTGTGAATCGGCCCCGGCGCGCTTGACATCCTCAGGCCCTTCTAAGACCGTTAAAACATTGAACATATCGCGATTCCGGCAAGCCGCCAACTCGTGCGGCCTGTTGCCTGGGACGCGCACGCCGCCCTGCGCGGCCACTTCATCCAGGTTGCCCATCGGCAGCCGTACAGCCTTCACGAAGGTCCATCCAACGGAACATGCCGAGCCTCCCCACCGTCACGAAACGATGCGAGGCCTAAGATCAGCCGCAGCACAACCTCGCTGCTCAAGAACAGCTTTCAACTGCACTACTTACTCGGAGATCCAACAATGACGCACAACAAATGGGGAAGCGCAGTCCTCGTGTCCCTCGCAATTGCCGGCACCGCCGGTGCACAATCCCTTACCCAAGGCTCTATTCAGGGCACCGTCTTTGATTCCACCGATGCCGTCGTCCCAGGCGCCACCGTCACCATCCACAGCAATGGCACCAACGCCGACCAGACACTCACCACCGACAGCGCCGGCTACTACAAACAGGCACTGCTTCCCCCCGGCGTCTACACCGTCACCATTCGCGCCGCCGGCTTCGGCGAGGTCCGCTCCGCCAACGTCGTCGTCGCCGTCAACGACGTTGCAGAGGTCAGCCCACACCTCCAGGCCGGCACTGACAACGTGGTTGTCGAAGTCTCGGCGGAAACCCCTGCCATCAAGTTTGACACCCCTGCCTTTGGCGGCCAGCTCGATAACCGCGAAATCGAGAACATTCCCATCAACAACCGCCGCTGGTCCTCGCTCGCCCTGCTCACCCCGGGTACCAGCAACGACCTGCAGGGTTTTGGCCTCATCGCCTTCCGCGCCATCCAGCCCCAGCTCAACAACGTCCAGATCGATGGTGTCGACGACAACCAGGCCTTCTACGGCGAAGAGCGTGGCCGCACCCGCGCTGGCTATTCCACCGCCCAGATTGCCGTGCAGGAGTTCCAGGTCAACACCGGTGTCTACTCCGCCGAATTTGGACGCGCCGTCGGCGGTGTCATCAACTCCATCACCAAGAGCGGCACAAACAGCATCCACGGCGAAGCCTATTTCTACCACCGCGATTCAGACTTCGGCGCGCAGAATCCCTACACCTACCGCGTCCAGTTCGACCCAACAGCTGGCACTGCCCAGCGCATCCCCTTCAAGGCCAAGGACAAGCGCAACCAGTACGGCTTCGGTGTCGGCGGCCCGCTCATCAAGGACAAGCTCTTCGGCTTCTACGCCTTTGACAAGTTCCAACGCAACTTCCCCGGCTTCGGCACCGCCCAGGCTCTTTCCTTCTTCAACCCGCTCAACGCCGCAGACGCCAAGACCCTCGCAACCTCCATCTATAACGCCACCGGCAACGCCTTTTACAATCCCGCCACGCCCACATCCACTGCGCAGGCTCAGGCGATCTACAACAGCTACATCGGCGTGGCTAACAGCGCGCTTGGCCAGCAGCCGCGCACGGGCACCCAGGTCATCAATACGCCGCGGCTCGATTATCAGATCAGGCCTAACCACCGCCTCACCGTGCTCTATCACCGCCTGCGTTGGGACTCACCCGGCGGCGTTCAGACCCAGGCCAACGTGTTTTACGCCCGCGACGGCTTCGCCCAGGACTTCGTCAAGCTTGACTACGGCGTCGCACGCCTCGTCTCCACCTTCCGCTCCAACGTCACTAACGAGCTGCGCTACCAGTACGGCCGCGAGCTGAACGATGAGAGCGCGCTCCCCAACACCGGCTTCACCAGCCAGCTGTTGACCAATGCCACCGGGATCGCGCCCCAGGTCAACCTGAACAATTCCGTCAACGGCTTCATCGCCGGCCAGCCCTACTACGCCTTCCGTCCGGCCCTGCCAGACGAGCGCAAGTGGCAGATTGGTGACACAGCTATCGTCCAGCTCGGCCGCCATGCCGTCCGCTTTGGTGAAGACATCGTCCACAACTACGACATTCAAGCGACCACCGGCTTCAGCGGCTACTCCCCAAACGGCACCTTCAACTACACCAGCATCCTCAACTCCGCACGCGACATCCTCACCCGCGCAGGCGTCGTCAACGGCAACAGCACAACGCTCGGCCAGGCTCAGCTCAACAGCGGCGGCGGCGGCTGCGGCACCGGATCCGGCGCGGCCTACAAGCCGCTCGGCTGCTATACCTACTATCGCCAGACCATCAGCCCCACCCCCTTCTCGACCACCAACACGGGCGGCCAGCCGTACGACCTGGCGACGATCGACTATGGCGTCTTTGTCCAGGACGACTGGAAAGCAACGCCGCGGCTCACCGTCAACCTCGGCGCACGCTACGACTATGAGTCCATCCCCGATCAGCAATCGCAGCTTGTAGCCGCTAACAACCCCAACAGCAACAGCCACATCAGCGACAAGAACAACATCGCTCCGCGCGTCGGCTTCGCGTGGGATCCCTACGGCAAGGGTGAAACGGTCGTCCGCGGCGGTTTCGGCATGTACTACGGCCGCATCCCGAACGTGAATCTGCTCAGCGCGCGCTTCAACTCCGGTTCAGCGAACGGTCAGCTCGGCTACAACTTCTCGTCGCCCTCCATCGCCGGTGCGCCGCTGTTCTCGCAGCGCCCATCCGACGCAGCAATCCGCAGCTCTGGCCTGTCCCCAGACATCACCAACATCTCGCCTACCCTAAAGAATCCCTATACCGAGGAGTTTGATCTCGCCGTCCAGCAGAATCTCGGTCTCAACACTGTGCTCTCCATCACCTACCTGGGTGCGCTCGGCCGCGAACTTCCAAACTCCCTCAACCTGAACCTCGACCCCAACAACGCCTACACGGCGAACTACACGGTTGCGGCCGCCGCCGGACAAAGCACCTGCGGACCTGTAGCGTGCGGCACCGTCCTTTCGGAGAAGGTCTACGGCCAACGCAAAGTCGGCCAGACTGCCGCTGCCACCCTCAACCCGGCATACGGCAACGTCTTCACCGGCCTCAGCAACATCAACTCCAACTACCACGCGCTCTCGGTCGACGTCACTCACCGCGCCGGCCGGTACATCACCTACGACGCCACCTACACCTGGTCGCACGCCCTAGACTACAACCAGTCCGAGGTCACCGGCTTCAGCTTCAACGGCTTCTTTGACCCGTTCGGAAACGGCCGTGCCAACTACGGCAACAGCTTTCTCAACGTTCGCCACCGCGCCGTAGGCTGGGCCATACTCAACGTCCCTGGCCTCGCGGGGCACGGCTTTGCGACCTACGCTACCAACGGCTGGTCCGTGAAGCCGGCCTTCCAAATGCAGTCCGGCCTGCCCTACAGCGCAGTCGTCAACGGAACCACTGCGCCGGCGCAGTGCTCCTCCGCAGGCTGCCTGCAGGCGACCAACTCGGGACTCTCCGGGCTGGGCGTTACCTACATTCCGCAAATCGGCCGCAACACCTTCACCTACCCCCGCGATATTCTGCTTGACTTGCGTATTCAGAAGGATCTACGCATCTCGGAAAAGGTCACCTTCCAGCTGCTGATCGAAGCATTTAACCTCGCAAATCACCAGAACTACACCAGCCTCGTCAGCACGGCGTATACCCTGGTCAACAGCACTACGCCTGCCACCAGCGCCACCGCACCGACCGGCACGCTCACCTACTCGCCCCTTACCTCCACCGGCGGCTTCGGCTTCACCAACTCCGCCAACTCCAACTTCGCCTACAGCCCGCGCAACGTTCAGGTGGGTGGTCGCCTCTTCTTCTAAACAGCAGGTGCCTCACCAAATAAGAAAGCCCCGGCAACCGTCGGGGCTTTCGTCTATACGCGCTGTGGATTTCGCCTGGGGTCCTGCATGAGTAACTCGTTCACAGTCAGGAACTTACAGATCTGATCCTCTGGAATCAGGAACTTGCACAAATTGAGGGGGATGGTGCACCCGAGAGGATTCGAACCTCTGACCTACAGCTTCGGAGGCTGCCGCTCTATCCAGCTGAGCTACGGGTGCCTAGCAAAAGTCTACACCGACTCTGGAATGGACGAGATCTCTGCGGCCAGCTTCTGCCGCTTCAACTCCTCCATCACCGATCCCACCAACTTCTTGGCATCGTTGATCCCCTGCATCACAGCCTGCAGATCCAGCGCTGGCTTCCCAGGGTTCCGGTTGGACACGCAGTACACACCATGCTGCCCAACCATCGCCAGCGCATCAGTGAGTACGTCGAGCGAGACCGCCAAACGACCCCGCTCAACGCCCATCATGAACTCGTACTTGGCCAGCTCGTCCTTGCGGTCCCAGAATGCGCTCAACTACCACTCCTTTGCAGCGGTATCCACCTGCATCGGCTCCGCTGCCACAGGTGCCTTCCATCGCAACACAGGTTTGCGTGCCGCGGCCGTTTCGTCCAGCCGACGAATCCGAGTCGAATGCGGAGCCGTCTTCACCAACTCCGGATTCTCCGCAGCCTCCCGAGAGATCTGCTGTAGAGCGTCGATCAGGTAATCCAGCTCCTCGCGACTTTCACTCTCGGTCGGCTCGATCATCATGGCTCCACTCACGATCATGGGAAAGCTGACCGTGTACGCATGAAACCCGTAGTCAATGAGCCGCTTGCCCATGTCGCCGGTCTTTACACCGTTCTTCGCCTGCAGCTTGTCGCTGAACACCACCTCATGCATCGACCTCGTCTTGTACGGCAGGTCGAAGTAGCCCTCGAGCTTGGCCCGAATGTAGTTGGCGTTCAGCACCGCGTCCTCGGTCGTCTGGCGAAGACCATCCGGACCGTTTGCGAGGGTATACGCAAGCGCCCGCACAAACATACCGAAGTTGCCGTAGAACATGCGCACACGACCTACCGACTGGGGACGATCGTGATCAAAGCCCAGCGTCCCGTCGGTCTTCGTGATCACTGTAGGCCGAGGGAGGAACGGCTCCAGCAGGGCCTTGCACGCTACCGGCCCAGAGCCTGGACCACCACCACCGTGCGGCGTCGAAAAAGTCTTGTGCAGATTCAGGTGCATGACGTCAGCCCCGAAATCTCCCGGCCGCGTCTTGCCCACCAACGCATTCATGTTCGCGCCATCCATGTACAGCAGCGCACCCTTTGCATGAAGAATCTCGGCAATCTCATGCACCTGCGACTCGAACACACCGATCGTCGACGGGTTCGTCAGCATCAGCGCCGCCGTGTCTTCATCCACCGCAGCCCGTAGCTCGTCCAGGTCGATTGCACCCTCTGCATTCGACTTCAGGTTCTTCACCTGGTAACCGACAACCGCAGCTGTCGCTGGATTTGTGCCGTGCGCGCTGTCCGGCACAAGCACCGTCTTCCGCGCATTCCCTTTGCTCTCGTGGTACGCCCGCACCATCAGTATGCCTGTGAACTCCCCGTGAGCACCGGCAGCCGGCTGCAGCGTAATCGTATCCATGCCGGTGATCTCCAGGAGGCAATCCTGCAACAGCTTCATAATCCCCAATGCACCTTGCGACAAGGACTCCGGCTGGTATGGATGCGCCTCGGCAATGCCTTCAAGCCTTGACACCGCTTCGTTCACACGGCCGTTGTACTTCATGGTGCAGCTGCCCAAAGGAAACATGCCCAGGTCGATCGCATAGTTCCACGTCGACAGTCGCGTGAAGTGCCGGACGATCTCGATCTCGCTCATCTCCGGCATAACGCCAAGATTCTCGCGAACCGCGTCTCCCAGCAGCGCTGCCGCATCCACTGCAGGCACATCCAGTTCACTTAGACGATAGGCCTTCTTGCCAGGCGAACTCTTCTCAAAGATCAGCCCTTCGTTTTGGCTCGTGTGCGTTGTTGCCTTGCGGGGCGCGCCGACAAAGGGAGTCGCTGCTGCTGCAGGCTCGGTTGGTATTTCTAGTGGTGCAAATGCTGTGCTCATTCAGGGAACCCCATACGTGCTGTGCGAACCACACCTTTGACCTGCTGCGAACGAGTGCTGCCGATGGTCAGAGTTTCGTTGCGAGAGATTGCTCATTGTTAGCGATGACGACAGTTGCGTTAACCTCAATCGTAAAATTGACTGAGTTCGCGATGAAGCACTTCTCATGTGCCAGGTGATGCAAGATCTGCGCAGTCTCCACGTCAGTTCCCGCGGCGACGGTGACACGGGGTCGCAAGATGACGGAGATGAATCGACCGCTGCCGTCCGTCCTCAACTCCATGCTGCCTTCTGCAGCGTCGGTATAAGCGGTGACAACAATGCCGGCGTCTGCACAAATATGCAGATAGGAGAGCATGTGACAGGACGAGAGCGCCGACAGCAACATCTCTTCCGGATTCCACTTTTCGCGCTCACCGCGGAAGGTTGCATCCGCGGAGGCTGAGAGCGTCTGCTTGCCGGCAGAACACAGGTCGTAGGAGCGGTCGTAGTCCCGGTACCCGGACGTTCCGCGGCCGCGGTTGCCGGTCCACTGCAGCGTACATACATAGCGATGCGGATTGCCGATCATGCGTGCTCCTTTGTTAAAACACCAGCAGTTCGTCGTCGGCAGTGCTGCGAAAACTGCCCGCCTCTGCGACGTCGATGTCTTCTTCGCGCAGGCTCAGCGCAAAAACCGTGCCGTTCTCAAATTCAATCGTGAGCGAGCGGCCTTCGTCCAGTTCCGGCGTGCTGACTGTTTCGCCGATGACGCTGCACAACGCATCCCGGTACCCCGGTTCGCCATAGGCAACGGAGATGCCATCGACGTCTGCCACCGTAGGCCACGCGTACAGCGTGAGCAACGGACCGTCGAAGTGCAACTGCAGGAAGTCCTGCACAAACTCCACGCTGGCCAATGGCGCATCTTGAAGATCAGTGAAGTCAGACATTACACAAGCGCCAATTCGTTGGATTCGACCGCCACCTGCGCAACGGCTTTGCCTGCGGCATCCATCTCGGCCCGCGTCGTTAGTTCGGTCGCGCACCACAGCGACGCACCCTCGCCCAACTCCGGATACCACCTTGCCAGCGACAGACCGCCGATGATCTTCTTCTCGAGTAGGGCCTCGTTTAAGTCCGCAGAGGCCGTTGGCGTTCGCAGCACGAATTCATTGAATCGCGGCGCGCCGGGGAACAGTACTGCTCCAGACACCCCAAGCTCACTAGCGAGAAAGTGTGCTTTTGCCAGGTTCTGTTCCGCCAACTCCCGCAGGCCCTTACCGTACACGGTCAGAAAGATAGTCACCATTAGTGCCACCAGCGACTGGTTGGTGCAGATATTTGAGGTCGCCTTCTCGCGGCGGATATGCTGCTCACGGGTAGACAGAGTCAGCACAAAACCACGTCGACCTTCGGTATCTTTCGCCTCACCCACAAGGCGCCCCGGCATCTGCCGCAGAAACTTTTCCTTTGCCGCAATGACTCCGCAGTAGGGCCCACCATAGCCGACTGCTACGCCAAAGCTCTGCGCTTCCAGCGAAACGATATCTGCCTCGACCGGCGGCTTAACGATACCCAGCGAGACCGCTTCGGCAATGGATACGATCAGCAGGGAACCTTTGGCATGCACGACCTCGGCAATCGCTGCCACATCCTCAATCGTGCCAAAGAAGTTCGGCGATTGGATTAGCACACATGCGGTGTCGCCTGTGATGGCCGCGTCCAGCGCAGCAAGGTCAACCCGGCCCTCCGTTGTGTAGGAAACTTCTGCCGTTGGGATACCCTGATGCTGTGCGTAGGTGGCCAGCACCTCGCGATACTCCGGGTGCACGGTACGCGCCACCACGGCGGCGTTTCGACCAGTCACACGCACCGCCATCATGACGGCTTCTGCAGCGCCGGTCGAGCCGTCGTACATGCTGGCGTTGGCAATGTCCATGCCTGTGAGCTCGCAAATCATCGTCTGGAATTCAAAGAGTGCCTGCAGCGTTCCCTGGGCGATCTCTGGCTGGTAGGGTGTGTAGCTGGTCAGGAACTCTCCGCGCTGGCTCAGCACGTCGATCAGCACAGGCCGGTAATGCCGGTAGGCACCAGCGCCCAAAAAGCTGGAGTAGCCGGTGGCGTTCTGCGCGGCAAACGATTTGAAAGCTTCTACCACTTCCTGCTCGCCGTGCTGCCGGGGAATCGCGAGATCGCGTGTCAGCCGGAACTGCTGCGGCACGGTCGAGAACAAGTCATCGATCGACTCCGCGCCGATCTCCTTCAACATATCCACGCGGTCGGCGGGGGACTTCGGCAGGTAGCGCATCGGGCGTCTCCAAACAGCAGTTGAACCTGGAACAGCAAGAAGCAGAACGGAATCAAGCAGAACAGGAAAAGCCGATTAGTGGCCAGTCTCTTGACTTACGTACTTCTCGTAGGCTTCAGCGTCCAGCAGGGTATCCAATTCCACCACGTCGGTCAGCTTCACCTTGATGAGCCACGTGGTATTGGCGTCGGTGTTGATCGTTTCCGGCGCGGTGGTCAGTGCCTCATTGATCTCCGCGACCTCACCGCTGGCCGGCGCGTACACGTCGCTTACAGCCTTCACGCTCTCAACGGAGCCGAACGACTCCTTCTGCTTTACTGCCGTTCCGATCTTCGGCAGGTCTACAAACACAATGTCGCCGAGCAGTTCCTGCGCGTGATCGGTGATGCCGATGGTGGCTGTTCCGCCCTCATTGTCAATCCATTCGTGCTCTTTGGTATAGCGGTAGGTCGCCGGGTAGCTCATGACTGTAATTTTATGACGAACCAGCGCTGGAGATATGACGTTGTGGAAAGCTGTGCGAAAACCACTAACCCAGACGCAATTGCCAGACTCCGAGGCGTTTTGTGGCGCGTGCGCATCGAAGGTGTAGCGATGGACCATCAGCAAGCCAGGCCGGAGCAGCAAATTCCCACTGCGGCGTCAGTGTGGCTGGTCATGATGAAAGCCCACCGTTCGCTGCAGGCGCTCATGGAGCATTCCATCGCTTCGCTCGGCATCGGGCTCTCGGACTTCATGATTTTGGAGGCTCTGCTGCACAAGGGTCCGATGCGCATCTCCACGCTGGGTGATAAGGTCCACCTCGCCAACGCGTCCATGACCGCTGCAGTGGATCGCATGGCCGATCGCGGTCTGGTGAACCGTGTGTCCGGCTCAAACGACCGGCGCGTCCGCACTGTCGACCTGACCCCCTGCGGCAGAGCGCTCATCGAAAAGCTGTACCGGAAGCATGAGCACGACATCGACATGCTCATGGCACCACTATGTGCGGCCGAGCGCACGGCACTGCGAGCCAGCCTGAAAAGAGTTGGTTTAGCGGCGCAGGCCGCTTTGCAGGTTCAGCATGTGACTCTCGAAGCGCCAGATCCGGCTTAGCTGACGATCTCCGCAGGCTTCCTAGTCCGCTTGTAGAACGGTGTCGCCACCACCTTGGCCCTAACCAGAGCACCACGAATCTCAACGGCAACCTCGTTGCCGTGCGCCGCCTCGCTGATGGGAACAAAAGCCATAGCTATGTTCGTCTTCAACGTAGGCGAAGGCGATCCGCTAGTGACCACGCCAATCAACTCACCCTCAAGCGTTCGGACCGGGTAGCCGTCCCGCGCAATGCCACGCTCCACCATCTCCAGACCGACCAGTTCGCGACCAGGCCGCTCGATTTCGCTCAGCACCTGCTTCCCAACAAAATCCGCCTCTTTCTCCAGCTTGCAGTACCGCGTCAGGCGCGCTTCAAACACGTTGATCGTGTCTGAAATTTCGTGACCATACAGCGCCATGCTGCTTTCAAGCCGAAGCGTATTGCGTGCGCCAAGGCCGGCTGCCTGAATGCCGAACTCCTCGCCTGCCTCAAACACGGCCTTCCACACCTTCTCGCTGGTGGGTACGTCGCTAGGCACGTAAATCTCGAAGCCGTCCTCGCCGGTGTACCCGGTGCGCGCAATCAGCACGTTATACAGGCCGGCGACCTTGCCCCACGTAAACCAGTAGCTCTTGAGGGTGCTCAGGTCTGTATCCGTCAGCTTTTGAAGCGTGTCTTTCGCCCGCGGCCCCTGGATGGCGATCTGCGTGTACAGGTCGCTGTAATCGCTGATGTGCACGCTGGGCATTTGCCCAATCGTCTTACGCACCCAATGGATGTCCTTTTCGCGCGTGCCGGCGTTGATCACGATGAGGTAGTCGTTTTCGCTCAGCTTGTGCAGCACCACATCGTCCACAAACGTACCCGCCGGCGTCAGCATGGCGCTGTAGTGCGCCTGGCCCACCTGCAACCGGCTGGCGTCGTTCATCAACAGCACCTGCACCGCGTTCAGCGACCCTGGTCCGCGCAGCTGGATGCACCCCATATGACTGACGTCGAACACACCCACGGCAGTTCGCACGGCGTTGTGCTCCGCCACCAGGCCCGCGTATTGCACCGGCATCTCCCATCCGCCGAAGTCAACCATCTTTGCTCCCAAGGCCCTGTGCATTTCGAAAAGTGCCGTGCGGCGCAGAGGCTGGGTGACGGGTACGGCTTCGACAGGTGCGGCCAGGGACGAATCGATGGCGTTTGCAGGCGTGCTCATGAGGTGCTCCTGCTCACGATGGTAGCAGCGGACCCGCTGCCGGGAATGGTGCTAGGACCACGATGGGCGTATGCTGTCGCGAGTGCGCGATGGAAGACGTATTCGTTCAGTGCTACTGAAATGCTGCGGCATCGTGGTGTGTTGCGCGACAGCGTGCGGTGCGCAAACAGCCGACCCTACGGCCACCGCGCCTAACCCGGCGACTGCCGCGCCCCCGGCAAAAACCGGCGCATACACCATTGTGCAGGGCACGCTGCTGGTCGCACCCGGTCTGGCTGTACCCAATGGCAATGTTCCCTGGGCTTTAGATACGTCGGAAGGCGCAGCTGCGCTTGTCCCCATACACCACGCGTCCATCACAGAACCTGCGAACGTGGACGCCGACGGCGGCACCGCACCAAGCCACACCCTGATGGGCGCACATGCCAAGGCAGACCTGCGCACAACCACTCCCGTCATCTTTCTGCACACAGCCGACAGGACGGAAAACACCGGCGATGCTGGCCGCGGTAACCCTACCGGATGGGCGCTCGTACAGGCGACCCAACAGGGGTCTGGCCGTACGATCCCCCACGTCCGCTTCGACCAGATTGCGCAGGGAACCGCCTGCGCCACCCCCCTGGTCTGTCTGCAGGCGGAGTCGTTGCCCGACGGCTGGTTGCGGCTCTCCGCAGAGAAGCCCCTGGTGCCCGGGGAGTATGCGCTTGTTCCCGTGCCCAGGCAGCCGCGCGCCGGTGCCCTCATCGTTTACGACTTCCGAATCGATCCAGGTATGCCGCTGGCCAGGGACGCCGTTCGTGCAGGTGCGCCACCCATTCCTGCGGCTCATACTCACCGCCGTTAGGTGTTCGCCTAGCGCAACCGGCGAGCCCGCACGAAGCTGCTGATGGAGCAGTACGCAAAAAAACACGTCACTACGCAGAACAGCGCCAGCTGCAGTACCCCCTCAAGCCCGGCATGCATCTGGTCCCGCTGGTGCCATACGCCTCCAGCAAAGGACAGGGTAAACAAGGCAAAGAAGCTGCCCGTCACCTCCAGCGAAACTGCGTGTGTCGCCTTGCGAAAAGGTGCAAAAAGCGCAGTTGGCCTGCGCTGCCGCGCCCGGGGTGCGGATCCAAGCTGTTTCGGCGTGGTCCTCTGGCCCACGGGATCCAATACCGTGGGTGCGACAGCCGGCCGATGCACGACTGGACGGTGCTGCTGCGGCGCAGGAGAGGCGGCGGCATCCAATGCTGCATAGGCGGTCTGTGCGGCCATTCTGGCACCGCGACCCAACACCCGCCCAAATCGCACACGATCCATGGCTGAAGTTTACGTGAGCATCAACCGTCCCGAAGACCCTTGTCGCGCAAGTTTGGCACCGTGCTACTCAATCGGACGATTTCACGCATCTGACAGCTACCAACACAAACCTGAAGGGCTGCAAGACGGAGATCATGATGCGAAAGTTTATCTGGGCGGTAGGTGGAGTATGCGCGGCAGCAGCGGGATTTCTGGTGTGGCAGAAGAAGACTCAGCCCGTTTCGGTACTCGCCGAGCAGTTGGAACATGCCTGGCACGACCACCACACACGAGCTTGAACGGATACACCTGCTTTTGCTTCCTTTTCGCACAGGAGACCCCGCTACATCTTAAATCTGCCGTGTCACTGATTAGAAATTCGCGTCTAATGGGTGAATGACCCGTGTACACTGCGGGCGCGCAGAGATGAAGTGGGGTGTTGATGAACGTGAAGGTAAAACAACTCATACAACAGCTGGGCGAGGCGATTCGTGAATCCGTCTCCGATTCAGAATCCATCTCTGGCGTGGTTCAGGAAATTCGTGAGCAGGGGTTTGACGTGCTGCTCATGCTTGAGGCCACAATCGGTTTGAACGAAGTCTCTGAAGATGACACCGACACAGATGTGACCGAGGCCGAGCCAGGCAGCTTTACACAAAACGACGTCAGCTTCCTTCGCTCCCTGCGTATTTCGCTGCCAGACTCCGAGATGCCACAGGGCGAAGGCGGGTCCTAAAAGGGGAGCATCCCTGACGGCCTGCGTGGGATTGCCACCGCGAACGCTGCCGATAAACCTTCAAAGGCAACTTAGCTTGGCTTTCTGATGAAACAGAAAAACACGCTTGCCAACTTCACTACTTTCAGCATCCAATGGCCGTTGTCACCGGCTTACTCCACTTTCCGCGTGACGGGAGTGCATGGATATGAAGGATACGCTTGGAGTTCTCCTTGCTGGTGGTGCGGGTGAGCGGCTTTTCCCCCTGACTCGTGAGCGGGCAAAACCCGCTGTGCCGTTTGCAGGTCAATACCGCATTATCGACATAACACTGTCCAACTGCATCAATAGTGACCTGCGGCGCGTGTATATCATGACGCAGTACAAGGCCCTGTCGCTTAACAGGCACATCCGCGAAGGCTGGGGTCCTGTCGTCGCCAATGAACTGGGCGAGTTCATCGAAATT
Source organism: Acidobacteriaceae bacterium (assembly GCA_903642225.1). GTDB lineage: Bacteria > Acidobacteriota > Terriglobia > Terriglobales > Acidobacteriaceae > Terriglobus. Next base: position 93,488 of record CAHJWI010000008.1, on the reverse strand, counting down.
TTGCCGCCCATGCAGCGCGTCAACAAGAGCTGGTACCAGGGAACCGCAGACGCCGTCTACCAGAACATCTACTCCATCGGGTCAGAAGAGCCGAAGTATGTGCTCATCCTGTCCGGCGATCACATCTACAAAATGGACTATGGCAAGATGCTGGAGCAGCATGAAGCCTCCGGTGCTGCCTGCACCATCGCCACCCTGGCTGTCGATCCTGACGAGGTGGCGGGCTTCGGTGTGGTTGAGGTTTCGCGCAACGGCGAGGTGACCGGCTTTGAAGAAAAGCCGAAGTCTACCAAGGTCCGTTCGCCGTTCAATCCTGACAAGGTGGACGCCTCCATGGGCATCTACCTGTTCAACACCGACGTGTTGATTCCGGAACTCATCGCAGATGCGGAAATCGAAGGCTCCAAACATGACTTCGGCCACAACATCCTGCCAAAGCTGCTGGGCCGGTACAAGGTGTCGGCGTACAACTTCGTCGATGAAAATCGCCAGGAGGCACTGTACTGGCGCGACGTGGGCACGCTGGACGCCTACTATGAAGCAAACCTCGACATCTGCTCCGTCGCGCCCATCTTCAATCTGTATGACCGCGAATGGCCAATGCGTACCCGTCCCACACAGTATCCGCCTGCAAAGTTTGTCTTCGGCGAGATGGGCCGCACCGGTATGGCCGTAAACTCTGTAGTTTCGCCGGGATGTGTCATCTCCGGCTCTGCGGTGCGGCAAAGCGTGCTCTCACAGGATGTGCGCGTCAATTCCTACTCCGACGTGGACAGCTCCGTGATTTTTCAGCACGTCGTCGTGGGACGCCATTGCAAAATTCGACGCGCTATCATCGACCGTGACGTTGAGGTCCCGGACGGCACAGTCATTGGCTATGACGCAAAAGCAGACAAAGAGCGCTACTTCGTTACGCCAAGTGGGTTGACGGTGGTGACACGGGACGGATCTCTGTATGAAAATCCGGTGTCTCAGGAGTTTCTGCAGACGATGTAACCGCAATTTAAGTTTGCTGCTCACTCCGGCACTAGAGCGGGAGGGGGCTCGAAAAGATATCGAGGCCCCTTTTACATCACACTCTCTTGCTCAGCGCTCGCCGAAGCGGTACACAACTCCGCCGGAGAACGAGAAGAACTCCCGCAGTTCATCGCCAAAGTGTTCGAAGACAATCTCTGGAGACAGCCGAACCGCTAAGTGGGCCGAGCGATTGAACTCAATGCTCGGTCCGGCAACAGCCATTGCTGATGTGCGATTGCTGTACAGGCCGGTCACAGACGTAAAGCTGCCTGTGGGCAGGCCTGGATTGCTGTGATCGAAATCGCCGTGCGTTACGCCCGCCAGCGCATGAAAGTTGATCCCGCCGTAGTGGTTGCCGCGAAAGTGATATTGCACGCCGCCCATACCAATGGCCTGGCTCACGTATGGCCGCGTCTGCACACGGGGGTTCGTCGCCTGACCACCCGGGAGCACCGGTGTGGACCCGGCAACATACCGGAAGTCGGCTGCGACGCCGTATTTCGGCGTGAGCCAGTACGTTCCCATCACCTCGCCGCCGCCCATGTTGTAGCGCTTCGGCAGGCTTTGGCCGGCTTGGCCGTTCAAGAAATTGGCGGCTCCAAAAATCTCGTAGCGCTCGGTGTAGGTAACCGGCTCCGGCGGCTTAAACACGCCCTTCTGCGCAAGCAGGTGCTGAGCTGGAATCAGAGAAAGACAAACTGCTACGGATGTTGTGCAGAGGCGGCGAGTGGCCGATGACAGCCCAGCGCGGTGCCGCCGGGAGCGGATCTTGAACATGGTCCTCCAAACGATTGTGCCTGTGCAGCCAGGTACAAGCGCGGCTCCGGCACAGCCTTTACGATATACCGTTCGACGTTTTCCGTGCGAAAACAGGCTCTTGTCGCGCGACCCGCAACGGCAGGCGTGGTGCCTTTCGTGCGACAATGTGCTTGTCTGCGTTGAGCCCGTCTCGCGCCGTGTACCGGAGGTTCCCCATGCTCAATGACCTGTTTCAGCCGACTCACCTTCTCGTCATCGGTGTCGTTCTACTTGTGTTCTTTGGCGGTCGAAAGCTGCCGGAACTTGGAAAAGGGCTCGGCGAGGGATTGCGTGGCTTCAAAGAAGGCATGAAGGGCGTCACCGACGACGTGAAGAACGACGCACACATCGTCACACCCGTCGCGAATGACAAGACGCCTGAAGTTAAGTAGCACTTTCCAATCGGTGCTCTAGAGGGCGTCCTTGCAGGACGCCTTTACTGTGTGCGACGCAAGCACCCTTCCTGGCATAGTCGCCGTCTCCTTTCATGACAGTTTCACGAAGTGAGTGACCCATTGAAAGACCTTTCCGCATACCGCATCGACGCTAGCAAGCCGCTCCGGCTCAAGCACATCCCCACCGGCAGCACGGGTAAGTTTAAAAACGATGACGAGGCGGACGGGGAGCTCAAAGCACAGCGCAAGCTTCTGGCCAAACTGCAGGAGGTCATGTACGCCGGCAGCACAAACGGCGTACTGATCGTTCTTCAGGGGATGGACACCTCTGGCAAGGATGGAACAATCCGCGGCATCTTCGACGGTGTAAACCCCCAGGGCTGCAACGTGGCTTCCTTCAAGGTGCCCACACCGGTCGAGCTAAAGCACGACTTCCTCTGGCGCGTGCACCCATTTGCTCCAGCGCGCGGCATGATCGGTATCTTCAATCGATCCCATTACGAAGATGTTCTGGCGCCGGTCGTGCACGGCAGTATCGATCGCAAAACCACGCGACAGCGGATGAAAGACATTTGTGCCTTTGAATCCCTGATGGCTGACAGCGGCATCACTGTACTGAAATTCTTCCTTCACATCTCGCAGGAGGAGCAGGGCAAGCGCCTGCAATCCCGTATCGACGACAAGGACAAGCACTGGAAGCTGTCTGCAGGCGATTTTGCGGAACGGAAATTTTGGAGCAAATACCAGCAGGCCTACGACGATATATTTGCGGAGACTAGTACGCCGGCAGCCCCGTGGTACGTCATTCCCGCAGACCACAAGTGGCATCGCAATATTGCGATTTCCACGGTCATCGTGAATGCACTGAAGGGGCTAAAGCTCGAATACCCCAAGTCTGACCTGGATGTCACTACACTGCACATTTGAGCGCCTACAAGGTGATTAAGACGATGGCCGGTAAGGCAAGACACATCCCCAGTTTCTGCTGGCGTGACGTCTGTTCATGTAACACGGCAGCCGCCAGCAGAATCGTGCCGGCCGGGTAGATAGAGGCAAGCACCGCCGCAACATCCAGCCTGCCGGTCTGCGTAGCCAGCATGAAGCAAAGATTGCCGCCCGTATCCAACGTTGCGCCACCCAAAATCCACGCCAGCGCACTGCGGCAAATAGCTGGTGTCACACTGTCCATTGGGGGTGGATGTCGCCGCTCCTGCGCCGTAAAGATCAGCAGGAGCAAGCTGCACATGCACAGACTGCCAACACGCGCGGCCGCCGCGGGCCACAAAAGGCCAACGGTGCCGCCCTGTTTTAGCGCGACAAAATATACCCCGAAGCCCACCCCACCCGCGACTGACAGCAGCATCGCCTTGCGTGAGGCACCCTCACGTGCGCTGGCGATCAACCAGATGGCACCACCGGCAAGCGCAAAGCCAAGCAGCCGCCTCCAACCCGGAGGGCCTTCTGTGTGCGCGGAAACCACGGCCGGCAGCGCTGCACAGATTAGTCCGCTTACGGCCGCGGCAGACCCCATGTGGCCACTCGCCAATGCAAGATAGAAAAACACAAGCGCCACCCCTGAGATAGCACCTCCGCACACGCTCCACACCATGGGAATCCCATGAGGCACCGCGTCGTGCAGACCCACAGCACAACCGGAAAGGCAGAGCAGGCTGAGCGCATGCCCCAGCACCACCACCAGTAACGATCCACGAATCGTTCCGTTCAGCCGCTTTACAGCCATGGAGCCCGCGAAGTCACCGCCGCCCCACAGCGCCGCCGCAAGCAGGCCAAAGACCGTATTGCCGGCGATTGTAAATCCGGTAAACAGGGCAGTGACAGAGCGGCTCGTCAACAGAGCTTCCTTTCTAACCTCGTTCTACGCGGCGCGGCGGACAGATCCAGCTTCAATCTTCTTTGTGTCCGGCCCAACGCAGAGAACACCTGCCGCAAAGTCATGGAGCGGTGAACCGTTAGTGCGGCTCCAGGAGAATCGTCCCCCATGGAGAATGCATCCGCGCGCAAAACGGCTCGTTTGTGCGTTCTAAAGTGAAGGTTCCGGCTCGCCGGAGTCCTCACTGGTGTCCGTCTCGTTGAGGCTGGGCAGAACGACGGGGACGATAGGTTTCTGCCCAAAGTACGCCCGATTCGAAAGTGCCCGGTAGAAGACACCTGTGAGCTCCGCAGCCTTGGGGCCGAATGTCGGCCGGCCTCCCGTCAGGAAGAAGACTGTGACAATGCGTCCGGAGGGTCCATCACCGTAGCCGGCAAACCAGCCATACCGTGTTCCGTTGTTGCTGCAAGTTCCGGTCTTGCCCAGCACGGGGAAGTCCCCAAAATTTACACGCAGCCGGCGCGCCGTGCCGTAATTGCTGTTAACCGCACCGGCCATGCCCGGCAGCATCTCCGGCACAGCAGCTTTGATGTTCAAGGTGCGCTTCAGGCGAGGCTGGAAGCTGGCAATCTCCTCTGGCGTGGTAGGGTGCTGCAGGTAGAAGAGCGATCCGCCGTTCGCAATAGCCGCAACGATGGCGCCAAGCTGCATGGGTGTCATCTGCACGGATTCGCCGAACGAGCACATGCGCCCCACACCTCCCAGCGTCTCAGGCAGCACATGGTCCGGATATACACCCAGAGTTTCGCCCGGAATGTTGTAGCCGGCCAGTTCGCCCAGGCCGAACTCGTTCTCGTAGTGCTTCAGCTTCTCAAAACCCATCTGCCGGCCAAGCACTTCAAAATAAGGGTTCACACTTTTGGCCAAGGCATAGGTCAGGTTCACACGGTAGCTGCCGCCAAGCGAAACAGGTGTATCCGCCTTGACCAAGCCTTCAGACAGCGCGGCCAGGGCCACCGTAAGCTTGATGGTCGAGCACGGTTCCGAACCCGGTCCAAGTGCCATTTTCTGGTTGACCATGCTCAAAATGCGCCCGTTTTTGGGATCAATTGCAAGGGCTGTGCCGTTGTAGTTGCCAAGCGCATCCACCAGCGATTGCCGGATCAGCGAATCTTCACCGGTAGTTACGTCCCCCGCTGTCAGGCTGGTCGTGTCGTAGGTGAATGACGGCGAAGAGAATCGTTCGAAAAAGCGGCGCGGAGCCAATGCAACGCGCGTGCGGACGAGCCGGCCATGGCGGTCGCGGTGAGTCACCACATGCGTTGCGGATCGGACAACCTGCTTGCGTGACCCGCCGCGACGGCTGTGCTGCAGCGCCGCCATGTGGCGGGTCGCACGGGCGCTCTCATGTACATGTGCCGGGTGGCGCGGCAGCGGCCGGCCAGTGCTCCGGATCACGGCAGAAGCACTGAGCATCGGTAAAAGAAGTACTGCAGAGGTGAATCGGCAGAAAGTGCTACGAAAAAACAGGGAAGCGATGTGCGGCAAAGAAGCCCTCCTCTGATGTGTTGGACGAGCCGTACGGTAAAGGCGCTAGTGGGTACCGCGTCGAAGAAATGCCGGAATGTCCAACTCGTCGTCGTCGGCATGCTGCGGCTCCTGTGCGGGCGCCAGGCCACCGAAGGTAGGTACCCGCACGTCCGGCCGCAGTTGCGGGTCGCGGCTGGTATCGACCTCTGAAGCTTCCGCGTCGCCGCGGCGACGGCCGCGAAGAAAAAAGTCGTCATCGAAGATGGAAGCCGGCACAGCAGGAACTGTAGGCATCGGTGCCGCAGTTTTTATGTGCTCGTCCTCATCGTCCAGGCCAAAGGGATCGTCTGTGGAGACAGTCTCCTCATAGTCAATTTCCTCTGCGGCCATGATGGGAATGGGCCCCGACGATTGAAACGCATTGTGCAACGCGTTCGCAAAACTTGGCGCAAGCGCGTCTGCATTCGGGGTGTACACCGGCTGCCGTGTGGCGGCGGGCGCCGCCACCGGTGATGGCAATACTTGCAACGGCTCAGGTGTAGCTTCAATCCTCGGCGCGGCAGGTGGAACGGCGGTCGCTGTTGTCGACTCCTGCTTGCCGTTCTGCGGTAATGAAACGGGCGGCGGCACCACTGCCTTCACAATCGGCGGTACGAAATGCGCATCGAGCGAGGATGCACGATACGTTGGAAGCGCGCTCTGCTGCAGCATGTAGTCGCGCCGCTCAGAGCTGTTGTCGGTGCGGTCCTTAAAGCCTGTGGCGATCACCGTGATCTTGATCTGGTCGCCCATGCTCTCGTCCAGCACGGCGCCGAAGATGATATTGGCATCCTCGTGCGCGGCGTCCTGAATCAGCGTGGACGCGGCATTGACCTCATTAAGCTTCAGCGATGACGAGCCGGTGATGTTGATCAAGATCCCGCGTGCACCATCGATGGCGCCCGCCTCCAGCAATGGAGACGCCATCGCCGCGTGGGCAGCCTCAATAGCGCGGTTCTCTCCGCTGGCCATGCCGGTCGCCATCACCGCATAGCCCATGCCGGCCATGGTGGTTTTTACGTCGGCAAAGTCACGGTTAATCACACCAGGAATCGTGATGATGTCCGAGATGCCCTGTACGCCTTGGCGCAGCACATCGTCGGCAATGCGGAAACTCTCAAAAAAACCAGTATCCTGAGCCACCGCAAGAAGCTTTTCGTTCGGAATCACAATCACGGTATCGACGGCGTCCAGCAGTTCCTGCAGCCCGCGTTCGGCCTGCATCGACCGGCGCTTGCCCTCAAAGGCGAACGGTCGCGTAACGACGGCTACGGTCAGCGCTCCCATTTCGCTGGCGAGCGATGCGATCACCGGTGCCGCGCCAGTGCCGGTGCCTCCGCCAAGCCCGGTCGTGACAAAAACCATGTCCGCACCTTCCAACGCCTCGATGATCTTGTCGGAATCTTCCAGCGCCGCGCGCCGGCCAACGTCCGGATTCGCCCCCGCACCCAGACCGCTGGTCAGCTTTACGCCAAGCTGCAGCTTGACCGGTGCCATGCTCGTCTTAAGCGCTTGCACGTCCGTATTAGCGGCAATAAACTCTACACCTTCCACATGCGCCGCAATCATCCGGTTCACGGCGTTATTGCCGCCACCGCCTACGCCGATGACCTTGATGCGTGCTCCACGTGGCATGTCTTCGAGGTACTGGATGCGGAGATCGTCGTCGGGCTGCATGGGTCTTGGTACTCCTGGATGGCGCCGTTCGGCAGAAACGTTAATAAAAGGGGAATGCAGATTGGCTTTGCGCATTTGCTGTGCGCCTATTGCTTTGATTCTGTCACGGCGAGTTGTGGAGAGACAGCGTTTGCTTCGGCGGCGGAGTGCCGGAGTGGGTACGTTCGCAAGCTCTGTCAGCAAAACTAAAAACTGCCGGCAAAGATGGCCTTCAATTTCTGCTTTAGGCCGAGCTCCTCATTGGCACGGCGCACCTGGGTCCGATGCGTATACAGCAGCATGCCGATCGCCGTGGCAAACTCCGGCGCGGCAAGCTCCGCCGGCATGCGGCTTAGCTGGACGGGCGAGCCGATGCGCGCCGGCGTGCGCAGCAACGATTCAGCAACCTCAAGCAGGCCCGGAAGTTTGCTGCCGCCCCCGGTCAGCACGCACCCGGTACCCAGGGCTTCGAGTACACCACCCTCCCGCAGGTTGTTGCGCAGCATGGTGAACAGCTCGCGTGCACGCGGCTCCAGGATCTCCGCCAGAAACCGCTGCCTCACCAGCCGTGGCGCGGTGGTGCCACCCGTCGCCAGATCGCCGCCGACCTCAATCTCATTCAACGACGGAACGCTGGTCACAACGCAGTTGCCATACTCCAGCTTTAACTGCTCGGCCTCCTGCTGGGTCACGTGCAGACCAACCGCCAAGTCATTTGTGAAGTGGTCGCCGCCAATGGGTAGGACCGCCGTATGCGCGACGGAACCTTCAAAGAACACCACAAGCTCCGTCGTGGATGCTCCAATGTCTGCTATGCACACGCCGAGTTCCCGGTCGTCGGCGGAAAGCACGGATTCCGCGGAGGCAAGTCCCTCGTACACGGTGTCCACCACCTCCAGCCCGGCGCGGTTCGCGCAGGTGACTACGGATTGCGCAACGCCACCGGAGCACGTGCTTAGGTGCAGGTTCACCTCCAGCTTGGTGCCGACCATACCGATCGGGTCATGAATACCAGGTTGGTCGTCAAGAATGAACTCCTGCGGCAGCAGGTGAAGAATCTCGCGGTCGGCTGGCAGCGCGACAGAACGAGCGCGGTCAACCGCCGCACGGACTTCCTCACGGGTGATCTCGCGCATCCGGCTGCCCATGCTTATGCCGCCGCGAGAATTGATGCCGCGCACATGGGTTCCACCAACACCGATAACCGCGGTTTCAATGCCCATGCGCGTAATGCGTTCCGCTGTCAGGGCTGCTCGGTTAATGGCGTCCGCAGCGGGTGCCAGTTCTGCGATCAGCCCCTTGCGCATTCCTTTGGACTTCTCAATGCCGTGCCCGCGGTAGCGCAACACGCCGTCGTGCACCTCTGCAACCAGCACGCAACTCTTCGAGCTGCCGGCATCCAGGACGGTGATGAGAGTGTCGTTCTTCTCTGCCAATGCGGACAGCCTGCCTCTTGCGTGAGTTCCTTGATGATGACGTGTGACGGTTGCTGTCTATCCTACCGCTACTCGAACTGCTCGCTCATGGCTCGAACGGTGCAGAGTCCACGCAGCTTACGTTCTGCGGTTTACCTCTTTGCTGCAGGTGCCCGTGCCTTCTGCCGTTGTGCCATCCATTCCTTAATCTTCGCAACCCGTTTCGCGATGTCCGCCTGCTTTGCGGCGGCTGCGTCGGGCGTCCGCGCCGAGGGTGCTGCGTCGGGGCGGTGCAGGACGATCGGTCTCGGCGAACCAGCCGGTGGTCGCGTTGTGCTTGCAACGGGTGCTGCTATGGGCGGCTTTGAAGGCAAGAACGCTGCCGCCACCACCGTTCTCTGCACGGGGGCAACAACGGCCTTGTGCGTCACTGTCTGCGTGTCTCGTGGTCTTCGCCCGGAGTCTGCGTGCAGTGTTGCCGCTGGTTGCCTTGGCGCTGTCACTCTGGCCTCAGGCGTGTCGACACCGGCTGCAGAAACAGTGGAATCCTTGGGCGGCATCTGCAGCACGACCTGCCGCTCATAGCGCATGTCAACGCTGCTCAATCGGGGATACTGGGTGCGCCACTCTCCGATATGCTCCTGGAATCGCTTATACCTGTGCAGGAAGTTGCCTGTGCCGAAATGGACCAGCGTTTCTGTCCCGCTTCCGCTGGGAAGCAAGGTCTTCAAGTCCTCCGGATCCGACAGATCGACCTCGCTCAGTTCTGTAGAGACCTTCTTGCCGGTGCTGTCCAGATCGCGCAAAAACGCGCTGTACAGGCGCATACGCTGCTCCCGGAGTTCTGCCGGATCCTCTGCCTTCAACCCGGTGATCACGGGAAAGGAGTAGTTGGGATTGCCAGGTGCGTCCGGTGGAATGTCCAGCAACACGCCGCTGCGGTCGGTCATACCGATCGAACTTCCCTGCCGAACAAACGCCACCGGCGTCCGTTCCACAACGTCGACGCGCAGCCGGTTCGGCAGCAGGCGCATTACGGTGGCATGCTCTACCCAAGGCATCTGTTCCAGTTGGTCACGACGTTCGCGCAGAGGTACCGAAAACAGGTTTCTGTCCACATCCTCCCCGAAAATGCTCAACAGCTGCGGGCGCGAGAGGTGGATATTTCCTTGCAATTCAATGTCGCTTGAAGACGCAATGCAAAAGCGCGGATCATGGCGCAAAAAGTGGTCTGTCTGGTAGCACCCGGCAGCCAGCGCCGCCAGCACCACGGCAAGCAAAGTTCCAGCAGTAATCCGTCCGGTTCTGGTCTGCGGAATCAAGCCACGGCGAATCCGCCTTCCACGTCCGCGGTTCCTTTGTACTGCGGTGTCATCCGGATCGAAGTCGCTGTTGCTCGGCACGCCCGGGTACTCACGCCGGGCGCGCAAAGGTTCTGACGGCGCACGCCGTATCTGTTCGGCACGCGGCATCGCATCCGCCGTTACCGGCCGGTCCAGCAGGGCCGGTCCCGTCTTTCGTGCCTCGTTAGTCCGCATGGCCTGAGCAGGGCCGCGAAGAATCGCTTGGGAACAGTGTAGCGGCTCGCCAGCCGATATGGGCGATGCGGAATCCGCACCGGCAACCTCTTCCAGTGCGCGGTCAACGACGGCCCTCGTTCCCGAGGGTGGAAAGGCTCTACAGCGCCGCTGCGTGAGCCGGCTGCTCAAGGTTCTGCAGCAGCATGGCAGCGGCGTGCGACACGGATCCCGCGCCCAGTGTCAGCAGCAGGTCACCTTCCATCGCAGTCGCCGCCACCCTGTCCGCTGCCTGCTGCAGCGAATCGGAAACATGGACTTTAGTCCCTTGGCCCGCGAGTGCCGCGGCAAGCGCGTCACTGTCCACCCCGGCAATGGGCTGTTCGTTCGCAGGGTAGATGGGGACCAGTTCCACGGTGTCTGCCTGCGCAAAGGCCGTTGCGAAATCGTCCATCAGGTCACGGGTGCGGGTGTAGCGATGAGGTTGAAACAGCACGTGAATGTGACGATACCCACACTCACGCGCAGCCGAAAGTGTCGCTCGGACCTCCGTTGGATGATGGCCGTAATCATCCACAATCGCAACGCCGCCAACGCTTCCACGGTGCTGAAAGCGCCTGTCGACACCTCTAAAGCTGGCAAGCCCTTTCGCAATCAGCTGCGGCTCAATGCCAAGTTCCACGCCGATGGCTACCGCCGCTGTGGCGTTGAGCAGATTGTGTCTTCCAGGCACATGCAGCTGAAATGGCCCTAGCAACTCGGCACCGAAGCGAACGTGAAAATTTGCGTGACAATTACCGGAGCGTGGGAGCGGCATGAGGCGGAAGGCAGCTTCAGGATGCGCGCCATACGTGATCACCCGGCGCGTCACCCTTGGCAGAATCGCGTGAAGCAGAGGGTCGTCCATGCACGCGGTCACCGCGCCGTAGAACGGCACCTTGTTCATAAAGTCCACGAAGCAGTTCTCCACGTCGGCCATGCCGGTGTAGCTGTCCATATGCTCGCGATCAAGGTTGGTCACTACGGCCAGAATCGGAGACAGCTTCAGGAAACTGCGATCGCTTTCGTCTGCCTCGGCCACCAGATAACGTGAAGTTCCGGCGCGTGCATTGGACCCGAAGAGGTCGACGCGGCCTCCAACCACTACGGTCGGATCAAGATCGCCAGCAGCCAGCACAGCCGCGATCATCGTGGTAGTCGTAGTCTTCCCATGCATCCCCGCAACGGCGATGCCATACTTCAGCCGCATGAGCTCGGCCAGCATCTCGGCGCGAGGGATGACGGGGATCTTGCGAGCGTGAGCCTCTGCCACCTCTGGGTTATCGCCGGGCACAGCTGTAGACGTGACGACCACATCCGCCTGGGACGCCTGCTCGGCGCGATGGCCTTCATAAATCGTTGCGCCTAAGGCTTCAAGACGATCCGTCGTGGCTGAGCGGCGAAGGTCGGAGCCGGAGACCGGATATCCCAGCGAGAGCACGATCTCCGCGATGCCACTCATCCCAATGCCGCCGATACCGATAAAGTGGACGCGCTGCATGGCGGCATACATAGCTGCTCGGTCTCTCCTCTGTCCGCGTCGTTGCGGGTCCGCTTCACTCTAGCTGCTTCCACTACGGAAAAGCCAATGGCCCAGAAGGGTTAGTCGTTCCCTGCGCCTCAAGAGCAACATTTCCGCTGCTTGTGCGTTCACATAGGCGCGGGCCAACACGGCCAGGAGACACAGCAATGCGATTCCTCAAACTTCTTCCAGCACTTACCGTCCTGGCTTCCATAGGTGCCGTCCCGGCGGTTAGCCACGCAGGCGTTTTCATAGGCATCTCCATCGCCCCGCCTGCTATTCCGGTGTACGTACAACCGGTTGCTCCTGCGCCAGACATGTTGTGGACCCCCGGCTATTGGCAATGGGACGCGAGCGTGGGCGATTATTTTTGGGTTCCCGGTGTATGGGCCGCACCTCCGCAGCCCGGTTTTTTGTGGACCCCAGGGTATTGGGGCTTCGATAACGGGTACTACGGCTGGAACGCTGGCTACTGGGGACCGCACATCGGGTATTACGGTGGTGTCAACTACGGTTTCGGCTTCTTCGGCCGCGGTTATGAGGGCGGCTACTGGAACAACAATCATTTCTTCTACAACACCGCTTACAGCAACGTAAACGTCAACGTGGTGCACAACACCTACATCCACAACACCACCATCATCAACAACGTGCACACCAGTTACGTTGGTGGCCAGGGTGGCCTGCAGAACCGTCCAACTGCTGGCGAACAGGCGGCCTTCCACGAGCAGCATGCCGGGCCGACACAGAACCAGGTGAACCACGTGAACTTCGCCCGGCAGGACCGCTCGCAGTTCGCACAACAGAACCACGGCAACCCGGCAGTGGGTGCTCTCAGCCGGCCGGCGAACTCCCAGCAGGCATTCCACCAGGCAGCAGTCGCGCCGAACGCGGGTAGCTTCACCAACGGTGGCCAGCGCGGTCTGGTCAATACCCAGCCAAATTTCCGCCCAGCTAACTCGCTGAATAACAATGCGGCCACCGCAAACCGGGGAACCATCGGCAACGCCAACGTGCAGGCCGACCGGCAGAATGTGCAGCAGCAGCGCTTCGGAGACCAGCAGCAGGTCACGCCGCAGCGCGGTCAGGACATGCAGCAGCGGCAGGCATTGCAAACTCAGCGCCTGCAGCAGAACCAGCAGGACAGTGCGCAGCGGCAGGCCTTCCAGCAGAACGGGTCAAACCAGCAGCAGCGTCAGGCTTTCCCCCAGCAACAACAGCAGCAGCAGCGCCAGCAGGACACCCAGCAGCGCCAGCAGGTCCAACAGCAACAGCGCCAGCAGGTCCAACAGCAACAGCGCCAGCAGGTCCAGCAGCAACAGCAGCGCACGCCGGATCGTCAGCAGGTCCAGCAACAAAGGCAGCAGGATCACCAGCAGGTGCAGCAGCAGCGGCCGGAGAGCCGCCCTGCTAACAACGGCGGCAACCACGAAGACCATCCTCGCCAGTAGTCAGCCGTCACCGCTTACGCACGCTGCTTAACCGCCAATGAAAGATTCGCGGCCAGCCAGGAAGCGGTCTACAGCCTTGCGCCCGCCCGGAGTTCAACCGGCGCGGGCGCAACTTTTATATCCGCACCCGTGTCTTATCTACTGTGTGGAATCAGCGCACACCCCGCTTCGCGCAACGCCGTGTACGATCCCGGCAGCGACAACTGCGGGCAAGAAGGAATCAACATGGCAAACTCAAACGATTTCAGAGTTTGGACGATCGTTGCCGGTTCCATTGCGGTCGCCCTCGCAGCGAGTACCGCCGGCGCTCAGGCGTACAACGGCCAGGACGACGGATACAACAACGCTCCGGCTGGCTATGCAAACCAGCAGGGATATGGCAGCGGTTACGGGGGCCCACAGGCTTACGCTGATCAGAATGGCAACAATGGGGGCAACTATCAGCCCACGTCGCAGCAGGCCGGTATCACCAATACGGCCCCACCTGCCATTCCACAGTACGAGCAACCGCAGTCGCCCGGCGACGGCTACCTTTGGACACCCGGGTATTGGGCGTGGGACCGCAGCGTCGGCGACTACTATTGGGTGGCGGGAGCGTGGGTCGAACCGCCGTATGTGAACGCCTTATGGACACCCGGCTGGTGGGGCCCTGGCTATGGCGGCGGCTACTACTGGAATACCGGCTACTGGGGAGATTCGGTAGGCTACTATGGCGGCCTGAACTATGGCTTCGGCTACTTTGGCGTCGGCTACTACGGCGGGTATTGGAACAACGGCATTCTCTTCTACAACCGTGGCCTGAATCGCTTTGGCGGTGGCTTCGGTGGGCATTTTTACAACGGCGGCTACGGCGGCTTCCGGGGTGGCATCCGTGGCGGGGGTGTCGGCTTCAACCGCTATCCCAGCAGTGGAGGGTTCGGCGGCTATAACCGTGGGGGTGCGAACGGTTTTGGAAATCGGGGCGCTTCGAGCTTCGGCGGCCGAGGAGGAAGCGTTTTTGCTGGCGGCGGTCAGAACTTCGGCTCTGGCCAGCGTGGATTTGGCGGAGCGCAGCAGGTTGGCGGTGGCCATGGCTTCAGCTCCGGCTCGCAGCGCGGATTCGCCGGCGGTCAGGGGTTCAGCTCTGGCCAGCAACGGCCACTCTCGGGCGGAGGTGGCAGCTTTGGAGGTTCTAAAGGCTACTCTGGCGGAGCCTTCTCGGGTGGTGGTCCACGCGGGTCTAGCGCTCCTAACTTCGGCGGAGGTCGCTCAGGCGGCTTCGCCGGTGGCCGCGGTGGTGGCTTTCATGGCGGTGCTGGTGGGGGTGGTTCCCACGGCGGCGGTGGACACCGGTAGGAAGAATTAGCATGGAAGGGCCCGGCAACTTGCCGGGCTTCTCTACTAGCCTGAATGTCGCCGGCTTACCGCTATTGCCAGGTTGGCAATTGTTTCCAGAGCCTGCGGTCGCGCAGCCGCACGAGCCTGCGTGGCCATGCTGACCAGCCGTTCATGGTGTGTGATTAGGGTGCCCACCACCTGCTCCAGACGTTTCGGTGTCAACTCTCGCTGCGGCAACAACTCCGCCGCTCCCAGCTTCACCAAAGCTTCAGCATTCCGCGTCTGGTGATCGTCCGCCGCTTGCGGAAACGGCACAAACACCGCCGGCCGGCCGGCAGCACACAGCTCCGCAACGGTGCTCGCACCACTACGGCAAATGATCAGGTCGGCCGCGGCAATGGCCTCTACCGCCGGCAGAAACCCCAATACCTCTACCTGCGTGCTCTGTACGCCAGCCGCCGCATAGGCTGCCCGCGTCGCCTCCACATGGCGTTCACCCGCCTGATGCACAATCGTAAGACCCGGCAAGGTGTGTAGCAGCGCATCTGCGGCCTGCGGCAAAGCAGCATTCAACGCCTGCGCTCCCTGTGATCCACCAAGAATCAGCAGGCGAGGCGCACTGCTGCCTCTTTTCGGCTCGATGCGAGTAAACTCCGGACGCACAGGGATCCCCGTCACCTGCGCATTGCGAAAATGCCGAGCAGTCTCAGGAAAGTTCACCGCTGCAGCTGACACAAACCGCCCAACCAGCCGGTTCGCCAAACCCGGCGCAGCATTCGGCTCAAACGCCAAGGTGGGAATGCGCATCATTACGGCGGCCAGCATCGCCGGTCCACTCGCGTAGCCGCCAACGCCGACCACCACCTGCGGCCGGAACCGGCGCAGTAGCTCAAGACAAAGCAGCACGCCGCGCGGCAGGTCGGTAAAGGTCTTCAAGCGTGTCATCAAGGACACGTTCTTCAATTGGCCCACCCGGATCAACTCCAGCGGAAACCCGGCTTCCGGCACCAGCCGTGTCTCCATGCCCCGCGCAGTCCCTACAAACCGAACCTCCGCACCATGCCGGTCACGGAGCTCACGGCCAATGGCGAGCGCCGGAATTACGTGCCCGCCAGTGCCGCCGCCAGCGATAAGAACACGGAGAGCCACGCCTAATCGATTTCCCGGCTGATATTCAACAGCACACCCATGCTCGCAAGCGTGATGAACACGCTGGTCCCCCCGGAGGAAATAAACGGCAGAGGAATGCCCTTTGTCGGCAACAGCGCCAGCACCACCGAGATGTTGAAGAACGCCTGGATCAGGATGGCCGTCGTGAACCCAAAAGCCAGAAAGCGCGCAAACGGGTCGGTGGACAACACCGCGGTACGCAGTCCTCGATATCCCAGGAACGCGAACAATCCAACCAGGAAGACGGCGCCCAATATCCCCAGTTCCTCGGCAACGGTCGCGTAGATGAAATCTGTGTGAGGCTCCGGCAGGTAGAACAATTTCTGTCGACCTTCCATCAAACCCAGCCCATGGAAGCCGCCCGTGCCCACCGCAATCAGCGACTGCAAAATGTGAAAGCCGGTTCCGCGGGGGTCCGCGTCGGGATTCACAAAGGCGAGCATGCGTGCTCGGCGAAAGGCAACATGAAACAGCATCCAGTACAGGCCGAAGCCGCCGGGAACGGCCGCCATGGCGAAGTACTTCAACTCGATGCCGGCCAGAAACAGCATGGCTACAGTGACACCGATGCAGACCAGCGCGGTGCCAAGGTCCGGTTCCTTCAAGATCAGCGCAGCCAGCACAAGCGGAGGCCCAACCGCTCGAAGGATCGTGTGTTTCCAGTCATCCATCTGGTGCACGCGGCTCTGTAAGAACCAGGCAAGAAACAGAACAATGACGGGTTTGGCAAGTTCCGCCGGCTGCAGGGTTGTGCCGGGTAGACGAATCCAGCGGTGGGCGCCGTTGGTACTGGCAAACGCAAACACGCCCAGCAGCAGAAGCGCGGTCACGGCGATGCACGGAAAGATAAACCGCGGATTGTTATAGCGGCGGTAGTCTACCCGCATCAGCACGAACAGCGCCACCATACCGGCAATGGCAAAGCCGGCCTGCTTCATTACATACGGATAGGGCGACCCATATTGCGCCTTGGCCAGCACCGCCGACGTGGAAAATACCATGACCAGCCCAAACACCACAAGGGTGAGAACCGTGCCAAACAGCCATTTATCCACGCCAACGCGCTTTGCCATGAACGACCTTTGGTTAGGGTATGCGCGTCGCGCGAATCACAGACGATTTGGAATCAATCTTGGTACATCATCGTGCGTAGGGCAGGAGGAACTCAGATTGCAGCCACGCTCATGTGCAAGGAACCTTCGGCGCTACGGTGACGCGAGACGCGACGTCACAGGATCGACAGAAGTCTTCTGGCGTTCCGACTTCTCCATCCACTCACAATCATTTCAGCGTTCTGCTTAGCAGGTCTGGTCGCATCGACCTCGATATCATAACGACAGAACGAGTGCGTCCTCAGGTGTTCCGCAGCCTCTCCCATCTGACGATCACGGTTGTCCTAACCCTTCGCTCGTTCCAGGCTAACGGTGACGAACAAACCGAACGATGAAGACCTCTGTCCGGCCCACGCCAGCGACTAAACTGTTTGAACGAAGGCGCAACGCCCGCGCATTTAGAACGCATATCCGAGGCTGATCCGCTGTCGGACAGCTACTGGTTTGGGTTCAGCAGGGTGAGTTCCTGAACGAGCGCGGCGAAAGCCTGGCCACGGTGTTCGTAACTAGAGAACTGGTCAAAACTGGCGCAGGCGGGTGCGAGTAGAACAGTGTCACCGGGGACGGCCTCAAGAGCGCAAAGGGCCACGGCATTCGCCAGAGTTTCAGCATGTGTAATGGGGTAGGGAAGTGACTCAACCAGCTGATCCTCAATCTTCTGCGCTGCACTGCCTATGGTGTAAAGCGCCTTCGCTCGAGTTCTCAGCAGCGGCAACAGCGTGGTGTAGTCGCTGCCCTTGTCCTTGCCTCCCAGAATTAGGCGAACGTCACCAGGGAATGCCTCCAGCGCCTTCATCGTCGCATCCACGTTGGTGGCTTTCGAATCGTTGAAGTAGTCCACGCCACGGACCTTCGCAACAAATTGCAGGCGATGGTCGACGGCGTGGAAGGTCTGCACACCATCGCGAATACCGTCGGCCGGAATACCCGCAAGTCGTGCCGCCGCAACCGCAGCCAGCACATTTTCAATGTTGTGCGCGCCCCGCAGCTGGATGCCGGCAACAGGCATAATCGGTTCGGGCGTGCCACCCTCTGTGGCAATAAAGTAGACCCCATCCGCATGTGTGAACGCGCCCTGTTTCACGCGACGGACGTTTGAAAACCAGAAGATTTGGGCCGCGGTCTTCGCCGCCACCATCTGCGTCGGCTTGTCTTCCGCATTCAGCACCAGGAAGTCAGCCGCCGCCTGATTCTCGGTAATGCGCGCCTTGGCCGCCGCGTAGTGCTCAAAGTCGCCGTGGCGGTCCAGGTGGTCGGGCGTAATGTTCAGGACAAGCGCAATGTGCGGCCGAAAAGTCTGGATCGTCTCAAGCTGAAAGCTGGACACCTCAAGGATGCTCCAGGTATCGGCGGTACTGCCGCTTACCAGGTCGACCACTGGCAGGCCGATATTGCCACCCACCAGCGTCTGTCTGCCTGCGCGCTGAAAGATATGGCCCAGCAGAGAGGTAGTCGTGGTCTTGCCGTTCGACCCCGTTATGGCCACCACCTCACCCTTCAGCACCTGCGAGGCCAGCTCCAGCTCACCGATGATGGGCACGCCAAACCGCTGCACCTGCTGCACCTCCGGCGTGTGCAGCGGCACGCCCGGTGATAGCACCACCAGGTCCTGCCGGCGAAACGTCAGCACGCCATGGCCACCGGTTTCCACCATCACACCGGCGTCCAGCAACGCCGGAATCTCCTTCGCCAGCGCCTCAGAGGGTCGCGCGTCCGAAACCGTCACCCGAGCCCCCTGCTTGCGCAAAAACAGCGCCGCAGACACGCCGGACTTCCCGAGACCCACCACAAGCACGCGTTTGTTCTTTAGTTCCATCGTCGGTTCGCAGGATAACCGATAGTCATTACCGGGCGCTGCGTCACCGCAACTTCAGCGTGGTCAGCGCAAACAGCGCAAACACCAGCGCCATAATCCAGAAGCGTGCAATCACCTTCGATTCGCTCCATCCGCTCAGCTCAAAATGGTGGTGCAGCGGTGCCATTCGAAAGATGCGTTTGCCGCCGCGCAGCTTGTAGCTGCCCACCTGCAGAATCACGCTGACTGCCTCCAAAATAAACACGCCGCCGATAAACGGCAGCAACAACTCCTGCTTGATCACAACGGCCACCGTCGCGATCGCACCGCCCAGGGCCAGCGATCCGACGTCGCCCATGAACACCTCTGCCGGGTGAGCGTTGTACCAAAGAAAACCGATACTGGCCCCCACCATCGCCCCGCAAAAGATGGTCAACTCGCCCACCATCGGCATGCGTGGAATCTCCAGGTAGTCGGAAAAGACAACATGGCCGGAGACATACGTCAGCACTGTTAGGGCACCTGCCGCAATGATCGTGCAGCCAATTGCCAGTCCATCCAGGCCATCCGTAAGGTTCACCGCGTTCGACGAAAAGGAGATCACCAGCATCACAAACGCGACAAATGGCAGGAACGACATCCAGTAGAGCCCATGAGCACGTTGCGCCCACCCCATGATCAGATCTGGCCGAAAGTTCTTGAAAAACGGCACCACAAGCCGCGTCGAGTAAAAGCCGCGGCTCTGCAACAAGCAGAGCGCGGCCGCGACGGCAAAGCTCACCAGGAACTGCAGCAGCAGCTTCTGCCTGCTGGTCAGGCCAAGGTTTCGTTTGTGCACTACCTTGATGTAGTCGTCGGCAAAGCCAATTGCACCAAACGCCAGCGTCGACCCCATCACCAGCCACACAAACGGGTTCCGCAGGTCGCTCCACAGCAGCGTCGGCACCAGGATGGCTATCGCGATCAACACGCCCCCCATCGTCGGCGTCCCAGACTTCGTCCTGTGGCTCTGCGGGCCTTCGTCGCGGATGTATTGGCCGATCTGAAACTCACGCAGCCTGCGAATCACGAACGGCCCAATCAGCAGACCGATCAGCAAGGCGGTGAGCGAGGCAAACACGCACCGAAAGGTGAGATACCGAAAAATGCGGAACACACGAAAGATCGGGTACAGCTTTTCGTACAGCAACCAGTAGAGCAACGGTCCTCCACCGGCGCGGTCCAGCAGCCGGAGACATGGAATGGGCACGTCCAGCTTACTAGGCGAACGCTACCCGCGGCCCGCATCGCATCTGCAACTGCAACAGCTTGGCGTGGCACTCGCGACAGGCGTTGGTCAGTCCAAGCCGAGCGAGATCAGCCTGCCAGTGAGGCAAGAGCGCGCTCCAGCTGCACTCCCCGCGATGCCTTCAACAAGACCGCGTCTCCATCGCGCACGTTCTTCTTCAACCACTCACCTGCCTCTTCGGGCGTAGCGACAAACACGCCACTCTCACCAAAGCCTTCGGCGAGCTGTCGCGCAAACCCTCGCACACCCACCACGGTGTTGATCCCCGCGTCACGCATATGCTGGCCGCAGCACCTATGCAGCGCTTCCGACTCGGCCCCCAGCTCCAGCATCTCCCCTGCAACCACAATGCGGCGCGTCGCCGGCACCGCAGCCAGCGCGTCCACCATGCTGTCCAGCGCACGCGGGTTCGAGTTGTAGGTGTCGTTCAGTAACTGCGCTCCGTTCCAAAGCAGCAGCGCTCCGCGCTTGTCGCTGGGTTGCAGCGCTTCCAGAACCGGCAGGCAGTCCTGCAGCGAGATGCCCGCTTCCAGCCCCACCGCAACCGCCGCCAAAGCGTTATAGACGTTGTGTTCACCCAGCAAAGCAATCCGCGCGGGCGCAGTCTCGCCACCGGCATGCACTGTAAATCGCATGCCCTCCACGCCAAGGCTCTCCACCCCGGTCGCGCGCACCGTTGCTTCGGCGTGCTGGGCAAATCTGCGGACATGGGGCTCGCGGCCACGCCCAAACGTTCGCACTTGCTGGTCATCCTCATTCAGAAATGCGATGCCGCCCAACGGCAACGCCTGCACCAACTCATACTTGGCCGCGGCAATGCCCTCTATGCCGGCAGGAAAGTGCTCCAGGTGCACCGGCGCCACATTCGATACTACGGCCCAGTCCGGTTCAGCAATCTTTGCCAGCGCCGTCAACTCGCCCCCGTGATTCATGCCCATCTCCATCACGGCCATGTCGTGCGCAGGCTCCAGCTTTAACAATTGCAGAGGCAGGCCAAAGCCATTGTTCAGGTTTCCTGCACTCTTTAAAACATTGAACTTGACCGCCAGTACCGCCGCAATGCATTCCTTGGTGGTCGTCTTGCCAGCAGATCCCGTCACACCGATCACACGTCGACCGGTACCCATCCCGGCCCACATCCGCCGCACCTCGCGCGCAAGTTTCTGCATCGCCGCCAGCACGCAATCCTCGCTCTCCGGCACGCGCAGAAGCTTCGCCGTATCCACCTCAGCCGGCACCACCCAGCGCGTGCTCACCACAGCCGCTGCAGCACCCATCTCCAGCGCCGCTTGCACATAGTCGTGGCCATCCAGCCGCTCGCCCGTCACCGCAAAAAATATGTCGCCCGCAGCGACCGTGCGTGAATCGATGGAGTACCCGAAGATCTCCGTCGCCGAGGTAAAATCGCCCTCCGCGTGTATCCAGTCCGCAATCTGTCCCAAAGTCAACTGCATCGTCTACTCCGCCTTCCACTACTCATCGTCCCGACATCCTGCGCAGCCCCGCAGTCGCAACCGCCACGTCATCAAACGGGACCGCTACACCGTGCGCCGTCTGCGTCTTCTCATGCCCCTTACCGGCAATCAGCACCACATCCCCGGTACACGCCTCCCGCAGTACTTCGGCTATGGCTGCCGCACGGTCCAGTTCTACAGACCACTGCGCTGCAGGCAGGCCGCTGTCGCGCACACCTGCCATGACCTCGTCCGCAATCGTTGCAGGCTCTTCCGACCGAGGGTTGTCGCTGGTAACAAGTACAAAATTGCTGCCCTCGCCGGCAGCCCGACCCATCTTTGGTCGCTTGCCCCGGTCCCGGTCTCCGCCACACCCAAACAGCGTCAGCACCCGACCCTCCCCGGCAAGCTCCCGCGCCAGCGCAATCAGGTTCCGCAGGGCATCGTCGGTGTGCGCGTAATCCACCACCACTGTTAATCCAAGCTCATTGGCGACTGTCTCGAATCGCCCCGGCACCGGCCGCAACCCGGCTATCGCACCCACAACCTGGTCAAACTCCATACCCCGCGCCAGCGCCGCCGCTCCCGCCGCCAGCAGGTTGTACACGTTCACCCGCCCGGTCAGCGCTACCACCACCTCGGCACTGCCAAACGGCGTGTTCCACACAAAGTCCGTTCGCCCCGCCCTGTACCGGATTTCCTCCGCGTGGAACTCCGCCGTTGCATCCAGCAGGCTGTACCGCCAACGCGTCTCGCACCCCGCGGCAGCCTCCCACATCTGCGCAAACGCAGGATCGTCCGCGTTGATCACCCCAACCCGAGGCGGCGCCGCTCCCACCCCGGCAAACAGTCGCGCCTTCGCTGCACCATAGGCCTTCATCGTTCCGTGGTAGTCCAGATGGTCCTGCGTAAGATTCGTGAACAGCGCCACATCTACATGCAGGCCATACACGCGCTCCTGCTCCAGCGCGTGCGAACTCATCTCCATCACGGCTTCCGTCGCTCCACGGTCTGCTGCCTCGCGGAACAGTGCGTACAGGTCGCGGCTCTCCGGCGTCGTATGCTCACTCGCCCGCGTCTCGCGCTGACCATTTGTTCCCGGCAGGTGTGTCTCAATTGTGCCAATGAGCAGGCATTGCCGGCCCGCCTGCCCCAGCAATGATTCCGTCAGAAACGCAGTCGTAGTTTTCCCATTCGTCCCGGTCACCGCCGTTAACGCCAAGTCCCGCTCAGGATGACCAAATATAGCTGCACTTGCCTGCGCCAGTCCCCGCCGCCCGTGATCCACCAACGCAACCGGAACCCGATGCCGCAACACCGCAAAATGCTCGGCAGAGTCGGTCAGAACGGCGACAGCTCCGTTGGAAATCGCCCCATCCACATAGCGGTTGCCATTGACCGACCCACCCTGCATCGCAACGAACAGGTCACCGACGACCACCTGCCGTGAGTCATATGCCACACCCGTGATCTCAGGGTCAGCACCGTCGCTTGCCTCGCGCGCCGACAACCTTGCAAGAATCAGCTTCCACCGCATGCCTCATTCTAAGGATTAGACGGGCGGCTTTGACACTGCCCGGTAGACTGAACGTGTTGATGAGACTCCCCGTCCCGCTGCAACTGGCCTTGGTCTATGTTGTCCTGCTATGGCTTGCAGGCACATCGGTGCTTTGTCAGCACGCAAAAAACGAGCAAGTGTATGAGCTGGCGGACGCGCCGTCTGCGGTTCGCGATACGCAGGCTGCGGCATTCATTCTCACCTCCTCACCCAGGGCAACCATCTATGCAGCAGCACTGCCGGTAGCCAAACCCACCAGCAACGAGATCCACCTCGACTCTGAAATCGACCGCAATACTGCCTGCGAATCCGGTGAGCTGCACGGCAAGCCTTGCCGTGTCAGCTGGCCCCGCGTGCTGGGCAGTTCCATGTTCTTCCTCTCCGCGCAGCACGGCGGTAACGTGGGCATGGACGATGACGCACGCTACCACCTCCTGCACCACACCGATGGCTTCTGGGGAGACTACGTCACCACCCTCGAGCGCTACCGCTGGAGCCGCTGGAACGACGACGATCCCTTCGGCGTCGACTACGTCGGCCACCCGCTCATGGGTGCCATCACCAACTTCGTCTACATTCAGAACGACCCCAAGCAGCGCGCCCTCACGTTCGAAAACACACGTCCCTACTGGATGGGCCGGCTTCGCGCCACTGCCTTTTCGGCAGCCTACAGCGCTCAGTGGAAGATCGGCCCGATTAGTGAAACCAGCATCGGCAACATCGGTATGAAAACGTACTACAGCGACAAACTAGGCCGCTACACCAACGAGACCGGCATGGTCGATTTTTTCGTTACGCCCGCCGGAGGAATTCTTTGGAACATCGGCGAGGATTACATCGATAAAAAGCTCTTCCGCCGCGTGACCCATAACGTGCGAAATCGCTGGGTGCTGGACGCCGCCAGCCTGATGACACCCGCAAAGTGTGCCGCGAACATACTCCGCTTTCGCGCACCCTACTATCGCGATCGCGATGTCGACAGCCCCGTCCCGCTGCGGCCCTAAGCCCTTTCGTGTAACGCCGCATCCAACGCTCCATGCAGATGCTCACCGCGGCAGAGATGGCCGCTACTGACAAGCGCACCGCAGAGGAGTACGGCACCCCATTCGGCGAGCTGATGGAGAACGCCGGAACAGCCGTCGCCCGCTTTGTTCGGGCGCAGTACCCCCGCGCAAGCCGCGTACTGCTCCTGTGCGGAAGCGGGAACAACGGCGGCGACGGCCTAGTTGCGGCTCGCGCATTGCTCAACGACGGCCTGCACATCACAGTCGCGCTGACCGGTCCTGAAAGCAGATTTAAGGGCTCGGCGGCGGACGCACTTGGCTTGCTTGATCGCAGCGCGATTCAGCTTGCGATCTTGCCTGAGACCGAAACCGAAGCCGCCGTGCTGGCCATGGTGCGCGGCGCAGAGGTGGTCGTCGACGCTGTCACCGGCACGGGATTTAAGCCGCCGTTGCGCGGCCCCGCCGTTGCCGTCCGCGATGCCTTACGCACGTGCTCCGTCCCCGTGGTCGCTGTCGATCTTCCCTCTGGGTGGGACGCGGACTCACGCGAACAATCCAACCCTGATGCCTTCCGCGCAGACTCCGTTGTCACCTTCACCGCGCCCAAGCCGGCGCACCTCTTCGGCCATCTCACCGACGGCACCTTTGCACCCGTTGTCGTCGCGGATATCGGTTCTCCAAAGCAGGCCATCCAGTCCACCGAAAGCCTGTTCTGGACCGGCCAATCCAAACACCTCTTCGAGCGAGCACGCAACGTCGATTCCAACAAGGGCATGTACGGCCACGTCCTCATCGTTGGTGGTGCCTCGGGCAAGTCCGGCGCACCCTCCATGAGTGCGCTTGCCGCGTTGCGCACCGGTGCCGGCCTGATCACGGCTGCAGTCGCCCGGTCCATTCAGCAAATGGTCGCGCTCATCACGCCTGAGCTCATGACCGTCCCCCTGCAGGAAGACCCTCACGGCGCCCTCGCCCTGGCCAACGCCGATCCGGAGCGCCGGGACCTACTTTTGAAAAAGATCTCCGTCCTCGCCATCGGCCCAGGCCTGGGTACCGAAGGCGAAACGCCGGACTTCGTTCGCAGAATGGTCGCTGAAACAACGCTCCCACTGGTCCTGGATGCTGACGGCCTGAACGCCTTTAAAGGTCGCAGCAGCGAAATTGACGGCCGCAACCGCACATTCGTCCTGACACCCCACCCAGGCGAGATGGCTACCCTTCTCGGCGTCACAACCAAGCAGGTCCAGGCAGACCGCCTCAACCTCGCCCGCACCTTTGCGAAAGAGCACCATGTCACCCTCGTGCTCAAAGGCTGGCGCACCCTCGTCGCGCATCCTGACGGTCGAGTCGCCGTGAACACCACCGGCAATCCCAGCATGGCCAAAGGCGGCTCCGGCGACATCCTCACCGGCATCGTCGCCGCCGCAATCGCCCAGTTCCCGAACGACGTCGCACAAGCCGTTGAGGCCGCCGTCTACCTGCACGGCCTTGCCGCCGACTTCGCCGCTACTCGCCGCGATGAGCACACTATCCTCGCCACCGACACGGTCGCCCACCTAAGCGACGCCTTCCGCTACCGCACCCGCGACAGCAATGGCTTCACCTGGATCTGCGGCGTGCGAAAGCCGCGCTGGCAGTCCAGGCTGCCTTCCATGGTGGAATAAAGAGAGTGATCGAAAAGCGCCTCAAAACCCGCAGCCCCAACGGCACCCTCGCCCTCGGCGAAACCATCATGGAACTCATGCTACCCACGCCGCGCACCGTCATCCTGCGCGGGGACCTGGGTGCGGGCAAAACCACCCTCGTCCGTGGCATCGCCCGTTCGCTCGGCGCGCCGGAAGACGACGTCACCAGTCCAACGTTCACGCTGGTCCACGAGTACCAGGGGCGCACCCGTAAGCTCTACCACCTCGACCTCTACCGCCTCGAGCGCGAAGGAGAGCTTCTGCAGCTCGGCCTGGAAGAGATGGAATCCGATCCGAACGCCCTCATTCTCATCGAGTGGGGAGACAAGTTTCCCTCCGTTATCGCACGTGCCCGAGGCGAGGTCGCCGTCACCCAGGGTGACGAACCCGACGACCGCCTCTTCCACGTCCGCATGCTGTAACGCACCCGAAACGCACAAACCAGTAAACTAAGAGCAATGCCTCCAATCCTCAACGCGCAGTCGCTGAGCAAACGCTTCGGCGCAAAAGTCCTCTTCGACAATCTCAACTTCGTCGTCGCCGAAAACGACCGCATTGGCCTCATCGGCCCTAACGGCACCGGCAAATCCACGCTGCTCGCAGTCCTCGCTGGTCGAGAAGACACAGACTCCGGCGAAGTTGCCGTACGCCGCCGCGCCCGCGTTGCCTACGTGGTCCAGGACTCCCAGTTCCCCAGAGGTGCGACCGTCCGTGGCGTTCTTGAAACCTCTCTAAAAAGCTCCAATGTCCTGCCTGATGAACATGAAGGACGTATCCGCGGCATCCTCGGACGCACCGGCTTCCCCGACGTCCACGCAGAGGCCGCATCGCTCTCCGGTGGCTGGCGCAAGCGTCTCGCCATCGCAGAAGCCGTGGTCGCCTCACCGGACGTTTTGCTTCTCGACGAACCCACCAACCACCTTGACCTCGCCGGCATCCAGTGGCTTGAAGAGCTGCTCGCCGATTCCGAAGCCGCCGCCGTCATCGTCTCCCACGATCGCTATTTCCTCGAGGAGTCCACAACCAGCACCGTCGAACTCAACCGCATGTACGCGCTCGGCTCGCTCCGCATCGAGGGTCCCTACTCGCAGTTCCTCGAAGAGCGCGAGCTCCACCTCGCTGCCCAACAGAAGGCGCACGAAAGTCTCAAGAACCAGGTCAAGACCGAGATCGAGTGGCTTCGCCGCGGCCCCAAGGCGCGCACCACCAAATCCAAGTCCCGCATCGACAGCGCCCACGAAATGATCGGCGCGCTCGCCGACGCCAACCAGCGCGCCGTCAAAACCACCGCCGGCATCGACTTCGCTGCCACCGACCGCCAGACCAAGCGCCTCGTCGAATTTGAAGACGTCCAGTGTGACCTTGGCGACCGCACCATCTTGCGCGACCTCAACTTGCTGCTCACCAACGGCGTCCGCCTCGGCCTTGTCGGCCCCAACGGCAGCGGCAAAACCACCCTCCTGCGCCTGCTCACCGGCGAGATCGAACCAACCTCCGGCACCATCAAGCGCGCCGCCATGCTGCGCACCGTGTACTTCAGCCAGCTGCGTGAAATCGACCCCACGCTCACCCTGCGCCGCGCCCTCGCGCCAGAGGGCGATTCCGTCGTCCACAACGGCCGCCTCGTTCACGTGGCCAGCTGGGCAGCCCGCTTCCTCTTCACGGGCGAGCAGCTCAACCAGCCCATCGAGCGCCTCAGCGGTGGCGAACGCGCCCGCGTCCTCATCGCCAAGCTCATGCTGCAGCCGGCCGACCTGCTTCTGCTCGACGAGCCGACCAACGACCTCGACATCCCCACCCTCGAAATCCTCGAACAGAATTTGCTCGAATACCCCGGCGCGCTCGTCCTCGTTACGCACGACCGCTACATGCTCGACCGCATCAGCACCACCGTCCTCGGACTGGACGGAGAGGGTGGCAGCGAGCGCTTCGCCGACTACCCCCAGTGGGAGCAGTGGATGCGCGATCGCCGCAAGAACTCGTTGGCGTTCGATGACGGCTCCACGAAGACCGCCGCCCCATCTGCAGCCAGCATCGCGCAGGATGCCGCGAACGCCGGCGCACCAAGAACCAAACAGAAGCTGAGCTACATGGACCAGCGTGAGTGGGACGGCATGGAAGCCAAGGTGGAAGCGGCCGATGCACGCCTCAGCAAAGCCGAAGCCGCACTCGCCGATCCTGCAATTGCGTCCGACGGTAAGAAGCTGCAAGCCGCCATGAACGAACAAGCAGCAGCCCATGCTGCGCTTGAAGCCGTGATGGATCGCTGGGGAGAACTTGCAGAAAAAGTGGCCTAGCCGTCCCATGCTTTTCGTCAGTGGCCGGCAAGTTCACCTAACGGTGCAGCCGCCTATCCGCACGTAGCTTAAGAAATCTCGGGCGGCGGCACACTGCGCACCGCCATGGGTACAGATTGAAAAAATCCAGAACACCCGAGAGAAGAACGTTCGTTCTCGCAGTCCGCACCCAACTCACGTTGCCGCACCGGCTGCAAGGTTCATCTAACGGGTTCGATTGAGTCTTCCTTAACGGGGTCGGCGTGAGATCCATCCTTGCGGTAATGCTGCACCACGAATGTTAGAACGTTTTGCCCTCGTTTGACTCTCAAAAGCAACAGCGTTTCGCAGCTCGGGTCAACGGAGTATCACGCCATCTTTCATTACAAAGCTCACGTGCTGCGTCACGGAGATGTCGGTCAGCGGGTTTCCGGGGACGGCAACGATGTCCGCGCGGAACCCCGGCTTGAGCTGGCCGACCTCGTTCTCCCAACCCAACAACTTCGCCCCGTGTAACAGGTCGGCACGCAGGACGTCGGCGGCAGGCATCCCGTTTTGCACCATCAGAACCAACTCACGCGCCTGCGTTCCATGCGGAAAAGGTCCAACGTCAGAACCCACCGCAAACGGCACTCCGGCAGCCATCTGTCGTTTGAACTGGGCTGCATGAAACGCCTCCACCGTCTTCCGTCTCTCGGTTGTCATTGCCGTCGGCGCATGCTCGGCAAAATACTCTCCGATAGCGAATGTCGGCACAGCGTAGATAGTGCGCTCACGCATCACTCGCATGGTCTCCGCTGAAAGCTGGTCGGCATGATCGACACTGCTTACACCTGCCCGGGCGGCGAACAGCGTTCCCGGTTCACCGGTGGCATGTACTGCAACCACGCTGCCGGTGCGCTTTGCCTCGGCCACAGCTGTCGCAAGCTCCGCCTCGGTGTACTGGTACGGCGTCGTAAATACACCATCGACAAAAGTGTCCCGGCCCGTCTCATAAATCTTTGTAAAGTCCGCACCCTGCTTGCGCTGCGCACGCATCACGCGAACAACATCTTCGGCAGAGTCGGCCCTGTCCGCGTTGGATAGAAGGTGCTCCTCCGGATTGAGCCCATTCGTATCTTCGTGGCCGCCATTGATGTCGATAGCATTGCACGATACGCGCATACGCGGACCAGGAATCAGACCGCTGTCAATCGCATTCCGTACCGCCACGTCCGCGCAGCCCGCGCCCTCCGTCCCCATGTCACGCTCGGCGGTGAACCCGGCCATCACGTCGGCCTTGGCAGCCTCAGCCGCCAGCAGTGTGCGCTGCGCAACAGACTCGTTCATCGTCTGCTCCGCCTCGCCACCCACATGTAAAAACAGGTGGACATGCGCGTCGATCAGCCCAGGCATCAGCGTCACATCACCCAGGTCCCGCACTGTCGCTCCAGCTGGATGGGTCACCTGCCTTCCTACCTCGGCAATTCGTCCACCTTGCACAAGCACCTCGCCAGGGGCAATGACGCGGCCCTCTGCCACATCCAGCAACCTGGCAGCATGCACAACAATAGTCACGCCGTCCGGTGACGCAGCCTTGCCTTGGCCCAACACCATCGCAGACGCGGCAAGCGCAAACACAAGCAATTTCATTGAGTAGTGACCCCAGCCTACATTCAAGATCTACGGTCTCGCGGCAAGCAAAGCCGCAGCTCTTGCTCAGCCCATAATGTTGTAGCCGCAGTCCACAAACGTCACCTCGCCCGTAATGCCTGCAGACAATGGACTGAGCAGAAACGCAGCGGTATTGCCCACTTCCGCGGGGTCCACGTTCCGCTTCATCGGTGCATGATTGCTCGCGTGCTCCATCATCTTCTGCAGATCGCCGATGCCGCGCGCCGCCAGCGTCTTGATCGCACCCGCGCTGATGGCGTTCACTCGAATGTTCTTCGTGCCCAGCGACGCTGCCAGGTACCGCACGCTGCTCTCAAGCGCCGCCTTCGCCACGCCCATCACGTTGTAATTTGGAAAGACTTTGTCCGCGCCGTAGTAGGTCAGCGTCACGATCGAACCACCGTCCGTCATCAGCGGTGCAGCTCCACGCGCCACCGCGATCAGTGAGTACGCACTGATGTTCAACGCCAGCAGAAAGCCCTCGCGCGTCGTCTCGATGAAGTCGTTCTTCATCGAGTCCGCACCGGCAAACGCAACGGAATGCACAACCATGTCCAGCTTGCTGTACGTGTCTTTCAGCGTAGCAAACAGCCTGTCCAGATCGCTGTCGCTGGTTACGTCGCACTGAAAGGTCTTCGCCTCCTTCAGCTCCGCAGCCAGCGACTCGGCATCGCGTTGCAGCCGTTCATTCTGGTAACAGATGGCCAGCGTTGCACCCGCCTCATCCAGCTTTTGCGCGATAGCCCACGCGATCGAACGCTTGTTCGCCAACCCAAACACAACCGCCGTCTTGCCCTTTAGATCAATCATCGTTCTTCCTTCCGCGTCGCTGCTACTTCTTCTTCGCAGCCGCTTTGATTCCTGTCTTCTTTGCGGCAGACTTGCTCGCCACAGTCTCCTTCGCCACGCTCTTCTTCGACACTGTCTTCTTGGGCGCATCCGCATTTGCAGGCTCGACCGTGGCATGCAGCAGCCAATCAACCTGTGCCTCGTCCAGCGGCACCACCGACAGCCGGAATTGCCGGAACAACAGAGAATCTTGAAACACGGCAGCCTCACGCATCATCGCCAGCGACTTGGGCTGCTTCAGCCGCTTGCCCGCCTTCAGCTTCACCAGCGGCGCCTTGGGGTCGCTCTCGTCAACCGACACCACGGTCGCCGTTCCTACCGCCTCCTTACCCACGTTGGAGTGATAGATCACGCACGTCTCACCCTTGCGCATGGCGCGCAGCGTGATCAACGCCTGCGGATTTTTAATGCCGTCCCACACCGTTTCGCCATCACGCAACAGGTCGTCAAAGCTGTACACATCCGGTTCCGATTTCAGCAGGTACGCCATTGTCCCAGTCTTTCGCAGCGACAGCTGCCGCATTAGTCTTCCGACATCAAAGGATACAGTGCCTTTCCATTACACCTCGAGGCTCACCAAATCTACCTCTGCAATGCTGCGCTGCAAGAACCGTTCTCCAAGATGCTTGAACTTCGCAGGTGAGTCTGTCGCCATGAACTCCATCGCCGGCGTGTCATCACCAGCCTGCGCCAACTCCGGCAACAGCCCGCGCACATGCTCCGCCGTTGCCGTCGATGAGTCCACTACCGGCACCGCCTCCATCACGCTCGCAATCGTTCGTTCCAGCAGCGGCCGCAGCAGCGGGTAATGCGTGCACCCCAGCAGCACAAGCGCCGGTTGCACCGGTTCCTCGTCAGTCGCCGGCAAACCGCTGCGCGCCAGCAATTCGTCACTGATGGCGCCGCGCTCCTCGCGCATCGCATCCAGAGCATCGCGCAGGTAAATGTAGGCTGTCTGCGCCGTTATGCCGTGATCGGTCCAACCCTCTTCCACCATGGGCACAAGCAACGGACACGCATGCTCAAACGCCTGCACACCATGCGCCGCGCACGCAGCCCGGTATGCGTGCGACAACACCGTCGCCTCGGTTGCAAGCACTAGCGCCGTTCGATGCGGCGCACCAGCAAGCACCCGCGCAGCCTCTGCCGCACCCGCCTCAATCACGCCTACCAGTGGCACACGTGCAGTCTCCTCAAGCGATGGCAGCGCCAGTGCTGAAGCCGTGTTGCACGCAATGACCACCAGCTCCGCTCCGCGCGCACGCAGCGCCTCGACAGCCGCTCCGGTGTATTTCGTCACGGTGGCCGCGCTCTTTGATCCATACGGCAGGCGCGCCGTGTCCCCCAGGTACATAAAGTCTGCACCCGGCAATGCCGCGGTCAACGCACGCAACACAGTTAGCCCGCCAAAACCAGAATCGAATACCCCAATTTTCGTCCGCTTACTCATGCCTGCCTGCCGTCACATTCGCCGTATCCACCACGTCATACGTCCGATCCAGTTCCACATTGCCGGCCAGCGTCTGCCGTGGCTGTCCGTCCACCAGGAAACGAATCTTCGAGATCTGCGGCATATTCGCGTGCATCGTCCCAACAATCGATGCGATGGTTAACGTTTCCACCGTGATTCCCGAAGGGTGCGCATCGCACCACGACGAACGCAGATTGATCACTGCAAGCTGCCCCGTCTCCCTGAACAGCGGATCTCCCGAAACACTTGTCGACGACGAAACCGCAGGCGTCGGTTCCATGCTGCCATCTGCCCGCTTGCCCGGCAGTGCCGCCAACGGCAGATTCAACAGGTACACATCCTCCACCGCAATTCCGCCACCCACCGAGTGCGCCGTCCCTGGTAGCGTGTACTCGGCCAGCAGGTGCTCCAGCAGCGCACGTGCGCGCACCGCAGGTTCCGTCGGCAGTGCCAGCTGACGCTCCGTCGGCTCAATGGAACCTGCGGCATCATTGGCCAGATCCAGAGTCGTCGCCTCGGCCGCCGCATACGACGGGGCCTCAATCGGCGCGTCTGCACCGGTATTGTCGCGCAACGTGTAATTATGCCGGTGATGATTGAACAACAGCACCGACAGGATTACCGAGCCCACCAGCAGGACCACGAAGAGTATGCGCTGGTAGCGGGGAATCATTCAGGCACCCCGCTCGGCACGGGAACCGCTACGGGTTTAGGCTGCACCACCGGCGGCCTTGGCGCAACTGGCTTTGCCACGCCAGACTTCGGCCCAACCGGCGGTCCAGGTATTGCAGGCTTGGCTACCATGGACTTAGCCCCGTCAGCAGATCCAACGGCCTGGCCCGTAGCAGGCGGCACCTTTGCGGGCTTTGGCGCCACCGTCGTACTCCCCGGTACCAGCGGGGCCCCAAACCTCGGGCTCAAAACCTTCGGCGAAGTCTGTGTCTCCGGGTGATCAGCAGCTGTAGCCGGCTTGGTTTCAGGTACTGCTGGCGGTGGCGCAAGAATGGACTGCACAACATCCGTGTGTCCTCGCCAGAACAACATCGCGCCTGCAATCGTATCTGCAATGCGGTTCTCATAACCGCGGTCTGCTGCCGTGTTGCCCTCGCCATCCGGCGCAATCTCCACGGCCACCGCAGGGCACTGCATGTTATCCAGTGGCCGAATCCACGTACGCCCGCTCGACACAGGAATCTTCGACCGCCCAAATGCAGTCGCCAGCTCGTTCGCCAGCCGTTGTGACCTTTCCACGTACAACGACTGCGCCTCGTCCCAGGGCACGGCATACCCCTGCGGCGAAGATTGCGTCAACGATGTCGTAAACAGGTGCAAACCCTTGCCGGCTGCCGTTGCATGCAACGAAATGCACGCAATCGCCCTGCTCTGGTTGGCCAGCGCAGCACGTGCATCGTTGGTCACCACCGCGTCGCCGTCGCGCGTCAACTGCACATCGAAATCACGCGCCGTCAGCAGCGATCGCAAACGGTTTGCCACGTCCAGCGTCACCTGCTTCTCCGCGGTGTGCTCGGCGATTCTCGCGCCGTATTCGGTCCCACCACGTGCCGGATCCAGCAGAATCGTTAGCCGCTGACCCATCGCCGCCAGAGGCGGTGCAAGACAGGCGAACATCGCAATGGATTGAAGGTTCTTCAACGTGGGCCGTGGACGATTGTAGCGGGTCTCCGTGAGCCACCCTCAATCCAGCGCGTAAAACGCCAGCCCGCTCAGCAGCTTCGGGTAAAAGTCCGTCGACTTCTGCGGCATCACATCTCCCGCCAGCGACACGGTCTTCATCTGCTCCAGCGTCACCGGCTTCACCAGGAACGCCACATCCGCGTCCTCGCGCGCCACCTGCGCCAGCGCATCCGGAGCACTTCGCAGGTACCGCAGATTCTGCTGGTCCCGAATGCTCTCCACTGTCAGCCCAAGTAGTTGCTCCAGCACAAGCGAGTGCAACTGCACCACGTCCAGCACACGCTGGCGCGCCGTCACACCCTGCAGCGCCGCGGCAACGGTCTCCGGCTTGGCAGTCAACAGATAATTCCCGTCCGCGGTCGCCGCCATGAAAGCCACGCCCTCTGTCGCATTCAGCGGTGCCAGCAGATCGCTCGCATCCACCACCTGCTCCGCATCGCTGTTCTCTGCCTTTGCCGCCGCCGCCAGCGTTGTCACATCGAAGTACGCCGCTGCCTTCTCCAGAAATCCTGCGACAGAGAACCTCTTCAACCCGAACACAACCCGGTGCGTCGGCAGAATTGTTATGCCCGGCGCATCCATGTTCACCAGCGTCATCATCATCGCGGCCTCCGGAAACTCCGGCACCGGCAGCAACGACGCGCTACGCTCATCCTCCGCCTCGCTCGGGCTCTCATCCGGCTTGCCGAAATTTGCCTCTGTATGCGTGAACGCCACATCGCGCGTGCTGTCCGCCAGGCCCAGCTCCGCCGCACGCTCCCGCGCATACGTCGTGCTTGTCTCGTACCGATGATGCCCGTCCGCGATGATCAGCTTCTTGTCCTGCAGGCTGGTCACAATCAGGTTCAGCGTCACAGGGTCAGTCACCTTCCACAGGGTGTGCACCACGCCGTACTCATCGGTCACGGTCTGGTCCGGCACCACCGCAGGGGTTCCGGCTTTGTTGCCGAACACCAACTGTTCCACCGTAAAAGCAGGGTCGCTGTACAGCATGTAAATCTGTTCGCAATACGTCCGCGTCGCCTTGAACAGGCTCAGCCGATCACTCTTCGGCTTGCTCAGCGTCTGCTCATGCCGGTACACCACTTTCTCGGCGTAGTCGTACAAGTGGCCCAGGCAGATCAGCCCGCGCCGCTCCCGCACCTCGTCCGTCCCCGGTACTGTGTAGCGCTGCGCGTAGCCATACAACGCCGGTTCCCGCTCCTCCACCAGCACTGCTTTTTGTCGCCAATCCTGCAGGCTATCCGCGGCGCGGCTGTACACATTGTCCGTCTCGGTATCCGGCTCACGCTTGCCCAGAATCACACGGATCAGGTTGAACGGATTCCTGTCGTAATATGCCTGCTGCATAGCCGGCGAAATTTTGTCGTACGGTTGCGTCACCACGTCTTCCAGGGCGACTTTTCCGGTGTTGTAACGGAGGGCACGAAACGGATAAATACGCATGCGGGTCAGCAACTATCCTGGCAAGCAGAGTGTCGCACCGGCGCTTTGCAGCCACGGCACTGCTCCTGATTGTACGGTCCGCATGTGACGGCGACGCGACATGGCAAGTGTCGCTCACCTTTCTCACCGCATCGAAATACTAGATCCACTCAGCCGAACGGGCGCAAGGACAGGCATGGCAGAGCAGCAATGGAAGCCGAGGGTCAACCCATGGCTTATTGCCGGATCGGTGGCGCTCGCAGCGTTTATGGAGGTGCTCGATACATCCATCGCCAACGTTGCGCTGCCGCACATCTCCGGCTCGCTCGCCGCAAGTACTGACCAGGGCACCTGGGTACTCACCAGCTACCTCGTCGCCAATGCCATCGTTCTTCCTCTGGGTGGCTGGGCATCCAGCGTCATCGGCCGCAAGAACTTCTTCATGGCCTGTATCGTGCTCTTCACAGCGTCCAGCTTCCTGTGCGGCATCGCCCCGTCGCTTCCGGTTTTGCTCCTGTGCCGCATTTTGCAGGGCGCAGGAGGCGGCGGCCTGCAACCCATGGCCCAGGCCATCATGGCCGATTCCTTCGACGAAAAGCAGCGCGGCCTCGCCTTCAGCCTCTATGCACTCGTAGCCGTGCTCGCACCATCCATCGGCCCTACACTCGGCGGCTGGATCACCGACAACTACTCCTGGCGCTGGATCTTCTACATCAACATTCCGGTCGGCCTGCTTGCATTGCTGCTCGTCTCCCGCCTGGTGGACGATCCACCCTGGGCCAGACACGACACCAGGAATCTTTTTAAGGTCGATTACATCGGCCTGGGCTTCCTCACCCTCGCCATGGCCGGCCTGCAGATCGCTCTCGACAAGGGCGAAGAGGACAACTGGTTCGCCTCGCACTTCATCATCGCCTTTGCCAGCATGTTCGTCGTCGGCATGATCGGTCTACTCTTCTGGGAATTGAAGGGTGCCAAGGCCCCTCTCATGAACCTTCGCCTGTTCAAGTTCCGCAACTTTGCCATCTGCTGCTTTCTTATGCTGCTTGTCGGCGGCATCCTGAACGCCGGCACCGTCCTTCAGCCGCAGTTTCTGCAGCAGGTCGTCGGTTACACGGCCACCAAGTCTGGCCAGGCTCTTACATGGGGTGGAGTGGCCCTTGTCCTCGTCATGCCGCTGGCGGGTTTCCTCGTGAGCAAAATTCCGGCGCGCAACCTCATCGCACTCGGTTTTTTCCTCTTCACCGGCGCTTACTGGTACGTCTCCAATCACCTAACGCTCGATATCAGCTTCGGCTATGCAAGCGTTCTGCGGGTCATCCAGGTACTGCCTATCCCGTTCTGCTTCATCGCACTCACCAACGCGGCATACGTCGGCCTGCCGCGCGAGGCCTCCAATCAGGTCTCCGGCCTCATCAACTTTGCCCGCAACATCGGCGGCTCTATCCTCATCTCGCTCACGGGCGCGGAGGTTACAAATCGTTCACTTTTCCACCAGGCCCGCCTGCAAAACTCCATGAGCGTGGCCAATCTGCAGTTTGCCGCGAGGCTGCAATCGCTCAGCTCTTTTCTGCAGGGCAGTTCCACCGTGTACGGGGGCAGCGGCAATCTTGCGGGCCAGGCAGCAATCTATACACAGCTCAATCAGCAGGCAGCCACGCAGGGCTACGTCGACGTCTATCGCATGCTCGCCTGGCTCACCGGCGTCACGTTCTTTCTTGCCTTCCTGCTGGCCAAGCCAAAAGCCGGCGAAAAGGCCCCGGAAGGCGCAGCTCACTAGCGCATGAAAACGGCGTATCACGGCACGTTCCATGCTGTAATAGACATCCGATAGAATCAGGGCTCCAGCGCCGAAGTCCTGCGCAGCCGTGACGTTACAACCGCAGTTTGCGTCGAAGAGTTGATGCCACCCGCGATCCGTTCCGTCCACAAGCGCAGGAAAACCGCGGCAGGGCAGGGCAGAGCTATGGATGCAGCCAGGCAACCCGTTCACATTCGACAAATCCCTCGCTGGAGCACGTACGTCTGCCTCCTCCTCGTCCTGCTGTCTGGCGTTCACCTCTGCGCGCAGGAAAACCCGCTGGATAATGCCCACACCCCCACCAAGCCGGCCGAACCCGCCAGGCCCAAGGGTGAGGTAATTACAGGCGCGGACGTCGCCAGCAAAGCCACCTCGCACCCCAACGCCACCATCCGGGTCGATGCCAACCTCGTCCTCGTCCCCATGACCGTCACCGACACCCAGAACCGCCTCGTCACCGGCCTGGAGCGTGAGAACTTCTACGTCTACGAAAACAACCAGCCGCAAACCATCCGCAGCTTCTCCACAGACGACGCTCCCGTTACTATCGGCATCATCTTCGACCTTTCCGGCAGCATGACCAGCAAGTATGCCCGTGCCCGCAAGGCCCTGTCGGAGTTCATGCGCACCAGCAATCCGCAGGACGAGTTCTTCGTCATTGCCTTCAACGATCGCCCCGCTATCGTCGTCGACTACACGTCGAACGTCGACGACATCGACGCCCGCATGGTTATGCTCAAGCCCACCGCGCGCACGGCGTTGATCGACGCGGTCTACCTCGGCATCAACAAGCTGAAAGACGCCAAGTACGAGCGCAAGGCGCTGCTCATCATCTCCGACGGCGGCGACAACCGCAGCCGCTACAGCGAAGGCGAACTGCGCAAAGCCGTCCGCGAGTCCGACGTGCAAATCTACTCCATCGGCATCTTCGACCAGTACGCCCCCACAGTTGAAGAAAAGGAAGGCCCCGTCCTGCTCGCCGACATCTGCGACATGACCGGCGGTCGCCTCTTCCGCGTCAACGACGTTGCGGAACTGGGCGACATCGCCAGTCGCATCTCGGCGGAGCTTCGCAATGAATACGTCGTCGGCTACAAGCCCACCGACATCAAAAAAGACGGCAACTACCGCAAACTCAAGGTCAAGCTGAACCCCCCGCAGGGACTGCCACAGCTCATCGTCCACAATCGACAGGGGTACTATGCACCATCGGAGTAGTGTGCGAACCGTTCTTGCCTTCATCCTCGCTCTTGGTCTGGCACCGTCGCTCCTCGCCCAGGCACCGCCGCTGTCCATCGATCGCGACCCCATCCCCTCGCCCGATGGCGACACCCCGCCCAAAGCGCCGACTGCCACACCCGACCAGTCGCCCCAGGTTGACCGCCAGAAGAGTGGTTACATCCTGCGCACCTCCGTCGGCGAAGTCCGCCTCAACGCCGCCGTGCTCGACAACAACGGTCGCGCCGTGCAGGATCTCATCAAGGATGCCTTTCACGTCTATGAAGACGGTGTCCCCCAAACCATCAGCTCCTTCCGGCATGAAGATCTTCCCGTCTCGCTCGGCATCCTCATCGACAGCTCAGGCTCCATGTACGACAAGCGCGAAGCGGTCAGCAAGGCTTCCCTCGACTTCATCCGCCTCTCCAACCCAAAGGACGAAGCCTTCCTCGTCGACTTCTCCTGGGAGCCCTACATCGACCAGGACTTCACCTCCGACATCCACAAGCTTGAGGCAGGCCTCGGCTACGTCAAAGCCAGCGGCGGCACCGCCATCTACGACGCAGTCGTCGCCAGCGCAGACTACCTTGCACGCAACGCCAAGCAGCCCAAGCAGGTTCTGCTCGTCATTACGGACGGTGATGACAATGCATCCACCTCCTCGCTTGAAGACACCATCAAACGCATTCAGGAGTTGGACGGTCCAACTGTTTACTGTGTCGGCCTCCTCTTCGGCCCCGACGAAGACAGGCGCGAATCCCGCCACGCCAAGCGCGTCCTGCAGTCCCTCGCGGAACAGACCGGCGGCATCGCCTACTTCCCACGCCGCCTCGACGAGGTTGACTCGATCGCCGCACAGGTTGCCGCAGACATCCGCCAGCAGTACACCATCAGCTATCAGCCCACCAAGCCGGCGCGCCTCGGCGGCTACCGACAGGTGCACGTGGACGCCAAGGAAAGAGGCTACAACCGTCTGACGGTTCGCACCCGCAGCGGCTACTTTCCAAAAGTCACCGCCGACGAGGCCGCCCCCGCCGGAGCACAATAGGCCGTCTACGTAAGCGGTTGCAATGTCGCGTTTTCTACCGCCGTCGCCAGTACAGCAGCGGCAGCAGTATGTTCCGTCCCAAGTGCTTTTACTTCGCCCTGTAAGGAAACCAGCCGGTCCTCCTGCGCATTCAGCTCGCCGGTATAGCGCCGCGTCAGGTCGCGTTCTTCCGCTGTCCCTTTCAGCGCTTTCAGGTTCTCCCGCAGTCGCTCCTGGTCCTGTGTAATCAGCGCGATCTCAGCGTTGCGCGCCGCAAGATGCGCGTCAAGGTCAGCCACCCTGCGCTTGGCCGCGAACACCGGCTGCAGCGCCGCCAGCGCCGCGCCCGCATCTCCGGTCTGGCGCAGAATCGCCGTCATTTGCTGCTCGTCGAAGTTCGCCACGGCATAACGGGTAGTGCGCGTATGCCGCTCCCCAATGTGCAGCCGCACCGTTTCTGCCGGTGCCGTCACCACGCGAAATCGGTATAGCGACTCCGTCGTCTCCTCCGGTTTTCGATCGCTGTCCAGCGCCCA
The DNA here is from genome assembly GCA_903642225.1 of Acidobacteriaceae bacterium. Taxonomy (GTDB): domain Bacteria; phylum Acidobacteriota; class Terriglobia; order Terriglobales; family Acidobacteriaceae; genus Terriglobus. Next base: position 53,947 of record CAHJWI010000008.1, on the reverse strand, counting down.
CCCTTTTCGCCGCGGCTGCTCCACAATTACCGTCCGCGCCTCTGAAGAAGCGTTGTGCACCTGGTACTCCACCTCCACCACCTCGGCCACCTCCTGCTTCAGAATGCCTTTGCTGATCGTGATCCGCTCCAGCTTCTGCGTGTCGTGGCTGTAGTCCGTCGACACCCGTACCGCCTCATCCGCGGCATAGCTCAGCAGCCGTCGCTCGCCGGGATGGATCGGGTCCAGCAATCCCTGTCCACTAAAGTTCCCACCCTCCACGATCGAAAAGCTGCCCCGATCCAGCGTCAATTCGCTCGTGTTCTTTACCCACAGCGCACGCAGCGGCGGCTGCCCACCTGGCGACCACAGCGTCACCGGGTCCACCTCCACCTTCGCCTGCAAAATGGGCACCAGCGCCGACTCGTTCTTCTTGATCGTCACCGGCTCGTTCAGCTTGTACTCAAAGTAATCGTCAAATGCCGCCGCCGAAGCATGCGGTGCAATCGAAGCACTCGCGGAATCTTCGTAATCAATCGATGCCGCAGCTGCAGACGCGTACATGTCACCACCAGTGCCCTGGCCATCTCCCAGCCCGTTGCCCGAACCGGACCCGCTACCACTACCTCTTTGCTTTGTGGCCAGCGTTGCCGTGTTCAGCCCCAGTCCGCCCATGACCCCGGCAGACGCACCCATGCCCGCAACAGCCACGCCTGAGGAGACGGGCTGCGCTGGTGGCGATACAGGAGCGGTCATGTCATCCAGCGCCCCCACCACCTTCGCCGACTCCCCGCTCTCATGCGTCTGCGGCGTCAGCTGCGCCTCCTGCGGCAATCCAATCTCCGGCCGTCGCGCATAGTACGGCTGCGACAGCGGCTGCAGAAAACTCTGCGGTGCACCCGCCACCAGCGACAGCTGCACCCCATTCCAATCCGTACCCACGGTATTGTCGATCACCGCCCACCCCTGCAGCGTCGCCGTCTTGATCGCACCTGCCTTTGCCGCTCCATTAAACAGGATCCGGTACGTGCATTTCCACACTGGCACCTCGCTGATGTACGACACCCGCAACTCCCGCTCCCCAATGCCACGGTCCATCAGCGTCAAATGTCGCAGACCATCGGCATGGTTCCCCGCCAACGTCTGCAGATACCTGCCCAGGTCGCCGCGCAGCTCGCCATCCAGCAGCCGAACCTGCGTGGTCCCCGTTAGCTCCACCGTCCGCACAACACCCGCGTCCGACACCACCGTCAAAAAACTCCGTTGCGCCATAGCGCCGTCGGTCCCAACAGCCTTCACTGTGTCACGCAGCTCCACATTCAAAATCCGCCCAGTCACCGGGGCCCCCGCGCCGGTAACCTCCACCTGCGCTCCACGCACAGCCGCATACAGATCCGCCGCCGTCGGATCGGCACTCAGTCCTAACGGCAGGCTCCGCAGCTGCTGCTCCAGCGGCGTCGTGCTGTTGTACCCTGCACCGGCGATGCGTCCGCCACCCAGGTCCACTGCCGTCAACGACTGCAGCACATCGTTCAGCTGCGCAGTCGTAAAGTCGATCCGCACTGCCCCGTCGCCGCGCACCGTCCCCACATGCTCAAAGAACCCGACTCCGTTCTTGTATAGCGCTACCCGCTTGATCGGCAGCGCCTGCTGCCCGGCTTTGGGCAAACTGTCCACCGGCACCCGCCGAACCGCCTGGGCAGCAAGCGAAAACGGCAATACAGCCATACAGGACACCACCAGAATTGCGTGAGAGCAGGAGCGCATTGGGCAAAGACCTCGGCAGCGATAGACTCCGCACATAGCGCGGATGTTCCCATGAGACGCGGCAGTCCGCCGCTGGCGAGCGTAGCGCCCAAGCTCTTTCGCAAGCACTACCATGAACCCATGCGCCTCATCCTGGTCCTCGACACCTGTGGCCACACCGGCTACGTTGCTCTCCTCGACGCGGATGCGCCGGAACCTCCACTCGCCGAACAAACCATTGCCCCCCGCACAACGCAGGAGCAGATCCTCCCGGCCGTACAATCCTGTCTTGCCAGCGTCGCACTCGCGGATTTGGGCGCCATCGCCGTCGTCACCGGCCCCGGCTCCTTTACTGGCGTCCGCGTTGGCCTTGCCGTCGCCAAGGGTTTCGCTGAAGCCGCATCTCTCCCCCTTGTCGCCTGTTCCGCCCTCGCCGCACTCGCCTGCGCCTTCCAGCCTCAGGTCTCCGCAGGCCCGGTGACGGCCTTGCTCGACGCAGGCCGCACCGACATCTATGCCGGCGTATACACACTCGAAACCTCTCTCCCTCCCGTCTGCCTCGCCGAACACATGCTCACCCGCAGCGCAGCGGTGAACTCGATACAGGGTCCGGTCGTCATCGCGGAGCCTGCCCTGGCCGACATCCTCCCAGGCACACACCTCCTCACCCAGCACGATCTGCAGCGGTCCACCCGCACTCTCGCCCTGTCCCTCTTCCGAGCCGGCGTCTTTACCAGCCCGGTGCTCGTCGACGCAAACTACCTGCGCGTACCCGATGCGGAAACAGCCCTGCGCACAAGGCAGGCAGGCGCGTGATCCGTCTCGCCTCTGCGGCAGACACTCAGTCCCTTGCTGACCTTGCTGTGGCGACACCCGGCGCGCCCCATTGGACGTTAGCCCACTACATGCACATGCTCACCACAGCGGCCTCCACCCACGCGGTCTGGGTGACACACCTTGCCCAAAACACCATTGGCTTCGCTGCATTCACAGTGCATCCGCCACACGCCGAGCTTGAATCCGTCGCCGTCCACCCGGCGTACCAGGGTCAGGGCCACGGCCGAGCCCTGCTCACCACAGCTCTGCATCATCTCGCAGCCTCTGGCATCGAACGGGTCCACCTTGAGGTCCGCACCTCCAGCCCGGCCCAGGCGCTCTACCGCAAGCTGGGCTTCGTCAGCAACGGCCAGCGTCCCCGCTACTACATCAACCCCGTTGAGGATGCCATATTGATGCAATGGACGGTCGCCGACAGCCCTCCATCCACCCATCCACTTTCCGGTATCATCAGGTTTGACTATGGTTCGTGATGGGTACTATTACGCTACCGGCCTGTTTTTTGTGGCCTTCCTGCTCTGGGAGCTAACCCGCATCTCTTGGATTGCGGCCGTGCCTGTGGTGCTCGCGGCATTCTTTCTCTGGTTCTTCCGCGATCCTACCCGCCGCATCCCCGCCGGCGAAGGCGAACTTGTCTCCCCGGCAGACGGCACCGTCACCGAGGCTGACTGGATAGAAACTCCCGTCGGCAGCCGCCTGCGCCTCAGCATTTTCCTCAGCGTGTTTAACGTCCACGTCAACCGCTCTCCCATCAGCGGCACCGTTACTCACGTCAACTACAAGCGCGGCCTCTTCCTCAACGCCATGCGCGCCGACAGCAACGTGCTCAACGAGCAGAACACTGTCGTCATCGAGGACGGCGAATACGCCGTGCAGGTCAAGCAGATCGCCGGCCTCCTCGCACGCAGAATCGTCTGCTGGGCCAAGCCCGGCGACACCCTCAAAAAAGGTCAGCGCATCGGCTTGATCAAGTTCGGGTCGCGCGTCGATGTACTCCTTCCGCCGCACGCAAACCTCCGCGTTAAAAAGGGTGACAAGGTCAAGGGCGGTTCTACCATCATCGCGCTCCTGCCCCGTGTCGCTCCAGACAATCTCGGCGTTTCTTCCGCCGGAGCTATGCCTGTGGTTCCGGTCGCATAACGTGGCCGCGTCGGACATCGGCGTGCTCTCATCCAGCGGCAAACCGCGTCGTCGCCCACGCCGCGGCATGTTTGTCCTGCCCTCACTGTTTACGGCTGGCAACATCGCCGCGGGCTTTTACGCTATCACGCAATGCCTGCAGGGTGCTGGCACGGAACACTTCAACCGCGCTTCCATCGCCATCCTGTTCGCCATCCCATTCGACGCGCTTGATGGACGCATCGCACGCATGACCAACACCGAAAGCGACTTTGGCAGGGAACTCGACTCCCTGGCAGATGTCATCACCTTCGGCGTTGCACCCGCAATCCTGGCTTATACATGGGGCACCCGCATGCTGCCGCTTACCGGCAACCTGCAGTGGCGAGCAGACGCACAGGACCTCGGCGTCTTTGTCGCATTTCTCTTCCTCATCTGCGGCGCGTGCAGGCTCGCCCGCTTCAACGTTACGGTCAATCCCATTCCCAGCAACCCAGGCCGGCCCAACCGCCGCTACTTTGTCGGTATGCCCATCCCCGCAGCGGCCGGCGTCGTCGCCTCCGTTGTGCACTGCTTCGACGGCTCACCCATCGATACCAACTGGATCGCCTTTCTCTGGCTCGCCTTCCTGCTCTTCATCGGCTTCCTCATGGTCAGCCGCTGGCGGTTCTGGTCCGGCAAAGAGATTGCCCTCGGCGAGCAGCACACCATGCGCCTCTTCGTCGTACTCATGGTCCTTGGCGTTTTGCTCGTACGATTTTCCGAGTATCTGCTCATTGCGGTTTCGCTCGGTTACACCGTCTCCGGCTTGATCGCGCGCATCGTCTACGCGGCACAAAGCCGTCAACGACGCTTGGGCAGCGCAGCCGCACTCAGCCACGAAGCATCTGGCTGAACGCATTACCTCCAGCCGTGTAATCTGCCTGGCGTATTCAGCCGCGAACAGTAGCCATCGCACTCAGTCGCATCCATCCTCGGTGCATCCAACACGGTATGAATAAGCAGAACTATCGCATCGCCGTCGTCGGCGCAGGCTCTCTTCTAGGCCGGGAAATTGCAGAAGAACTCTCCAAGGGTCCACTCGCCGCAGCCTCTGTCATCCTCATGGACAACGAAGAGGACGCTGCCACCAGCGAAGCAAAGACCAACGGCCGGATTGAGGCGAAGATCGATCAGATCGGCGACGAAGCAGCCATCATCGTCGCCGTGGAACCCGCAACCTTCGATGGCGTGGACATTGCCATCTTTGCCACAACCGCCTACGTAGAGAAGTACCTGGGTACGGCCCGCACCCTCGGCGCTGCCGTGGTTGACGCCAGTGGAACGCTCAGCAGCAAGATCCCGGTGCGCTCACCAGCCCTGGCAGAGGCTCCACTAAATCTCGAGACCGACGCCGTCACTGCCGCCCATCCCGTGACCTCCATGCTTGCTGCCGTCCTGCAGGCACTCAGCCGCCTCTCGCCGATAACGCATGCCTACGCAACTATCCTGCAGCCCGCCAGCGAAAATGGCTCCGCTGCGCTGGACGAAATGCACCAGCAGACCGTGAATCTGCTCTCCTTCCAGGCGTTACCGACTGCCGTGTACGACGTGCAGGCCGGGTTCAATCTGCTCACCCGCCTTGGTGATGAGGCAACAGCGAACTTGGGCGCAACCAGCGAAGTCGTGAGCAGGCAGCTGCTCGCCCTGCTTCCGGCCGGTACCGCTGCCCCCGTGCTGCAGTGGGTCCAGACACCCACCTTCCACGGCTTCGCTGTCAGCCTCTTCGTTGAACTCGACACACCGGTTGCAATCAGTGCCCTTGAGAAAGCCCTCGACGGCGACCATTTCGAACTGGTCAATGAAGATGACGCACCCGCCAGCAACATCTCCGTTGCAGGCGAACAGCGAATGCAGGTCGAAGTCCGCCCAGTCCCCGCCAGAGCGCAACAAAGCAGCACGTTCGCCCTTTGGATGGTTGCGGACAACCTTAAGCTCGCCGCCCACACCGCGGTCGCCTGCGCCGTGGAACTTACCCGCCTTCGACCACTGGGCAAGGTCCAGTAAGCAACTCAGCAGCCGCGAACAGTTCTCACCGTTCGCGGCTATCCTTTTGCGATGACTTGGTTCGCCTCCACCTACTTCTTGGGAAACGCGTACCTCTTCACGTCCAGCTTTGGTTCGTTGTACCGGATGTTCGTGTAAGTCACCGTCCGCTTGTCCCCCTCCGGCGTCGTCGATTCCTGCTTCATGGAGATGCCGCGCACCGGGTCAAGCCAGATCATCACGTGCGCAAACATCTGCCGCACCGAAGCGTCCTTGGCCACCAGGTCCAGCTTGTCGGTCACCACCGCCGCGCCGCCATCCTGCAGGCTTTCCGTCCCCACCAGCTTTACATCCCAGGCACGTTCAAGGTCCTTGCCGCTGCCGCCAAAGCCCAGCGTCAAAAAGCTTTCCGACTTTGCCTTGTCCGCACCGGTTGAGAACGTGTTGAACTTTTTAGCGCTCGCCGGATCGTAGATCGTCCCGTTCCCATCGGCAAAATGAACAATCTTCATCGCAGGCTTCTGCACCAGCAGACCCATTTCCGTACCCTTGCCGCCTCGCTGGAAATACACCGAACCGTACTGCGTCGTGGTATCGCGCACCACCCGTTCAAAGAATTCGTCCTTCAAATCGGCTTCAGTGTTCTTAAACTTGGCTGACGCCGCGTCCAGCTGACGCAGCACCTTGTCCAGCGCGGGATCAATAGCCGCCTGCGCGGCAGAACATGACAGCAACACAACAGCAAACGGCAACAGCAAACGGCGCATGCATACACTCCACTCCGGCACTACGACCGGCACACAAAACATTAGACCCGGGGTATGCACACAGCGGCGCACAAAGAAAGTGGGTGCCCCGATTCTGGTTCAATCATCGACGATCCAACAGAATCAGGAATTTAGCCGCCACAGGGGGAGGGGGAGGGCCTACCGGTGAGCCCAGACCCGATATGCGCTCACCTGCCCATTCGTCAGCAACGGCTCGTACCGCTCCACGCTCACATCACCGGCAATCGGCTCGATCAGGTGTCGCAGCGCACGCCGCGTCTGCTTGTCCGCGTCGCCACCCTGCTTTATGCTGCTCATCACATCCTGAGCGCGCACCTGGTACACCAGGTTTCCCGCACCATCGTTCTCCACCATAATCTGCGACGGCAGCTGAAACCGCGGCCGGTCACGGTAGTTGATGAAGTGCGGTGTCACGAAGACGAACAGCAAGATCAACGTCACCATGATGTCGTACTGCATGGAACCACGCTCGTGAGTCCAGAAAACATAGCTGCGAAGTGTCCGGAGCACTAAACCTTGCCTCCTGCCGTAATAGGTGCCTGCGGCCCAATATACTGCTGCCCGCCCATGTACGGCACCAGCGCGTCCGGCACCCGAATCGTTCCGTCGCTCTGCTGATAGTTCTCCAGGATCGCCAGGTACGTCCGCCCAATCGCCAGGCCGGAACCGTTTAGGGTGTGCAGAAATTCCGATTTCTTTGCACCAGCAGGCCTGTATCGAATGTTTGCACGTCGAGCCTGGAAGCTCTCAAAGTTGGAGCAGGAACTGATCTCGCGATACAGCCCCTGACCAGGCAGCCACACCTCGATGTCATACGTCTTCGCCGACGCGAAACCCATGTCGCCGGTGCAAAGCAGCATGCGACGGTACGGCAGCCCCAGGTGCTGCAACACGTCTTCAGCGTCGCTAGTCAGCTGCTCATGTTCCTCGTTACTCTTGTGCGGTGTGGTGAACTTCACCAGCTCCACCTTCTGGAACTGGTGCTGCCGAATCATCCCGCGCACGTCCCGCCCATAGCTGCCGGCCTCGCTCCGGAAACACGGTGTATACGCGCACAGGTTGATCGTCAGCGCAGACTCGTCCAGCGTCTCGTCCCGGAACAGGTTCGTCACGGGAACCTCAGCGGTCGGAATAAGCCAATGATCGCTGTCCTGCAATTCACCCGCAACGTACGGCCCCTTGTCATCGCAGTGGAACAGGTCACCAGCAAACTTGGGCAACTGGCCTGTGCCAAACAGCGACTTGGAGTTGACCACCGACGGCGGTAACACCTCTGTGTAGCCATGCTCACGCGTGTGCAGATCCAGCATAAAGTTGGCCAGTGCGCGCTCCAGCCGCGCACCCGCACCGTAATGCACCACAAAGCGCGACCCTGAAATCTTGGCAGCGCGATCAAAATCCAGGATGTTCAGCGCCTCCCCAAGCTCCCAGTGCGACTTGGGCGCAAAATCAAATTCCGGTTTCTCTCCCCACGCCTTGACCAGCACGTTGCCATGCTCGTCCGCACCCACGGGTACCGCGGACTGTGGCAGGTTTGGCAACGCCTCCAGAATGCGCCGAACTTGCAAATCTGCATCGGTGGCAGATTGCTCTACCCAATCCATATCGTTCTTAAGAACCGTGCTGAGATGAATGTCATCTTCTGCAGGTTGACCGGCCCGCTTCTTTTTGGCAATGTCAGCTGAGAGCCGATTTTGTTTGGCCTTCATCTGTTCCAACTCGCTGATGGCATCTCGCCGGCGACGATCAACGGACAGAAAATCACCAAGGACGAGAGCGGGGTCAGCGTTGCGCGCACGCAGTGCGGCTTCAATGGCAGGCAAATTTGCCCGCACAAATGCGAGGTCGAGCATCCCTCAAGTGTACCCGTTTCGTCCTCCCCGCTGCGGTAACGATATGCTGCTGGCAGGGGCATCGGATGGCGAACGGCACGGCAAAGCGCACGGACGACAAGACAGCCATGCACGTCTCCGTCGCCGGCGTCGCATTGCGAAACCCCATCATCGCCGCCAGCGGAACCTTTGGCTACGGCGTGGAGTTCGACGACATCCTGTCGCTGGACCGAATCGGTGCCTTTGTCACAAAGGGCCTGTCGCGCACACCCATGGAGGGCAACCGCGCACCCCGCATCATCGAAACCGCCAGCGGCATGATCAACGCCATCGGCCTGCAAAACGTTGGCGTCGACGCGTTTGTGCGCACGAAGATGCCGGCCATCCGTAAGCTGCGCGGTGTGGTCTGCATCGCAAACGTCTTTGGCTTCACCGTGGACGATTGCATCGCCGTCATCCAGCGCCTGAACGACGCCGACGACATCGCCATGTACGAGCTGAACGCGAGCTGCCCAAATACAAAGCATGGCGGCATGGTCTTCGGCACAGACGTGGAAGCCTTGCGGGAGCTTGTGGAGCGTTGCCGAGTCGCAAGTGCGCGGCCGTTGATGGTCAAACTCTCGCCCAACGTGACCAGCATTGCGCTAATGGCGAAAACTGCCGAGAACGCCGGTGCCGACGCACTCTCGCTGGTCAACACCTTTGTCTCGCTCGCCATCGATGTGGAAACACGCAGGCCGCGGATCGCGAATGTGACCGGCGGTCTAAGTGGGCCGGCCATTAAGCCCATCGCCGTGCGCATGGTATGGGAGGCAGCAAAGGCGGTCCGCATCCCGGTCGTCGGTATGGGTGGCATTCTGCGAGCGGAAGATGCCGTGGAGTTCTTGCTTGCAGGTGCAACGGCCGTCCAGGTAGGTACGGCGAGCTACGCCGATCCGCGTGCTGCGGAGAAGGTGGCGAAAGGTTTGGAAAAATGGTGCGCTTCGCACAGCGTCAGGCGCGTGAGTGAACTCACAGGTGCGTTGCAGCTGGCGTAGAAAGGATAACCGCGATGAGTACGAAACCGATCAAACGTGCGCTGCTAAGCGTTACGGACAAGACTGGTGTAGTGGGGTTTGCGGCGCGGCTGGATGCCCTCGGCGTCGAGCTGGTGTCCACAGGTGGAACGGCAAAGACGCTGCGCGAGGCTGGCCTGGCCGTGCGTGATATCAGCGACCTCACCGGCTTCCCAGAAATGCTGGATGGCCGCGTCAAGACGTTGCATCCCAAAGTGCACGGTGGCATCCTGCATATCCGTGAAAACGCCGAACACGTCGCGGCTGTAGACGCCCACGGTATCGAGCCCATCGACATGGTCGTCGTGAACCTGTACGCCTTCGAGAAGACCGCATCCATACCCGGCGTCCGCCTCGCCGAGATCATCGAGAACATCGACATCGGCGGACCAAGCATGGTGCGCAGCGCTGCCAAAAACTTCGTAGACGTGGCCATCGTGACGCAAGCCGCGGATTACGAGGGGATCGCGGCAGAGATGGAATCAAACGTCGGCCTGCTGTCGCTGGCCACACGCTGGGGCCTGGCACAAAAGGCCTTCGCCACCACAGCCGCGTATGACACCGCCATCGCAAACGCGCTGGAGACACTGTCGCCGCCGACAGGAGATGATGCGCAGGCCATTCCCGTCGCACACCCGGCCATGCCCGCTGCCTTGCGGCTCAATCTCCCGCTCAAGCAGACATTGCGCTACGGGGAGAATCCGCACCAGACAGCCGCGCTCTACACAGACGGGAGCGGCCTGGGCATAGCAAATGCCCACCAGCTGCAGGGCAAGGAGCTTTCGTTCAACAACCTGGTCGACCTGGACGCCTGCTGGCAAATAGCGAGCGAGTTCGACGAAACTGCCGTCGTGATCGTGAAGCATACCAATCCGTGCGGAGCGGCAACCGGCGCAACTGTGCTTGAGGCCTACAATCGGGCTCTTGCCGCTGACCCGCTCTCAGCCTTCGGCGGCGTCATCGGCATCAATCGGTCCGTGGACGCCGCGGCCGCGGAAGAAATTGCAAAGCTCTTTGTCGAGGCGATCGTCGCCCCCGGCTTCACTTCCGAGGCGGTCGAACGGTTTGCGGCCAAGAAGAATTTGCGACTGCTGGAATTGAAGCCAGCCACGCCCGCCCGCATGCTAAAACAGGTCTCTGGCGGAATGCTGGTGCAGGATGCGGACACGGGTACAAGCGCCGAAAGTTCATGGACCGTGCTGACTGATCGAAAGCCGAGCGAGGCCGAGATGCGTGCCTTGCGATTCGCCTGGACAGTGTGCAAGCACGTCAAATCCAACGCCATCGTGTACGCGCGCACCAGCGACGGCCACGGTCAGACGGTGGGGATTGGCGCCGGGCAAATGAGCCGGGTCGACGCGGCACGGTTCGGTGCGATGAAAGCGGTTCTGCCCATGGCCGGCACGGTCGCCGCCTCCGACGCATTTTTTCCTTTTGCGGACGGTTTGGAAGTTGTCGCCCAGGCGGGCGCCACCGCCGTTATTCAGCCTGGAGGCAGCGTTCGCGACCCTGAAGTCATCGCAGCCGCAGATCGCCTCGGAGTAGCCATGCTGTTTACCGGCATGCGGCATTTTCGACATGGCTAGCACCTTGGCGAGACCTAGCGCAACTCACAACAGTGTCTATCGTCTAATCTGAGATACACGCGTCGAGAGGACGCCCGTGAACGCGAGGGTATCTCCATAGCGTTTACGGTGCCGCCAGCGGATGCTCGATTCGAAGAGAGAGACTGGAACCATGACCGATCCGCAAATCCACGGTACCCGTAGCTTCACAAAGCAAACTTCTGCACTTGAAATAGGTTGCGAACTGCAGGCGTCACAAACCGGTTTTGCACGTAGCATCATGCTGCTTGCGGCAGCGGCAGTTCTTCTGGCTCCCGTCGTCGGTCTCGCGCAGAAAAAGCAGGCCGCTCCGTCTACTGACGTCAGCACGGCTGCTCTGCCAGCCACGGCGGCCACCACGGGTCGGTCCGCTGCGTACTATCACTACGGTTTGGCGCACATCTATGAAGACCTTGCGACCACACAGGGCCGGTCGGATTACGCCACCCAGGCCATTGAGCAGTACAAGCTCGCACTCACCGCCGACCCGGGCTCGCAAATGCTGCAGGACGGTCTAGCAGACCTGTACTTTCGTGTCGGACGGATCAAAGAAGCGGTGCAGGTAGCACAGGACCAGGAGAAAAAGAATCCGAACGACTTGGAAGCCCATCGCCTGCTGGGGCGCATCTACTTCCGTTCGTTGGGCGACATGCAGAACGGTCAGCAGGCGCAAATGGTCGGTCTGGCAATCACAGAGTACGAAACCCTGGTAAAGCTTGAGCCGGATTCAACGGAAAACCACCTGTTACTCGGGCAACTTTACGAGTTGAATCACGACTCGCCCAAAGCGGAGGCACAATTCAAGGCGGCTCAGGCCTTGGATTCCGGCTCGGAAGAATCCATGTTGAACCTGGCGCGCCTGTACAGCGAGCAGGGAGACCTGCAGCGCGTGGTGACAACGCTGTCCGCCCTGCCGCCCGAGGATCGCTCCGCGCGCATGGAACTCGCCCTTGGCTCTACCTATGACCAGCTCCACAGGCCCAAAGATGCCGCTGCCGCCTATCAGCGCGCACTGGACGATGATGGCGACAACCTGGATGCTCAGCGCGGCCTTGCAAGTGCGCTGCTGACCGACGGCCAACTTGAAGCCGCCATGAAGCAGTACCAGCAAATCGTCGTAGCAGAGCCGCAGGATGCCCAGAGCTACATCCATATTTCCGAAATTCAGCGCCGGGAAGGCGACTACGACGCAGCTCTCGTCACGATCAAAAAAGCAAAAGCACTGGTGCCGGAGTCATTGGAACTGAGTTATAACGAGGCTTTGATCTACGACTCGCTGGGCCGCTACGGTGATGCGGAAATCGTGCTGAAGGCCGCGCTCGCCGGCCCGGCAAAAGCTGACGCAAATGCAACCGATGGTGACAAGAGCAACCGTGCACTTTTCTTGGAGCGGCTTGGGAATCTCTACCGTGAGCAGGGTAAAACTGCCGAAGCGGCAAGCACCTACCAGCAGGTAGTTGCGATGGGTGGCGACATGCGCACGCGTGGGTACAGTGACGAGATCGACACCTACCGTGACGTGCACAATTGGCCGAAGGCTCTGGAAATAGCAAAGCAGGCCGCAGATGCGCTGCCGAACGACGCCGACATTCAGACCCTGTACGCCGGTCAGTTGCTGGACAGCGGCAGGGTCGACGAGGCGTTCGCGCTGATGACAAAGCAGCTCAGCGGCAAAAAAGAGGATCGCTCGATCAATCTGACCATTGCACAAATGGATTTCCGTCTTAAGCGCTACGCCGACGCAATCGCCGCCATTGAGAAGGCCGAGGTCTTTTCCACCCGGCCCGACGACAAGATTTATCCGCTGTTTCTGCGCGCAAGCATCGCCGACAAGCAGAACAACATGACTGAAGCGGAGAAGGGTCTGCGTGCGGTGCTGGCCATCGATCCCAACAACGCGGCTGCTCTGAACTCGCTCGGCTACATGTTTGCCGACCGGGGCATGCAGCTGCCTGAAGCTGTGACGATCTTGAAAAAGGCAGTCTCTCTGGACCCTCAAAACTATGCGTATCTTGACTCGCTTGGCTGGGCATACTTCAAGCTGGGCCAGTATCAGACCGCGGAGGCAGAGATCCAGAAAGCAGTGGACCGCAATCCAAATGACCCCACTCTGCATGACCATCTTGGCCAGGTGCTGGAACGGCAGGGCAAGCTGAAGCCTGCAATCAGCCAGTGGGAGCGGGCCGTCGTCGAATACAACAAATCGCTGCCTGCGGATTACGACCAGGATGACTTGACCAGGCTGCATAAGCGATTGGACCAGGCAAGGGTCAAGGTCGCGAAGAACTCGCACGACCCCCGGGTAACGCCTTAGTGGGTGCGCCGTCGGGAACCGACCCTGCCAGCAAGGGCGTATACCAGGCCAAACAACAGGATCTTGGTGCTCTTGCCGTGCCGGACACCGAAGAGAGCGAACTCGCCCGCCGCCTCTGGCCGGAGCGCTCTCGCGAGGGCACGTCGGCCTTCGAGTACGATCGTCAGCGCATCGTGCAGGCTCGATCCTTCCGTAGACTCGCCGGCAAAACACAGGTTTTCACCAGCCGCGATAGCGATCACTTCCGCTCCCGGCTTACCCACACCATTGAGGTAGCCCAGATCGCCAGGGAAGTGGCGCGTGCATTGAAGCTGAACGAGCAACTCGTCGAGGTGTTGGCACTGGTACACGACATCGGCCATCCGCCGTTCGGCCATGCCGGTGAGCGAGCGCTGGATCGTTGCCTGCAGGCGCACGGCCTGCGCTTCGACCATAATCTGCATGCCCTCCGCATCGTGGAGCACTTTGAAAACTGGTACGCTGCGCATCGCGGCCTTAACCTGACGCTCGGCGTACGCGAAGGCATTGTGAAGCACTCTCGCGACTACCCGGAATCACAGCATCCTGAGCTTGCGCCCTTCTTCCTCGGCTTGCGGCCACCCATCGAAGCGCAGGTCATCGATCTGGCAGATGAGATCGCATACCTTACCGCCGACCTCGACGACGGCGTAGAGTCAGGCCTGCTTGAGATCGACCATCTCTGCACCCACATTAGCATCATGGGTCGCGCCTACCAGGAAATGCAGGCGCGTCATGCAGGCGTAGACCAGAAGTTCCTCTTCCATGAGGCGCTGCAGTGGATGCAGGACGAACTCACGGCCGATCTGATTCGCAATACAACCGCGAATGTAGTCGAAAACGGCCTCTCCTCGCTGGACGATGTGCGCATCCATTCTGCCCGCGTCGCCGTCTTTTCAACAAACGTCGAAGCCATGCGTCTTGAGGAAAAGCGCTATCTCTACAACACGCTGTACACGTGCCCAACCCTGGTCGCAGAGCACGAAAAGGCAGAGACAGTCGTCTCCACCATCTTCAACTTCTATATGCGAAGCCCGGACAGGCTGCCCAGCGGCTACCTTCAAGAAAGCGAAAGAGAAGGCCTTCCGCGCATGGTCGCCGATTACATCGCCGGCATGACGGACAGCTATATCCTGCAACAGTTCTGGATGGCATCGAAGCTCTGGCGCAGCTAACGCTTCAGTTTTCCGCGGTACAGCAGGCTTTGTCGGTTCAGCGTCTCAAGCAACGGCCAACCCGCTTGCAGTATCGCCTCCGCGCAGGCAACCGCGCGCAGCAGCGCCTCGCCGTGCAGGTTGCGTTCCGCAGGTTTTGCGATGAAGCCATACCACTCGCCACCAAAGGCGTAATCCAGACAAACACGTTTGAAGCAGTGATCCAGTCGGAGCGGCCAGCGTTCTTCCCTGGCGCGCTGCGGCAGTGCCACTTCCGTTAGGTACTTGAACCGTGCAACCCCGTCCAGCTCGAGAGGTTTCATGACAATGGCTGCTCGTGTGCGGCCCCTCTACGCCTCGTCAGAGCAGCACTCGCAAGCACGATCCACAGCGGTATGAACTCCAACGTGTATCGCTGCTCCGCATTGTCCAGCGTCGCAAGCAGCAGGCAACGCAACAGCATGTAGGCGCACATGGTGCCTGTGATTGCTGGCGCCAGTCGCCACGCGCGCGGCAAGCCGGCACATGCTGCGCACAGCAGCAGCAGATTCAGGGCGCCATAGGCATACGCGAAGACCGTGGCTGTTCGGTGAAGGCTGTATTGCCACCAGCGGTCGTCCACCGGCAGCATTTCAACGCGGGGATGCAGCAGCATGTTAATCAGCCGCAGCACCGGCAGGCCCACATACGTCCGTAATGGGAACTCGCGTGCACGGTCGTCTGCCAGCGTGCCGAACTGAGCATCAAGCCGCGGCTGCACGCTGGAATAAGCAGCAGCTTCGTGGAGCAAATCCGCGGCAGACGGGTCTCCAGGTGCCGCATCGAACGCGCGCACAGGCAGGCTGTGCGGGTCTACAGGCGATTCAGGGTAGGCCCAATACCCGTCCTCGGTAGAAGAAAAGTCAACGGCGAAGGTGCGGAAATACCGCTGAAAACCACGCGGAACCGCGTCCCCTGGGTCATTGGCCAGCCTGGGCGCAAGCGGCTGAAACACATGAAAGGTGACCGCGTTCCGAATGGTCCAAGGCACAAAAGGCAAGGCAACAAGCACCAGGCATAGTAGCGCCGGTCGCCACTGCCTTCCGCGAACAAACAACGGCAACAGCGTCAGTACCAGCAACGCCTGGTCCGGCCGCAGCAGGATGCCGAAGCTGAGTGCCGCCGCACACAGCACCAACAGGGGCACAGACGGTCGGTCTCGCCAGCGTTGCACTGCCCAAAGTGCCGCAACGATGGTGAACAACGCGAACGTCTCTGTAAGCGGAACAGCCGTGTAGTTCGCCGTGAATGGACAGAGTGCCGCCAGCGCCAGGGCAACCATGCCCGCACGCACACCGAATAGGCGGCGAGCCAGCGACCCCACCAACATGCACGTGACAAGGTCGACAATTACCTGCATATAGAGCACCGGGACGAAGCTCTGCAGAGATCCCAGGGGCCACCTGCCATGCGGGTCGAAGATGACCGCCAAACCCACCAAAACCAACGGGTATCCAGGCAAACGAATGAGGGTAGCGCGCGGATCGCCGTTGGTGGACAGGCCGTAGACGTGCGCGCGCAGCCAGTTGTCCGCAATCTCCTGGTACAGCATGGAATCGCCTGCAACAAAGGCGTGCCGGTGAACAAAAAACAGGCGCAACCATAAGCCTGCAAGCAAGAGCAAAGAAATGGCGGCACGGCGTTGCAGCGTGCGCGGCACAAGTCGCGGCGTTCCCATTGCCTTGCATCATAACGGCTTCTCAAGCCAGGCGGTCGTGGTTCGCAGTTGGTCAACAGCACAGGGACGGCAGGGGCAAGGTACGATACGGCAGGCATGGCAACGACGAACAAACCCATCTTCTACGACGAAAAGCGACACCGCTGGAAGCGTCTGCGGCGCATCCTTGACGTCTTGGCCGGCATCAGCCTGGTGCTGCTTGTAATCTTTGTCATTGGTGTGCTGCGGATTCGACCGCTGCCGGAGTTGCTGCTGGACTCGCCCAAGCACAACTACCGCACGCTCAACCAGCCGCCTGTCCCCAAGGACAAGACGAACAAGGCGCGCTCAGCCCACCGCAAGACCGACCGCAAGCCGTCGGACGTTCCGTTGAACACAGATGAAGGCCTGCGCGCCGCGTATTACGTCGACGACGACGCATCCAGCTACAGTGCTCTCCGCCAGCACGTGCAGCAGATCGATCTGCTCTTTCCAGAGTGGCTGCACGTAATCACACCGGACGGCCGGCTTACTGCTTACTCGGTCGACAATCGGCCGTTTTCAGTGGTGGACAACTCCGGCGTGCATTCGATCGACATCGAAAACAAGGTAGAGCGGGTCATCGCGAACAGCGGCTCCAATACCGAAATCTTCCCGTTGGTGAACAACTACGACACCAAGCAGCAAACCTTCATGCCGAGTGTCGGCGATTTCTTGCAAAATCCGGCGTCACGCGCTAATTTCGTCGCACAAGCCATGCGCCTGCTTGCCTCAAACAACCGTTATCACGGGTTGTCATTGGATTTTGAAGACCTGCCGGCGGAGGCCCAGCCAGGCTACCGCGACCTCATCGCCGTGCTGTACAGCCAGATGCACCCGAAAAATCTACGGCTTTACATCAACGTGCCCGTCGGCGACGACGATTGGGACCTGGGCTACATGGCCGCTAACTCCGATGGACTGCTGCTGATGAATTACGACCAGCACCAGACCGAGAGCGGCCCGGGTCCCATCGCAGGCCAGGACTGGTTCGTGCAAAACCTAAAGAACGTCATGACGAAGGTGCCGCAGGGAAAGATCATCTGCGCCATCGGCAGTTATGGCTACGACTGGACCATGACGATGCCGCCGGCATCATCCCCCAATCCAAAGGGCAAGCATGGAAAAGCTGTCTCCCCAGCCGTCGCCACGGTCGTTCACAGCGATAACATGTCGACCCAGTCTGTGTGGCAAGCTGCGGCCGATTCCGGATCGGAGGTCGACCTGGACGACGCCTCGCGCAATCCGCACTTCACCTACGAAGACGAGGACCGTCAGGTTCGGCACGAGGTGTGGTTCCTGGACGCCGTTACCACCTACAACGAGATGCGCGCGGCGCGTGAACTCGGCATCCAGACCTTTGCGCTTTGGCGCCTGGGTGAAGAAGACCAGTCGCTGTGGAAAATTTGGGATCAGCCGATGAAGGCAAACCCCCTCAAGGATCTGGCCACGGTGCCTCCAGGATGGGATCTGAACGTCGAGGGTGAAGGCGACATCATGCGCGTCACCGGCCAGCCCCGCAACGGCGTGCGTACCCTCACGATCGACGACGATTCCAGGCAGATTGATTCGGAAACAATGAGTCAGCTACCGCTTTCCTATTCGGTAACGTACGTCGGCTACCATCCAAAAAAGCTGGCGCTCAGCTTTGACGATGGGCCCGACCCGGAGTGGACGCCGCGCATCCTCGACGTGCTCAAAAAAGTGCATGTCAAGGGCACCTTCTTCATGATTGGGCAAGAGGCCGAAGACAACGTCGGCATCATGCAGCGCGTGTACCGCGAGGGCCATGAGATTGGCAATCACACCTTCACCCATCCAGATATCAGCGACATCTCTCTCGGCCAGGTCAAGCTCCAACTCAATCTGACGGAGCGGCTGTTCGCGGCCAAGCTCGGCGTGCAACCACTCTATTTCAGGCCACCATACTCCATCGACCAGGAGCCTGACACCAACGACCAGGCAGCCCCGGTCGAGCGCGTGCAGGAACTCGGGTACATCGTCGTCGGCGATAAGCTCGACACCAACGACTGGGACGAACATCCGCGCAAAAGTCCGCAGGAGATTGTGCAGTCGGTGCTTGACCAGATGGCCCTTGGTGAGAAGCGCTCTGACCTGCGCGGCTCCATCATCCTGATGCACGATGGCGGCGGCGACCGTTCGCCTACTGTCGCCAGCTTGCCTCTTCTTGTCTCCACCCTGCGCGCGCGGGGATACGAATTCGTACCGGTCAGTGAGCTGCTCGGCAAATCGCGTGCTGACATTATGCCGCCCATCCATGGCTTTAAACCAAAGCTGTTGGCCGCGGTCGATTCCATCGCGTTCTTCGGCCTCGCGTCGTTCAATCACTTTGTCGTCAGCGTCTTCTTCATCGGCGACGTTTTGATGAGTGCCCGCCTGATCATCATCGGCCTGTTCGCCATCATTGATCGCTTCCGCACTCGCAAGAACTACGCGGGGCCGGACTATGAGCCAAAGGTCGCCGTTCTCATTCCGGCCTACAACGAAGAGAAGGTCATCGTCCGCACCATCCGTTCGGTCATGATGTCGACGTACAAGAACATGCGCATCATCGTCATCGACGATGGGTCCAAAGACAACACCGCAGAAGTCGCACGCGCGGCCTACCCCGCAGACATTGAGAGTGGCCGCCTCCTTGTTTTAAAGAAAGAAAATGCAGGCAAGGCAGAGGCACTCAACTACGCCCTGCAGAACTACGTCGACGAAGAGATCTACATCGGCATCGACGCCGACACGGTCATTGCACACGACGCGGTCGCGCGCCTGGTTCCGCACTTTGCCAACCCCAACATTGGCGCAGTAGCTGGCAATGCCAAGGTCGGGAACCGCGTCAACCTGTGGACACGCTGGCAGGCGCTGGAATACATCACGAGCCAGAACTTCGAGCGCCGTGCCCTCGATTTGTTCAACGTCGTCGTCGTCGTTCCCGGCGCGATCGGTGCATGGCGTCTGGCACCCGTCAAAGAGGCGGGTGGATATCACTCCAACACTGTTGCTGAAGATGCCGACCTCACCATGATCCTGCTGGAGAAGGGCTACTACGTCATCTACGAAGACCAGGCGCTTGCCTTTACCGAGGCTCCGGTCAACGCCAACGGTCTCATGCGGCAGCGTTTCCGCTGGAGCTTCGGCATCATGCAGGCGGTGTTCAAGCACATCGGCGCCTTCCGCACCCGTGCGTCCATGGGACTGTTCGCCCTCCCAAACATCATCGTTTTCCAGATCATGTTGCCGCTGGTCTCGCCGCTCATCGATCTCATGTTTGTGGCCAGTGTCGTCCGCTGGCTCTACGACCGCCACTTCCATCCGGAGTCCGCGAGCTCGGCCAGCTTCATCAAGCTGCTCGTCTACTTCCTGGCATTCATGATCATCGATTTCTCCGCGTCTGCCCTGGCCTTCATGCTTGAACGTAAGCACCCAGCCAGCAAGGGAGATGCATGGCTGCTGCTGCACATCTGGGTGCAGCGCTTCAGCTACCGTCAGGTGTTTTCGCTGGTCCTGTTCAAGACCGTAAAGCGCGTCATTGATGGCAGGCCTTTCAGCTGGGACAAGCTGGAGCGCACCGCCCAGATGAGCAAGGCCACAGACCAGATGCTGAACGGCACGCCGTCGTCCAGGTAAGCGTCATCCCTCTCGCTGCGTGCGCTCAGCAGGCGCACGCAGCGGGGTAAACTGAACCCATGGCAACGAGCGCAATTCCTACCCTGCACGACGTCGATCCCACTGACGGTGAAAAGCCCTACCCGAAGTTTAAGAACGAGGCGTTCCTGAACTTCGGCAATAACGATGTGAAACGCGCTATGCAGCAGGCGTTGAGCAATGTTGAGGGGCAGCTTGGACACGAATACACCCTCGTCATCGGTGGGGAGCGCGTCAGCGGATCGGCAAAGATCCGCTCCGTCAACCCCGCGCGTCCAGCAGAGATCGTCGGGATCCACCCTGAGGCCGAGCCGGAGCACGTCCATCGTGCCGTCGCCGCCGCCGCAAAGGCATTCAGTACCTGGAAAATGGTGCCGGTAAGCGAGCGAGCCGGCCTGCTGTTTCGCGCCGCCGAAATTCTCACGGTCAAGAAGCTGGAGTACTGCGCCTGGCTCACCTACGAGGTCGGCAAGAACTGGGCAGAGGCCGATGCGGACGTGGCGGAGTGCATCGACTTTCTGGAATTCTATGCACGCGAGGCCTTGCGTCTCGACCAGGCAACATCGCCGATCCAATTCCCACACGAGCGCAACCGGCTCCGCTACCTGCCGCTGGGTGTGGGTGCC
Source organism: Acidobacteriaceae bacterium (assembly GCA_903642225.1). Taxonomy (GTDB): domain Bacteria; phylum Acidobacteriota; class Terriglobia; order Terriglobales; family Acidobacteriaceae; genus Terriglobus. Next base: position 33,455 of record CAHJWI010000008.1, on the reverse strand, counting down.
GTCATCGCGCCCTGGAACTTCCCACTGGCGATCCTCTGTGGCATGACCATGGCCGCGGTCGTCACCGGCAACACCGTCGTCATCAAGCCGTCAGTGGACGCGCCCACCATCGCGGCCCGACTAATGATGCTGCTGGAAGAGGCCGGCCTGCCGGATGGTGTCGTGAACCTTCTGCAGGGCTCCGGCGACCTGGCGGGACGCATGCTGGTGGAAGACCCGCAGGTACGTTTTATCGCGTTCACAGGTTCCAAAAAGGTTGGCCTTGACGTGCACGAGCGCGCGGCAAAGGCGCGACCCGGCCAGCACTTTCTCAAGCGCACCGTGCTCGAACTTGGTGGCAAGGATGCCATTCTTGTCGACGTCGACTGTGACATCGACGCAGCCGTTGAAGGTGTAGCAGCATCGGCCTTCGGCTTCAACGGACAGAAATGTTCCGCCTGCTCCCGTGCAGTGGTCGACGCGCGCATCTACGACGTATTTCTGGACAAGCTCATCGAGCGTGTGCAGGGCATTCATGTCGGCGAACCCGCGCTCAACTTCGCCGCAGGTCCGGTTATCAGCGAAACATCCTTCAACCGCGTGATAAATTACATCGCCGTCGGCAAAACAGAAGCACGGCTCGTCACCGGCGGAGCGGCGCTGCAGACCGACACCGGAGGCTACTACATCCAGCCAACCGTCTTCGCCGATGTGCCACCTGACGCGCGCATTGCGCAGGAAGAAATCTTCGGCCCCGTGCTCGCCGTCATTCGTTCCAATAGCTTCACCGAGGCGCTCGAGATTGTGAACGGGACCCAATACGGGCTCACAGGAGCCATCTACTCCAACTCACGCGAGCGGCTGAACATGGCGGCGGAGCAGTTTCACGTCGGCAACCTGTACCTTAATCGCAAGTGCACCGGTGCCATGGTCGGGGCTCACCCATTTGGTGGCTTCAACATGAGCGGCACAGACTCAAAAGCCGGCGGCGCGGACTATCTGCTGCTCTTCACGCAAGGCAAGTCCATTGCAGAAAAGCTGGGCATTCTGGATGACGATGGCGATGAGTTTCGTCATCCCGACGGTATTTAAACCAGAGCTGTAGACGTGCGCCTCTACGCAGTCTGCAGCCGCAGCGCGGGGTCAGTCACCTTCGACGCTGCGTCTGCCAGCACTGGGTGGTGCAATGTGAACAGCGCCAACTCCAGCCTGTCGCTTACCCCCGTTTTGTCGTAGATCGTCCGCAGATAATTCTTGACCACCTGCTCCTTGGTGCCGATTTCATCGGCGATCTCACGGTTCTTACAACCGCGCACTATATAGCCAACAATCTGCAGTTCGCGGTGGTTTAACCGCGCAAGCACGCGCGTGCCTACCGCGTCCGTGGACCGCATCGTGCTCACCGGCCGGGTGACCATGCGTTCGCCCGCACCCACCCTGCGTACACACTCCACCAGGCGGGTTCCGTTGGTATGCCGGCATAGCAGGCCGTCGATCAGCGCATACTCCTCTGAGCGCAGCACCTCATCTCGCTCTGTAAGTACGATCAGCCGGCTACTCGCATCTTTGGCTGACGCGCTCAGCGCCGGCAAATCCGTGATCAGCGCTCGTGCAGCAAGCACCACGCAGCCCCGCATGGTCGTCGTCATCTCCGTCAGCCTCTGCGGTTGGTCACACTGGCCAACGATTCGGATGTCCACCTCAGCGCTCAGCACCCGCGCTGCACCCGCGCGAAAAATAGCCTGATTGTCAGCAATTACGGTGTGAATCGTCAAAGGATTTGTACCTCGCAGAAATGGGGTTTGTCGGCGCCATGTGCAGAGACGCAACTCTCACTCGGTGTATCGGCCAAGGGAAGCGAAACAGTAGCTGGAGGGGTACGAAGCGCTGTCTGCAGTGTGCGCATATGTATGCATCTCAGTGTCTACGCTCAGCGTTGTGCTTCGGACTGCACTTTGGTGTGATCCGACCGTACAAACGTTGCAAGTTGCTCGCAGTCACAGAATGAATCGCGGGTTACTCCGATGAATCTAGACATACTGTAAGGCGTATCGCGGCAAAAGCCTACACGGAAGCCGAAGCGTACACTTTTGCCTATGCCCCGACCAATATTGCTTGCGATTGACGACGATACCAGCGTGTTGGAGGCGGTAGTGCAGGATTTGCGACGCCAGTACGGCAAGGACTATCGCATCGTCCGTGCGGCAGGTGGTCAGGCGGCGTTCGACACGTCCGTGCAGCTCCGCGAGCGCGGCGAGAGTATCGCCCTCTTTTTGAGCGATCAGCGCATGCCGGGTATGACAGGTGTCGATTTTCTCTCAAAGGCAATCGGCTTATACCCTGACGCCAAGCGTGTTCTGCTGACTGCGTACGCCGATACTGAAGTTGCCATCCGCGCGATCAATTCCGCCAAGATTCACTACTACCTGAACAAGCCGTGGGATCCACCGGAAGAAAAGCTCTATCCGGTGCTGGACGACCTGCTTGGTAGCTGGCATGAAGGCTACAAGCCGCCGTACGAGGGTGTGCAGGTAGTCGGCACGCGATGGGGTGCGCTCGATCACAGCGTGCGTGAGTTCCTGACGCGCAACCACGTCGGTTATCGCTGGTTCGATCCGCAAAGCCAGCCGGAAGCAGTAGAGCTCCTCAAGGCACGCGGCGTCGACGACACCAGGCTGCCGGTGGTTGTGTTTAGTGACGGCACTGCCATGGCGCAACCCTCGCAGCAGCAGCTCGCTGAAAAGGTCGGCCTAAAGACCAGTGTTGAGCGAGATTTCTACGACGTCGTCATCATAGGCGCGGGGCCTGCAGGTCTGGCGGCAGGCGTGTACGGTGCATCGGAGGGACTTAGAACCCTCATCGTGGAACCAGAAGCGCCAGGTGGGCAGGCCGGCTCCAGTTCGCGCATCGAAAACTACCTCGGCTTCCCCCAGGGACTCAGCGGTGACGAACTCGCCAAGCGCGGCTTTATCCAGGCACAACGGCTAGGCGCAGAGTTTGTGACAGAGCGTGTCTCTGCCATCCGCGTGGAAGATCAGTACCGTGTGGTGGTGCTCAGTGATGGCCGCGAGATCAGCTGCTCCGTTGTGCTGATCGCCACCGGTGTTGCATGGTGCCGATTGAACGTGCCCGGCGCCGACGCACTTATGGGCCGCGGCGTATATTACGGCGCCGCTCAAACCGAGGCGATGGCGTGCACCAACGAAGATGTGATCATCGTTGGCGGTGCAAACTCCGCGGGCCAGGCAGCCATGTACTTCTCCAAGTACGCACGCTCGGTCACCATGCTCGTCCGTGGCGACTCGCTTGAGAAAAGCATGTCGAAATACCTGATCGACCAGATTACGGCGGTGCCCAACATCACGGTTGAGACACGCACTCAAATCACCCACTTTGGCGGAGACAACCAGCTGCAGTGCATTCAACTTGACCGCAAGGGTCAGGTCGAGTCTCGTGCCGCGTCGTCCGTCTTCATTTTTATCGGCGCTGCGCCAAAGACGGATTGGCTACCGGCAGAGCTCGCCAAGGACGAGAGGGGATTCGTGTTGGCCGGAGCAGATCTTAAACGTGCCGGCATCGATCTAAAGACAGGCGGACGTGACCCGTTCCTGCTTGAAACCAGTATCCCGGGCATCTTTGTCGCCGGTGATGTTCGCCACGGCTCCGTCAAGCGCGCTGCGTCGGCCGTGGGCGAGGGATCGATCGCAATTCAGTTTGTTCATCAATACTTAGCGGAGTTCTAAACACACCGATGGCGACACTTGTGACAGGTTGCATGGATAATCGTTCGGCGCACGAACTGGAGATCGTTCACCAGCTGCTTACCTCGAAGCTCTTTGCCGACGTGGACGAGTACGAGCTTTCCTGCCTCGTAGCGGAAGCCGAAGAAGTTCGGCATGGCGCAGGAACACAGCTCGCGGAGGAGCGCGGCCAACTGCACGAGTTCCTGATCCTGTTGAATGGACGCGTCCGCATCGTGCGCTCGGGCAGCGGCAACTCGGAAATATTTCACAAGGTCATGGACGCTCCTGCGTTCATGGGTGAAATCGCAATCCTGTCGAACCTGCCCAACATGATGACCGTCACCACGGTAGGCGACACGGTTGGCCTGCACATCTCTGAGGAGGGCTTCTGGCGGTTGATGGCCACCTGTCCTTCACTCCGCTCCGTCATCCTGCGAGAGTTGAGCTTCCGCACGCGCGGCGTGGCCGCTATGAACTCGCAGCAGGAGAAGCTTGCCACCCTCGGTACCATGACCGCTGGCCTGTTGCACGAATTGAACAACCCTGGCGCTGCGGCCAAAAGGGCAGCCTCCCAGCTGCGTGAGAACTTGAACCGGCTGCATGTCCTGGCGCGGAGCTTCTCTGAGCGTGGCCACACCGCAGCGCAGCGCGCCTGCCTGACCAGTCTGCAGGAGCGTGTCTTGAGCTTTAAGGGATCGGGCTGCATGGATTCGCTGCAGCAGGCCGATGCCGAAGAGGCGATGGGAACATGGATGGAGGAGCATGCCCTTGACGACGCCTGGAGCGTCGCTCCAACGTTGGTGTCAAGCGGCCTTGTACCCAACGACCTTCAATGCCTAAGCGGTGTCTTTCTCGATGCGACCTTGCAGGAACCAATTCACTGGCTCGAAGCCACAGCGTCCAGCATGCAACAGGTCTCGTTGGTAGAGGAAAGCGTATCCCGGGTACATGATCTTGCAATGGCAGCTAAAAACTACGTACACGAGGGGCAGGGCGGCACCCAGACCGTCTTCATCAATGAGAGTCTGCACTCCACCCTTGTCATCTTGAAGCACAAGATGCGCGGAAAAGACATCCACGTGGACAAGCATTTCGGCGCGAACCTGCCTCCGCTAACCTGTGTGTGCTCGGGCCTGAACCAGATCTGGACCAACCTGCTGGACAACGCGATCGACGCAGTCGCCGCGGGCGGCCACATTCGGGTGCGTACATGGCAGGAAAAGGACGATGTTCTGGTGGGCATCGGGGACGACGGTCCCGGTATCCCGCAAGAGGACCAGGAGCGCATCTTCGATCCGTTCTTTACCACCAAACCAGCAGGCGTCGGCACCGGCATGGGACTTGGAATCGTGCAACGCATCGCAGATCTGTACCACGGTCAGCTCACGCTGCAATCGTCACCCGGCGATACCGAGTTCATAGTGCGTATACCGGTCGGTGGCTGCTCGAAGACGTAGTGCGTGGACACACAGCGGTGGTCAATCAGCATCTCTGAAACTAGGAGGCGCTCAACCATGCTGAAAGCTGTGCTGTGCGACTTGGATGGAACCCTGCTGGACAGCAACCACTTCCATGCTGAAGCTTGGCAGCGAACCTTTGCAGAGTTTGGCATTACGACGGGGTTTGAGGATGCCGTCAAGCAGATCGGCAAGGGTGGGGATCAGGTAATTCCCTACTTCGTTCCCGCAGACCAGGTCAAGGAACTCGAGGAGCCACTGAAACAATTTCGAAAAGAGCTGTTTCACCGCGAGTATATGGACCGAATCGTCCCGTTCAGCGACGCGCGCCGATTGCTTGAGCGCATGCGGCACCAAGGCCTGCGAATTGCAGTTGCATCCTCTTCGGATAAGGGCGATCTCGAGGCTTTTCTGATGTTGCTTAAGATTCACGACTTGGTGGAAGAGAACACCACTGCCGACGATGCCGACAAGTCCAAACCATCTCCGGATATCTTTCAGGCGGCACTGGAACGGTTAAAGATCCACCCGCACGAGGCCATTGTGCTGGGAGATACGCCATGGGATCTGGAGGCAGCCCAAAAAGCCGGTACTCCTGCAGTTGCCGTCACCTGCGGCGGGTGGGCAGAAGAAGATCTCAAGGCAGCCGGGGCCATGGAAGTCTACCGCGATCCCGCGGACCTTCTCCGAAGGTTCGACACTTCGGCTTTCGCCCGCTAGAACTGCTCTTTCATTTGTCGTCAACAGGCGTAGGGCAGCATTGAATCGACGCTAGCCACGCGGGCGTGACGACGGCACTCCGAACTAGGCTCACTGAACTTCCGATGACCAGCTTCTATCCGCACAACTTTAGGCTGTCCTTATGGACGTCGTTGCCGCTGGAGGCGGTGGTCGCCTACGGGTGTGGCTTTGTAGCTGCATACTGCGCCTTTCTGGTTGATCGCAAGTTTGCAATTAAGGCTTTGCGAAAGGGCAACACTGCACCGGGAGGAGCCATCGCGACTGTGCGGTCACCACACATGACTCGCAACGATCATCGCGACGCTCTGCTTGCGGCCTCTATTTGGCCTGGGCTGGTACTTGTCACGCTTGCGGGTCCGCTGTTCGTGGTAGGTTGGCGCTACCTTGACCGATGACCCGCCACACCCGCCTTAAATGGATCTTTGTTGACCAGGTTGATCCCGGCGAATCTTGCCTGCAGCATGTCCTCCGCCTGAAGGTAGGCCGCAGATATGGCCTCATCCAGCACTGCCGCATTCTGATCTTTGGAGCACCGGGTGGGGATTGAACCCACGAATATTGGTTTTGCAGACCAACGCGTTAGCCACTTCGCCACCGGTGCTTTTGACCGCCGGCTGTTGGCCTGCGGTAGTCGAGCAATGCTTGCCCAACAAAATTTGATTGTTACTTTGGCTGCGCTGCAGTCCGCAGATAGGGCTTGACTGTCCTGTAGCCAGGAAAGTTCTTTTCCGCTTCCTCCGCTGTAACAGCCGCAGTCAAGATAATGTCTTCCCCCTGCTTCCAGTTGGCCGGTGTTGCCACCTTGTGTTTCGAAGTGAGCTGCATGCTGTCCAGCACGCGCAAAATCTCGTCGAAGTTGCGGCCTGTCGTCATGGGATAAGCCAACTGCAGCTTGATACGCTTGTCCGGTCCAACGACAAATACCGTGCGAACTGGCGCGTTCAGTGCCGGTGTGCGGCCCTCACTCGTGTCACCCGCATCTGCGGCAAGCATGTCATACAACTTTGCGACCTTGAGTTCAGGGTCGCCGATCATCGGATAGGTCACCTTGTGGCCGCCGACATCCTCGATGTCCTGTGCCCACTTCACGTGGCTTTCCACGGGGTCGACGCTCAACCCGATCACCTTTGCACCACGTGCTGCGAACTGCTTCTCCAAACCTGCCATCGCTCCAAGTTCGGTGGTGCACACCGGCGTAAAGTCCTTTGGATGGCTGAACAGCACGGCCCAGCCTTCACCAATCCACTCATGGAATTGAATGGTTCCATGCGTTGTCTCAGCAGTAAAGTCGGGTGCAATGTCGTTAATGCGAAGAGACATCGGGTTCCTCATGGTGCGTTGGTCGTGCAGTACAGGTGAGGCAGGGCACAAACAAAACCCACCTAGGCCGCTTGGCTGGGTGGGTCGGTGTACCTGTCGAGCGAAGCTGTTCGCGCGAAACCGACTACCCGGCCAGACCGTGGCAACAGCAGCGGCAGAGGAGGTCGGTGGTGATCGCAAGACGGCTCATTGCTGCAACCATAGCGTCGCCGAAACGGGATGTCAAACCTAAACGTGCGTCCAGTGCAGGTGCTGCGCTCGTGCAATCGAGAAGGGGGCTATGCTCCCTGTCTCATGCGTATGGGTTAGAAGCATCGCTACCCGGTGAGTTGATCTCTTGATGCCCAGCAAAAAAGGTCGTTGATTCCGTCTTGAAGCACGATGCTCGCCGGTACAACGGTTCAGGCAGCACCATCTTTAGGGCAACGGGACGGGTTATTCTCGCGCAATCCAACCGCTTTCCACACTCGATGCAGAAGGCAAGTTAAACACTACACAGCACATGTCCCAGATGCCGAATTTGCAAGGGCAGAAATTCAACGGCTTTCGCCTAATTTTCGCGGGTTGCACGCAAAGGTGCGCCCGCATAGGTTGAGAGAGCGCGGAAATCACCTCCACGCGAGCCTGCTCACAGGCACTGACTACATCTGAGAAATCTGCTACCCCCACCACCGGCTCTCCCGGGGTTTGCCGCTCCTCGTTTCATTCCATGCCGCAAGGCACTTGGCCAAAAACGCACGCTCACCATGCAACCGCAGATCTGCGCCCGCAGTCATGCAACAAAGAAAGTACATCTCACAATGCGTCCGAAAAAGGTCATTCTATGCGTCGACGACAACGAACAAATCCTGGCTTGCCGAACCTTTCTGCTTGAGACGAAGGGCTACCGCGTAGTGGCACTCACAAGCGCGGAGGCGGCCCTCGAGCATCTGGACACATGTGTCTCCGGCAGCGTCGATCTCCTGCTCTGCGACCTGATCATGCCCGGAATGGACGGCGCGGAACTGGTGCGACGAGCGCGCTCCTTGCGACCCGGCCTGCCCACACTCCTGGTTTCCGGAACAGTAACGGCCTTTGAGCGTGGCTCGGCGGCAGACTCATTTCTTCCAAAAGGCGCGTCTTCGCCTGCTGAGCTTCTTGAGCGTGTACGGGTTTTGGTCGCTCGAAAGCGCGGCCCCAAAAAGCAGGTCGCATCTCTTCCGTGCGGGTACGATGCGGTGCATTCGACCAACGGGGACACACTCTTAGCGATGCAGGCCGGCCGCGTTGCCTAGGCCGAAAGGGTGTTTTCAACCCGGCGGGGCGCACCGCCCACTCAAAGGCACCGCCTGACTTGTGGAGATGGTCATGTTGCGTCTGCTACACTCTGCCTGTTCCGGGCAGTATCTGCCGGACAGTGGAAAAGAGCCTATGTCTACCCTTTTGAGCGCATTACAGCAGGAACGTGTTGCGATGCTGAAAGCATGGATTGCTAACCTGCAGACAGCGATACAACTTAACGACCTTTTGAGTCAACGTGAGCTGGATGCGCAGGCCGCCGACGTTTTGAACGCCCTTCTGTCCGTCGATCCGGAAACGCGCCTGCAGGATTTCGGGTCAGTTGTCTGGCGGCCGTTGAAGGATGTTGTGTCGTCGATTTCGGTTTCAAGGGCGACACTGGGCTTTACACCGTCAGAGACGGCGCTCTTCATCTTATCGTTGAAGCCGGTGCTGTTCGAGCAGATACGCAAGCGCTGGGGAGCGGAGAGCGACAAACTGTTCGCGGAGATCTCCGTCGTGGACACGTTTGTGGACAAGCTGGGTCTGGTGACGACGGAGAGCTTTATCAAGGGTCGCGAGCAGGTAATCGTCCATCAGCAGGAGGACATGCTTGAGCTGTCGACGCCGGTCGTAACGCTGTGGGACGGCATCGTCGCCCTGCCACTCATCGGTACGCTGGACAGCGCGCGCACGCAGGTGGTGATGGAGACCCTGTTACAGGCGATTGTGTCGACGAACTCCCGTATAGCAATCATCGACATTACGGGTGTCGCGACCGTCGACACGCTGGTGGCGCAACATCTGCTCAAAACGATTACAGCGGCCCGTCTGATGGGGGCGGAGTGCATTCTGAGCGGCATTCGTCCGCAGATTGCGCAGACCATCGTTCACCTGGGCATCAATCTACAGGAGATCACGACGAAGGCAAAGCTGTCGGACGCGTTTCGGGTTGCGCTGGAGAAGACGAACCGTCGAGTGGTGCGCGTGGACAAAGCGGGTACCGTTGTAACAGCGGCGAAGCAGGAACCGGCGAAGGACGCCTAAATGGAACGCATTCCTATACTTCGTATTGGCAAGACGTTGCTGGTCACCATCCAGGTCGATATGCACGACCAGCTTGCGATGCAGTTGCAGGAGGATTTGACGGAGAGTATCTCGGACGTGGGTGCGCGGGGGGTACTGATTGACATCTCTTCGCTGGAGATTGTGGACTCCTTCATCGGGCGCACGCTGGCCAATATCGCAAGCATGGCGAGCGTGCTGGACGCGGTAACGGTGGTAGTTGGAATGCAACCGGCAGTCGCAATCACGCTGGTGGAACTTGGCATGGCGTTGCCGGGTATTCGCACTGCTCTTAACGTGGAATCTGGCCTGGAGTATCTGCACGAAGCTGTTGCAGAGACGGAGCATGATGATGACTGGCGCGACAGTCTTACAGGCTGAGACGGTTGCGATCGCTACGTCGAACGATGTGGTGGTGGTGCGACAAAGGGTGCGAGCGCTGGCCTTGCAGGTCGGTTTGAGCCTGGTCGATCAAACCAAGATCGTGACCGCGGCAAGCGAGCTTGGGCGCAACACGCTGGAGCATGGTCTTGGGGGCCAGGTCGAGGTGTCGTTGGTGACGAATGGGCCGCGCCGGGGTATCCGGCTCAGTTTTCAGGACACCGGGCCAGGCATTGCCGACCTTGAACTTGCGTTGCGCGACGGATACACCTCTGCCAAAGGCATGGGCCTGGGTCTGAGCGGCAGCAAGCGGCTAATGCATGAATTCGCCATCGATTCCACACTGGGCAAGGGCACAACCGTGACGGTAACTCGGTGGAAATAGATCTCAGCATCGCTGGCCATCTGACACAGGCGATCCGCATTACGGCGGCGGAGCAGAGTGAGATTGGCAGCGCGCGAAGGCAGGCGATGGCGCTCGCCAGCGCCCTCGATTTCGATGAGCTTCAGTGCAGCCGGCTTGGCATCGTGGTGACAGAGGCGGCGCACAATCTGTCCAGGCACGGAGGCGGCGGCGAAATTTTGCTGACGCCGTGGCAGTTGGGCGAATCGGCTGGAATCGACATGGTGGCGATTGATCGTGGCGCCGGGATTTCGGATGTGAGCACGGCACTGCAGGATGGCTATTCGACAGGCGGCACACCCGGCACGGGGATGGGGGCGCTATCGCGGCAGGCGTACCTGTTTGAGTTGGATACTCGCCCGGGGGGTGGAACGGCGTTGCTAGCGCAGGTGCTACGGGCCAAAGATACACCGCCTCCCACTGTGCGCATTGGCGCTGTCGCGGTGCCGTTTGGGACGGAGACAATGTCTGGCGATGGCTGGGCAGCGCTTTTGCGTCCGGGGTTCAGCTGTTATTTCATGGCGGATGGACTTGGTCATGGACACATGGCTTCGCTGGCCGCGGCGGTTGCGCTGAAAAGCTTTGCGGCAACGGCACAGAAGGGTACGCGGGACATTCTGCTAAGTGCGCATACGGCGCTGGTGCCCACGCGCGGTGCAGCACTGGCCGTGGCTCAGATCGACCATGCGGCCGGAGTGTTGCGCTACTCGGGATCGGGAAACATCGCCGCCCAGATTTTGACTAATGGTCAGGCGCGCAATCTAGTTTCAATGAACGGGACGCCCGGCCACAGTATGGGATCCGTGCAGGAGTTTACGTACGAGTGGAAGCCGGAAACCATGTTGCTGATGCACAGCGACGGGCTGGGAACACGATGGTCGCTGGCGGACTACCCGGGCCTGGCACGTCGGCATCCTTCACTCATTGCTGCTGTGCTGTTTCGCGACTTCAGCCGACGACGCGACGACGCGACTGTGCTGGTGGCGGGGGGACGCGATACGCGTGGTTGACGAGGCAGAGACGCGAGCAGAGAAATTCGTTTTAAAGTTGCGCCTGCAGCATGAGCGCCATGTGGTGCATGCGCGGCAGCGTGCCCGCGAGATCGCCGAGATGCTTGGCTTCGATCGCCAGGACCAGGTTCGACTGGCAACCGCAACGTCGGAGCTGGCGCGAAACGCGTTTCGCTACGCACGTGAAGGCAGCGTGGAATTTGCGGTCGACGGCCTGGAGTATGGTGCCCCCGTGCAGAGACTGGTCATTCGTGTGCGAGACGCCGGGCCCGGCATCGCCAACGTGGACGAGGTACTGAGTGGGCGTTACCAGTCTAAAACAGGCATGGGCATGGGCCTGATCGGTACGCGTCGCCTGATGGACGACTTTGTCCTTGACTCTCAGCCGAGCGGAACAACGGTTATGATCCGCAAAACCCTGCCGCGCACACCGGTGCAACTGCGGGCAGAGCGGTTGAGCGCGATCGCGGCTACGCTGGCGCGAAGCGCTGTGGATCCGATGCAGGAGGTGGAGCGCCAGAACCAGGAGCTGATGCGCACCCTTGCCGATCTGCGGGAAAAGCAGGAGCAGCTTGCCCAGGTGAACAGCGAACTGGAAGATACAAACCGCGGCGTGGTGGCGCTGTATGCGGAGCTGGAACAGACTGCATCGGACCTGCGCCGGGTCTCAGACCTGAAGACAAGCTTTCTGTCGAACCTATCTCATGAATTTAGAACTCCATTGAACTCCATTCTGGCGCTGTGCCAGATCCTGTCGGACCGTGCGGATGGCGAGCTGACGATGGAGCAGGAGAAGCAGGTCGGCTACGTTCGGAAGTCGGCGGCAGACCTGAGCGAGATGGTGAACGATCTGCTTGACCTGGCCAAGGTCGAAGCCGGTAAGGTCGACATCCGGCCTGCTTCGTTTTTCGTCGCCGATCTGTTTGCGGCGTTGCGGGGCATGTTGCGGAACGTTCTGCATACAAGCAGTGTGGACTTGTCGTTTACCGCGCCCGAGGACTTGCCGGCCATGTTTACGGACGAAGGGAAGGTGTCGCAAATTCTGCGGAACCTGATATCAAACGCGCTTAAGTTCACAGAGAACGGGCATGTTCGTGTTTCTGCGTGGGCGGACGACGAGCAGATCATCTTCCGCGTGGCGGACACCGGGATCGGCATTGCCGAGGGGGACCGCGAGCGCATTTTTGAGGAATTCACGCAGATTGCCGGTGAGATTCAAAGCCGTGTGCGCGGTACGGGTTTGGGGCTTCCGTTGTCGCGCAACCTTGCCACGCTGCTGGGTGGCGCGCTTGTGGTGGAGAGCAGTTCGCCGGCCGGGTCGGTGTTTCGTGCGGAGATACCGGCGCGTTACGTGGAAGCCGCTGGTGTGCCGATGCAGACAGTAAACCGCCAGGATGGACGCCCGACGCTGCTGGTGGTGGAAGACAATGCGGAGACGCGCTATATTCACGAGGCAGCGTTGCAGGCCGTGCATGTGTCGCTACAATTTGCACGCAACCTGCCGGAGGCGCGGGCGCTGGCTGGTCAAGCGATGCCGGACGCGTTGTTGCTGGACCGCCTTCTGGACGGGGTGGACTCACTCCCATTCATTGAGGAACTGCGGTCGATAGGGTTTACCGGGCCGGCCATTGTGACGAGTGTTAATCCGGATGCCGTGATGCCGCTGCAGGCAGGAGCGGACGCGTTCCTTTCTAAGCCGATAGAGCCGGCGGTGTTGGTGGAGGCGCTGACACGGCTGATGGTTGCGCCCCCGCAGGCAAGGGCTTTGCTGGTGGACGACGACGAGATCAACCGCTATGTGTTGCGGGAGGCGCTGCTGCCGCTGCGGTTCCGGGTGACGGAGGCGCGCAGCGGCCGCGAGGCGCTGGCGATGCTGGAAGGCCAGGTGTTCACGGTGATTGTGCTGGACCAAACGATGCCGGGCTTGACGGGAATTGAAACGCTGCGGGAGCTGCGCCAGGGCAGCATACAGCCATCCATCCCGGTCCTCATCCACACCTCGAAAGAGTTGAGCGAGCCGGAAGTGCGTGCCATGGAGGAATCGGGGGCGGTGCTGTTTCCGAAGCAGGCCCTGGCAGCGAAGGACGCGTCTTACCAGCTCAGTTCCGCGTTACGGCAGGTGGGCGCACTATGAGTGTCGGCACGCAGACGGTGTTGGTGGTGGACGACCGCGAGGAGAACCGCTACACGCTTCGGCATGCCCTGACGCGCGCGGCATACACGGTGGTGGAAGCGGCAACGGGCATGCAGGCGCTGGAGCTTTCACGCTCGTTGCCGGATGTGATTGTGCTGGACGTACGGCTGCCAGACATGCTGGGGTACGAGGTGTGCCGCAGGTTGCGGGCAAATCCGCAGACCAGCCACATTCCGGTGCTGCAGTTGTCTGCGGCGTTTCAGAGTACGGAGAGCAAGTTGTATGCGCTGGAGAGCGGTGCCGACGCCTACCTGGTGCAGCCGGCCGACCCGTTGGTGCTGGAAGCCACCGTGCGTTCGCTGATTCGTTTGCGGAACGCGGAGCGGCAGGCGCAGATCGCGTCAAGGCAGTGGGGCGCAACGTTTGACGCGTTGGAAGAGGGTGTTGCCATTGTGCATGACGACGTGGTGCAGCGATGCAACCGGGCCATGGTGCAGCTGCTGGACCGGCCGTATGCACAGGTTGAAGGCAGGCCATTCGACGAGTTGTTGCGGGAAAATTTTGCCGTGGAACGGCAGGCGCTGCGGGATTCGCCGAGCGTGAGCGTGCAACGCGGAAGCCGATTTTTTCGGCTTGCAAAGACGCCGTTGGCGGATGAGGATGGCGTGCGGCAGGGGCACATCCTGATCGTGGCCGATGTGACGCCGCAGAAGCAGGCGGAAGAGGCACTGCTGCTGAATGAGCGCTTGGCTGCCACCGGACGCATGGCGCACACAATTGCACACGAGATTAATAATCCGCTGGAGGCGATCACCAACCTGATCTATCTGGCGCAGCACTCAGACGGGTTGCCGGCGGAGGCGCTGGAGTACCTGAATTCGGCGGCAGATGAGGTGTCGAGGGTGTCGCAGATTTCGCGGCAGATCCTTTCGTTCCATCGGGAGACGAAGGAGCCGGTGCGGGTGCCGATTGCGGAGTTGCTGGAAGACGTTCTTGCGCTGAGCGCGCGCACGGCAAGCGACAAGCGGCTGACCGTGCATGCGGATTTGGACCGGCGACTGCTGGTGATCGGTTTTCCGGCACGCTTGCGGCAGGCGTTTTCAAACCTGGTTAGAAATGGCATCGAGGCTGCTCCGCAGGGAGGCATGCTGCGTCTGCGTGTGTCGCGCGCGACGTTTCGTTTTCTTGGAGCGTCGATGCCTGCGGTGCGCGTGTCCATTGCCGACAATGGGTCAGGCATCCCGCTAGAATTTCGGACGCGGGTCTTCGATGCTTTCTTTACAACAAAGCAGCAGAAGGGGTCGGGAGTGGGGCTATGGTTGACCATGGCCATCGTGCAGGAGCATGGGGGCCGGCTGCAATTACGCAGTAGCACACGCGCCGGGGCGAGCGGGACCGTAATGTCTGCGTTGCTACCGGTGTAAGTGCCGCTTCTGCTAAGCTTTAGCTACATTTCTGGGCGATGGGGTTCGCCAGAACCGCCGAAAGGCTGATAACTCCTGCAAAGGAGCAGCAACGTGCCTGAAGTAATCCCACCCTCTCCTTCTTATTTCATCGGTATGTCCCAATATCTGGTGCGGTGGACACCGATCGCGTCCGTCGTCGGCGTGCTTGCAGGTTCGGCATCCGCTCTGCTGATCTGGTTGCTGAACCTGGCCACGGCGTTGCGTGAAGCGCATGTGTGGCTGATTGCGCTCTTGCCGATCGCGGGCTTTGCCGTGGGTCTGCTGTATTGGCGTTTCGGCACTGCGGTGGAAAAGGGCAACAATCTCATACTGGACGAGATTCACAGCCCCCAACGCACCATTCCGCTTCGGATGACACCGCTGATTTTGTTGGGTACCTTCTTGACACACCTTTTTGGCGGCAGCGCCGGGCGAGAGGGTACGGCGTTGCAGACAGGCGCGTCGCTGGCAGATCAACTGACTCGGCCGTTGGGTCTGGGCAAGCTCGAGCGGCGGGTGCTGTTGATGGCCGGCGTGAGTGCCGGTTTTGGGTCGGTCTTTGGAACGCCGCTGGCGGGCGCTGTCTTCGGGATGGAGGTGCTGGCAGTGGGCGCTGTCAGCTACGACGCCATCTTTCCGTGTTTTCTGGCGGCCTTTCTCGGCGACTTTACGACTCGTGCGTGGCACGTGCACCACACGGTGTACACGGTAACGCAGGTGCCTGCAATGGGTGTACGTACGCTGCTGGTGGCGGGCGTTGCGGGTGCGGCGTTCGGGCTTGTGGCGCTCGTGTTCGTAAGGCTGACACATGCCGTTGGTCGCCTGTACAAGCGATATGTTGCGTGGTCTCCGATGCGACCGTTCATGGGTGGTGCGGTCGTTGCGCTTGCGGTGTACCTGCTGCGGACAACCCGATACATCGGTCTGGGTGTGCCGGAAATCGTGGCAGCGTTCCAGGGCCGGCTGCCACCATGGGACTGGGCTGGCAAGTTGCTGTTTACGGTCGCCACCCTGGGATCCGGCTTTAAGGGCGGGGAAGTGACGCCATTGTTTTTTATCGGTGCCACGCTTGGCAACGCCCTGAGCGACGTGCTGCCGTTGCCGGCGACGCTGCTTGCCGGAATGGGCTTTGCTGCGGTGTTTGCCGGCGCGGCAAACACGCCCATCGCCTCTGCCATGATGGCGATGGAATTGTTTGGCGCGGAGGCTGGTTCGTACGCGGCCGTGGCGTGTGTCGTGGCTTACCTGTTCTCTGACGAGAGCGGAATTTATAAAAGTCAGCAAAGCGGCAGCGGCAAGCTGGCGTGGCAGAGTAGAAAGGACGAGAACTCTGCCGAAGCAGCGAAGGCGCACAACTTTGAAGACCTGTAGGGCTACAGATCAAGCGATGTGCTTCAGTACGCAACTCTGGACTCAAGAAGACCGAGCCGCCAACGCGACAGCAGCGGCTCAAGGTGATGCAGAAGGTGAGCAACCTAGCTGGGTCTGTGTACAAACCAGGAGAGGCGGCTGATGTCATTCCACATGACGAACGCGAAGAACAGTAGGATGCAGACGAAGGCAGCCTGGTAAACCTTCTCCTTCACCGCCGGATTGACATCGCGCCGTGCAATGCTCTCGACAAGTAGGAAGAGGATCAAACCGCCGTCGAGGATGGGCATGGGCAGCAGGTTGAAGATGCCAAGATTGAGGCTGATGGCGGCGGTAAGTTCCGCGACCGGCCAGAAACCCTGTTTGGCCGCGTCGCTCACTTGTTGCTCGATACCGACCGGGCCGCTCATGTTCTTGACGGACACATGGTGAGTAAACAGACCCTTGAGGACCTGCACGATCAACAGCGAGTTGTGAACGTTGTCCTTCCACGACTCCTTTACAGCTTCAGCAAAGGGGAGGCGGACAATCTTGAAGGCACCCGGCTCCGGCTGGAAGCCGAACTGGAAGACCTTGCGGCCGTTGACCACGTTGGCCTGCAACGGTGTGATGTTCAATTCAACCGGCTGGCCTCTGCGCAGCACGCTGACCGCAGCCGGCTTGCCATCGCGGTCGGTAAGGTAGCTCGCCAGGGGCGGTACCGAATGGAACTGCACCCCATCCACAGCGACGATTCGGTCGCCGGCAATCAGGCCGGCTTTGCTGGCGGGTGAATCTGGGCGAACCTCGTGTACTACCAACGGCCCCGTTTGTTCTCGCGGAATCAAGCCGATGGTTTGGGTAAGACCGGCCTCATCCTCAATGGGGGCAAGATAAAGCGATGTTGTGTGCTCCGCGCCGTTGCGGGAATAGGTGACGGGCACTGTTTGCCGCAGGCCGACACCCGCCTGCTCGACAAGGTCCTGCCAGTTGGAGACGCTGTGCTCGTTAAGGCTCAGGATGGTGTCACCCGGCTGCAGGCCGGCCACGGCCGCTGAACTGTGCTGCGGTACATAGTCCAGCACAGGCGCGTTACGCAGGAACTCGGCGCTGGGATAATGGAACAGGCCAATTGCCAGCAGAACGACAAACGCCAGGATGAAATTGGCGAAGGGACCGGCAAGGCCGACGAGCATGCGCTGCCAGCGCGGAATCTCAGTAAAACTGACGCCGGGGGCGACTGGCTGACCTTGCGATCGGGCTTTCGCAAGGATGGCGTCTTCGTCGTCACCACCTAGGAGCTTTTCTGCTTCGGCGTTGTATGGCTCCAGTCCCGCGGGTACGGCAGCGGTGGCACTGGCTTCAAGCGAGGACGGCATTTCATCCTGACCAGCCATCTTGACGTATCCGCCCAGAGGGAGAAGGTTTACCCGGTAATCCGTACCATTGTGCACAACGCCGAATAGCCGTTTGCCGAAGCCGATGGCGAACGCGTCAATGCGAACTCCACAGAGCTTTGCAACGGCAAAGTGGCCGAATTCGTGTATCAAAACCATCACGCCGAGTATGACCAGGAAGGTCACAAGTCCAATTACACCCTGCAAGTGTTGCCCCTGCGCCTGTCAGCGCTTCTGCTGCTTGGCCCCGTGCTGCTGCCAACGACGGAACTCACAGCCACTACCATTAAACGCCACTTCTCCCAGTTTTGCTCTCCCCAGAAAGCGGGATGGTCAGCCTATGTGGGACAGTGATGTCGAAAGGACCTCACGCGCCAACTCCCTGGCATCTGCGTCCATCTGCAACACGTCGGCGATGCTTGCGGGAGACGCTGATGGGGTGCGGGAGAGAACCGCCTCGATCGTACGGGGAATATCCATAAAGCCAAGTTTTCCGGAAAGAAAGGCTTCAACCGCGACCTCATCCGCGGCATTCAGTGCGATGCAGTGCGCACCGCCGGCTTCGGCAGCCTGATAGGAGAGCCGCAAGCAGGGAAAGCGTGCCAGATCAGGCTCCTCGAAGTCGAGTCGGGCCAGGGCTGTCATGTCAAAACCAAGGTCTGACGGCACGCGGTCAGGGAAGGCCATGGCATAGAGGATGGGCAGGCGCATATCTGTGACGGAAAGCTGCGCGAGGATGGAGCCGTCGACGTACTCCACGAGGGAGTGAATAGTGGATTGCGGGTGCACGGTGACTCGCACACGGGAGGAAGGCAGGTCGAAGAGACGGCAGGCCTCAATGATTTCCAGACCCTTGTTGAGCATAGTTGCGGAGTCGACGGTGATGCGGCGGCCCATGACCCAGGTGGGGTGCCTGAGCGCCTGCGCGGGGGTAATGTACTCGAAGTCGGAAAGCGGTGTGTTGCGAAAGGGACCGCCGCTAGCTGTGAGCCAAATTTGCTTGACTTCAGCCGCTGTGCCGCCGCGCATGCACTGGTGGATGGCGTTATGTTCGGAATCGATGGGCAGGATAGCCGCGCCAGTTTCATGGGCTTTGCTCAGGATGAGATCGCCTGCGGCCACCATGGCTTCCTTGTTGGCGAGGCCGATGTCTTTGCCTGCTGCGACGGCTGCGTATGTGGCCTCTAATCCGGCGACACCGACGATCGCGCTGACAACGAAGTTAACCTCGGGTAGCGTGGATACCTGGATGGTCCCGGCGGCTCCGTGAACGACTTCAATGCCGGTGACGCCCTGCCCGCGGAGGCCTGAACGAAGGGTGTCCGCGATCTGTGCGTCGGCCATACTGACCACTCTGGGCCGCCAGTCGATACATTGTTGCAGGGCAGCGTCGACGTTGGTTCCGGCGGCAAGGGAAACGACATGGTAGCGGTCGGGGTATTGGCGGCAGATGTCGAGGGTCGAGGTGCCGATGGAACCGGTCGACCCCAGAATTGCAAT
Source organism: Acidobacteriaceae bacterium (assembly GCA_903642225.1). GTDB lineage: Bacteria > Acidobacteriota > Terriglobia > Terriglobales > Acidobacteriaceae > Terriglobus. The sequence goes on along the minus strand of CAHJWI010000008.1, from coordinate 14,273 downwards.
GTTCTTCACGAACTCTATTTTCGCAGACAGCGACTATTGGGTGCGGGGAAGGCGGGCTTCAAGAGATGCAAGGCGTTCGCGAACCTCGATCTGTGTTCCGATGGTTCGGTCGATACGTTTGAAGCCAGTGCGCATTTCCATTTGCAGGCTATCGTTGCGATTGCGTAGCTCTTCTTTGAGGCTGTCGGTGCGCAAACGTAACCCTTCGCGCAGAGCGTCGAGATTTTTGGTCTGGGTTGCGTCACGAAGGCGCAATTCTTCACGTAGAGCTTCAAGATTTGTCGTTTGCGTAGCATCGCGCAGACGGAGTTCTGTCGTGAGAGCGTCCAGCGAGACCTTGATTGATCGCAGTTCGGGGACGGGCATGTCCTGCAGCGCCTCGCGAAAGGTCGCGACAGTTTTGGTTGCGGTCTGGGTGATCTCTTTGACGGCACCGGCCATGACTGGAGAATACGCTAAAAGCCGCCGAGGCCTGCGGACTCCTTGAGCAGCAGCAGGTACCAAAGGACAGGTGCGGCGACAAGCAGCGCATCGATGCGGTCGAGGATGCCACCATGGCCGGGCAGCATGGTTCCCGAATCTTTGACGCCGGCTCCGCGCTTGATAGCAGATTCGACCAGGTCGCCGATCTGGGCTGCGGCGTTCACAAGAAGGGCAAGCAGCAGCGTTTGCCAGACGGGTTCAGAGATGTGGAGGACCGTGCTCTCGTGCGCGGCGGCAAGGGCGCACACAAGGGCGAGGATACCTGCCACAACAACTGCGCCAACGAGCGAGGCCGCCGCGCCTTCCCAGGTCTTGTTTGGGCTGAGCGCCGGCGCGAGCTTGTGTCGACCGAATGCCTTGCCGATGTACAGCGCGGCGATGTCACCGGTCCAGACAACCAGCATGAGGAACAGGAGCAGGGTGCGGCCGTTCTCTTTGGCAGCAAACGCCGGGACCAGCATGAGCGGGTACCCGACATAAATCAGGCCAAAGAAGCCGGAGGCAGTCACGGGTAGCACGTGTTTCAAGGTGTTTCTGGCTGCTTCGTGGAATGAGGCGAAGGTCAGCAGGCTGAGGCCTAGAAAGCTGAGCAGCGGGAGCGGGCCCTCAAGCGGCCGAAAGTAGCTTTCTGCAAAGAGCAGTGCAATCGCCGGCATCAACCACCACGCCGGCACCGCCATACCTCCAACCCTGGTGAGCTCGGCATACTCATACGCCGCGAGCAGGGCTACGATACAAGCGGCGATCGCCAGCGACAGAGGGTTGCCAAAAAAGACGATTCCAACGACAAGGGCGATCAGGACGATCGCGGTAAACACTCTCTTCATAGGTCAGAGTTGAGGATACAGGCACTGCGGCGCGGGGTGGTCAGGCGGGTGCCAGCTCCGGCGGCGCGGGTTCCGGGAGTTCTTCGTCGGTGAATTCGGTGTCAAGGCCGCCGAAGCGTCGGCTGCGCTGTTGAAAGGCGGCAATGCCTTCAAGCAGGTGAAGGCCGCGGAAGTCGGGCCAGAGGCGGTCCGTGACGAAGATCTCTGAGTAGGCGATCTGCCACAGCAGGTAGTTACTGATGCGCATCTCGCCGCTGGTGCGGATCAGCAGATCCGGATCGGGCATGCTGTGGGTGTACATGCGGCGGGTCAGGGCTTCTTCCGTCACCGGGTCTTCCACACTCAGCAGATCCTCTAACGAGCAGCCCCGGCGTCCGGCTTCGGCCGCGATGTCCAGCAGGAGGGAGCGGGTAGCATCCGTGATCTCCGCGCGTGAACCGTAGTTGAGCGCGAGGGTAAGGGTGGTGCCTGTGTTTCGCGCTGTCTCGGCTTTGGCCCAGCGCAGCGTCTCCTGTACGTCAGGGGGCAGTTCGTGGGTACGGCCGATGGTGCACAGGCGGACGTTGTTGTCGTTCATCCGGCGGACGTTGCCGACCAGGAAGGTCCGCAGCAGCTTCATCAGGAAGGTGACTTCGGCCCTGGGGCGGCGGAGGTTGTTCTCAAGCGAGAAGGCGTAGAGGGTGATGAACGGGAGATTGATGCGACTAGCCGTTTCGACAACGAAGTGCACACTCTCCGCGCCCTGCTGATGGCCGAAGAAGCGCTTCAATGATCGGTTGCCGGCCCATCGGCCGTTGCCGTCCATGATGATGGCCACGTGCTCCGGCAATCGTTCCGGATCGAGCGTGCGATACACCGCTGCTTCGTCAGGGGAGAGCTCGTGGAGGCGCAGCGGCTGCGTGAGGGGCACGGGAATGGTCTCCGCAACTGACCGTAGCACGTCCTGCGAAGCTGGTGCAAAGGGTCTTGCACCAGCTTCGCAGCACACGCGGAGAGGAGGAGTGTCGCGATCGGAAAGCTAAGCCATACGGCGCCGACCGGCCGCCAGCTCTCGAACATGGTTAAGGAAGATCGACTTCTGCACCGCGTCAAGCTGGTTGCAAAAACCTGCAACTTCTGCAAGGAACGGATCGGTCATGAGCAGGCTGGCTTCATTACTCTGGCGGGACTTTGCGTCGCGCAACAGGGAGCTGATGTCGACCTGCAGTGCCTTGGCGAGGCGCTCCAGGCTACCGAGCGTCGGCATGGCCTTGCCATTTTCAATCTTAGAGATGTAGGTCCGCGGAACGCCCATGCGCCCCGCGAGCTGACGCTGGCTTAGATTGCGGACGCGGCGCAAATCGCGCACAGCCTTTGCGACCTGTAGCCCACCATCTTCGCTGGGTGCAGGTGCCGGTACCAGGGTGAGCGCAGGCGCTGCGACGGTGGGCTCTTCGACGTCCAGCGGCTTGCGGCACTTCCGGCACATGCTGCTGCTTGTGCGGAATTGCACGAGGTGGCAGTGATCGCAGCGCAGGACCTCACGCTGTTCGACGGGCGCCATCATAGTTGCCATGTTGTGTGTAGCGGATGGGTGCCAGAGCAAGGGCCCATAGCGCGCACGTCCGATAATGCGACGACCGCGATGTGCCTAGATTGCAACCTGGTCGCTAGTTCGTCAAGGGGAATCTGATTGGGTAATGACGAATCCGTTTACCAGAATGGAAACGAACCAAAGTAGTTACCTGCCTTGAAATTGGCCAGTGCGGGCGCGCCGCACGCCTGCCGTCTGCCAGCGAGCGCTCATGGCGTCCATGCTCTGCGGAGCGATGCCACGCACAGCGTCCTCAACAACGGTCACTTCAAAGCCCAGCTCTATGCCGTCGAGTGCCGAGAAGCCGACACAGTAGTCCCACGCCAAGCCGCACAGGTAAAGCCTGTGAAGGCCGCGCTCTCGCAGGTACCCGGCAAGTCCGGTGCCGGTGCGGTGGTCGTTCTCACGAAAGGCGGAATACGAGTCTATATCCTGCCGAAAGCCTTTTCTGACGATCAGGCCTGCGTGTGGAAGGTCGAGCAGCGGGTCCAGGGACGCGCCCTGACTCCCCTGGATTGTGTGATCCGGCCAGAGAGACTGCGTACCGTACGCAGCCTGAACCGTATCCGCAAACGGCTGCAGGCCGTGGGTGCTTGCAAAGGAGATGTGCATCGGTGGATGCCAGTCCTGCGTCAGCACCACATTCTGGAACACCTGTCCCAGCTGGTTGATGAGCGGGGCGACCTCGTTGCCGCGTTCCACGCCCAGGCGTCCACCCGGCAGAAAGTCCTGTTGTACGTCAATGACAAGCAGCGCATCTGTGGTGTTCAACATGCTTTCTCTTTCCACGCGGGCGCTTTGTACATGCAGGAGCGCACGCCGTTTGTGAGTACCAGTTTAGCCGTGGTTAAACCGCGTGCGTTGCGCGTCACGAGTCGATGACCCGCCATCCCACAGTGTCACTTGTGCATCTGTTTTCGCATGCGCTTTCGTATCTTCTACCTCCTGGTTCTGGCCAGTCTGCTGGGGACGCCTGTTCTCATTCACCGAACAAGGACGGCACAGATGTGCGCGGACCTGGGTAGCCCGACGGAATGTGCACTGCTGGTAAATGACCCGTGGTGGATGCGGCCTGCAGGCCTTTTGTCTGCAGTAACACTGGCCGCTGCGGCGTTCATTTTTGCGCAGAGCTGGACCGACCGGCACCGTGAGAAGCAGATGCTGGATGCGGTTGGCGTACATGTGCGGGAAGAAGACCTGCCACTGGAGGAGTAGTTACGGCTTTCCGTACACTATGCAGATGTTTTACTGTCACGCGGAAGCACGGCTGCGGGTGCGCTACGCCGAAACCGATCAGATGGGCGTTGTTTACCATGCAAACTACCTGGTGTGGTTTGAGGTAGGTCGTGTGGAATTGATGCGTGAGCTTGGGCTGGAATACAAGCTGCTGGAGCGGGATTTTGGCTGCATGATCGCGGTTGTCGAAGCCAAAGCACGTTACAGATCGCCGGCGCGATACGACGATGAGATCGCCGTGCGTACCAGCCTGGCAGCCATGCGTGGCTCAGTGCTGAAGATCGTGTACCAGGTAGCGAGGGTGAGTGATGACGCGCTGCTATGCGAGGGCGAAACCATGCACGTGGTGGTGGACCGCGCCATGAAGAAGCGCCTGCTGCCAGCGCCGTATGCCGAGGCTTTCGGTGAACTGCTGCGGCAAAAGCCGCATCAGGTGTGACTGCACGCGTGCTTGCCGCCTTCTGACTCGCCCCGTTCGGTTAGAACGCTGCCGGCAGCGGGAGCACGTAAGCGCTGGGCTCCGACTGGTTTACCTGGTCGCGGAGCTCCTTGGACGGCTTGAAGAAAGGCACACGTTTGGCAGGAACGTGGACACGTTCGCCTGACTTGGGATTACGCCCGATGCGCGGCTTTCGCTGTCTTGTCCGAAAGGAACCGAACCCTCGGATTTCGATTTTGTCGTCCTGTCGCAGGGCGCTGACCATGGCACCAAAGATCGCTTCCACGATCACATCGCTGTCCCGTCGTGTCAGATCGCCCAGCGCGGTGACTTCTTCCACCAGATCCGCCTTCGTCATGCTTTGCGTCCCCCTTGCTCACCGTGCGTCAAATCGGAATCGTTCTTCCGATGCAAACTTACTTCCAGAGAAAATAGAACCCCGGGGCCTGATTCAGGAGCCGTGCAGGTGTCGGTAGAAGCTCGTCGGTATCGTTGCTGGTCAGCGCCGCCAGAATGCCGCTCTTCTTTTTTGCAGGCTTTTTCACGGCCGGCTCGCCCTTGATGCCCACATCCTTGGCGGTATCCATAAGAGCCACTCGCATACCGCCGGACTGATCGACAAGGCCGAGCGCGCGTGCCTGCTGACCAGTCCACACCTGGCCCGTGGCGAGCGGCTTGATTCGATCGTCCGCCACCTTGCGGCCCATAGCCACATCGTGGATGAACTGGGCATACATGTTGTCGATGAGCCCCTGAAAATAAGCCTGTTCTTTGGGAGTCAAATCGTGGCTCGGATCACCTGCATCTTTCAGCTCGCCGGCATGCAGAACGACGGGTTTCAGCTTCGCCCACTTCAGCAGATCGCCGTACTGTGTCCACTCCATGATGACCCCGATGGAGCCGACAACAGAGGCGTCGTTGGCATAGATACGATCACATGCGGAAGCGATGTAGTAGGCGCCGCTGGCCCCGACGGACTCAACGGAAGCGATGATCTTTTTGTGCTTCTCTCGGCGGATGCGTAGAACTTCGTTATACAGTTCCTGTGAAACGGCGGCGCCGCCGCCAGGGGAGTTGATGTGCAGAATGATGGCTTTGACGTCGTCATCGTCTCCAAACTTTCGGAGCTGCGTGTCTAGACTTTCAGCGGAAAGCAGAACGCCACTTACCTCAATAACGCCGATGGAGTCGCCACCACCACCCATGGAGCCGCCGGTAGTTTCGGTGTTGCCGATGCTGCGAACTGCAGCCCAGGTGAGCAGGCCAAGCAGCACAACCACGCCCAGGATGGACCCGCCGATTACAGCGACCCAAAATCCTGTGGAGCGCCGACGCCGTGGAGCAGGAGGGGGAGGTGGGGCGAAGCCGTAGGGAGCAGTGGAGTAGACGGGAGTTGGTTGCGGCGGTATTGGGTCCGGCATGGTCCCTGGAGTGTAGCACCGGCGGTCACAATCACTGGAACCTCAGGCATAGGCAGTCAGGCAGGTCGCGACCGCAGTACTGGTGCAGCGTCTAATGAATGCGGTATCATCCGGTGTCTCATTCCGTTTCGGCAGGGTGCTGTACTGGAGCGAGCTCTTGTATGCCGCAGAAGTTTGCTGAGCGGGTGTGCTGCTTCACCGATCGAGGAATACTCAAGGAATCTGTGCCGTACCCATCCATCAGTATCGTGATTCCGGCGTACAACGAAGCTCTGCGCATTGAGCAGACGCTGAAGCGTGTGCTGAGCTGTGTTGTGTCGCAGGGATGGCAGGCTGAGGTTCTGGTTGTGGACGACGGCTCAAGCGATGAAACGTGCGACATCGTGCGAAAGTACATGGTGACACATCCGGAGCTGCACCTGATCCATAATCCAGGGAACCGCGGCAAGGGATACTCCGTGCGCAATGGCCTGTTGCAGGCGATGGGCGAGTTTGTGATGTTTACCGATGCGGACCTGTCTGCACCCATGGAGGAGGCGGACCGCCTTTTTGACGCGTTGACCCATGGGGCGGACGTGGCAATCGGGTCGCGGTGGCTGGACCAGAGCCGCCAGACCCAGCACCAGCCCATCTATCGTCGCTTTTTTGGCCGGTGTTTCAACGGTGTCACCCGGCTTGTGATGAACCTGCCGTACGCTGATACACAGTGCGGCTTTAAGGCGTTTCGACGTCCGGCGGCACAATTGATCTTCCGTCTGCAACGTGTGGAGCGGTGGGGATTCGACCCGGAACTCCTGTTTATCGCGCGACGGCTAGGCTTTCGAATTCAGGAAGTTTCCGTGTCTTGGGGTCACGACGAGCGCTCGAAGATGAGCTACCTGCGTGACGGCGCGAAGATGCTGGAGGAGATGGCTGTGATTCGAACCAACAGCCTGCTGGGACGGTACGAGGCAGCGATCGCCGCCATGGCGGATACAAGCCGCATGATCACACCGCAGGTCTCCGTGCCGAAGGTGGCCGTAGCACCTGTGTCGTTGCGGGATGGCGTGCGCTAGTTGCGGTAAGCGTTCAGCGCACCCAACCGGTCCACCAAAGCTGCAATCTGTACATCTCTTGCCACATCGGCGATCAGCGCTTCAGCATCCTTCTCTCCGGCCGCGGTCTGCCGCGTTCCCGCGGGGCCTTGCACGCGCCACAGCAGTGGAAGCCGGCGTTGCTCGCGAGCCGCCATGGGCGTCACGGCGATGAGCCAACCTGTCCGTGTAAAGCCTACGGCACGCTCGCTGCAGAAGCGTGGCAGGCACATGGTTTCCGCGAAATAGGTGGGAACAAGGGCGTCTGTGTCCCCGGTCGCGTCGTCCAGCGTGTAGCTGGAGAGTTGCATGGGCAAGTCATCCTTTGACACCGCGTTGAACCCCGCACCCGCCACCGGTTTGCTGCCATTCATCAGCAGACTTTGTATGCCGTAGTGCCGCTTTGGTGACAGCCAAACGCCCATGTCAATGGTCCGCCCGTCGCTGCGGCGGTAGGTCGACCAGAGCCATACCGGTCGGCTGTCGTAGACCTCCGTCCAGACCCGTTGGCGCTGCCACACGCCCAGAGTCGCAGGCAAGGTTTCCGTTGCATAGGCCGGGGCGATGTAATCCGTCGGCTGTGCAATAGCCGACCACGCGGCTGGAACTTCAGACAGGGTAGCAACCAGCAGCAAAAACGCCGCCGCGATCCATCGGGGACGATAGACGGTTGTCAGCCATTCAGGGCGGCAACGCAAAGCACTGGCCAGGGCCGCCCGTGGGGCTGCTGCCTTGCCCTGCGGACGCAGTAGCAGAAACCCACCAAGTGCTGTGAGCAGCAGGAAGAGGGTACCGCCAATCAGGTAGTCGATCTGCTCACCGTCTGTGTGCCATTGCGGGTGGCCCAGCGCCAGCCGGTAGTAGATCACGAGGCAGCAAAGGCGGACGAAGTTCAGCAGGTAGCCGAGCAGCAGACCTGCCGCGGCATACAGTGCGGTGCGGTACCATCGCTGGTGCCGCACATACCCCAGCAGTAGACCAAGGTAAGCCATCGTTGCCGACCCTCGCACGCCGTTGCACCCCGGCACAATAACCAGGCCAAAACGCGGAGCAAACATCAATTGCAGTTGAATGCCGCTGGGATGCAGACCGAGAAGGTGCGCAAAGGCCCGTGTGACATGAGCCGATGCGGTTTGCAGAGGCGCGTCCAGCTTGTCGAACAGGTGTGGAACGGGATTGACACACAGCAACAGGCACAGCGGAAACAGCACCGCACGCCACAGACGCACACCACCCAGCAGCAGTGCCAACCCGCTGCCGTACAGGAAGAAAAGAAAGCCCGGTTGCAACGGCGCCACCTCAACCGCACCGAAGTTATACGCGATGAGCGAAGCACCAAAAGTGCGCGCTATAACCACTGCCGCGCAAAGAGGGAGCAAACCCCAGGCGGTGCCGTCTTGAGACCAGTCCAGCGTGCGCCAGCACCGTATCCAAAGGACGCCAACGATCACCGGCAGGAGCGCACCAAAGCTGCGAAGTGGATCGTCTATCCACAGCCGAAGCACGTCCGTCGACACGGGTAGCATGGCAAGTGCACCGCACAAAAAAAGCAGCAGCAGGAGGGATCCCGCTGCTGCCTCATTTGTAAAGTCATATCGCTTTCGACGTGTACTCAGTAGAGGTGTCGGACCTTGAATCGATCCTGCAGATTCGACATGGGGAGCCACATCCATGCGCAGGTAGTGCTTATGCGGCGATGGTGGTCGAACGTCCCTGTTGCAGGCGGCGATAGCCGAAACGTCCAGACAGCAGGCCAGCTACACCCAACACGGCGAGCAGGGCAGTGCCGTTTTCCGGCGAGGGTGTGCATGGCTGCGAGGGGCCGGTCACCGGATCTGTGACGCAGGGGCCGCCGCCGATGCATATATCGTTCAGGCCGGCCATGCCGGAATTCCCTGCGCCGCTGCCGTACAGACCATTTGCATTGACGCCCATCATATTGTTGATACGCAACACTGCCGCACTCAGATTGGTGCTCAGCAGAGCGCCGCTCGCAGCGGGTGTGGTCGCAGCAAAACCGCAGGCCGGCACTGCCAGTGTTGCGGTGGCAAGTGTCAAAGTAAAAATCTTCATCGAGAACCTCTCAGCGGAGAACGCACACGCTCTCAGGAATAACTCGTTCTAACGGAACTATCCAAAGTTTACAGTGATTCTCGTTCAGACGAAAGAGGAGATGCGAAGAATGCTGGTTCAATTACCGGGCGGGGCCTCCAGGCATGCCCTCCCGAATCAGGCTTTGCTGCGTGTGCTCGCCCAAAACGTCATCCACCGCATACACTGGAGCGATGCTTCGCTCCACCTTTATTGCTCTTTCTCGCAACAATACTGTGCGTGGACTGCTGGAGGGTACGGGTCCTGGCCGCAGACTCTCCGGACGTTTTGTCGCCGGCACTACCCTGGACGACGCCATTGCCCGCACCGCCGAACTCAATCGGGAGGGTTTCAGCGTCTCCCTCGATTCCCTTGGCGAGAGCGTGCGAACAGAGCAGGGTGCGCGAGCCGCCGCTGAGCTCTACCACCTGCTGCTCGACCGGATTCACGCAGCTGGCCTGGACGCGAACGTCTCTGTCAAGTTGACCGGTGTTGGCATGGATGTGTCGTCGGAGCTGGGGGAGGCGGTGACAGGAGAGATCGTGGCCCATGCGGCCCAGCTCGGAAATTTCGTTCGTATCGACATGGAGGGCACGCCCTACACGGAGGCGACCCTTCGCCTGACCGAAGATCTGCATCGCGCCAATCCCGGTGCCGTGGGAACCGTACTGCAGGCGTACCTTTACCGCACGGCAGCAGATGCCGAGCGCCTGCTCGGGCAGGGTATCCGCATTCGCCTCTGCAAGGGTGCCTACAAAGAAGCCGCGGTACACGCCTTCCCAAGCAAGGCAGATGTTGATATCAACTACGTCAAGCTGGCCGTGCGCATGGTGCCATCGGGTGTCTACTGTGGCATTGCAACGCATGATGAGCAGATGGTCGCGGCCGTGGAGGCGTACGTAGCGGCGCATGCCGTCACTCGCGACGCCTTCGAATTCCAGATGCTCTTTGGTGTGCGGCGCGATTTACAACGCGACCTCTTGCGCCGCGGTTACCGCGTTCGGGTGTACCTGCCCTTTGGAACAGACTGGTACCCCTACTTCATGCGGCGACTTGCGGAGCGCCCGGCCAACGTGATCTTTATTCTGAAAAGCCTCTTCAAGTCATAGCTATGCTCAGGCCTCTACCGTGAGTAGATTCAGAGTGCTGAGCCCTCACCGTGCGCCAGCAGCCTTTCGACAAGTTCGGCCACCTCAGACTTCAGGTGCAGGTAGGCCTCGCCGGTTGCCGGGCCTGAAAAGCCGGCGTGAGTCTCCTTCACCAGGCCGTCGCGACCGATAAAGAATGACGTGGGCCAGCTGTTCAGATTCTTGCCCTGTGGCACCACCTTGGCGAGATCGTCAGGCGTCCCCGCCACCAGCACCGTGTACGGAATGTGGTACCGCGTGATGAACTCTCGCAGGCGCACGGGGTCTTTCAACTGATCGGCTTCTTCAAAAGACAGGTTCACGATCTCGAGACCCTGCCCATGAAACCGCTTGTACAGCTCCACGAGAAAGGGTGCCTCATCGTGGCAGTTCGGGCACCAGCTGCCGCCGATCGCCACGACAACCACCTTGCCCCTGAACTGAGGGTCGGTGTTTGAGACGGTGACACCCGCAAGGTTAGGTGAGGAGAACTGAAACGGTTTTGATGGATCGATAACCGTCGTTCGATCCGTCGACAGCGTGGGTGGTGGCAGCTTTGCAGCGCGTGCGGCTTCCGTGCGCCGTGCCGTGGAGTGGTTCTCCTGGCCGGCCAACAGGTTGCTGAAATCGAGCGTGCCGTCGGCCTGCGGCGTGAGCGAATAGTAGTCACCGCCAAAGGCTCCAAAGCGGCTTACGGTGTATTGACCGGCAGAGGGGTCGAAGCGGCCGTACATCGAGCCGGTGTCGCCGTCGATGCGTTGAATCACCGCGCGAATCTCCCCGTTGCCGTCAAACGGCTCCACCTTCATCGTCCAGGCAGACTCGCCCTTGCTGGAGGCGACGGCGATCTCCCACAGGCCATCAATGGAGCCCTTCTGCGATGGAGGCGCGGCCACAAAATGGGTGGCCGGCTTGCCTCCGTCAGACTGTAGGTGCAGCTCAAGCGGGATGGGTATTTTTAGTCGCGCGCCGGAGAGCACGCCGCGTAGGCTGGAGCCATTTACATCCCCCTCAAAGGTGCGCGCATAGTCGCCGAATGTGAGTGTGATATGCCCGTTGGCACCCTTGCCACTGGACGCTGCTTCCAGCTCAGAACCGTTGAGAAAGCCTCCCGTAACCCGGCCGTTCTTATCCGGTGCCGACAGTTGCATCTCTGTGGGAATCTGACGTCCCTTTGCGGTGGCAAACCCTGTCCAGCGCTGGAGCTTTTGAGCACCGGCAGACAACGTAAGGAACATGGCAAATGCGAGTAGAGGGGGACGCATAGTTCTCCTGCAGTTTTTGGGAGCGCTGACGAGGCGTCAGGTGAATGCCCGCGATTGGTTTGTAAGAGGAAACCGTGTCAGGGGAGACAGAACGACTTCAGTGGGAGAGAACACCATCGACCGCATGGCTAACAACAGCAGAAATGGCGACGGGTTCTCGATCCGGGAGTCACGCTTCGCAGACTATGCCTAACCCGTAGCAGAGTCAACCGGAGCTACTGGCGCGGCAGCATCGGGCTGACCGCCAGCAGGTTACCAAGTGTGCCCCGTTCTTCATCCGTAAACTGCTGGTGCAACTCCGGCGAATTCAAAAGCTGGTTGCGTTGCTGCGGCGGCAGATCGCGCAACTCGCGAAACGAGTGGGCGACTGCTCTTCGCCTGTCCTCTGGCAGCGCGCCCAGCTGACCCATGGCACTGCGTACCTGCCCGCGTTGCTGCGGGTCCAGCCGCTCCATCTGTTCGCTGCGTGCCAGCACCCTGGCACGTTGGTCGGGTTGCATGCTGTTCAGCCTGTCCAGCCGATTCAGCATGCGCTGCTGCGTTTCTTGCGGCAGTTGCCTGAAGCCGGCCTCGTGCTGCAGCGCCTGCTGCTGCTGCTGCGACGAAAGCTGGTTGTGCTGTTGCATCCACTGTTGCAAATGTTGTCCACGGGTCGCATTCGGACCCGGATTGTTCGGCTGGCTCTGCCAAAAGCGCTGCGCCGGCCTGTCGCCCTCACCCGCTCGCTGCCCAGGCTGCACGGACCCTTGTTGTATGGGGCCTTGTTGCAGGGACCCCTGTTGCATGGGGCCTTGTCGCATCGGTGCTTGTTGCATGTAGCCTTGTCGCATGGAGCCTGGTTGAACGGGACCTGGTTGGACGGGACCTGATTGCACGGGCCCCTGTCGCATAGGCTGTCGCGACCGCGGTGGTGCGGGCTGCGCTGTTAGTACCGACGCAAGACAGGCCATGAGGGCGAGCGCGCACAGGCGAATTTGTACGACCGGGCCTGCACACGCCCGTTCCGCTCGTGCCCGACTTGTCCTTCCTGTCCGCATCGTCAAACCTGCCGCGCTCGAACGGTCCTTTCCAACATACCCGATTAGAGACTGTTTTCCTGTGCGCTGTCGTCACCGTCCAGCAGCTGATCCATCTGCTGAATGGCTTGATCGTTGTTCTCCAACACCTGCAAATCCTGCACCGTTGCCGAAGCCTGCGCCGGCATCGTGCTCCGCACATGCTCCAGCTGCAGATATCCACCGCCACCTGCCACCAGCAGCAGTGCCATTGCCCCTGCCATAACGGGCCTCATCGACACGGCATTGCCAAACAGGAAACGGTCTCGCACACGGGCAAACCAGCTTTCTGGTGCGCGCTGCTGTTCCTCGCGGAAGCGAGCCATCATACGACCCTCAAACCACGGCGATGGCTCCGGCACCTGCCAGTCGTCCAGCAGATTCATCATTTCACGCATTGCCTGCTCGTCGGTCACCTTCGTGTTTACTTCTACTTCTGCCATCACACACGCCCTTCCATCTCTTCTACCGCTTTCATCCAAACTCGCTTGCTACCCTGCTGCTGTCGGACACTCCCTACACAAAGTCCTTCAGCTTGTCCCGCAGCGTTTGGTAAGCGCGGAACAGCAGAGACTTGGTCGCGGATTCACTCAGCTTCAGCACGGCTCCAATGCTCTTGTAATCCATCTCCTCATACTTATGCATCAACACAGCCATGCGCTGTCGCTCTGGCAGAGCAAGCACATGCTGCTTGATCGCCTTCATCCGTTCGCGCCGCAGCAGGTCCGCTTCAATCGACGGCGTCGCATCCGCAACGTCCGGCATGGACCCACTCTCATACTCCGGCTCGTCCAGCAGCACCTTGGGTGCCAGCCGTTCATTCTTGGTATCGCGCGCGTAATTCACCGCAAGATTGGTTGCAATGCGGTACAACCAGGTGCTGAACTTGGCCTCGGCGCGGTAGGTTTCCCGCGCGCGATACACCCGCAAGAATACTTCCTGAGCCATCTCTTCGGCCACGGCCTGGTTGTGCACCATGCGAAACATGAAGTGCACAATCTGCCGCCGGTACTTGTGCATCAATACGTCGAAGCAGTCTAGCTCGCCTGCTTTTAGCCGAAGCATCAGGTCGGCATCGCCGCCTTCGGTAAGGCGTTCTGCTATGCGCGCGTCTGCCGCAGCCTGCACACGCTCATCCTGCATCAGTCCCGGGTTCAGCGCCAGAGTTGCCATGTCGTCCTCGGCCTCGTCTAGTTCAACCCCAGAGACCGTGGAATGTTGCGTGTCATCAATCTCCTCTTCGTCACCGGCATCGGCTGCAGGATTGGTGCCAGGGGTGGATGCTTGTCCGGCGTGAAGTGGCTTATCGGCCTGCTGATCCGCGGTCCTGTGTATCGCCTCAGCCGCGCTGTGGCTGGCCCTGCGGTCCTGCTCCCACCCGTATTTGTTCGTCTCTGCCATCATTTGCCAAACTGCAGGCTACAGACTATGCGCGAAGTTCACCTCAGACAACCGCCGAGCCTATGGCCTCTGCTTAAGTCGTTCACCTGCTGTGCGATTCCCGAGCAAGTCGCTTGGCCAGTAGCACCGGGCAGAAAGCACCCGCCCCGTGCTATTCTCACTCAGTTGCAGGCCACCACGGCTCGCATGCCAGGTGCGGCAACGCTCGCGCGTCAAGGGCGCATAACTCAGCGGTAGAGTGCCACCTTCACACGGTGGAAGTCGTAGGGTCGAATCCTGCTG
>CAHJWI010000007.1 GCA_903642225.1 Acidobacteriaceae bacterium | reverse complement strand
GATGCCGCAGGGGTGGCGAAGATGACGCTCTACAACAACTTCGACTCCAAAGAGGCCCTGGTTCTCGCGGTTTACCAAGAGCTGACCGAAGCTACGCTGCACGATCTGCGAACCGCCAACAAGGCGGGAAAATCCGAAGAGAAGCTGATCCTTGGCATCTTCGACTACCTGGACAGCAAGGCCAAGGGGGACGGCTACCGTGGCTGCCCGTTCATCCATGCCAGCCTTCAGGACGGCGAACCTTCCGGTGCAGTCTATGAACTTGTCAGCACTTACAAACGCGCGCTTCGGGAGCACGTGTTCGGCTTGCTGGACAAGAGCCGTAGGAACCGCGCGGAACTGGCCGACCAACTGCTCATTCTGCTCGATGGCGCTGAGACGGAACGGTACCTCAAGGGCGTGACTAACTCCACGAATTCTGCAAAGCAAGCGGCGAAAGCGTTACTCCTGTTCTGAGATGTAACGCGTATGCTTCCCTTCGCAACCGACTGGCCAGAATATTCGCTGAAACTTTCGCGCTGAAGAATCGCACTCTCCGCTTTCCGAACACCGTGCTGGCCGTGACAGAAAGCAGAGCTGGAACAGAAGCGCTCGGATCGATGGCGATGGTAAGTAGGCGCCCTTTTAGGGGTCAGAAGCTGCCGGTATGAGGGCAATTTTGCTGCCCACAGTATAGAGAATCACATCGAAAGGACCGAGTTCACTCGGCTGAGTCGTGGCGTAGTCGAAAGCCACATCGCTCCAAGTTCTTGAACCACAGCCAAGTTCGCAGAACTCGCCAAGCCGATAACGATGACACCCAGGGCAGGGCCCAACTGGACGGCTGCCATACCTACGCCGCCACTGGCCCCATGCACCAGCAGGAGAGGCGCAATCCGTAATGAGTAATTCCTGTATCGCTCTGTTCAAATCTTCAAAGACGTTAGACGCGAACTCAAACGCCGCATGCCGGCCTGGGCAGGATCTGCTCATCTGCACCCGGACACCCTCTCAGAGCCATCAAGTCAGACCCGCGCACTTGGTCCGTCATCAGTGATGATGGGACAGTACACGCCTCTTACAAGCTCTTCAAAGCAAAGCTGACGGCAAGTTCCTTGGAATCGATCTAACCCATGCTCACATCAACTTTTCTGCGACGGTGGTGTAGGCAGACGGCTTTAATGATCGTCCCGTGCATGTCACGTTCGTCATACCTAAAGGGTCTGACTGGAAGATCGCGACACAGCTTTTCCCCACCTCTGACGCGCTAAGCTTTACAGCGCCTAATCTGCAGTACCTCATGGACAGTCCCGCTGAGTTGAGTAACTTCGTTCCGGGGCCTTCAAGGTACCTGGGCTGGCATACCGTAGCGAGACGCAGACGATCCGTGTCGCGGCTCATACCCAGGCAAATGCCGAGTTTGACGTCTACTTCCAAGGCATACAGAAGCTGGTGCGCGAAGAGCAGGCGGTGTTTGGCGAGTTGCCGAAGTACGAACCAGGCTCCTATACCTTTCTTGCCGACTACCTCGCCTGGGACAATCGTGACAGGATGGAGCATCGCAACAGCACGGTGGTCACAGGGAAGAAGTTGGTGTTGAGTTCCGCTGCACACGAGTTCTTCCATAGCTGGAATGTGGAGCGCATACGTCCAAAGGGCCTGGAGCCTTCAGCTTTCGCGATGTGAATATGTCTGGTGATGTTCCTCGCAGAAGGGATCCACCCAGTACAAGGGCGACCTTTCCATGTTGCGCAGCGGCCTCACACCAACCAAAGATCTGAAGGCGTTTACAGGAGACTTGGAAGATGTCCTGAATACGCCGGGAAGCCGCTATCGGTCCGCGATGGATATGAGTCGGATCGCTCCGCTTGTGGACGGCAGCGGTCACGACTTTCCCAAGTACTGGAACAGTGACTTCGTCTTGTACTACTCATACTCAAATGCGATTACGCTCGGCCTCGACCTTACACTGCGGGCACGTTCACACTCGCGCGTAACGCTGGACGATTTCATGCGCGCAATGTGGCAAAACGGCAAACCGGGAGACTCCGCGCTGGCCGTTGTAGGCAAACCATACACGTCAACGATGTGCGGACGCAGCTTGCGATGGTGGCCGGGATTCAGCGTTCGCCACAGATTTCGTAAGCGACACGTTGCGCGGGCTCGTAGCTGCGCGTGAAGGCGGGGCTCCATCATCATGGTGTTTGCGGTGAAGGGTCCGCCACCGGCTCCGACGGCCAGCACCGGGATGTCGAGCGTGTGCGACTCAGCAAGTGTCTTGATCTCGGCACCCTCCTTCAGCATGGATTGTTATAAACCGATTGCGCCACGCCAGCCGTTAGGGCGCGAGTAGCTCCGGACAAACTCATCCACGTCGGCCGAGCTAACGGCACCCGGTACGGCACACATGGCGGGATAGGCGATGTTGGTCAGAAACTCACTCTCCTGCCCAGCAAGCAACATCTCGGGTACACCCTGTGCCGTAAGGAAGCCTATGTACCAAGCGCCACCGTGCGTGACATCGGCGAATCCTTCCAAGCCGAATCCAGACAATCCCATCTCGATGGCCGTAAAGGCTAAGAACGTCTTCGGATGTGTTGCAGCCAAACGGAACACAGTCGCGCCGCTGATACTCTGCCCGGACAGACTGACGGGGCCAACATTGAGGTGTGCGATCAGCTGGTGCAAGTCCTCGGCAGAGGTCTTGCTGTCATAGGCGCCGCCTCCACAGGCCGAATCTCCAAACCCGCGCAGCTCTACGGCCACGACACGATGGTCGGTCGCAAGAAGCGGGATCGACTTGTGGAAGGCCCACCAGGTTTCAGGGAAACCATGAATCAGCAGGATAGGCGGCCCGCTCGTGCCTGCGGAAACGTAGTGAAGCGTCGTTCCGTTCAGGTTCACGTGCTGGTGTTGAACGCCGGGCAACGGTGCAGATACTCAGTAAATCCTCACGGCAACCAAGCTGTTTAAAACAAGGAATTCGTAGACAATCACTGCGTGTAGACCGGGAACGATGGCTCGCATGTCCCGGCCTACAACATCGGTTTACAAAGTTTGTGCGGTGGGGCGCACCACGATCTCGTTCACTCCCACATCCGCGGGCTGTCCGATTGCAAACGCGATTGCGTCCGCGATGCACTGTGGTGGAACAGCGGTGCCGATCAGGCCTGCGAGTGCATCGGCAGTCTCCTGGTGCTTGATCGATGCACCCAGCTCTGTCTTAATAGCGCCTGGAAGTATGACCGTCGTGCGAATGGACGGTCCTACCTCCTGCCGCAAAACATCTGTGATCGCGCTCACGGCGAACTTCGACCCGCAGTATGCTGCCCCGGACGGGAAGGTACGAATGCCTGCCACCGAAGATATGTTGATGAAGTGTCCACTGCCCTGCTTTTGGAAGACGGGTAAAGCTGCGGCGATGCCAAAGAGCACGCCCTTTACATTCACGTCGATCGTCTGCTCCCACTCGTCCACGCGCAGTTCCGTCATGGGAGAGAGTGGCATAACTCCCGCATTGTTCACCATCACATCGGCTTTGCCGAACGCTTGAATGCCGGCTTCGACAAGAGCCGTTACGTCCGCGCGCTTAGTGACGTCGCAAGCTACTGCGACTGCCTTGCCGCCATCCTGTTCGATCTCCTTTACGATCGCATCCAGTTGTTCCTTACGCCGCGCGCCGAGTACCACCAAGGCCCCTTGTTTGGCTAGTTCCCTTGCTGTGGTTGCACCGATGCCGCTGCTGGCTCCGGTAATGACTACCACTTTCCCTTTGATGTCTGCCATGGTTGTTCTCCTTGGCATTAAGGGTAGGAGGCAAACAGGGCGAGGCGGTAGCCTCTTTCTTCCGATTTCTTGCCTGATCCGCTTGCTCTAGGCGTAAACGCTCCGAGCGCTCGATTCCACCTCACGATTTTGTGTCACGTCGCGCATCGGCGGCTGGCCGAACTGCCGGCGGTATTCGCGGCTAAACTGCGTAGGGCTCTCGTAACCAGTGGCGAACGCAGCAGATGCGGCATCGACCCCTTCAACCAGCATGAGCCGCCTTGCCTCGAACAGCCGCAGCTGCTTCTGAAACTGCAACGGACTATACCCGGTCAGCGCGCGAAAGTGATGATGCAGTGTGGACTCGCCCATGCGTGCATGAAGCGCCAACTCCTCCACGCGCAGCGGCTCACGAAAGTTCGCTCGCAGCCAATCGACGGCCCGCGAGATTCTGTGCGACTGCGTTCCTGCCGTCACAATCTGCCGTAGCATGGCTCCTGGCTCGCTGGTCAGCAGGCGATACAGAACCTCCTGATGGAGAAGTCTCGCCATAACGGGGATGTCCTGCGGAACATCCAGGAGCCTGATTAAACGCAGCATCACGTTTAAAAGGTCCGCCGTGATGGGACCGGTCGTGACGGCGCGTCCGGCAGGTGGCGTCACTTGCGCCAGCATATCTTCCTCAGTCATCATCTCCCGAGCTACAGCAAGGTCGAGCATCAAGGCACATGCCAGGTAGGGTGCCGCCGCACTCGCCTTCACAACGTGAGAAACCACCGGCATATTTAGCGGTGTGAGCAGCCAGGTGGCTTCGCCATACGCATACGTGGCTTTGCCGGCCGTCACCTTCTTGGAGCCTTGCGCAATCAAGGCGAGGGCGGGCGCATAGACCTGACAGGTTCCCGCTGAAGGAGCTGTTCGGTGGTAGAGCCACAGGCCCGGCACTTGCGTCGCAAAATCTCCGTCGCGGGATGTCAGCCTCTGAATCGTCGCGGCAAGTTCCATGCGGTGAGAGGTAAGCTGCTTCGCTGTAGTCGTCATGGCTATAGGATTATGCAATCCCAATCGTCGAGGCAAATTCCGGGCGGGCGCGGAATGTACGGGGTGCTGAAGGTGCAGCGCTGCTGGTATTCAGCGGTTCAGATCCAAAACGATCTTGCCGACTGCAGCATGTGGAACGGCTTCTGCGTTTCGGAAAGCGGAGTGGTAGTGGTCGATGACGGTTGCTTTTGTTAGCCTGAACGGTCTGATCCAACGGTTAGAAGTCACTCCGGCTGCCAACATACACTCGCGAGGCCCGGGCGCAGGCACGTCCGTTCTTCAAGCTTCAGTTTGCTCGACGCCGAACTCTTGAATCCGTAAAACTCTCGCCGCGGTGTGTCTCCTGATCGGTTCTACCTGGGTCCGTAGCTCTCTTGTGAGATGTGGCCATACAACGCGGGCGGGCTGGCGTCTAGCGAGGGACTACTACATGCCTGACTACCAGGGGATCTGGTCGCCTCCCTGGCGCATAAAGTACCCTGTCGGCCCATCATTGGGCAGAGATGCCGCTTCCACGCTAGACTTTGCTCCTTCAGGGATTTCGAGCGGAGCATGTTCCGTTCCAAGCTCCGTCTTGACCCAGCCTGGATGGACCGCGTTCACCTTAATGTTTGTCGCTGCGAGCTCCTGCGCCAGATGGATGGGGCTGAGCTTTCGACCGATCCTTAATGCCTTGGGCGCGTGGGGAGAAGAACACGAGGCACTCTTCAGGAAAACCGCGAGCTAGGCACTCGGAAAAATTCTCGAAGCCGCTTAAAGCAGTAGCGTCGTTTCATAGGTCTCAACCTGCTCACAATGTGAGATGGCCGCGAGAGATTGCTGTTTTTAGACCTGTATAGCGTTCTCGGCATCAGCGGCCACGTAAAAGCACCTTGGAGAACCACTGGCCACGTCTCCGGATCGTGGATAGGGAGGAGGGAGTGATAGCCGACTGGCAGATTCGCGCGATTTGCGTTCTGCCGCCATCCTGGGATTGATCGTCGGACAACCTGCCGTCTCCACTTAAACCGCAACAACACCGTCCGGAGCCACGTCAATTGCGCGCACAACGCCAAGGTCGGATGCGACGCATGTCAACGCTCCCATATCGATGTTTATCCGGAGCAGCCGGCCCGCAATGCTCGCAAATGAAGCCGGGATGCGTCCAGAATCAACGGCTATCAAAGGGGGTTTTGACAACATCACAAAAAATCCGCAACCCCTTTTTGAATGTAGGCAAAAGACAACAGAGAAGCTAAGCTCCATGAACGAAGTCAGCAAACCTATGCTGAAGCGTGACGAGGATATGCTCAGGCGTGCAGATTGGTACCTCGCGCCGGGTACGCCATAGAGGGTTGTCGCATCTCTGAACCATTGAATCTGTCTCCCATCCACACGAACGCTATTGAGTGTTGAGTTTGCATGACAGACTTAGTGGAGCGATACCAATCAAAGGCACGCCAGCAGCTCACGTGGTCTGCCGCGGGTATCAGAAAGAGAATTGATTTACTTGATCGCCATAGTACACGGAAGCGCTTGTCGCTTTTTCCACATCGCGGGTTCCTCAAGCCAGGTAGTTCGAAGCTCAGATCACCGAAACGCAAAAATTAGATTTTTCGTCGGGCCTGTTCCCAGCGAGCATCTGCTCGCAGTTTCCTGAAAGGGAAAGGAAAAGCGGAGTTCAGGCCTGAGTTCTGTCGTCTATCGACTACACGGAGGCGTGGGCATAGATGGCCTGCGCTTTGAATCTCCGGCAATGTCTCGTCAGCATTTGGTCGGCAGCCGGCGTCCACCAGCAGTTCGCTGCCTTTACAGAAACTTGGAGCTTTTCATGCCTATCTTTCGCCTTGATCGCGCCTTTCATCGATCGCTATATGTCCTGCTGGCATTGGGATCGACTTTCATAAGCGCCCGAGCAGGATTTGCCTCCGGTCCGCCCACCATTCTGGCCATGGGAGATTCAATCACCGTTGGTGTGGACTACCTGACAGGGACTGCGGGTGGCTATCGTGACCCGCTATACCGGGACTTGACTGCTGCGGGCATCTCTTTCACTTTTGTTGGGTTGAACAGCAGCGAGGCGACGCCAGCGCTTACCGCGGCCGGCGAGCAGCAGCATAGCGGATTTGGTGGCTGGCATGTTGGCGACCTCGACGCAAATCTTGATGGTGTTGCCGCGCCGGTCGGGGGAGGCGACAGCAACAACGGTGGATACATTCTTACCGGCGGACATGGAACAGGGCGTGGCGCAGTGACACCGGATATGCTGCTGCTGCACATCGGCACCAACGATCTGCTGCAGAACACGGCCAATCTGAATCAGGCGCTGTACAGCCTTGTGACGCATATCCACGCGCTGACCCCAAAAACAATTGTTTTGATCGCCGGTGTGATCCCAATTAACAACACGGGTTTGATGGCACGTGTGAACGCATACAACGCGTACATCAAAACGCAGCTGGTACCGTCGCTGTCGTACACGGTGTATGTGGATCAGAACAGCAGTTTCTTGAACGCGGACGGCTCTGCGAACGGCGCCCTTTTGGGGTCTGACCTGGTTCATCCCAACCGTTATGGGTACCCCGTACTGGCGCAGAACTGGGCTGCGGCTGTCGAAGCACTTCTGGGTGCAACACCTTCCGGCCACCAGTTGACGGTGGCGGGTGGCAGCGGTGGTGGAGCCTATCCTGCGGGGTCGGTCATTACCCTGCAGGCCAGGCAGGCAGCTGCATACCAGCAGTTTGCCAGCTGGACGACCGCTTCAACGCTGCTGAACAACCCGTATGCCACGCCGGTGGTGTACACGATGCCGGCCGCAGATACGACAGTGACGGCGAACTACGCTGTGCAGGGAAGCCCCATTCTTGTAAACGGCACTTACGAGATTGCGAGCAGTTTTGATGGTTTGGCAGTGACTGCGGCGGGTGCGGCGACTGCCAACGCTGTGCAGCAGCAGACGTTTACAAATCTGGCGTCCCAGAACTGGACGTTAACGAACCTGGGCGGGAACGTCGTGTCGCTTGTGCTTGTTGGAACTAATGAAGCCCTGGAAGTACCGGCAAGTTCTGTGTCGTCAGTGGGCGCGGCTTTGGATGTGGCACCTTACGTCGGATCCGCAAACCAGCAATGGATGCTGACACCGGTGGCAGGCGTGCTGGAGATTGTGAACCAGGGCAGCGGACAGGCGGTGAACATTGCGGGGTATTCTACGGTTCCAGGCACTCCCCTGCTGCAGTTTTCGTTGAGCTATGTCGATGAGTGGTGGGTGTTTTACCCCGGTAGCGCGACCGTTACGACTTATCCCCTCACTGTGAGTCAGGGCACGGGCGGTGGCACGTACGCCGTAGGAAGCGCTATTTCCATTAGCGCCAACCCTGCTCCGGCGGGGATGCAGTTTGCCGGCTGGAGTGGCGGGACGAGCGGCCTTGCCAGTGTCTCCTCAGCGTCGACGACGCTGACGATGCCTGCGTCTGCGGATGTGCTAACTGCAACATACGCGCCGTCCGTGGCAACATATGCACTGACGGTGAACGGCGGCCGCGGGGGCGGAAGCTATGCGGCGGGGACTGTGGTCCAAGTAGCAGCGAATGCGGCTGCAAGCGGCTCACACTTTGCGGCCTGGGCCGGGGGCACGGCAGCGCTGGCCAGCTCTTTGGCATCCACAACAACGGTCACCATGCCCTCTTCACCTGTGGTGATTACCGCGACCTATTCAACGACCGCCGCAGCGCTTCCGGTCGCCCCTTCAACGTCGTCTACGGTCAGCGTGCAGTTTATCGGTGGAGGTGCTGCGCCGCTGCACGGCAAGGGATACGACTACACTGCTGGCGCATCGGGCTATGCCGCAGGCTATTGGAACCCGGTGCTGAACATAGGCAACACGACCACGCCGCAAAATCTCTCGATGCTTGGCACACTGGTCGATTCCACGGGAGCATTGTCGTCCGTCGGCTTCCAGTTGCGATCGAGTGGGGCCTACTACACGGGTGCCAATGCAGGCTGGACCGGCAGCCCGGCTTACCCGGGGTACCCTGGCCGCACCTCGGGTACTGGAAGTGCGTTCCTGTACTCCGGCTTTGCCTATGCCGGCTACAGCGACTTCAATGCGCTGACGTTGACGCTGCTCGGCCTCAATCCGGCCCATGCCTACACGATTCTGCTCTATGTGGCGCCGTTTCAGCAGTTTGGTGCTCACCAGAAAGCGACAGTCATGCTGCTCGGGGGGCAAGCCGCCTACGTGATGACAGATGGTGCCGCGGCAGGATATGAACGTGTTACGTCCACCACGGCTGGCAGCCCGGGTACCGGGAATTTTGTTCAATTTGACCAGGTATCCGGAGCATCTTCGCAGACCGTCAGTCTGACGAACAGCGGATCGATGGTAGGTTTGAGCGGCTTTCAGGTGGTTGATCTGGGGCTTGCCACAGGCACAACTCCGGTCCCTTCAAGCCCCGTAGCTTCAAGCCCGGTAGTTTCGATCCCGGTAGTTCCGGTTCCCGTAGTTCCCGTTCCCGTAGCTCCACTTCCGGTGATTCCAATTCCAGCAACTCCGGCTCCGGTGGCGGGCTCACCAATCTCTGTCGTCAGTCTCCAGTTCGTTGGTGGAGGTGCGGCTCCGCTGCACGGTTCATCCTTCGACTACACGGCGGGGGCTTACGCCGTGGGTCACTGGAATCCATTGTTATTCACCGGCAACACGACATCTGCGCAGGTGCTCAGCGTGCCCTCCGGCTTGGCGGATTCCAGCGGAACGCCGAGCGCGATCGGCCTGCAGCTTTCCGCCAGTGGCGCGTACTACACGGGCTCCGGCGGCAACTTTCCCGGGGCACCCGCCTACCCTGGATTTCCAGGTCAGGCGACGGGGAACGGTGACTCCTTCCTCTTTAGCGGGTTCGCCTATGCGGGTTATTCCAACCAGGCACCACTCACGCTGACTGTCACCGGGCTGAATCCGGCACATACGTACCAATTGTTGGTGTACATAACGCCCTTCGAGGGTTTTGGCGATAAGCAGACGGCCACGGTTGCTTTGACTGGCGGAGCAAGTCTGAACGTCACTTCGACAGGGATTGCGTCCGTCTATCAGCGGGCCGGTGTGGCGCAGGGGCAGGCCGCGGGGAACTATGTCGAATTTGAAGCCGTGACCGGGTCAGCCAGTCAGACTGTAACGTTCACCAACACGTCGTCGCTGGTCGGTGTGAGCGGTATGCAGGTGGTGGATCTTGGACCAGGCTGACAGTGCTGCAGTCTCCGTCCTGACCTCGAAGTGCGTTCAAAGCAGTAGTCATGGAAGCAGTGTCAGGCGTGTTGAGAAGACAAACTGCTTACCTTTGCTTATTGATGAACCTCTCTACAGGGGGCCTGCGCTTCTGAGAGGCGGTTTTCCAACGGAGAATGGAAAAGGCGAGCCGGGTAGTCTTGCGGACATCAAATTGAGGGTGCTGCTTTCGTTGACGGTCTTCTCGGCTGCTAAGTCGATTAGATAAGCAGAGGCGGTGACCGTTTAGACCATGGGGCCGCTTGTTCATAGGCGGCTGCAAGAGCAAGTACACGGCTTTCCGAGAAGCGCGGGCCGGCGATCATGATGCCGATGGGCAGGCCATCTGCTGTGAAGCCGCACGGCACGCTGATTGCCGGAATGCCATACAGGTTGAAAGCCAGGGAATTGAAGGTATTCTCCGGCTCAAGGGGCAAAGGCTTCTCTTCCCGTGTCAGTTCATCCGTGATGCTGCGTGGGCCGACGCGGTTTGTGGGCAGCACCACCAGATCAAAGCCATTGAAGGCACTATCGATGTTCTTGCGCAGGTCTGCGAGCTGCCACTGTGCACGCACCAGGTCGGCTGCGCGGCTGGCACTTGTCTGGCCGGGATCGTTCAATTCTTTGAGGGTGCCTTCTACCACGCTGCGGGTCTGCAGCGAGTAGCTCCCCGCGTGGCGACGGAAGATGCCTTCGTGCACGGCTTCTACTTCGGCTGCGCGGATCGCCGTCCAGTCCAGCGCGTCGGTTGCGGGCAGGTGTACGTCCTGTACCGAAGCGACGAGGCCGCGCAAAACTTTGATGGCAGCCTCTACGGCAGCCGCCGTACTGTGGTCGAGCCGGTCGAAAAACGGTTCGCGCGGAATACCAACACGCAGGCCACGAACCGGCTGCTTCATTGCTGCGACGTAGTCTTCTGGCGGGTGTTCCACGCCGGCTACATCGTGGCGATCGTAGCCGACCATGGCGGTGAGCAGGAGCGCCGCGTCCGCCACCGTGCGGGTTATGGGTCCACAGTGGTCGAGGGAATAGATGAGCGGGAAGATGCCACGCAGGGAGACGAGGCCATACGTCGGTTTGAGGCCGACGACGCCGCACCAGGCAGCGGGGATGCGGATGGAACCACCCGTGTCGGTTCCTAACGCAGCCGGCGCAAGTTGGGCGCTGACTGCGGCCGCGGACCCGCCAGACGACCCGCCCGCTACGCGGTCCAGCGCCCAGGGATTATGCACCGGGCCGAAGTAGCTGGTTGCGGAGGTGCCACCCATTGCGAACTCATGGAGGTTTGTCTTGCCCAGCACGATGGCACCGGCGCTGCGTAGACGAGCCACGACGAACGCGTCCTCTGTCGGCACACGATCGTCGAAGACCATGCTGGCCATGGTCGTCCGGGTTCCTGCCGTGTCGATGTTGTCTTTGATAGCGATGGGAACACCGTGGAGCGGACCGCGGAAGTGTCCGGCCGCGGCCTCTTTGTCTAGGGCGGCAGCATCATAAAGCGCGCTGTCCCGGCACACGGTGATGAAGGCGTTAAGGCCGGGGTTCAAGGCATCGATGCGTGTCAGCAAGGAGCGTACGAGATCGACGGATGTGAGTTGGTGTCGGCGTATGCGGTCCGCAGCTTCCGCAAGGGACAGTGTGTGCAGTTGGGGCGCAAGGCTCTGACCGCGGAACCATGGAGAGAGTGCAGCGACACCCGTGATGGCTGCGGCGCCTTGAAGCAGGTGCCGTCGTTTCATGTGTGGCATGGATGCGCTCCGACATCGCCGATGACGTGACCTACAGCTGACCAATGCGAGCAGGCTGACGCGTTCAGGGTGTACCGACACTGTACAACGAAGGCGCTGTCGACCTATGAGGGGCCGGCAGTATGTCCCAAGCGCAATGCTGCGGGTATTGGACCGGCCATGTGCAGCTGCCGTGTCGCCGGCTAACGTATTCGAATCATGCGGACCCCAAAGGGCGGCAAGGGCTCAAGCAGCATGTCTTTGAGAGACGCGAAAGTTCGAGTTGTTCCCAGTTCAGCGATTTGTCGCGGGTGCGCCGGTAGTGGTTGCAGGGCGCCGGGAACGTCATGCAACAGCACCGTACTGTCGCGGAAGTTGAACAGTGCCACCGCAGTGGAACCATCCGCCAGTGGTCGTGACCACACCTCCACAGGACCCTCGGCGTAGATGCGGTCCGCCTGTTTTCCAAGCGGGTCCTGGTCGAGGGCGATAAGGTCCCTGTCCATCAGCACGGCCTTTGTGCTTGCGGACATTTCCGTCAGATTGTTGCCGGCGATGAGGGGCGCCGCCAGCATAGCCCACATCGCCATATGCAACCGGTTCTGCTGCGGTGTGAGCTTGCCATTGCCGACCTCCAGCATGTCCGGATCGTTCCAGTGGCCCGGGCCGGCGAATGGCGCCAGCCCCGCCTGAGCGCGGCCAATGGAAGAGATGCTTTCAATCGTAGGCTCGATGTCACCCTGGGTTCGCCAGGCCTGGCCACCGACAGATGGTGCCCAATGCCACACCGTGTCGAAGCCGTACTGACAAAGGCTGTACAGAATGGGCCGCTTTGTATTCAGCAGCGCCTGGTGCATCTTTTCATAAGCGTCGCGCATGATGACGTACTGCTTGGGTTCGTCGTTCGGCGCTGCCTTGCGCATGATGTTTAGCAGGCCGCACATGTCGTACTTCAGGTAGTCCACGCCCCACGCCGCGTACATGTCAGCATCCTGCTCTTCATGGCCGTAGCTGCCTGCATATCCGGCACACGTGGTTGGTCCAGGCGAGCTGTAGATGCCGAGCTTGAGCCCTCTGCTGTGCACGTAGTCGCCCAGAGCCTTCATGTCAGGAAACTTGTCGTTCGTGTGCAGGATGCCTGCGCTGTCGCGCTTGCCTTCCCAGGTATCGTCGATGTTGACATAGACGTATCCCGCATCGCGCATGCCCGATGACACGAGCAGATCTGCTGCCTGGCGAATGTCTTTGTCGGTGACCTTCGCGGCAAACCAGTTCCAGGAGTTCCAGCCCATGGGCGGCGTTGCGGCGAGGGCGGTTTGCGCGTTGGCGCGGCAAGCAGTTGTGGATGTTGCAACGGCGAGAACAAGACATGCGATCCAGCGGTGACAGCTCTTCACGATATATCTCCGAGGCGGTGACTTGAATAAAGATCAGCATACTCGTGCTGCGGAGCATGCGGGCGTGTAGTGGCTTGGTGTCAACGAAGTTAGAACTCACCGCACTCTGGTGAGTGACGTGGAAGCCGTGTTCCGCATGCAGGCGCCGCGCCAGCGCCACCGTCACCCGCTGCTAGCGCCGGTATGCTACGTAGTCATAGTCTGAAGCGCTACGCCTGCTCGGCAGTGCGCGTAGTCGAGCGTTTGCCCGCGGTGCATGCACCCTCGCGTTGCCGGGAAGCAGGACCTCCGCATCCGCACGCACGCAGCCTGAGTCTTTCGGGAAAAGGGAGTAACAGCGTTAAAAGGGGCCGTTGCCCAGCGGGTTAAAGTACACCCCAAGGTTCACCAGCTTTACATAGCGCTCTACCGTGGATAGGGCATCCTGACGTACAAGCACCATATCGTCCGGTTGCAGCAAAAGATCATGGGCGGCGCGGTCAGCGGTCTTCATATGCTTCAGGTTGAGCACAATCGTCTCAGCCGTGTCTGCGTCATGCCGCCGAAAGACATAAACGTGGCCTAACGCGCTGTCGCCGTTCGGTCCACCTGCCAGCAGAATGGCTTGCAGCGCCGTTGTGGGCCGCCGCAGGTCGAACTTTAGCGGCGCCCGAACATCGCCGGCGACCA
This sequence comes from Acidobacteriaceae bacterium, assembly GCA_903642225.1. Classification (GTDB taxonomy): domain Bacteria; phylum Acidobacteriota; class Terriglobia; order Terriglobales; family Acidobacteriaceae; genus Terriglobus. Next base: position 97,643 of record CAHJWI010000007.1, on the reverse strand, counting down.
CCACCTGTGGCCGCTCAAAGTCTTTGAGTGAGACCGTGACCTCCGGGTCGATCAGCTGCCGCCGCGATGCGTCCAGGATGCGCGCCTGCAGCTCCAGCCCGGATGCACCCGCCGCGACGATCTCGCCAAGGTTTTTGAGGGCGAGGCGTCCATCCGGCGCTATGGTCTCCGTATCATCGAACTCCGGCGTAAACCGGTAGCTGACGCTGACCGTGTCGCCAGGGCGCAGCAGGTAGGGTGCGCTTGTGCCATTAAAGGTGGTGAGAAGGGGTGTTGCCGGCACCGGCGAAGGTGCAGTTTGCGGCCCGGCAATCACCTGCTGTGCGCAGACGCTGCCGACGCATATGGCCGCGGCAAGTGCAAACAGCACCGCGCGCATGGCCAGCTCCGCACATCTCTTTGCGCTTTTGTTTTTCATCGTCATGCCACCCTTCGTCAAATTACCTGGTGCAGCCATTGCGGAATGGGGTACCGTCGCCTGTTCAGGACATAGCCCAGCAGCGGCGCGCGACGCTCGATGAGGACAGCTGCGAGCTGGTTTACATGCGACCGTCGTGTGCGGCCTGCATCCACAATCGCCAGATAGCCGTCGATGCAGGCCTCCAACTCTGTGCTCAGCGTCGATTCGAGGTTGCTCGGGCAGTCCAGCAGGATCAGGTCCATGTCTTCGCGTGAACGCTCAATCCAGGGGCAAAGCCGCGCCGCGAATCCGCCGCGCGTGCCGATGGGCCGCAGTGCTGTCGCGGTGGCCGGGTCGGTCGAAAGGATCCAGTAGCCTTCCGCGGGAAGCAAACGGAAGCCAAAAGAGACCGCGCCGTTTCCTGTTGCATCCGGATTTCGGCGCTCGGCTTCAAACGCCTGCAGCATGGCACGCGCATCCAGCACGGCCACGTTGCTGCCAAACTGCCGGGCTGCCTCCTGCGCTAGGTGATCGGCCACGTAGCTTACGCCCTCATGCCTGCCGGCGCTGGTCAGCGCAACGGCGTAAGTGATGGCACTGCTCTCCCGCGGCCAATCGCCATGGGGCGTGTCATACAGCGCGCCAGTTATGCCGCGCGCTGTTGCCGGCTCATCCGTGGCGCGGTCCTGCAGGGCCTTGTGCACACTGAACAGCAGCCGCCGGTATTCCAGCGAGTTCATCTCCGCGGCACGCGCAGTCTCGTCCGTTGCTGCCAGCGTCGCCAGTGTGCGGCTGCCGGTCAGGCCATCCAGCTGCGCCGGTGTGTACAGCACGCCGCTGGAGGTATCCGCGTAGACAGACAGCAGCGTTGCCGCCAGCAGCGCGAAGACAAGGCCCGTTATGCCGTAGAGCACCGGCCGTGGACGCACGGGCTCCGTGGTGCTGAACGGCGGCTGCACAAGGCTCACGTCGAACAGCTTCTCCTTGTCCAGCTGTGCGCTCATGCGGGCATCGCTCTTGCGCGCGGCGTACAGCGTGTACTCCATTTGCGCCTGCGTCTGTGCACGCTTTAACGTGTTGACTTCAACGGTCGCGTTCTCCAGCTCGTCCAGTCGCCGCTGTGCCTGCTCAAACTGGTTTTGCAGCATGGATCGCTGGGCGACGGTTCCGCTGACTTCGCCCGCCGCCATGGTCACTGCCGCAGTCAGCTGCTGGTAGACGGGGTTCACGTCGCTCGCCATTTCGCTTGCCGGTTTGGTGGATGCATCGTTGATGGCCAGCCTGGTGTTGGCGATTTTGTCGTCCAGCTCCTGAATCTGCCGGTCGCTCGGGGCGTATCGCCGCACCAGCTCTGCACGCCGGTTTTGCAGGTCTACCAGTGAAGTATTCAGCCGCTCCTGCGAATACTGGTTGGTGATGGAACGTTCCACGGTGCGCAGGCGTGCCGGTGTTGCGATCAACTGCTGCTGCTCCCGCGATTGCCGGCTTCGCTGCAGCGCCAGAGCAGCGTCTGCCTGCGAAATTTGATCCTGCAGGGTGCTTACCCGCTGCAGCTGCAGGCGCTTTTCGTCGTCCAGGTCGGCGATGCTGTGGAGCAGGCCATAGTCGGTCAGCGCCTTGCCTGTTCGGTCCAGCTCATCCTTTGCCGCGGTCAGTTGCCGATCGAAAAAGACTTCAGCGCCACTGGACCGCGCGTTGCCTGCACGTGTTTCAAAGTAGGCGTCGATGATCTTCTGCAGACCACGATCCGCTTCGTCGGGCGAGGCCGCGATGTAGTCCAGGTTGATCAGGTTTGTGCCGTGCACCGCGTCCACGCTCAGCCGGTGCGTCAGCTGCCGGATCTCCTCTTCGACATGGTGGCTTTCCACACCCTCCGCGGGTGCTCCCAGCGATCGCCGTGCCACCATGGCGCTGCCAAGCATGTCCACCTCGCTGTTGATCTCGCTTGGTGATACACCGTCCTGCGTGTTCACGTGCTCAAGTGCTGTTGCGCTGAGCGTTGTGGCCGCACGCACATTCTGGACGACCAGCTTGGCCTCTGCCTTGTACTGCCTGGGCAGTAGAAAAATCAGCGCTGCCGTCGTTCCGAGCACCAGCAGCATCGTCAAGGCAAAGATGCGCTTGCGGCGGAAAATTGCCTCAAACACACGCTGCCGCAGCTTTGTATGGGCCGGCCGAGATGCCTTCGCAACCGAACCGCTCGGGCCAGTGCCCCGTCCGGATTCGACACGCTCTGATCGCCTTGCCATGGGTACGAGCGAAGTGTAGCCCGCGCAGTGACGACGCCAGACTCCTGTCGAAGCACGGGTATCGCGGGTGGTTCGCGGTCCGGAGCTGGACGGCATTGCCTGTTCCGTTTTGGGAGGGGAAAGAGATTTCTGTCTTGAACCTGGCGTGTTGACCTGCACGCGGTCAGCGCAACGGAGCGCAATGGAGGAGGCTGCTGCGGAAGACTTGCCCTAGAGCGTGAGCGCGAACCGGTTCGGTCTGAGCTCTCCCGCGCCCAGCCCACAACCCTGCTTGCCAACTGCGCTTTCTGGGGACCACTGCTGTAGTGGCTGGCCGGTGCGGACATACTGATCGCGGTGCAGCGCGGGGAAGCTGCAACGGTTCGCACAGCTGCTGTCACGGCCTGATCTCTCCGGTGGTTCTGGTTCAGCCGATGTCCGATTGAGTCTCAAGCACTTCTAGTGCCGAAAGGCCCCGCAGAGCACGCTGAGCTTTGTCCCTTGCTGCTTCATTTCAGCGGCAAGGGACACATGGCACCACCTGCACCGCACAGCGCGTTTGCGCCACGCGGGATTGCCATGGCACACCCGGTGCCCAACGTGTGATCGTACAGCTCGCCGTAGTTTCCCGTGGCGGTGATGACATCCAGGGCCCAGGTTTCGCGCAGGCCGAGTGGCTGGCTTATCTCCCCTGTCCTGCCTAGTAGCCGGTCCGCCGACGCATTCTGCCCAGGCGGAAACTTGGACGCATTTGCTGCCGTTATACCGTTTTGTTCCGCCAGCAGCAACGTCTCCAGGGTCCACTGTGCGACCCGAAGCAGGGTAGTGTTTTTTCCAGCGACTGCCATGGCAAGCGGGTCATCGCGCAACGATTCCGGCAGCACCCTGTACCCTGCAGCATGCACGCCCAGTGAGGCTCGAACGCCTCCGAGGCGGGTTGCGTCGCCTGCCATTGCCGCACAGTTGCCGGTGACGAATGCGGCTTCCATTTCGCCTTCCTCCTGGAACGGAAAGGGCACGTACCCGACCTTCTGTGCGCGGCCCCAATCCTGCAGTGCTACTTCGGTTTCCGTCTCAGAAAGAAAGCAGATCTTCTTGCCCTCCAGGTCGGTTGCAAGCGCGGTCGACGATGGCACTAGCAGGGTCACGGCATCGTGCAGCACGGGCGTTGTCAGCGCAATGGTCGGATCGGTGCTGTGCGACAGGTCGGCGCTGAGCGTGGGTATGAGGTCAATCTCACCGGCGCGCAAGGCCGCCACTGCGCCGAGGTCGTCTGGAAAGCGGCGTACCGTAAACCTGGCCCGCTGGCCCAGAAGAGCGACGGCTACTGTGCGGCAAAGCACTGTGTCAAAGGCGATCCGTGGGCCGTGGTCGTCTGTCGTGGTGTATTCGGCCTCGGTGGCATCCAGGCCGCAGCGCAGGGACCCTTGCTGGACGGTTGGTGTGGTGCCCGGCACCTGTGCTCCTGTAGTTCCGCCTATCGACAGGGCAGCAACTATACCCACAGCAAGCAGGCGCAGCGACCGCAAGACGCTCAGGGCGTCCATGTTCCGGACCGCGGCAGACCCGGCGTTGTGTCGGGCCGGGGATTGAAGTCGTCCGGTACGGTATTCGACCGTCCCGCATCTGTCGGCGTAATGCCAAGGGACTTGCAGCCCACGCCGTCCTCGCGCCTGGTCTGCGTTCTTTCAGCATCGGTGATTTCAGCATAGCTCGACGGCAGCAGTGGCAGCTTGCCTAGTAGCCGTGCGTTGCTGAAGCCGCTCAGCAGGTCGCCCACGCCTGCAACCTTGTCGTCGGCCGGCCCAAGGTCGTTCTGGTTCAATCGCTGCTTACCCAGCGCACGTCCCCGCTCCTCATCCGGCAAGTCCGCGAGCGGAACGAGGCTGAACAGCCGGTCGACAAACTTGATGATGGAGCTGTGTTCCGTCAGTTCATGGCTCACCACGTGGGCCTCACCGTACGGCGAGATCAGCAGGAACGGTATGCGAGGCCCCTGGTCCAGCGCCATGCCACCCGCATCCTTTGAGCGTATCCGCGGCTGCGCGTTATCGTACAGGCCATCGCTTTCGTCGTACGCGATCATGATGACCGAATCCTTCCAGTAAGGGCTCTGCGCGATGGCGTTGATCTCTTTGGCCAGCAGCACCTCACTTACGCCGCTGTCTGCGTACCCGGGGTGGTCATCGTCGCCGTTGTACACGGTTGCCAGGCGTGGGTTCGGGTCGGCCGGAGCTATGCCGAAGATGTTGCCGTACCCGCCCCGCACGTAAAACACGCCACCCGCCGGGAGCCGCCTGGCTTCCACATCCTCAAAGAATTGCCCAAGCCCATGCATGTGCGCGCTGGCCTGGGGATTGTTTGCAACATAGCCGAAGTACTGTGGCGCGTTGTGATGGAGCACGTATTCCTTGTGCGTTGCAATGCCGGCTGGATCTGTGGGCTCATGGCCGTAGCCCTGCTGGTACCAGCCCCACGGCACGGCACCCACACCGTGGCTTGCGATCTTTGCGATGTCTTCCTTGACGTCGCCCAGATCGAACACGGGGTCAAAGTCTGACGCGATCGTCTTCTCGATTGCGTCACCCATAAAGGAGAGGGGAAGTGTGGCGAAGGTGAGATTGGGTGCGTGGGTGCTGACCGGGTTTACGCGCGGCGCGACGGGATTGCCGGCGGCGTCGAGCGGCAGATCGTAATAAGGCACAGCATTGGCGACTAGCGGCAAAGCGTTTGCCGGTGCGTTGACCGCGGGAGTAACGCCGGGGCCAGTAGCCGGGGCGCTGCCGCCGGCGTGGGCCGCCTTGCTCGCAGACCGCGGTACACCCGCCGGAGATTGCAAGGGCGCCGCGCCGGTGGGTGTGGGAGCGCTGCCGTTGGCAAGATCAGGATGCAGCATCCACTGGGTCTCGCCGCTCTGGCCCGCGATCATGGCGATTGCGTTGGGTCCCGACGGGCCGATAACCGTGTCGAAGAAGTGATCGAAGAGGGCAAAACGGTCGGCGTAGCGCCACAGGAAGGGCGCAGCATCGCAATCAAGATGGCCCATCACAAGTTCGCCAAACTGCTTGCGCTCCAGTGTGGGCCGCTTGGACGGCTTGCCATCCGTGATGGTGACGCCCTCTTCGGTAAGTGCGTACCGGTCGTTGCGCGCGACCATGGCTGCGTCAAAGTCCAGCTTTTGAACCATCGGCAGGTGGGCATGATTTACGGACGCGGTATCGGTGGGGTAGAGCGGCACATTTTTGCCGTGAACGTCGGTCACGGATGACGGGATGCGGAACGCGGATACCGTACCAGTGGTTCCGTCCACGTTGACGATGGGCTGAGTAAGCCCGGCGGTTGCAGAGGCTGGCTGGGAGTACAAGCCATACGCACCGGGATAGGTGCCGAAGTAGAAGTCGAAGGAGCGATTCTCCTGGAATAGCACAAAGACATACTTGATTTTTGCGCGGACCAGAGCCAACTTTTTCTCGTCTGAGAGTGGCAGTTGCCGCACACGTGCAGCGTACTTTGCGGAGATCGCATTTGAGCGCGGGACGACCTGTACGACCGGTCCTGCGGGGGCTGTCTGCGTGTTTGCCGCAACGCTACCAAGGAGTCCGCAGAGAAGGGGCAAGCATGCTGAAAACGGCTTCATAGTGTGAAGCTTACGCATGCGGCGCACGTGCCGAAGAGGAAGAACTCGTGACCCGTGGTGCGGAAGCCCCGCGGCAGTTTTGGCCTGGGTAGCATCTGGCAACCTTCCAGCTCAAACACCTTGCCACAGTCGTTGCAGCGAAAGTGGTGATGATGCTTTTTACCGGCAACCTCGTACCGCGCCGGCTCCCCGGGTATGTCCACGCGCACCAACCAGCCCTCATCCACCAGCGTGCCAATGTTGCGGTAGACGGTCGCGATGCTTACCTGCGGCACTTCCCGCTGAGCGTATCCCAGCACCTCCTCTGGGGAGAGGGGGCGGTCGGCAGTGGTGAATGCGGAGCGAATCGCCGCCTTTTGCCGTGTGTTGCGAATCTCTGCGGGCATCTCCTGTTCCTCTCACCAGCATGGTACCGCGCCCGGTGGATCACTCGAAGGGTGCGTGCACGGTGTCCTATTCTTCATTCCATCCTAACGCTTAATCGCAATTGCGTTCTCGACTGCGATAACATGGTTTTGCTGTGCCGTTCCTGCTCTTTACTGTGCCTGTTCTGTCTACCCTGCTTGGTGGCCTGCTGGCGCTGCGTCTGCGTCGATGGCTGCCACTGCTGATGGCGGTTGGTGCGGGCCTGCTGCTTGGCGCGGCCTTTCTGGACCTGCTGCCGGAGGCCCTGGAAATGGGCAGCGGCAGCGGCTTCAGCGCAGTGCAGGTGCTTGGCCTGTCGCTGCTGTCGTTCCTGCTGTTTCACGGGGTTGAGAGTGGCCTGGACGCGTGGGGAGAGCGCCTGCAGAATGCACGCCAGGGACGCCGCATCGCACGCCGCACCGGTGCATTGATGCTGATCTTTCATAGCTTCCGAGATGGCATGGCGATCGGCGTGGCATACTCCGCATCCCATGGGGCGGGCTATGCGGTCGCAGTGGGAATTGCCGCGCATGATCTGGGCGACGGTCTGAACACGGTCATCCTTTCAACGGATGGAGAAAGGCCAACACGCACGGATTATCTGTTCCTGTTTGCCGATGCGCTGGCGCCGTTTGCAGGTGGGCTGCTTACGGCGTTTCTCGCGTTCTCTGCGCGCAGTTCAGTATGGTTGCTGGCTCTTGCGGCGGGTTTCTTTTTGCAGATGGCCACAGGCGATTTCCTGCCGGAACTGCGTCGCGGCAGCACGCCGCGAAAGCACTTGCTGCCATGTGTGGTGCTCGGCTGCGCCATCATCTACGTGGCAAATATGTTACTTCTGCATCCCCGATAAGCAGGCGCGCCGCCGGCAACAACGGCTTTATACTCAGCGTAGACATTCCCTAAGCTATAGTCACTCTCTCCCAAGGAGCACCCGCAGGATGCGCATCTCCTCGTCCTTTTTGTCACTGCCGTCGTTGTTTCGTGCGGCTCGTTGCGTGATTTTGCTGGGTCTCGTTTGCGGTGCTGCCGACGCTCAGACACAGTCAAAGTCCGCGGCAACAGCATCTGGCGGGTACGATCCACGCATCACGTTCGCGCCGCTTAGCCTGCCTGATCCGGTCAATGTTTACCGATCCAGCAATGGTGCTCCGGGTCCCATGTACTGGCAGAATCAGGCCGATTACGAGCTGCACACCTCGCTGGACACCACGGCGAAGACGCTCACTACGACGGAAACAATCACCTACACCAACAACAGTCCCGACACGCTTACCAGCCTTTGGGTGCAGCTGGACCAGAACATCTATCGCAAAGACAGCCGTGCACGCCTGGCGAGTGGAGGAGCCCAGCGCCGACGCAAACCTGCGACGGAGGACGACACCTTTGCGTACAGCACCGAGGGCTTTGTCTTTGACAGCGTGAGTGTCGAAACGCCACACGGAACGACGACGCCGAAGACGCTTGTCGAAGACACGCGCATGCAGATTCAGCTGGTGACGCCGCTCGCAACCAAGAGCCAGCTCAAGGTTCACATCCAGTATCACTACACCATTCCGGGCGTGTGGGGCGGCCGCACTAGCTACGGCATGAGCAAGCAAGGTGAGATCTACGACATTGCGCAATGGTACCCGCGCATGTGTGTGTACGACGACCTGCGCGGGTGGGACACTCTGCCCTATCTCGGCAGCGAGTTCTACCTGGAGTACGGGCATTTTGAGTACTACGTGACGGTGCCGTCGAAGATGATTGTGGCGGGCTCGGGTGAACTGGTGAATGCGAAGGATGTGCTGACCAAGCTGCAGATCGATCGGCTGGCGCAGGCAGCGAAGAGCGATGCGACGGTGTACATTCGCAAGCCTGAGGAGGTTAACGATCCGGCGTCCAGGCCAAAGCAGGACGGAACGTTGACCTGGCACTTTCGGATGGATCACACGCGTGACGTGGTGTGGTCTGCTTCACCGGCATTTGTGTGGGATGCTGCGCGCATGAACCTGCCAGATGGCAAGACGTCACTTGCCGAAAGCGTCTATCCACCGGAGAGTGTCGGTCCAGACGCGTGGGATAAGTCGACCGAGTACGTGAAGAACACGGTGGAGAACTTCAGCAAGCACTGGTACCCGTATGAATGGCCGGCGGCGATTTCGGTGGCCGGCTTCAGCACGGGGATGGAGTACCCCGGCGTCGTTTTCGATGGCATCGAGGACAAGGGCAGCTTTCTGTTCTGGGTGACGGCGCACGAGATTGGCCATGATTGGTTCCCGATGATCGTGGGCTCGAACGAGCGGCGGCACGCCTTTATGGATGAGGGGTTCAATACTTTCATCGATATCGAAGAGTCGGATCTGTACGCGGGTGGCAAGTACGGTCCGAAGCGCGACGGCGAATACTCCGCGGGTGGTGAACCGCCGGACATGATCTTAAAGGTGCTGGACAATCCAGATGCGCCAACGCTGATGGTGGCGGCGGACGACTACACGGGCCAGCTTGGGCACCCGGTGAGCTACTTCAAGGGTGCGTACGGGATGGTACTGCTGCGCGAGCAGATCCTCGGGCCGGAACGCTTCGACCGTGCCTTCCGCAAGTACATCCACGACTGGGCATACAAGCATCCTTCACCGTCAGATTTCTTCCGCGAGATGGAGGGCGAGTCGGGTGAAGACCTGGGCTGGTTCTGGCGTGGCTGGTACCTGAACAACTGGCGCTATGACGTGGGAGTGGATGCAGTCAGCGGCGAGAGCTTTACGCTGAGCAACCATGGCCAACTTGTGCTGCCCACGCCGGTGGAGGTCACCTTCGTGGACGGGTCGAAGACGCGCTTCAAGGTTCCGGTGGAGGCGTGGCTGACAAAGGGAACGTACGTGTGGCACCGAGAGGGCACGGCTGTACTGAGGAGCGTCGTTGTGGATCCGGATCACAGACTGCCGGATGATGACCGTTCGAACAACTCCAAGGGAGCGCAGTAGCCTACCAGAGCTTTGCCAAGCGAAGTCTATGCTGTTACGACCGGTTGCGTTTGCGACGTTGCCGCGCGAGTCCAACGCCACCAATGCCGAAGGCGGTAGCGACGCCTGCAGCGATAGCTGCGATGAGGATCAGCACAGTCAACCAGCCCAGAACGTGTGTGAACACGTCAACCAGCGCGGACGCGAGTGCCGCGACAACTGCGTGAATGAGCCACAGGATCAGGTGAAGCAGTGCCACGTGGGCAGCCTCTCTGCTGGCTATGTTAGCGGAGTGCGCGCGCTCCGATGTCGTTGCGGTACTGCATCCCGTCGAAGCGGATGCTCCGGAGAGTGGCGTAGCAGAGGTCCAGCGCTTCAGGCAGGTTTGGTGCTGCTGCGCCGATGGCGAGCACGCGGCCGCCTGCTGTGACGATGTCGTTGCCCGCCTGCGAGGTGCCGGCCTGAAAGACGACTGTACCGGGTGGCGGCGGAGCGTCCAGGCCACGGATGATGTCGCCCTTGCGAGGAGCGTTGGGGTAGCCGGCGCTGGCTGCGATGACGCATGCGGCTGCGTCTGGACGGAGCTTGATGTGCAGTTGCGCTGCGGTGCCGTCAATGGAGGCGTCGATCAGATCGAGCATGTCTGTTTTCAGGCGGAGCACGATGGCTTCGGTTTCGGGGTCGCCCCAGCGGGTGTTGAACTCGAGGACCATTGGGTCCGGGGCCATGGGTCCGCGACCTGGCACGAGCATGATGCCGCAGAAGAGGATGCCGTGGAATGGTGTGCCTTCGGCGCGCATGCCGTCCACGGTGCGCTGAGCGACGTCGCGGAGCAGTTGGTCGCGGAGGGCATCGGGGAGCAGGTCGTCTGTGGAGTAGGCACCCATGCCGCCCGTGTTTGGACCCTGGTCGTTGTCGAGCAGGCGTTTATGGTCCTGGGCAGCGGCGATGGAGACGGCGGTGGTGCCGTCACAGAGGGCGAAGAAGGAGAGCTCTTCGCCGTCGAGGAACTCCTCGAGAACGATGGTGCTGTCGGGGGTGCCGCCGAGCTGGAGCAGGTCGTGTGCTGCGGCTTCGGCTTCGGCGAGGGTGGAGGCGATGATGACACCCTTGCCGGCGGCGAGTCCGTCTGCCTTGACGACTACGGGAGCGGTGAAGCGTGGGAGTGCGGCCTGCACCTGAGCCATGGTGGAGCAGAGCTCGTAGCGGGCGGTGGCGATGCCGTTGCGCTGCATGAAGGCCTTGCTGAAGGCCTTGGAGCTCTCAAGCTGGGCGGCGGCCTCTGTGGGACCGAAAACGCGAGTGCCTTGAGCTTGCAGGGCGTCGACGATGCCTGCGGCGAGGGGAACTTCAGGGCCGATGACAACGAGGTCAGGAGAGGTTTCGGCGGTAACGCGGAGCATGTCCGGAACGCTGGTCTGGTCGACGGGAAGGCAGCTGGCGAGGGATGCAATGCCTGCGTTGCCGGGTGCGCAGAGGAGATCGGTGACGCGCGGTGAGCGGCGCAGGGACCAGCAGAGGGCGTGCTCCCTCCCCCCACCCCCGATGACTAAAATCCTCATTCTATTGGTTCACCTGTGGGGAGATACGGGTTGCCTGGGTGGATATCCGGCTGTGCGGAGGGGTGGAATTGTCACGCTGTCCATATACTTTCTCACAGGTGCCACCCGCCATTACAGCTGAGCCGGCTGCCACGCCGAAGAAGAACTGGCGCGAACTCTGGACCTATTTCGGTCCGGCGTTTGTGGCGTCGATTGCGTATATCGACCCGGGCAACTTCGGTGCGAACATCGTCGGTGGCGCACAGTTCGGCTACACGCTGCTTTGGGTGCTGCTGTGGTCGAACATGATGGCGATGCTGGTGCAATACCTGAGCGCCAAGCTTGGCATTGCAACGGGACGCAGCCTTCCGCAGAACTGCCGCGACCATTTTTCGCGGCCAGTGGTGCTCCTGCTTTGGGTCGCGGCGGAGATCAGCGCGATTGCAACGGACCTTGCGGAGTTTCTGGGGGCGGCACTGGGCGCATACCTCTTGTTTGGGCCGCCGCTGCTGGCGCACGGACTAAGCCGGACAACGGTGCTGCTGCTGGCTTCGCTGCTGACGACGGTGTTCGTGTTCGCACTGCTGGCGCTCAACCAGCGAGGGTTCCGCCATTTCGAAGGCGTGATCATTGGGTTTGTGACAGTGATCGGACTCTGCTACGCGGCCGAGGTGTTTCTGGTGCACCCCTCGTGGCCGGACGTGGTGCATGACACGCTGGTGCCGAGCCTGCACCGCAACACGCTGTACCTGGCAGTGACCATGCTGGGTGCAACGGTAATGCCGCACGTGATTTACCTGCACAGCGCGCTTATGCAGCCGAGAATGCAGACCTTTGTGCAGCGCGGTGTGAGCGAGTTGCACGATGCGGATGGCGAGGCGGTACGACTGGCCGGTTTCAAGCGGCGCTATCTGCGATTTGAGCTGATTGACATTGTGGTGGCGATGAACGGGGCGTGGTTTATTAACAGCGCCATGATCGTAATGGCAGCCGCGGCGTTTCTGCACAATCCGGCGCTGAACCCGGACACGATCCTGGAGGACGCGCACGCGACACTGGGGCCGCTGCTGGGGCGGTTTGCGCAACTGGCGTTTGCGGTGGCGCTGCTGTGCAGCGGCTTGTCGTCGTCAACGGTGGGTGTGCTTGCAGGGCAGGTGGTGATCGAGGGATTTCTCGAGATCAAATTTCCGATCTATCTGCGACGCCTGATTACGGTGGTGCCTGCGGTGGTGGTGATAGCGATGGGCCTGTCACCGGTCAAGATCCTGCTGCTTTCACAGGCTGTGTTGAGCTTTGGCATTCCGTTTGCGCTGGTGCCGCTGCTGCTGTTGACGGGGCGGGAGCAGGTCATGGGGGTGTTCCGGAACGTGCGCGTGACGGCGGTTGCCGGGTGGGCGGTGACGGCGCTGATCGTTGGGCTGAATGCGGTGTTGTTGTGGCAGACGTTTACAGCCTGACTCGGTAGACCTAGCAGCACTGAGACAGTCTGGGTCGAAGCTACCAGAGCAAATGAAATCAGGGACCGAGGGTCCCTGATTTTGTTCGCATTCGGTTGAAAATAATCAACGGGGATCGTTGCCACGCTGCGGATGCGGCTGCGGTGGGGCGGCGTGCTGCTGTGGCTGGGGTGTGGGCTGGGGACGAGCCTGCTGTGGCTGGGGCTGCCGCACCTCAACTTGCGGACGTGCTGCTTGTTGCTGTACGACCTGTTGCTGGCGCTGTTGCTGCTGGATGGCTCGTTGCTGCTCCTGCTGCATGCGTGCACCCTGCTGTTGCTCTGCTCGCTGCTGGTTTTGCTGCTGCACCTGCAGGTTTCGTTGTTGCTGCAGTGCGTTCTGCTGCTCAGAGCGTTGCTGCATCTGCGAGTTGCGTTGCTGCTGCATCTGCAGATTTCGCTGTTGCTGTATCTGATTCTGCTGCTCCGCACGCTGCAGGTTCTGCTGCTGCACTTGCAGATTCCGCTGTTGCTGCAGCACACTCTGCTGTTCAGAGCGTTGCTGGATTTGAAGGTTACGTTGTTGCTGCATCCCGTTTTGCAGGGCCAGCCGTTGCTGGTCACCCTGCTCACGCTGCAGCTGTTGCTGAGCGGCGCGTTGCGCGTTGCTCTGGCGCTGAAGGGACTGTTGCTGCATAGCCTGCTGCTCGCGCTGCAGACGGTATTGATCGTTCTGCTGCCCGCGCTGAAGTTGCAGCTGGCCCGTGCGGGCGGCCTGGAGCTGTTGTTGCTGCTGACGCTGCAGTTGTTGCTGCTGGCGCTGCAGTTCAGCCTGCTGCTGCGACTGTGTTTGCTGCTGGAGGCGCAGTTGTTGCTGGTCGGCGCGCTGCACATTGCCTTGCTGCTGCAGAGCCTGTTGGCGCTGCACACGGTACTGATCGTTCTGCTGCCCGCGCTGAAGTTGCAGCTGGCCCGTGCGAGCGGCCTGGAGCTGTTGTTGCTGTTGGCGCTGTGCATCGGCCTGCTGCAACTGTTGAGTGCGCTGCAATTGGTCTTGCTGCTGACGCTGCAGATTGTTCGCCTGCTGTTGCCCGTTAAGCTGCAGACGTTGCTGCTGCTGCAGGTTGGCCTGTTGCAGACGTTGCTGTTGCAGGTTGGCCTGGACCTGCTGCTGCTGCACGGTCATTTGCTGCTGCTGCTGAAGCTGGTTGCCGTTGAAGCCGGCCTGTGCACGGGAGAGGTTGCCGTTGTTGAACGCCTGTGGGCGCGCAAGCTGCGGTGGGACGGCGACGTTGTGCTCGATAACAGGGTGCGCGGCGAAGAGTTGGGCCGGGCGGCCGCTGTTTGCGGCAAAAAACTGCTGCCGGTTTTGTGAAGCCTGCTGCCGCTCTGCAATCTGTGCGGGAAGAGGCGCGATGTGCACTTCACGCTGAGCGGCGTACTCTGCCTGAACGGGCCGGCGCTGTAGACCTCCCTGACCACCGTAGTAGCTGGTACGCGAGTTGTTGATGTAAGTGTTGTTGATGACGGAGACGTTGCGCTGGTAGACGTAGTTGTTTACGGCGCGCGGCTCAACGTGATTGCATTCGCGGTTGTAGTAGAAGTGGTCGCTGTTCCAGTAGCCGCCCTGGTAGCCGATGCCGATGAAGCCGAAGCCGTAGTTGACGCCGCCGTAGTAGCCGACGTGGCGACCCCAGTAACCGCGATGCCAGCCATAGCCGCGGCCGGTGTAGCCCCACCAACCGGGCGTCCAAAGGGCACCGGTAAAGGGTGCAGAGACCCAGTTGCCGGGAACGTAGTAGTAGCCGTTGTTGGCATATGTTGCGGGAGCGTAGTTCCAGTAGCCAGGGGTCCACAGGTAGTCGGGGCCGGGCGCGACCGGCTGCTGGTATACCGGTAGGGGCGGCGGTGGTTGCTGGGCTATTGGTGTGTTGGTGTCGAGCAGATCACTGTAGAGCTGGTCGTCGTCGCCGTTCTTCGCCTGAGGCTCGCCGCTGTAGGCCTGGCCAGATGGCTGGCTGTATTCCTGGGGCGGCTGGGTGCTGTAGTTGTACGCCTCGTTGCGGACGCCGTTTGGTGGTGGATAGTTGTCCGCGCTTTGCTGCTGCGGGCGGTTGTAGCTGGGGCGGTTGTAGCTGGGGCCGTTGTAGCTGGGGCCGGCAGCGCGGGTGGTGGGCGCGGCGTAGCGGAGTACGGGTGTCGAGGCATTTGCGTAGCCGAGCTGAGCGCCGGTGACCGTCTGGGCACCGGTGGCGAGAGGCACGGCCATGTTGGCGTTTGCCGGGTCGCCAGCGTCGTTGCCATCGATAATGGGGGCCTGCTGCACGGCGGCCATGTCTTTGCGGCAGCCAACCATGCTTGTGAGCGTGAGGGCCAGAGTGGCGGCGAGAGCGAGCGTGGTGCGGCGGGGAGTGTTCGCCTGAGAAAAAAGGGTAGCCATCGTACGTACCTCAAAGGGGGTGAGATGCCGCTCGGTTGACGGATGTCTCTGGTACTGCCCCCTGCAGAATAGACACGTTCACGACAGAAGGGTTGCGCTTGGGCCTAATGTTGCTCGGTGGCGAGGGTGGCGTTGGGCACAAGGACGAGCTCGCAGGTGGGTCCGGTGGAGGGGCAGCTAAGGACGCCGCTGCGCAGGAGCCAAGCGGTGGAGCTGGGTGGAACAAGCTCGGTAAAAGGTAGGGCTTTGAGGTCGGTGACTTCGGCGGAGAGTTTGGGTTCGCCGCTGGAGGGCTGGGCAGCCTGGACGCCCGTGGCTGTGAGTTGGAGGCGTACGGTTCCCCAGCCGGTGGTGTCCTTGGCGCGGCGGACGGTGTAGGTGCGGAGGTTGACGAGTTGCTGTGTGGCTCCGCTGCTTTCTCCGCGGGTTCGGACGCGGTCGACGAGGGACTTCTTTTGTTCGGGGGAGAGGCCCTTGTCGGCGTTGATAGAGGTGATTTCAGCGGATTGGGCTTGTGGATGGAGTGGAAGCGCGGGTAATTTTTGCAGGCGGGCGATGCTGCTGTCGATGTGGGTGCGGACGGCGGGCGTGACCTGACCTTCGATGGCGGCTTTGGCAAGGCGGTAGTACTCGAGAGCGGTGGCGGGGTTGGCGGCTGCCTCTTCGAGTTGGCCCATGTGGTCGCCGACCTCGGCGTGCAGGTCGTTGCGCCAGGCGGCGAGCAGATAGGGTCGGGCGTCGTCGAGTTTGCCCTCGCGGAAGAGGATCCAGCCGAGGGTGTCCCAGGAGGCGATGAGGAGATTGCTCTCCTGGAAGGCGAGGTTGTTGACCTGGTCCGGGGTGATGTCGCGGCTCTTGGCTTCCAGTTTGGTGATGGAGTCGCGGGAGGCCTGCTCGGCTTGAGGCAGGTCCTGGCCGAGTTCAGCAAGGACGTAGCCGGCGTCGTTGAGAAGGTTGGGATCGTCGGTGCCGTCGAGCACGCTTTTTGCGGCGGCTGCGGCTTCGTCGTTGCGATGGGCGGCGAGCAGGGCGTTGCTGAGTTCGAGGCGGATGCGGCGGTCGTCAGGGTTGGCGGTGGTCAAGAGTTCGAGATTTCTTAAAGCGGCGGAATGGTCTTCTGCTTCGGTTTGCCAAAAGGCGAGCAATCGGCCAATGCGAATGTTATCCGGATGACTGCTGAAGTAGGTTTGCAAAGTCTGAATGGCTTCTGCTTTCTGACCCTGCTGATGCTGCACCGTGGCGAGCGCATTCCAACCGTCCGGCCATTCGGGATGCGTTACGGTCTCCTTGCGGAAGTCGGCTATTGCTTCATCGTAATTATGGTTGTCGAGCGCGAGACTGCCATAACTGAAATAGAGAGCGGGTGCGTTCGGGTCCTTTGCTTTCATGCGATCTAGGGTTTGGCGGGCAGCGGTATAGTCATGCGCCATAAATTGTTGTCCAACAGTCCTGCGAAGGGTCTCGACCGAAGCGTCTTCTGGGGCAGGAGGTACCGAGGAGACAGCGGCAGGTGCTGGCGGAGCGCTGTTACCTGTTGCGTCGTCGGAGCTCTTGGTGGTCACAGGGTTCGTTGAGGACTTGTCGATCGAGCTTTCGGACTGCTTGGCGGCGGGGCGGATGAGCTGGATCCAGGGCTCCTGATCGAGGTTGGCCTGTTTGCAGAAGGCCTGGTATTGCTTCCAGTCGGCCCTGGGGACGCGGGTTTCGAGGACGGTGATAGTGCGGTCGGTGAGGATGGCGCCGTCGTTGAAGTGGTAGGTCTTGTCGAAGGTGGCGTATTTGCTTTTGGCGTGGACTGCGCTGGGCAGGTCGGTGCGCCAGCCGTCGGGCAGCTTGATGCGGCTTTCGACGGTTTCGGTGCGGGGCGCGCCGAGCTCGATGTCGTGCTGTGGGGGCTTTGTGTCTGAGGTGTCGTTGGCGATGGTGATGGCGGGGGCGAGCGGAACGATGCGCAGGTTGTCCCAATCGCCGTAGCCCTTGCGGGTGTAGTCGTAGGTAAGGGTTGCGGGGCTGGTGTAGTCGGCGATGCCGGGGAAGCGGGTGTTGCCGGTGGTGCCGGCGAAGCCGGTCATGGAGCTGAGGTACTGGGAGGCCTTATCCCACTCTGCCGGTGCGACGTTGCGGGCGAGCGTGCGGACGACAGCTTCCTGGTCGTCGCGGTAGGTGGCGGTCATGTGGGCCTTCATGAGGCCGGTGTCGGAGAGGGTGCCTTCGGCCTTGAAGTTTGCGGTGAAAGGGTAGGGCGGGTTGGCGGGGGTTTTTTGCAGGACTGCCGGGGCGGAGGCCGGGACGACGAGGGCCTCCTGGTCGCGGATGGCGGGGTTGAGCAGGCGGAAGGGTGCGACCTCGGCAGTGCTGTCCATCCAGAGTTCGCCGGTGCCGGGCAGGGTAACGGTTGTGATGACGTGGTTAAAGACGGCGGGTGAGGGCACGTCGGGAACAGGCGTGATGCCGGCGCCGATGAGGGCGGGAGCAGTGGTGAAGCCTTTGGCGCGGAGCAGGGCTTCAAGAAGGGTGTCTTTGTCTTTGCAGTCGCCGTAGGCAAGGCTGAGGACGTCGGCTGCGGGATGGGGTTGGAAGCGGCCGATGCCGAGATCGATGCCGACGTAGCGGGTTTTGGTGGCGACGAAGCTGTAGAGCGCGCGCACCTGGTCGATGGGAGTTTTGCTATCGGCGGTGAGGGCGTTGGCACGTTCGCGGATGGTGCTGTCCGGCTCCGCACGGGAAAGGGCGAGGGAACGGTACCAATCACCGACCTCGGCCCAGGAGTGAAAGGTGGTCCAGGCGATGGAGGGGAGCTTACGACCCTGGGTGTCTTCGTCCAGGTCTTTGCTGGGATCGGGTTCTTCTTCGCCGTCTTCTTTGGGTTTGGGCGTGGGCTTGAGTTGCGAGGCCGTCCAGCGGTAGGTCTTCAGGCCGTGGTCGTCAGTGATGGTCGCCTTGTAGTTAGGGCTCCAAACCTGGACGTAGCTGGCTGAGGGGACTTCTAAGGTGAAGGTGCGGGAGAGCACGACGCCGAAGAGGTTGAGGCGGTCCGCACCCCAGAACTGGTTGGGTGCCTCGGCGCGGGTGTACACGGTGTGCAGGTCGTACTGGAGTGTGTCGCCGGCGGTAAGGGAGCGGACCGGGAGCTGGACCTGCTTGAGGTCGCTGTAGAGGGGGGCCTCGCGAGTGACGTCGGGCGTCGTTTCTAAGCTGTCACCTTCCGGCGTGGCGACGACGGTGCCATCGGGTTTGCTTACGTTCACATGCTCTACGCTGCCCTTGGCGGTGGCCGAGGCGTAAGCCACGGCGAGCACGCCGAACTGACGCACCGCACCCTCCGACTGCACGCGCATGACGATGTGTTCGGTGCGGTCGCCGGTGCCGTCCGGGTGCATGCGGATCGTTGTGTCCCAGTGCTCGAAGACGAGTGCTTCGTCCTTGTAGTCGAGGGTTGCGGCAGATGCAGCGGGCGAGGGCGCAGGTTTGCCCTGGGCGGGCAGGGTAGACGCGAGGAGTGCGGGCAGAAGACAAGGCAACATTGAAGCGCGCATGTGGGTAACAGGGGTATAGCAGGAAAGTGCGCGGCTGCAAACCCCGCTGTCCGGTGATGTTTTTTTAGGGCGAAAAACCGTAGGCTGCAGACAGACGTGGTGCGACTTTGTGCTCGCTCACCACTGCTGCAGGCGGTCTGAGGCAGGTTTCCGCCGCGCGCATGTTTTGGAGCAACCCGTACAGTCGGAGTGAGCCGTAGACAGAAGCCTACAGGTGCAATTCGTGCAGCATAAGCTGGCCGCGCTTAGCAGGGCGTTGGTTACTTGAGTGCGCGTGCAGATGCAGACCGTGAGGCTGGAAGGGAGTATGCTGCAGATCGGAGCGTCTGTGAACACGCTGCTAAAGTTGTCGAGGGAGACCACAGTTTCGATGAAACGTCGCATTCTTCTTGTGGATGATGAAGTGGCCGTGCTGCTGACCCTGAAGGCCGTGCTGGAGATCAGCGGCTTTGATGTGGACACAGCCACCAGTGCGCGTGAGGGTAAAGCGCGCATCAAGCACCGAGAGTACGAGATGGTGATCACCGACATGCGCATGGAAGGCGAGCGCGCAGGTGAAGAGGTGATCAACGCGGCAAAGGCGGCAAGCTACAACCCAGCGGTTGCGTTACTGTCCGCGTTTCCTGTAGATGAGGATGCGCTGGCCGACATGGGTGCCGACAAAGTTCTTGTAAAGCCAATGCACACGCGTCAGTTGCTTCAGCAGCTTGAGGCTTTGTATGTACGCCACCACGGCGACGGAGAAGCCGTCCCGGAGGAACAACCCTCCAAAGATGTGGTGCCGGCAAAAGCCAAGGCGGCCAAGAGCACCGAAAAGCCAGCGGAAAGGTCGACGAAGGCTGCGGACGGAGCCGGTGCGAAATCAGGAAGAACAATGATGACAGGCAAGAAGCCGGTAGCAAGAGTCTCAGCTGCATCCGCGGCGAAACCCGTGGTCAAAGCGGGAAGCGCAAAGACACCCACAAAGCCGGTCAGCAAAAGCCTACGAAATACGGCCGCAGTGTAGTTATCTAGCGGCCAGAATGCATGCGCATGGTTGCGGGTAAGAAATTGCAACCGACGGCTAGCGCGACGTGTGCATTTTGATGAAGTTGCGCAGGCTCATGTTGATCTCGAGCGCCTTCTGCGTACCGGTGTCAAGCATGCGCAGCCAGTCGCTTGCCGGACTTTTAAGGTCCGCTGTACTCAGCAAATACCCCGTTTGCACCACAATTTCCAGCGCATTGCTAAGATCGTGCGCAAGTTTGCGGATCTCAAGAGCAAGGTCTTCTGGGATGACCGCTTCTGGTGTACTTGCGGGATTACCGGGTATTGCCTTTTGCATAGCGCTGGGCTCCTTTAATGGTGCGACGGGAGTTGGGATGCCCCATTCGCCGCAGGTGTTTCATGCGATCTTGCCCTCTGGAGTCGGCACCGCCCATGTGTTGCGATCGGCTTGTATGGAGAGGTGGTGCGGCGCGTGGCAGTTCAGGGGTTTGACATAGACCCGTGGCTTTGCCACACTTATGAAGCTGCAGCGATGGACCAAAGCCTCGCTCACCGTGCCGAAATGGCGGAATTGGCAGACGCGCATGGTTCAGGTCCATGTACTCGCAAGGGTGTGGAGGTTCGAGTCCTCTTTTCGGCACCAACTGTTCTTGAAACGCGATGCTTCGGCATCGCGTTTTTATTGTGTGGCAGGCGCGCCCTGTGAAAGCGCTAGGATGAAGAGCGAATGACGCCGCCTACTATTTTAGATCGCATTGTGACGCAGACCCGTCGTGACCTTGCGGCACGTAAGGCGGCGACGAACCTGGCCGCGCTGGAGCGTGGCGCGGCCGATCATGTGCCGCGCGGGTTTGCGTCGGCCCTGCGCACGGCTGCATCAAGCCACTTCGCCGTCATTGCCGAGTTGAAAAAGGCATCTCCGTCAAAGGGTTTGATTCGCGAGCACTTTCAGCCTGCGGAGCTTGCGCGCACGTTGCAGGCGCATGGTGCTGCGGCGCTCTCGGTCCTGACGGACGAGCCGTTCTTCCAGGGCAGCCTGCGTAACCTGGAGATGGCCTCAGCGGCATGCACGCTGCCGTGCCTTCGCAAAGACTTTATCGTGGACGAGTTCCAATTGGTGGAAGCTCGTGCGCACGGCGCGGATGCGGTGTTGCTGATTGCGGACGCGCTGACGGACAAGGAATTGGAGATGCTAAGGGCGGCGGCAAAGGCGTGTGGATTGGATGTGCTGTGCGAGGTGCATACACCCGCGGAGATAGAGCGCGTGCTGCCATTGGCTTGCGAGATGTACGGCGTGAACAGCCGCGATCTGCGCACCTTTGCGGTGAACACGGACGCAGCGGAGCGCATGGCTGCGATGCTGCCGGAGACAAGCATTCGCGTGGCGGAAAGTGGCTTGAGCACGGCCGAGGGCATTGCGCGGATGGCCGGCGCGGGCTTCAATGCGTTTCTGATTGGTGAGGCGCTGATGCGCGCCGCAGACCCTGGCGCGGCGCTGAATGCGCTGATGCTGCCGCAGCCGGTGTAGGGCCGCAGCCATGTGGATCAAGATTTGCGGCAATACGAACCTGGAGGATTGCGCGCTTGCGGCGTCGCTGGGTGCCGATGCTGTGGGATTTGTGTTTGCACCGGGTAAGCGCACCGTGACGGCTGCACAGGTGGGTGCGATTACGGCCACTCTTGGCCCGAATCTAGAGAAGATCGGGGTGTTCACGACAGGGAGCTTCTCGCAGATTGTAGACACCGCCAACGAGGCCGGTCTGACCGGCGTGCAACTGCACGGTGCATTCGCGCCAAGCCTGTTGGGAGAGTTGCGACGGGCGCTGCCGCGGCCGCAGAAGGTGATTCAGGTGCTGCAGTGGTATACGGATGTGCTGTCGGAGGAGCAGGCTGATGAACTTGCGCAGCAACTGCGGGATGTGGAACGCAACGGCACTGCCGATGCAGTGCTGGTGGACAGCTGCACACGCACCAAAAGTGGCGGCACCGGAGTCGCCTTTGACTGGCAGGCAGCTCGGCCGGTACTGGGTGGCTTAAGGCTGCCGCTGATTGTTGCCGGAGGTTTGACCCCCGAGAACGTTGCGACGGCTGTTGCAGAGCTTGATCCGTGGGGTGTCGACGTTGCCAGTGGTGTGGAGCTGAGCCCCGGCCGGAAGGATGCGGAGCGGCTGAGAACCTTCATCCGAAGTGCTCGGTCCGCCTTTTCGTCCTCAAGCCGTTCGTAGCACCACGCCCGAGCCGCCGCGCTTTGCAACGGGAACAGTTTGCGGTACTCTAACTCCCAATGAGTGCTCGTGTTTCCATCTACTGGCGTTTTACCTACCGCTACCGGTCAACCGTAGCGGCGCCGCTGGAATAGGCTCTCTAACGCTCGAACCTTTGAGCAGAAACTTCTGAGATCAGATCCATCGGAGCCGCGACCCACAGGGTGCGGCTCTTGTCGTTTTACACAGGCACCACAGGAGTTTTCTATGCCGGTTCTGGAACACGCCACCGAAGGCACACCCTCCGCTGCAGCACCCATTGCAAGCGCGGCGGCGGTACCCGGCCGCTTTGGCAAGTACGGCGGCCGCTATGTGCCTGAAACGCTGATGGCCGCGCTGCTGGAGCTGGAAGCTGCGTATGCCGAGGCGCAGGCCGATCCGGCGTTCCACACTGAACTCGCGGACCTGCTGCACAACTACTGCGGCCGGCCCACGCCGCTGTACTTTGCGAAGCGGTTGAGCGAGGGGTTGTGCGGAGCGCAGATCTGGCTGAAGCGTGAAGACCTGCTGCATACCGGGGCGCACAAGATCAACAACGCACTGGGCCAGGCATTGCTGGCGCGCCGCATGGGCAAACAGCGAATTATTGCCGAAACGGGTGCGGGCCAGCATGGCGTGGCGACCGCAACGGTGTGTGCGCTGTTTGGGCTGGACTGCGTTATTTACATGGGCGAAGAGGACATGCGGCGGCAGGAGCTGAACGTGGTTCGGATGCGGCTGCTGGGGGCGGAGGTACGCGGGGTTTCGTCCGGTTCGGCAACGCTGAAGGATGCCATTAACGAGGCGATGCGGGACTGGGTGACAAATGTGCGCACGACGTTTTACATCTTGGGTTCCGCGCTGGGGTCGCATCCGTATCCGACGATGGTGCGGGATTTTCACCGGGTGATTTCCATTGAGGCGAAGCGGCAATTTGCGGAGCAGGTGGGTAAAAACCCGGATGTGGTGATCGCCTGTGTGGGCGGCGGCAGTAATGCCATCGGTGCTTTTTATGAGTTTTTGCAGGACGAGAACGTTCGCTTGATTGGGGTGGAGGCGGGCGGCCGCGGTTCTGGTCTTGGCGAGCATGCGGCACGGTTCCAGAAGGAAGGCGGCGGGCTGCCGGGTGTGCTGCAGGGCACGTACAGTTATGTGCTGCAGAACGAGGCGGGGCAGGTGGCGCTGACGCACTCGGTGAGCGCGGGGCTGGATTACGCGAGCGTGGGGCCGGAGCATGCGAACCTGCACGATACCGGGCGCGCCGAGTACACGAGCGCCATGGATGCGGAAGCGTTGGAGGCCACGAAGGTGCTGGCACGGACGGAAGGAATCTTGCCGGCGCTGGAGAGTGCGCATGCGGTTGCGCACGCGATGAAGTTGGCGCCGACGTTGGGCAAATCGCAGGTCATCATGGTGAACCTGAGTGGGCGCGGGGACAAGGATATGGGGATACTTACCCGGGAATTAGGACTGGGGATTAAGGCTGCGGAGAATCAGGGAACACGGTGACTCAGGCGAACGAATGCTACGCCTATTTCACGTTGGCAGGCGATTACGATCCTGCAGACATAACAGCGCGATTGGGCATTCTGCTGGTGGAATCAGACAAGCTTTCCTTGCGCCTAGACTTCGACTTGTAAATTCATGTATTCCGACAAGAGAGAAGAGTCATAGTGGCCATTCACTTCCCAAGTCGACCCGGGTTGGTTGTGTATCTTACGGCGGGGGATCCGTCGCTTGAGGCAACGTATGCCATTGCACTTGCCGCGTTGGATAACGGTGCGGATGTGCTGGAGCTTGGTGTGCCGTTTAGCGATCCGCTGGCGGATGGGCCGGTGATTCAGCGTGCGAGTGAGCGTGCGGTTGGGCGTGGGGTTACGTTGCAGGATGTGCTTGCGTTGAGCCGGCGAGTTCGCGAGGCTCGGCCTCAGGCGGGCATTGTGGTGTTCAGTTACCTAAACCCTGTCGTTCGGATGGGGCTGCCGGACTTCTGCAAGGCTGCGAAGCAGCACGGTGCTGACGGTGTTTTGTTGACGGACATGATTGTGGAGGAGGCCGGCGAGTACCTGGCGGAGATGAAGGCCAATGGGCTTGCAGCGGTGTTTCTGGCCGCGCCCACTAGCCCGGACGAGCGGCTGCGCGCGATTGCGGAGAGCTCCGAGGGATTTATTTATGCCATTTCTCGTGTGGGGATTACGGGCACGCAGACGTCGCTGGAGTCGGATGCCGAAGAGCTCGTGGGGAGGCTGCGGCAGTTCACGCAGAAGCCTATCGCTGTTGGATTCGGCATCTCGAACGCAGCGCATGTGGCGGCGGTGGGTCGGTTTGCGGACGCAGCCATCATCGGTTCTGCGATCGTGTCGCTGGTTGAGCAATCTGCCTCGGGCAACGAGGCCGCGGCTGTCGGAAAGTTTGTTCGGGAGCTGCGAAGCTGAGCAAGCCACGACACAGGCAAGTCGCTACACTGGAAGACGAAGCAATCCCAAACGCATCGCAGGGAGTCGAGAAGAACGATGGACATTGCAGACTGGCGCAAGAAGATCGATGGATTAGATGAGCAGATTGTAAGCCTGCTGAGCGAGCGAGCGAAGGCAGCCACGGAGATTGGCGCAATCAAGCAGCGCACCAACGCCAGCATCTACGAGCCGGATCGCGAACAGGCTGTGTACAGCCATGTGAAGCAGAGTAATCCAGGGCCGCTGACCGAGGCTGAGTTAATCGTGATTTATGAACGCATCATGGACGTGATGCGTTCGCTGCAGCGCCGCACCCCGCAGAGTTAGTTGAAATCTGTTGCAAGGAGTAAGTAGAGAGCGGTGAGAAGACCTCTTTACAAGGATGTATTTAACTCACCATTCGTACGCGTCGCTTACTGTTCCTTATTCCTTACCATCTACCACTTATCCCCTTATTCCCGCTCAGGCTCTGAAGGAAAGACACCACCAATGATCGTAGTGATGCAGAACGCCGCCACCGACGAACACATACAGTCCGTCATAGAACGCATGGTTGAACTTGGTTTCGACGTGCACCGCACCAGCGGCGCAGGCCAGATGATGCTTGCCGGCGTTGGATCGCCCGCGCAGTTCGACGTGGTCGAGTTCCAGGTGATGAATGGCGTGCAGGAGGCGTATCGCATCTCGTCGCCATACAAGCTGGCCGGCCGCAGCTTCAAGCCAGATGGCACTACCATCACGTTTCCGAATGGTGTGATTGTTGGCGGCGATGAGGTTACGATTATGGCCGGCCCCTGCTCTGTTGAATCGCGCGAGCAGATCCTGTTGTCGGCCCAGCAGGTGAAGGCGAGCGGTGGGCAGTTTTTGCGAGGTGGAGCGTACAAGCCGAGGTCTTCGCCGTACAGCTTTCAGGGAATGGGTATTGAGGGCTTGAAGTTGCTGCGAGAAGTCGGCGACAAGACGGGCCTGCTCGTGATTACCGAGGTGATGGAGATCTCGCAGATCGAGCCCATGCTGGAGTACATCGATTGCTTCCAGGTAGGTGCGCGCAACATGCAGAACTTTAACCTGCTGCGGGAGCTTGGCCATGTGCGCAAGCCTGTGCTGATGAAGCGTGGCATTTCGGCAACGATTGAAGAAGTGTTGCTTTCTGCGGAGTACATCTTGAGCGGTGGGAATTATGACCTGATGCTGTGCGAACGCGGCATTCGCACTTTTGAGACGTACACGCGCAACACTATGGATATTAGTGCGATCCCTGTGCTGAAAAAGCTGACACACCTACCGGTTTTTGGCGATCCGTCGCATGGTGTGGGCAAGCGTGAGTTTGTTCCGCCCATGGCCCTGGCTTCAGTCGCGGCGGGTGCAGATGGCCTGCTAATGGAGATGCACCCGAATCCGGACAAGGCCATGAGCGACGGCGCGCAGTCCCTGTTTCCCGATCAATTGAGTCAACTGGTCGATCAGCTTCGTAAGTTAGCACCTGTAGTTGGTCGCAGGGTCGCTTAACTAGACTCTACGGTAAGTCACGCAACGTACTTTTAGGTGAGGACACAAAAGTGAGTGAATGGGTAGAACTGCTGGCAGATGACGGCAATGAACTAAAGGGCTATGTGGCCCGGTCGGCGGAGACGCCAAAGGCAGGGCTGGTTGTAGTCCAGGAGATCTTCGGTGTGAATGAACAAATTCAGCACACGACGGACGAGTGGGCGACCGAAGGGTACCTGTGTATTGCGCCTGCCATGTTCGACCGCTTCCAGAAAGATGTGAACCTGGCTTACACGCAGGAGGGGTTCACCGAAGGTCTGGCGCTGATGGGCAAGTTTGCTCCTGACCTGACACCGCAGGCGCTTGATGTGGCGTCGGCGGTGGAGTGGCTGCGAACGCAGGGCGTCGACAGCGTGGGAGTGGTCGGGTTTTGCTTTGGCGGCACGATGGCGTGGGTGAGTGCCTGCCGGTTGCCGGTGCAGGCCGCGGTCGCCTACTACGGTGGCAGTATCGCCAAGCTGATCGGTGAAGAGCCAAAGGTCCCGATCGCTCTTCATTTCGGCGCCGATGACCCATACATTCCCGATGCAGACCGAGAAGCGATCCTTGCGGCGCATCCGGAGGTCCCGCTGTTTGTGTACCCCAATGCCGGTCACGCGTTCAATCGCAAGCTCGATCCAAATCACTATGTGGCGGAAGCGGCGACGCTGGCCAATAATCACACGCGATTGTTTTTTGAACAGCATCTCGTTTTCTGATCGATGCCGCCACTGATCCAGCGCATTGTGCTTGTTGGTACCGGGCTGATTGGTACCTCGCTTGGCCTTGCGCTGTATGCGAATGGTTTCGCCGGTGGAATTACCGGGATTGATCAGAGCCGGGATGAGGGGCTTGAGGCATTACGCCTGCACTCTGTGAGCAGTCTGGCGACCGACGAAACCCGGCAAAGGGCTGCGTTGCACGAAGCCGATGTCATCGTCCTTGCCGTGCCTGTTCTAGCAATTCTGGATTGGATGGCTCGACTAGCGCCCCTGCTGAGGCCGCATCAATTAGTAACCGACGTCGGGTCGACGAAGTTGGCGATTGCATCGGCGGCGCAGCGCCTGTGTCCGGGGCAATTCCTCCCGGGACACCCTATGGCAGGCAAAGAAGCTGGTGGTGCGGCACTTGCGGAGGCCACGTTGTTCAAAGGTGCACCCTGGCTGTACACGCCGCTTCATGCAACCACTTCCATTGAGGCGGAATGGCGCGAGTGGACAGAGCGCATCGGAGCGCATACAAGCGATGTAGCGCCGGCACGCCATGATGAACTGTGTGCATGGCTTAGCCATTTACCGCAATTCGTTTCGACAGCGCTAAGCGCGTTGCTGGAGGATACTTTTGGCGATGCGCCGGAGCTGCGCGCCATTGGCGGTCGCGCGCTGCGCGAGATGACGAGGCTAGGGTCAAGCCCGTTCAGCATGTGGCGCGATGTCGCACACACAAATGAGACGGCGGTCGCAGCGACGTTGCTTGCGCTGGAGCAAAGGCTGAGCCACGTGCGTGAGAACCTGCACACGCCAGAACTGCGCGAAGAGTTCCGACTGGCAAATCGCTTTCGCAAGCATTCGAGCCCGTAGCCGCGGTTACTGCCCCGGTGATCCGTTAGTCTGGGTGTACCGGATGCATACTGAACCACAACTCACCCTTGATGACATCGAAGCCGCTCGTAGAAGAATTCGCGACGCTGTGTACTACACGCCGTGTGAGCGCTCACAGGCGATCAGCGGCATTACGGGTCAGCAGGTGTACCTGAAGCTGGAGAACCGGCAGATGTCCGGGTCGTTCAAAGAGCGCGGTGCGCTGAACAAGATTCTGACGCTGACGCCGGAACAGAGCGCGCGTGGTGTGATAGCAGCCAGCGCAGGCAATCATGCACAGGGGGTGAGCTATCACGCAACGCGCCGCGGCATTCGCGCAACGATCGTGATGCCACAGACGACGCCGCTGGTGAAGGTGACTGCAACCCGGCGGTTTGGCGCGGAGGTGGTGCTGCACGGGGCAAACTACGACGAGGCATTTGCAGAAGCGATGCGCCGACGCGATGCGGAAGAGCTTACCTTCATCCATCCGTTCGACGATCTTACCGTAATTGCTGGCCAAGGAACGATCGGGCTGGAGTTGCTGGAGCAGGTGCCGGGGCTTGAGGCAGTTGTTGTGCCGATTGGTGGCGGCGGACTCGTTGGCGGAATCGCATGCGCGTTGAAGTCGGTGAAGCCGTCAATTCGTGTGATCGGCGTCCAGACGTGCAAGCTCCCCAGCATGCGGGCTGCGGTAGCGGCGTCGACCCCAGTGACGCTGGAAGCAGCGACGACGATTGCGGACGGAATTGCGGTGCGGCGTGCCGGGTCTCTGACGCTCCCATTGGTGGAGCGGTACGTCGATGAGATTGTGACGGTGGAGGAGGATGAAATCGCCAGTGCGATCCTGCTGCTGCTGGAGAGGGAGAAGATGCTTGCCGAAGGTGCCGGAGCCGCAGCGCTGGCGGCCTTGTTGCAACGCCGCACCACATTGCCGCCGGGCGCACAGACGGCTGTCCTGGTGTGTGGCGGCAACATAGACGTCACGTTACTAAGCAGAATAATCGAGCGAGGCCTGGTGCAGGACGGACGGCTAATTCGGTTGAGGATTCACCTACTGGATAGGCCTGGAGCGCTGGTTGAGTTGAGCCAACTGATTGCTTCACACGGAGTGAACATCGTGGACACGCTATATAACCGCGCCTACTACGGAGTGAACCTGGGGGACACGACAATCGATGTGACAATGGAGACGCGCGGACCAGACCAGGTCATAGAGCTGCTGGAGGGCCTGGATGCAGGCAGTTACAGGCACGAACGGGTGAGTTAAGCATTGCAACGAATAAAATCCGACCAACTCACCGCGCGCAGCAGGTTGGTCAGATCAAAACCTCTACGACAGCTGTCAGATGATCGCTATGGTTAGCGGCGACCGAGCAGCAGATAGAGGATGACAAGCAGGACGATGAGGCCAAGGCCGCCGCCGCCATAATAGCCAAGGCCAGGACCCATGGCGTAACCACCGCCGCCGAAGACGAGAAGAAGAACTACGAGAAGAATGATGAGGCCCATGTGTGTTGATCTCCAGTGCGTGAGAAGCAAGATGCTGGTCCAATGTTGCATGGGGTGAACAAATTGTTTGTTGGTCCTCCCTCTTTGATCCGGGGTTCCCCTTCCCTGCTGTTTGATTGCTTCCATCAGGAATCTAGGGGGGATGGGCTAAGTCACTCATTCATGTGCTTCGAAATATGTTTCTACGGCCGGAGGCGGGAGAGCAAAAAGATTGATAAGTAGGTCCGCCCTTCGCATAGAAGCATCGCGTGGACGAATCCGAGAAGACCGTAAAGGCTGTTGATCCTGCACATCTCTGCAGGGTGAATGGAAGTGGCCTATAAGCGACATGTTAGTTTGGCTCATTCACCAATCTTCGATTTCGGGGAACTGAAATGCTTCGAACTACCGCACTGGTTCTCTGCCTTGCCCTTCCTATGTCTGCGATAGCCGCAGACAACTCCTACAAAGTGCAATACGACGGCGGCTCTGTTTCAAGGTTGAAAAGTGGGCAGAATGCCAGACTCTTCATTGAGGAAAAGCAGATTCGCCTGATGGCTGACAAGAACGACGCGGTCCTCATTCCAACTTCGTCTGTGACCGAGTTGAGCTATGGCCAGGATGTCCACCGCAGGATTGGTACCGCCATTGGTCTGGCCGTGGTGTCGCTTGGAATTGGTGCGCTCATGGCGCTCAGCAAATCCAAGAAGCACTTCATTGGTGTGACGTATGCGGATGCAGAGAAGAAGGGCGGGTTTGTGATGCAGTGTGACAAGAATGAATACCGGGGTATTTTGACGGCCCTTGAAGGTGTGACCGGGAAGAAGGCCGTCGATTCTGACGCGATGACGGTAAAAAACTAGCTGTCCGAGCAGAAGTTCATTGAACCGCTGTATAGCGAGGGCGCTAGAGATTAGCACCAGCCGCCATGCAGTTGAAGGCGACGGATGGGACGTTAGTTGGAGCGTACGCAGTAGACAGACGAACGCGGACAAGGCTGAGTAGAGCACGGCGGTGCGGATGCCAAGCACATAAGGTGTGAAGTCATGGAGGCATGGAAGAAGTACACCATCCGCTTGTCTGTGCCTCCCCGCATCCAGAATCCGGACACGGGCACGTGCGCAATCGCGGAGGACACAGTTCCCGGCGGGGGGGATTTTGGCTCTGCGTGTTCATGTACAAGGCTGCAACTGAGGTGGGACTCTCCAAGACACAAGTGGTAGCCGCGTCGTGGTAGTCGGAAGCATCGTATCGGTATGCTGAAAGTCAGCTCAATATGAAGCTAAATTCACTCAGACAAAAAATTTTGCCAAAGATGTTGATATACCGATGAACTGCTGCTGATGAATACCGATGAATTTCTGCCCTGGACGCTGGAGAACACCATGAAGCTGAGTCAGTCATCTTGCTGCGTTGAACGCGACAGCAAACCTACGCCCCCCCTTTCCACACAGTCTTTGTACGAGTCCAGCCGGGTGCTTTTAGCAAGCGTAAGCAGCAGCGTATTGTTCCTGAATCACTCGGGTCACGTCGGGTTCGCTAACCCCGCTGCAGAGTTGATGTTTGGATGCAGTACCGACGCGCTAGCAGGACTGGAGTTTGCACAGCTTTTCGAGCCCGCTGAATCCGAGGTTTCACCGTCAAATCAGACTTCAAGACAGCAAAGTAGACCTGATTCGAGAAACGCAATTAGCCGGCGAGGCACATTGCTCTGCAAGAACGGAGTGAGATTGCCCGTTCGGGTAAACCTCTCTGTGGTGACGAACGGGGTGGGTGAGGTTCTCGCAATCGTGGCGACTGTCGAAGATCTTAGCGACTACATGCAGATGAATGAGTACGTGCAACTCATGGCCAACTTTGATACGCCGACCGGTTTACCTAAGATGGAAGCCATCTTGCGCAGGGTCGAGGCTTCAGTAGTAAGGCTACATGCAACGGGCAAAACGTTTGCTTTTCTGCAGATCCAAGTCGATCACTTGCACCGCATCCACGAGTCCCTGGGGCATGAGGCAGTGGTGTTTGCATTGCGGGAAATCGGGCAGCGGCTCGGCACCAAGACAGCAGAAAGCGACCTGCTTACCCGCTACACTGGGGACGGATTTGCCATCCTTTTACACGACTGCACCAGCGAAGAAGATGCAGCCCGACGAGGCTCTGCGCTCCTAGAGGTCTTTGACGAACCATTCAAGATTGAGCACTACTGCGTTAGGATCACTGCGAGTGTTGGCATAAGCTTTGGAGCCAATACGAAAACCACGCAGAGCTCTATGCTTGCCGAAGCTGAATTTGCCGTGCGACGGAGCAAGTCTCTCGGGGGGAACCGAGTAGCGTCGTTTTTGCCAGAGATGATGGACTGGCATGCTCACTCAGTGCAGATGGAATCCCAGATGCAAGTGGCTCTCGAGCAGGAGCAGTTTTTTGTGGTGTACCAGCCCCAAGTTTGCTTCAAGACCGGAAAATTGATTGGCGTTGAAGCTCTTTTGCGTTGGAACAATCCGGGTGAGGGTTTGGTGATGCCCGGTACATTTATACCGATCGCTGAAGAGAGCGGGATGATTGTGCAGCTGGGGGCGTGGTGTCTGCAAACTGCATGTCGCGAAGTCGTACAACTACAAAAGCGGCTTGGACACAGGGTAAGGCTGGCGGTCAATGTTTCTCCGAAACAGGTGCATGCGACAGGTTTCAGAGAGATGGTGCAAGCATCGCTGGACGCAAGCGGTCTTCCGCCGGAATGCCTGGAGATTGAGATTACCGAAGGTCTGCTCATGAGCCATGACAACGCAGCCCTTCAGGTGATCACACAGTTGCAGGATCGAGGCGTGACGGCTGCAATTGATGACTTTGGCATGGGATTTTCAAACCTCGCTTACATCACACGATTCAAGTTCAATCGACTCAAGATCGATCGGTCCTTTGTTGGAGGATGCACCTCTGATCGCAGCAGCCAGATGATCATAGAGTCTGTGATCTTTCTTGCGCGATCACTTGGAATCGAGATTGTCGCAGAGGGTATAGAAACGCAGGAACAGGCGGTTATGCTCGCGGCTTTAGGGTGCGATTTAGCGCAGGGTTACTTTTATGCCAAGCCAATGGCGATAGACAACGTCTACGAATTCTCCAAGAAGGTTGAAGCATCGGAGGCAGTACACGACCTGCAGCCGGATAGCCCTGCATGTGCCCCGGATTTGATGCTGCTGAATACTGCCATCACCGACGATACCGGCGTCGCAGGTTTATCCCCCATGGGTCAGCCTCCTTTGTCATCTCGTTCCAAGGAAGTCGCTGATAGCACCAAGCCGAAACCAGGGTCTGACTCGACCCTAAGTAAAGCCTCCCAACACTCAGGCAGCTACTTCGATTTCTTAAATCCTCGTGAACCATTGTGCCGCCCATCCAAACCCATGAGACTTGCAGGCGCGGCAAAGATGATCATTCGCACCGCGGAAGAGCTCCCGCATTTTCTGCCGACCGTCTAGGTGTGTTGCTAGGGCTTAGGTGAAGAGGGTGTGGCTCGTCGTACAGAACGAGTCACACAACCAAGTGCCGCTGCTTGGATCCACTTACTGAATTAGCGGCTTGTCCTCTTCGGGTTTGTCTTCGTTGGGGATTGTGACGGCGGCGGCTACTTTGTCAGCGTCGTCAAGGTCCAGGAGTTTTACGCCCATGGTGGCTCGGCCGGCGGCGCGGATGGTTTTGGTGTCGATGCGGATGATCTTGCCGAACTGGCTGATGACCATGAGTTCGGTGGATTCGTCGACGAGCTGGATGGCGGAGACTTTGCCGATTTTGGGGGTGGTGCGCATGTTGATGACGCCCTTGCCGCCGCGGGACTGGAGGCGGTAGGCGTCGCAGTCTGTGCGCTTGCCAAAGCCGTTTTCTGAGACGGTGAGGATGAGGCAGGCGTTAAGGCCGAGCTGCTTGTCGAGGGCTTCCATCTTTTCGACTTCGGCTTCAGGGAGGGCGGCTTCGACGACCTTGTCTCCGGTGTCGCCTTGCAGGTCGAGCTTGCCCTTGGCGCGGTCGATTTCTGCGATGGTGGCGTTTACCTGATCGACCATGGTGGGTTTGCCGGCCTTGGGCGGGGCAGTTTCGTCGAGTTTGGTGGCGAGCTCCAAGCGCTTTTTGTTGCGGGCGGACTCGGAGGGAGTGACGGCGACACCGATGACGTAGTCGTCTTTGCGGAGGGAGATGCCTTTGTTGCCGCCGGCGTTGCGGCCCATGGGGCGGAGGCCGCCGGACTTGTCGGGGTCGTGGGTTTCGGAGAAGCGGATCGCATTTCCATCTCTCGTCGCGAGGAAGACGACGTCGTCTCCGCCGGTGAGACGGACGGCGATGAGTTCGTCGTCCTTGTCGATGGAGATGGCGATGATGCCGCGGGCCATGACGTTAGAGAAGTCGGTGAGGGGAGTCTTTTTCACAATCCCCTCCCTCGTCGCGAAGAAGACGTACTTGCCTTCTTCCTTCAGGTTGCGGACGGCGAGATAGCTGACGATTTTTTCGCCGGGCTGGAGGGCGAGCAGGGAGGCCATGTGCTTGCCCTTGCCGGTGATGCCGACGTCGGGGATTTCGTAGATTTTGAGCCAGAAGACGCGGCCGGTGTTGGTGAAGAAGAGGAGATAGCTGTGGGTGCTATCGACGATCAGGCTGGCGACGAAGTCTTCTTCGCGGGTCTTCATGCCGATGCGGCCGGTGCCGCCGCGGCGCTGCTGGCGGTAGATGGAAATGGGCGTGCGCTTGAGATAGCCGGTGTGGGAGACGGTGACGGCGACCTGCTCGTCGGCGATGAGGTCTTCGAGGGTGAGCTCGGTGGACTCGTCGAGGATCTGGGTGCGGCGGATGTCGCCGTACTTGTCGCGGACCTCTTCGAGCTCCTTCACGATGACGCGCTTGAGTTTCTTGTCGCTGGCGAGGATGCTCTCGTACTCGGCGATGTTTTCGCGAACCTTGGTGAGTTCGTTCACCAACTCATCAATGCTGAGCTGGGTGAGGCGGTAGAGCTGGAACTCGAGAACGGCGTCGATCTGGCGGTAGCTGAGGATGAGCGTGCCGTTGATGCCGGCGGGGGCGATGGGTGTGCCGACGAGCGCGGAGTCGATGCCGTACTTGTTGGGGTCGAGCGTGACGCCGGCGAGCTCCGTGCCGCGCAGGTTGATGCGCCGGCCGGAGAAGAAGCTGAAGAGATTCTCGCGGGCGTCGGCGCGGGAGTTGGAGTTGCGGATGATGCGGATGACCTCGTCGAGGTGGTCGAGGGCGATGCGGTAGCCGAGGAGGATGTGCTCGCGCTCGCGGGCCTTGCCGAGGAGGAAGGCGGTGCGGCGGCGGACGACGTCGATGCGGTGATCGATGAAGGCGCGGATGGCGTCGGGCAGGGGCAGCTCGCGGGGCTGGCCGTTGACCACCGCGAGAAAGATCATGCTGAAGCTGTCTTGCATGGGGGTGTTTTTGTAGAGCTGGTTCAGGACGATCTCCGGCTGGGCGCCGCGCTTGAGCTCGATGGAGATGCGCATGCCCTCGCGATCGGAGAAGTCCTCGACGTTGCTGATGTCTTCGATGACCTTGTCGGTGACGAGTTCGGCGATGCGCTTGATGAGGTTGGACTTGTTGACCTGGTAGGGGATCTCCGTGACGATGATGCTCTGCTTGCCGTTGCGGGTCTCTTCCACGGCGACCTTGCTGCGGACCATGAAGCGGCCGCGGCCGGTGCGGTAGGCGTTGGGGATGCCGGTGGTGCCGTAGAGGATGCCGCCGGTGGGGAAGTCCGGGCCTTTGACGTGCTGCAGGACGTCTTCGAGGGTGCTGTTGGGCTCGTTGACGATCATGATGGCCGCGTTGATGACCTCGGTCAAGTTGTGTGGCGGAATGTTGGTGGCCATGCCGACGGCGATGCCCGAGCTGCCGTTGACGATGAGGTTGGGGTAGCGGGCAGGCAGCACGGTGGGCTCGAGGGTGGACTCGTCGTAGTTGGGGGTGAAGTCGACGGTGTCCATATCGATGTCGGCGAGCATGTCGCCGGAGATTTTTTGCAGGCGCGATTCGGTGTAGCGCATGGCGGCGGGCGGGTCGCCGTCGACGGAGCCGAAGTTGCCCTGGCCGTCGACCAGCGGGTAGCGCATGCTGAAGGGCTGGGCGAGGCGGACCATGGCGTCGTAGATGGCGGAGTCGCCGTGGGGGTGGTAGTTACCCATGGTGTGGCCGACGACCTTGGCGCACTTGGTGTACTTTTTGTTGGCCTGCAGGCCCATCTCCTGCATGGCGTACAGGATGCGGCGGTGCACGGGCTTGAGGCCGTCGCGGACGTCGGGCAGGGCGCGACCCACGATGACGGACATGCTGTAGTCCAGGTAGGACCGGCGCATCTCCTCTTCAAGGTTGATGGGGAACATAAACAGGGCGCCAGGGCCGGTAGAGCTGGGTGGCGGAGCGGCACCGTCGCCGGAGCCGAGTTCGGCTGGGGCGGGCGTGGCTTCAGTGCCTTTGGATTCGGGGTCGTTGGGGCCTAGCGGGAGGTTGTCTTGATCGTCTGCCATCACTGTTCAGTATAAATGCTGAGGTTTGTGGGACGCCCCTGGGATCTATGGCGTGACGACGAGGGTGATGGGCCGGCTGTGGGTGATGGAGCCGCCTGCCGACTGCCGACGACCTGGACTGTGTAGGTTCCGGGCGGGGTGTTAGCAGGGCACTGGCGCCGCAGCCGAGGAGCGTGGCGGCTGAGATGGTGAGCAGGAGAGCGAGCAGGGCGGGAAGGCGTCTGCGTGCGAATAGAAGTGTGACCAGGGCGAAGGGGCAGAGCAGAGCGGCGACGATCGCACAGATGTAGCAGACAGGTCGATAAGGCTTTCTAAGAGTGTCAGAGCTGCGGCGAGGACAGGCAGGAAAGTCTTGATCCGGACTGGCACATGAGAGTCGCTGCAAAGTGTACCGACTGTGAGGTCGGCTGGCTATCTTTGTGATGGACTCTGCAAACCTGCCGGGTTGGTGGGCATCTTACTGGGACGCGAAGGCGCCGGAGGTTTGGCATGAGACGTGGCATAGGGCTGGTGTTGAGTGTGGTGATGCTGGCGGGGCCGGTGACAAGCGGGTCACAGGCGTCGGCGCAATATGGAAATGGTGGGTACCGGAATGGGTATCGGCAGGCGCAGCCGTACAACGACCAGTATGACCGGCGCCGTTATGACGACCGGGATCGCAATCGGAACCGGGGCGGGATTGGACCAGGGAAGGGTGCGCTGATCGGTGGCGGAGCTGGTGCGCTGCTGGGCGGCCTGCTGGGTGGCGGCATGAAGGGTGCGCTGATTGGTGGCGGTGTAGGTGCCGGTGGCGGTGCGCTGTTGGGCAAGGCGCACCAGAACAGCCAGCGCAACCGGTACGGAGACTACCGAGACAACCGGTACAGAGACTACCAGGACGGCAATCGCTACTAATGCTGCCTTGAGGGGTTGTGTGTAGCGGGTGTTCCACGTGTGGAGTGCAGGACGCGAAAAGGGAGATCTGATGAAGACAGGAATTGCTGGACTGGTAGTGGTGGTGGCAAGTGTGGCAGGGCTGGGATCGGTCCTCGTCGGGGTCGGCTCGGCAGGACTTCTGGCACAGGCGACTCCGCGGTCGCAGGTGCAGAATCCAGGTGCACCGAGCGTGACGGCATCGAACAGCTCCGGTTCATCCATGGCGACGGACCAGCTGCTCACGAGCACAGTGCATGAGGCATGGGTGGCGAGCGGCCGGAATGAGGACAAGTTCTTCGACATGGTAAAGACGCTGGCGACGATGAGCGCAGAGAAGCGCGGCGTCACCCTGCCGGACACGGAGGCAACGGGGCGCGCCATGGGCATGGCGATAAAGGCGAGTGCACGGCGCGACCCGGACCAGCTGCTGTATGCGGTGGTGGATGCAGCGGTCAAGAAAACAGCGACAGGGGCCGGGACTGCGAAGTCTTCGACAAAGTGACTCGCAGTGATGGTGTTGTTAGAAAGGCGACCTATGGGTCGCCTTTCGCTTTTGCTGTGGGGCAAGGAGTCCCATTGGACGCGTCGCACGCACGCATGGAGCAGTACGCTGTGGCTGCCCGGGTCTGATGGCGGTTGGCTACATGAGGGTTTTTGTTATGCCACGCTTCGTGTTCCCGGATTATGTTGTAGCTGGATGAGGAGATGACTAACATGCGCCAGCTGATGACCCGATGTGCATTTGCCACACTTCTATGTGGAGCAGCGACGGTTGTGCAGGCGCAGACTCCGGTGGGTGCCACGGGCCAGTGCAAGGATGGAACGTACTCGACGGCTGTGAGCAAGAGTGGGGCTTGCCGTGGTCACCAGGGTGTGCAGACGTGGTACGCGGTGTCGGCTTCGGCCGCTAGTGGAAAGACGAAGGCCGCGACATCGGCTGGGTCTACGACATCGGCTGCTGCCAGCCAGGCGGCTGCACTTCGTGATCAGGCACACCTCGCTGCAAGTCAGTCAGCATCCTCGGGGTCTCTCCAAGCAGGAATAAGAGAGTGAGAAGTCCAACGGCCTGCAGCGCTGGCATAAACCGCTTGGCTCGTCTTGTACCCAGCAGGAGCTCCAGCGTCGATTGAATGGCTATGAACGAGGCGCATGCGGAAAGGCCGGCGGTGCCTGCTCCAACTGCATGCGCTACGAGCTGGCGAAAGAAATCCGATTCGGCAACGGCTGGGAGGAGAACACTTCCGGGCGCGGCCACACACAGCAGCACCAAGCCAAAGATCGACACTATCGCCTTCAAACGTGCGCGCAGTAGAAGCTGCGGAGAGAGCGGCGAGACGCCTAAAACGAACACATCCAGCAAATCCGGGAAGACCGACTCCCAGAGGACGATTGCGGCAATCCCCATCGCCAGGAAGGCATAGAAGAGGTACAAATACTCGTCGCCGATTCGACTCCAATAAGGCCGAAACGTCGGGACGATAGTGATGGGGTGATAGGCCGGGTACAACATCACGGAGATGAACACTGGTGGAAGGCCAGCTGCCGCGCAAGCAAAGAATGTCTTGCGACCCGCCTGTTCCTCTTCGCCGGTACTCTCCGTCTAGAAACGGGAAAGCAGGTGGCGTACCAGGGTCTGGCCGCGCGTCAAGCTGAACGGAGAGACAAAGTAGTTCGCCTGGACGAAGACGCTCTGGACCTGCGGGGCCGCGGGACGGCGAAACCATCTACGCATGTTCTTGCCCCATGACTCTGACCAGGCTGTTCGCAACTTCTCTCGTGTTTTCATGTACGACGACTGCTGAGAAGACCGCTTCGAAACTTTCCATGTTTGCGGACGCCTTGAGGGCTGCGGGTGTCCCTTCTGCGCGAACGGCACCATCCTGCAAAATAATCACCCGGTCGCAGACCTGCTCCACGACCTCGAGCACGTGCGAGATATAGAGGATCGCCTTGCCAGCTTCGGCGAGCGAGCGAAGAAGGTCCTTGAAGAGGCGGGCAGAAACAACATCGAGACCCGAGAGTGGTTCGTCGAAGATGAGCAGATTCGGATTGTGGAGCAATGCTGCAGAAAGTAGAACCCGCTGTTTCATGCCTTTGGAGTAGAGCGCGATCGGGGAATGACGCGACGACGCAAGTCCGAACAGTGCAAGCATGCTATTTGCGCGGCGACCGAGCAACGGCTCTGGAAGCCCTCGCAGTCGTCCAACCAACTGCAGGTATTCCAAACCGGAGAGGTGTGTGTATACGTGAGCTTCCTCTGGCACATAGCCGAACGCGGCTCGGTACCTCTGCAGGCAATGACGGATGTTCTCCCCACGGAACAACACCTGCCCCGCGTCCGGCTGCAACAGACCAGTGACCATTTTTACGGTGGTGGACTTACCAGACCCATTGGGTCCGACGTAGCCCAGGACTTCGCCTTCGCCAACGGTGAAGCTCACACCGCGCAATGCGGAAATGCCACGGTAACTTTTGGTGAGATTGCGGACTTCGAGCAAGATCACCTCCCTACACCCCTATGTAGCATTCTGCACGGGGCCATTGTCAAGTAGAATGCTACATAAGTTCAGCTTTGGCCAGCGACGTAAAACTCTCCCATACTGCGGCTATCATCCTGCACGCGATCGCGGCAGGGCACTCGTATGGCTTCAACATCATGGAAGCCACGGGTCTGCCCAGCGGGACCATATACCCGGCGATGCGAAGGATGGAACGGGATGAACTCATCCGGGCTGCATGGGAAGATGCAGCGATTGCAGATGTAGAGCAGCGGCCGGCGCGCAGGTATTACAAGGTCACAGGTGCAGGCCGGGCGGCCTTGAAAGTTTCGTTTGCACGTTATCCCTTGCTCGAAGGCATGTTCCGGTCAAAGGAAACGGCGTGAGCAAGCCGAAGCCTACCGACTCAGCCGCATGTTTTGTTGCTTCCTTCCTCCTTCAGCTCTTTTCTTTCGTTGTTCCCGCACGACGCAGGAGCGATTGGCTAAGAGAGTGGAGCGGGGAATTGTGGCAGGCTCACGATGCGGGATGGTCGTGCCAAGCCCGCCTCGGCTTTGTTGCAGGCGCTTTGCCAGACGCACTCGGTTTCCGCACTCAATTTCGGGAAGAGCCCAGTCTTCGAGCGGTTCCAGCTCCGCAATGCATTCTGGCTTTAGCGGCTCTTGCAACAGTTTTCACGGTTGCTGCCTTTTCAAGTCCGCGCGTTCGAGCAGAGTTCCGACAAAGGGGCTGGCACTCGCCGGACGGCATCACGATCTTATTTCTGTCGAACGCGGGGAACGAGGCGGTTCCGACCATTACGCCGGACCGATTCGAGCTCTGGAAAGAGCGGGCACATTACCTCCAGGCGATCGGTTTCTACCAGGTAGAAGAACGGAAGATTCGGGTGCAAGGTGCATCTATCTGGCTGCGGATTGCACACGGGACCAGCAACCTGGGATCCTTGGTTGGTGAAAGCGATTCTTTCCCAAATAGCCAGAATGTGAGCCCCGGCGGGCTGGTCCTGTCCAGACGCACTTGGCGACAGGCGTTTCCACTCAGACAGCTTTGTCGAGGGCAAGTCACTCAGCCTTGGCGGCCGTTTTTTGAGAATCTCCCGTGTCACCGATTTGGAGGATGCTCGTTTACCCGGTGCTTGCGACGCGTGGCTGTTCGATGACGAGCCGTTTGCAGGCAAGTCTGGCTACGTTCTGGGCCGCTTCAAAGCGGGAACCGAAACAAATTTATATTTTGGTTTCCAACATTTTTCTGTGTACGAGGCCAAGGATGCTGAAGTGTCCGGCCTGGCGTTGCCACTTTCTGAACGAAAGCCAAATCCGTGGTGGACGTTGACTCTGGGTCTGGCGCTCAGTCTGCTTGCTCTGCCGGCTACGACGCCACTCGGCTTTGGCGAGAAGGTGCGGAATATCAGCCGCACTTCATCGTGGCGTGCCATACGCCGCGGGTTATTTATGTGCGTGAAATGCTTCTTTTGGGCAGAGTTAGCGTCGGCTGCAGGCCTCCTTGCTGCGTCTATGTGTTCGCGTGAGGCTTGGCGCCTCGCTGTCGTCATTCAGGTTCTTGTCACCTTCACAGGGGCGCTTCTAGGTCTTCGATGGTCGATACACGATCAACGGCGGCGGTGCCCGGCCTGCTTGAAGAGACTCACAAGTGCGGTTCAAGTAGGAGAACTTTCAAGAAGTTTTCTATCTTGGAATGGAACGGAACTCGTCTGCGAGAGTGGCCACGGCCTCATGCACGTGCCCGCGCACGCCACAAGCTGGTTCAGCGCACAACGCTGGTCGGCGTTGGATCCTTCATGGCATTTCCTCTTTGCGCACCGGCGCTAATACTCCACACCCGGTCGTTTGGGCACAGAGGTGACATTTCTAACGAGCGCTTAAATCTTCTGTTCGCGCAAAGCTAAAACGTCGCTGGGAATGCCGCCGCTTTTTGCGATCTTCAGTGTGATAAAGCAGATTTCATTACAGCGCGATCCCTTGCTTAAAAAGCTCTGCACGAGCAAGTCCCTGACAGCGAGACGTATGCTGATACCCTCGATTTTGCGCTTTATGGAACGAAACAAAGCCCTTCTGACGATGGCGCAGCGGTCGTACATCGACGTACTCGACAAGATCGACGTGGCGTCGAGTGAATATCTAGGCCTAGCAGGGCGTTATATCTACTTCTCCAACCGGTGGTATGGGGAAAAGCTGAAGGGCGGCGAGGTCCAATGGCATTCTGAACTCGGTGACCTGATCGCGGAGAAAAACTGCGCCGGTCGCCTTGGCAGAGATCTCGCTCGATATCGAAGCGGGCGGCGCTCTTTATCTAAACAAGCTGCTCAGGAATGCTTCAACGCATCGTGTCGTTGTCATCGGGAACTCTGCTAGTCGGGCCCCTGCGTTCATCGAACACGATTCTGCTGAGGCATTCGAACCCGTTGGAACTCGACGGTACGCAGCAACGCCCCAAGCTTGCTTTGCACTCGCTGCTGCCAGCGCCTCTGCAGCCTTCCCGCAAGCAAGATAAGCAATCCAAGAAAGCGCATAAGTTTTCCTCAAATTGTCTGACCAGCTTAGCCGCAAAAGGTGGGAAAGAAAAGCTTCAAGGAATTGTTGGTACCGGACGCAAAGAAAGGATGGCGACAGGTTCTCATGGCCGGCAATCCCGTCTTCTACAGCTTGAAGCTCGTCTTCATTAAGGGAATCTCCTGTGTCAGCCTGAGCAGGTTTGCTTTGGCTTCGATGCTTTGAG
Source organism: Acidobacteriaceae bacterium (assembly GCA_903642225.1). Classification (GTDB taxonomy): domain Bacteria; phylum Acidobacteriota; class Terriglobia; order Terriglobales; family Acidobacteriaceae; genus Terriglobus. Next base: position 56,119 of record CAHJWI010000007.1, on the reverse strand, counting down.
CCCTACTTGACTACTTCGGCATGAAGAAGTCGCACGAGCACAGGCCATGCGATGCGGGCACTGGTCGAAGAAGTCGTAAGAGCAATAGCCGTGGCCCAGGTCATAGAGTCTTGTTGACCGGGACATGCAGGAAGCACACCGGCTGGCTGCCCGGCTTCTCCTCGCCGTCCTGCCAGCGGATGCAGCCGACGCGGAGCCGGGCGATCTCGTTACGGCGCAGCCCAGAGAACAGCCACATGAGCGCTAGAGCCTAACCATGGTCGCCGGGTAGAAGTGCCCATCGCCACGCGCTTCCGGGTCGTTCGGCTTGGAAAGCTCCTGATTGGTAAGGTTGAGACCTGCCCACAGAAGCTTTGCCCAGATGCCGTCCTGGATGATTCGAGGGTCTGGGCCAATGAGGCAGCGGACGGAGCGTGGTGTCGCACGCGCCTGGTAGGGATTGAAGCGTGTCGGGATCCAGTTCCACTCCTGGCAGTCCCGGAAGAACCGTCGCAGCGGAGTGAGTACCGACGCTTTCGTTGCGGGCTTGATGGGCTGACCGGCTCGTGAGCGTCGCGTGCCCGCGCTCGTTGACCACTGGCCGATGGTGGACCGACCGACTGTTGCAACGTAAGCTGCGGCGACTTCGCGGGTCCAGTCTCCGGGTTCTGAGACGTAGCCGCTCTGGGCAAGCCATCGACCTGCGTTAAGGAGGCGGTACAGGCCGCCTATGCGACTGCTCGGTTGCAGCGTCGTTGTCGCGAACCACCGCTCACACCAGTCGCGCCAAACGACTGGCACACCATTGAGGACACGTCGATGGGCAATGCTCTCCTGGCGCTCGATCTGTCCGTATCGCCCAAGCGGCTTCTGCAAGAGACCGCGGCGACCAGAACATACGAGAGGATGGTTAGACCCGTTGGGTGATCTTCGCATCAGCGTCCCTGTACAGGCGCTTTAATGTCTCTGCTTTCAGGTCGGTAACGTGGAGGGCTGCGGGATGCGAGCATCGCTTCCGCGAGAGCGCAGCGTAGGCCAAAGATGTTGCCTTCCGCGAGTAGCTCCAACTAAGGAGGTCAGCCTTCATCTTGTCGATCACAGCATCGAAATCCGCTGTGCCGAAGATCTTTCTTGCAAGTGCGGGGAATGCAAGCCGTCCCAAACTCCCGAGCTCTCGGAAGCCACAAAACAGGTAGGCTATGGCGATGAGCTGGTGCCAAGCATTTGCGGTAAAACCATGGACGCGAACGTAGGCGTAGTAGTCGGTTCCCAGCGACTCAAGCCATGCGTCTGGAGGAAAGGCCCCGAAACTCTCGCACCATCGCGCGAATGAGCAGGCAGATGACCGTGGTTCGGATCGTGTACTTTCGCTTGGCGGTGTTCACTGCTCCCAAGTGGTCGAGAACGTCTTCGAGGCAGACCGGCCGCTTGAGGTCCGCTCAAAGGGCGTCTCTCTTCCCCTATCGCATCTTCAGCAAGGACCAGCGTGTCAGCCACACTACAGTGGTCGAGAACAAGCGCCTGGCCACGCTTTCGCGCTCGTGAAGGCGCAGCAGGACATAAGCGCAAGGTGAAGGTGATGACCAACAGCCAGATGACAGGCTACAAAGAGAACCCGAGGGCAACCTGCGGTGATGGCGAGAAAACGGGCTCGCGCGCAGCAGTGGAAGTGCCGGTCTGATGGAAAGCGAGGAAAATATGAAGCCGTTTCCCTCTCTTCCCAGAGCCCTTGGAAACCGCCTTTTGTACATGAAGCTAAGAATGCTGACCGCTGTCGAACTCCCTGTCGTCTTCCAGGTGTTGGCGGACAACGCGGTAACACTCGCATGCCTTCTGTTCGATTCTCTTTCGATCGAGCAGCTCGACAAAACCGCGACGATGATCGATCAGCCCCAACTCTTTAAAAGCGGTTACGGCAAGGTTTGTACTCATACGCCGAACGCCCAGCATTGTTGCAAGCACCTCCTGAGAGACCGGCAGCGTTTCACTCTGTGCTCGATCGGCGCAACGTAAAAGCCAGCTGGCTAGCCGCTGCTGCACGTCATGCTTGGCGTTGCATCCTGCGGTTTGGGCAACCTGAGCAAGTCCAGCCTGCACATTGCGGAACGTCAAGTTTTGAAAGTCGTTGCAGCGTCGGAACTCCTGTTGAGCTGTCGCCATGGGAGCGATAAAGCCCTCTCCGGCTATAAGCACGTACACGCGATTGAGGCTCCGCTTCGTACCCATGAGACCGGAGATGCCGAGGACGGACTCGTAGCCGAAGAGCCCAACTTCGACCTGTGAGCCGTCTTCAAACGTCGTCGTCATCATGGCAACGCCCGTTTCGGGGAAGAAAAGGTGGTCGATCGTGTTATTTGGAAACTCGATCTCCCGGCCAACCGGCAAAGCTACCTTCCGCAACTGCAGACGCTGGAGCGTATCCGCCGGCAAGCTATGAAGGATCCTGTTCGTAAAGTTGGCAGGTTGGAGGTCGACTTTGACCGGCATGGAACGATCATGCACCTCTTTCCAAATGTTGTCTATGCGACATACGAAACTGTCGTTATTCTAAGCTAGCGAGGTAGAGGGAAGTTCTCGCGGTCATTAGAGGGAGTTGAAGAAACGTGTCAGACCCAGCGAAGCCGCACCTTATTGCTGCCGACCGGCTAGACGGATCCATCATTGTGACTTTCGCCGATGGCCGCTGCGCCGTGTACTCCTCGAAGCTTTTGTATGACATGCTGCCGCAAGCAGAGGAACTGCACGAGAACAGAGAGGGAACCGAGGATAGAGCGTGGCTCTCGACAGCGAAGAAGCTAAGCCGTTCGGCAATCTGAATGTTCTAGTGGAGCTTAGCGCTGCGCTGATTGACGACAGCAGCGTTTAAGTGTTCGCTGGATAGCAGAACAGCCTCTGTCTTCTCCGTCAAGCTATAGCCATGGACACTGATACGGAGCTGCTCATCGTAAGTGCAGATCGCTTTCCTACTGCACTCCTCATAGCCTTCAGCGATGGCAGATGCGGTCTGTTTTCGGCCGCGCTTCTTCACGCGACGTTGCCGCAAGCCACTGAAATGGTTCAACAGGACGAATCTGGGCAAGATACAGCGGCTACAGACGCTTGTTAAATTGGAGGCCCTAGAGGTTGGTCAATAGACCTTACCTGTATCTGGAGAGCGGGCCGACTACCCAGCATCTTCAGTGGAAACACGATGACATACAGATCACACATCGTGTCATGTCGCAACTTCTTCTCAAGGTGTCTTGCGAGCTGGCTTGCACCGAAGGAGCTGTCACCTACGAAGAGCAGGGTGGCGAGCGGAGAGGACGATTTGTCTCGCTTGGCGATCCTTTACAAGCCCGATCTTGCAAAGGTGGTGGTGACGGTCTGCTCTGTTCCAAGCCGCAGTTGGTCGACGTTAACGTAGACGACATATCCAGGCATGAAAATAAAATGCCTGATCCGGCAGCAAATGATTGAGCGGCAGCGATCAGTCGGTTCGCTACAACCAAGTGCGTCGCCATTCTGAAGCACTTAGCCGGTACATGCCAACCATTTTATTGATCGCTAGCGCTCATTGAGGGCGCTGCACTACCCATAATTCAGCGCAGGCCTGTTGCCGAGACGTGTGTGTCTATCCGGTTGGAGCCGCTTCCTCCTCTTCCCGTCGGAAACCATGGTCCGAGCCATCGAACCTCAGCCCACGTCCTTTCGGGACAGAGCTCGATCCGTCAGTGCCGTCTCCCTCGCGTTTTCTAAGTGGCTTGTAACTACATTTGTCACAATGGTCAGCATCAAGAAGCAGGCGAAAGATGTCCCGAGTTGGTGTTGTCTGTCGAAGAACAGGCTGCGACCCGCGCGGGGCAGCTTCCGAGGCGTTTGCTGACGTGGACCGCTCACGCCCACAGGCATCGTTGTGGAGACGGCTCTTGCTTAGGAGCTCCAGTTCACGTTGAAGTACAAGCACCTTAACTGTTGCCCATTGGGCGAAAGCGCTTCTTCTGCGCGGGCAAGGCCGGATGCCCGAATGCATGCCAGCGCTCAAAGCGCTGGAGGAGTACGACATAAGCTGCATGGGGTGCCACTGTCTCATCGCGGCTCGAGCTCAACTGGGGACGAGCGCTGCAGATGTGCTCTCTATCTTTAGGTCGACGCTGAAAAGAAGGGTTCCAAAAACGAAAGATGACCAGCCGTTGCTTGAAGCTTCCCGGGACAACGGTGTGATGAGCACCTCATTACGCATGGCGCAAGGCAAGTGCCGCGCACGGAATAAGCGCTAGCCTAGCCTCAATTGTAAGTGCCAAGCAGGAGATTGATGACAGTCAGAACTACTCACCTCAGGTTGTGGAGCAAGCGAAATCTCCTCTTGCTGTTCTTCGTCGTTGCTACGATTCAACTCGCGTGGTGCTATCTGTGGCTTACCCGACCATACGTTAATACGCGGTTGTACGAACTTGGCCTTGAGCGCATGCCGTTCCAGGGGCGCTGTCTCATGTTGTTGCCGATGAGGGCGGCGCATAGTAGGGCGCTGTTTGATTTCACCAGAGCTTCGTTCGGCGTGTCGCACTTTTGGTTCCCTCGTCCAGTTCAACCCGAGGTCATAGTTCAGGCTGGCGTAAACGTGATCTGTTTGCTCCTCGCCGGTTTCTTCACTACGAGGGTGTATCAAGCAAGTTCTCGCTACCGACTCTTCACTCCATTGATTTATCCGTTGTTCCTCGTCGCGTTCGCGGTCACTTACATCCTGCATACAGTCCAAAACTTTCGCTTTATCTACGATCTTCCAAGCCTGGCCTTCTTTGCAGGGGCTATGTACCTGATTTACTTTCGTCGGCACATATTCTGGTTTGTAGCTTTGTTCCTTGTGGCGACTGTCAACCGGGAAACCACATTGCTTCTGCTGCCTCTGTATATGATCGACAAGACGATCACACACAAGGGGATTGTGTGGAAAAAGGCTGTTCAGTGGCAGACATTACGAGTCGTAGTCCCCCTGTTGTTGGCGTGGTTCGGTTGGCTTCTGTTTGTTCGCTACCACTTTCACCAGAACCCGTCGGAGTTCTACCCGCGCTTTGATTGGAATCTGAAATCGCTGATCGCACCACAGGCGTGGCCTCAGATGTTAAGTGCCTGCGGCTTCCTCTTGCCGTTGGTCATCATCATGCGCGCAAGGATCTCTGACACCAGACTGCGCATGTGGCTCTGGATCTTGCCTGTGTGGATCGTGTTCATGTTCAGTTATGGCATCTTGATAGAAACCAGAGTTTTCGGAGAACTCATACCGCTTCTGGTATGCGCGGCCGCCTCCATTCTGGAAAATAGTTTCGTAAACCGCCTGCGCGGAACCCAAGCCATCGCTGCTGTAAGCGACGAACCTCCCCACCTCTATCCGATAAGGGAAGCGGCGTAAAACTCAGGTGCTCTTCGCAGCCTTGGTTGCACGCAAAGCCTTCCGACCTTCCTATCAGGGTGTCTGCTTCTCCCGCGCAAGAGAGTTTACTTGACGATGAACCTAGAGGTTATTGGAAGCTTGCGAGCCACGCTTTGCGAAGTGCCCCAGCTCATGCCTAGACTTAAATTCTACGACGCAGCTCACCTTTATTCGCCCAGATGCGATGCTGCACTCGCTGGGAACGCCTGGCACGCCGCGGGCAGTAAGGGACGGGAAAGCGCCGCGTGCGAGGTGGCACCCGGGTACCATGCAATCACGCCAACATTGATCAGCAGGCAGACGCGTTTAAAGCAGGGCGGATAGGTTTCCTGTGATAAGTGTCTGTCAAGATTTGGAACGTAGAGATCGCCGACGACCGGGTAACCTCGTCTCTGATGAGACGCGGCTGTGACATACACCGTGGAAGAGGTGCTGGTCAGTGAAATGCACGGCAAGTACGATTCCAGTCCCGCCAGAATTCTGCGTAGGATGCGCTCGACCTGGGTAGGGAGCTGAGAGCAAGCGGAAGTTTCTCGCGCTCACCCGCACGAGGCTGGCGATGATATCGGGCGCGAGTACCTCGTGTGGTAGGTTCAACCCCAGCGGGTACCCATCGTTGCTCAGGCAACTTGGTCACTTGTGTTTCATCGAGCGGCCGGAAATCATGGAGAAAGTCTATCCTCAGTAGAACTGTGGGAAGCGGGCGACACGCTTCTCGATTCCAGGCATGCCGACGAGCACTAGGCGACGCCCCCTCATGCGAAGATTGATCACATGGTTTCGAGATCACTCATCTAAGTCAATCCACTCGAATTAGAGTGGATTGAAAGACGAGGCCGGACGCAGGGAGATCCTGAATAGGCTGGGCTGCTCACCTTGTGATCCACCAGCACCCGATCCTAGCTATTTTAAGACATTCAAACATTTCAAAGCGATGAAAGGGCAGTCCCGGATCCAAGACTCTGATTCCTTGTCGACGAGGCAGTGACCAACTTCCGACCAGACAGTCCTCTACAACGACCTTTGTAAGTACACCATCCAGAGTTAAGATGGCGAAATCGAACCCGAGATAGTAGCCGGCAATTGCTCGGCTGTAATCGTGCTCACAATGGTTGAGATTGACCGTGCCCGTGCATTTTGACGTTCAGATAGATAACTACTTTGAAGCAGAACTAATACACTTAGAGCATGCTCCGCAAGAATGTCAGTCAAGGTTTTATGACGGTGTCGTTTCCTCTGGTGATTGCCTTTGTGTGCATCGGGGCCAATGCATTTACCTATTCTGCTCTGTGTCAGACTGCTTCTAGGCACGACCTCGGGCCCAAGCGATTACGCCAGCAACTCGAAACGAACCGCAATGAAATTGAGATTGCGGCACCGCAGGCTGTAACGCTCCCAAATGGTCGGCGCATCACACCATCGGGTCGCTGGACACGTTTGGCACCATACCCCTTCGCAATTGCGGTTCGGCCGGATGGCGCACAGGTGGCCTTGCCATCTATTGGATGGCCGTTCGCGCTTAACGTGCTCGACGGCGCAGCTGTGAAATCCACGGCAGGCCATGCTCGGCACGTGACGCTGCGGCAGTTACCACCCGGCGTTAAGAGCGACCCGAACGTGCAAGTGTTAGCAGGTGTGGCTTATTCGGCCGACGGCACGCTTCTATACGACGCGACGGGCGACACAGGCGCGGTAGACGTTTATGCAACGCGCGACTGGCGACGTGTCGGACGCATTCCACTGGATGGTGTGGTGGGTAGTACCACCTATGCGCATAGCTTCGCGGCAAGTCTAACGCTCAGCCCTGACGGTAAGCGGATCTACGTTATAGACCAGGGGAACTGGCGTCTGGTGGCGATTGATACTTCGTCACAGCGCAAACTTTGGTCCGTCCCCACTGGAGCCAATCCATTTGCGGTTGCTAGCTCCGGGAACGGCTCGCGACTGTACATCACGAACTCGGGTCTCTTCGAATACCAAACTGTGCCCGGTGTGGATGCACAAGCGCTTCTAAAGACGGGATTAAAATTTCCTGCGTTTGGGTATCCGTCTAAGCAGGCCCGCGAAGGCGCAGTCGTGGACGGCCATACCGTACCGGGTCTAGGTTCCGAGAATGATCCCCGTGGCAGTTCACTGTGGACGTATGACGTGTCAGATGGCAAAACGGCTAAGCTGTTAGCCAAATTGCGCCTCGGTACGACGATAGACGGCAACACAGGCGTAGTAGGCGGTGCCTCACCGACCGGTGTGCTCGAGTATCAGGGGCGAGTGTACGTAACTTTAGCGCATCAAGATGCAGTTGCGGTGCTTGCCGGGGACGGCAGCCGAGTGCTGTCCGAGATTGCTCTGTCTCCATTTTCAGGAAAGACGTTTCAGGATGCGGAGGGACGGCCGTTGCGCGGTGTGATGCCGGCGGGGTTGGCGGCTGGTGGCGGCCGGCTGTACGTAGCGGAAGCCGGCATTAATGCGGTTGCGGTACTCGACACGACGGACGGACATGTCTTGGGGCACCTCCCGGTCGGCTGGTACCCCAGCGCTTTGGCTGTGTCGCCGGATGGCGGGAACCTTTATGTAGTAAACACCAAAGGCCAGGGCACAGGCCCGAATGCATCGCTCACGACTAATCACGGGAGCTACATTGGCGAGCTGGAGTTCGGCAGCGTTTCCACAATTGCGCTACCGTCGGGAAATGATCTTGGCGCAGAAACTAAGCAGGTGATTCGCAACAATACGGCGCATCTCCAATTAGCGGGCCAGGCTGGTGACGAAACGGCAACCGAGAAAAGTAGGTTGTCTACCTTGCGGAGAGTGCAACATGTGTTCTTGATTATTCGCGAAAACCGTACTTTCGACGAGATCTTCGGGGACCTTCCGGGTGCGGCAGGCAGTCCGGCACTGGCCCGCTGGGGTATGCATGGCTGGCTTGCGAGCGCGCCCCGAGCAAAGATTCACGCCGTTACCCCAAATGCACATGCTTTAGCTCAACAGTTTGCCACGAGCGATCAGTTTTATGTAGACAGCGATGTGTCAGCCGATGGGCACCGTTGGCTGGTCGGCGCGGAAGAGACGCCTTGGTTCCATATCGCGTGGACGTCGAATTATGGTGGGCGGCGGACCAGCGACCCCTTCAGTCCCGCGCCAGGTCGACGGGCACTAAACGGCGGCAATGACGCGCCAATGCCCGAAGATGAGCCCGAGTTCGGCACACTGTGGGAACACGTGCATCGAGCGGGTCTCTCAATTCGGAACTATGGCGAAGGAATCGAGATCGAGGGAGCGGAAGAGATAGACGGTTCTGCACCCGAAGGTGAACGCCTCGTTCTGAATGCCCCGGTGCCTCAGCCCGTTTTTGAGGCCACCGATCGCACATACCCCACGTTCAATCTCGGCATCCCAGACCAACTTCGTTACAAAGAATTCGCGCAAGACTTTGCAAGACTCTTGGCTGAGAACAAAGTGCCATCCCTAATTGTGATCCGCCTACCAAACGACCACACCGGCGAATTGCGGCCTGCAGATGGTTATACCGATAGGGCATCGTTTGTCGCGGATAACGACTTGGCATTGGGCAAGATCGTTGATCTTATTTCGCACAGCAGCGCATGGCCACAGAGCGCAATTCTGGTGACGGAGGATGACGCCCAGGATGGGGTGGATCACATCGATGCGCATCGCAGCGTTATGCTCGCGATCGGCCCCTATGTAAAACGTGGCACAATTTCGCATCGGCACACAAGCATGGGCAGCCTGCAAAAAACAGCTTACAGCTTGCTTGGCATTGGTGCGTTGAACCTTGAGGACGCACTGGCTGGTGACTTGGATGACTTATTCACGACGACACCGGACCTCCGCCCTTACACCGCGTTGCCCGAGGACCCCGCAGTCTTCGATCCGGCCATCGCAAAGATAGCGCGTCCCAAGAACGCAGCAGAGGCGCGAGCCCTGGTGGACTGCGATGATGCCGACGACATTCGCAAGCACTTCCACAAGGAAAAGCGCGTTGGGGCAAAACGACAGGACCGCGATGGGGACTAGCGCGGAAGGCTCCGGGCATTGCTAGCGCGGCATGTCTAGAGGAAATGCGCCTTCATGCAGTGGATCCACTAGTACGTGGCCTCCTTGAAATCGTCATACTCGTGGATGCACTTCCGAAGTGAAGTTGTGGAGGCGGTATAGAGACTGTAAGCATTACTACGCCCTTGGCGGCACTGTGAGCTCAATCTTCTTGAGATCTGTGTCTCGATGCGATTGATCCATCTGGAGAAGTCATGTAGGAGAGTTCAGGTCGGCCTTACGTGGAGAGGTCTGGCTGTCCGAACCCATGCCGTGATCCAAGGCGGCGAGTGCGTTTTAGTACAGGCACAAATCTGTTTACGGTTTGTGGTGACGAGTAACATCCTGCGATGGCTTAAGGCGAACGGCGACCGTCCTTTTCTACAACCGCTGGCACTTAGCTGGAATGTCGGTGTCAGTCAATCCCTGGCCCTTTTCTTCAATGGGTGCTCTTGCACAATGCTTGTCATCCAAACGTGTTCCCTCTCAAGCTCCAATGTGAAAAAAGGAGACATCGTAATAAGGTCTGTCAAAGCCAGGCCACGTTCACGAGAGAGTTCAGATGCTTCGCTGTATCGTTCGGAACTAAGTGCCAGGAACAGCGATAAACCCTTAGGATCATGGGTCGGGCAAGATTGGTCATGAGCTTTTTGCGGGCGAAGACTCTAACCCGCTAAGTATTTGTGGGCCAGGTTCTTGCGGTTAGCATACTCATGCAGTGCCGCTTCAGCCGTTGGGCCGTTGTTGGAAGTAGGGTTTATTCTTTAGCTTGACGAACACAATGGGCGCAGCCATGAGGAGCGTCCCGATCAGGAAGGCTTCAAACGTGCCTCGAGCACCGATGGTGACCGCAAGATGCGGTATGCGGAAGCTGGCGATTCCTAGCGGATAGAACAGGAAAACCGCGGACAAGAGTCCTGGTGAAAAGCGCCCCTTCATCACGAGAAAAGGTCCGACGTGGAAGAAGGTCGCATTGATCAGCATGAGAGCAGGGAATCCCAGCGCAATGACAGGCAAGCGGGGTGCAACTTCAGCAGCCACGATGCCGAGCACCATGACAACTGCATTTGCCAAGTAGAAGGTATTCCAATCGACGGGCAGCCGCAGAACGGCTGTCGCTCAGCCTTTCCAATCGAAGATGAATTCTTCGATGACGTGGATCGCATACGCCGCCGTAGACAACCAACAAAGATCAACCAGGTTCACTCGTCACCTTAAAAAGGCAAGTTTGAGGGCTCATTTTGTCGTTTAGCCAAATATACAGAACGATCATTCGTTCTACAAAGACTCATAAAGTTGGTCGCCTCTTGCGGGCGCGCCAGTAGAGGCTAAGCGCTTAGACGGCCGTTGAGCAGCGATGTTCCTGCGGGTACTTTGGAGGGAGCAGCACCCTCACGGCCAGGAGCAGCAATCGCTTCGGTTCATTGTGAACACGCCCACACCTTAGGAACCGCAGTCATTTGCGGAGGAAGGGCAGGGGAGCACTCATGAGTGAGAGATCGGCTACGGACAGCGCAATGACAATGTTGTTGATCCACGGATGGCTTTTCAGAATGTGTTCATCAGATCAGATCTCCTCAGGCAGGGCTGTATTCCATGAGCGGTCTGCTCAACGCAACTCAGTTAGTGCGGCTCTTGCATTTGCTGTACCCTCACCCGCGCGGGCGCAAACAGGCTCGAACAACGCAGCCGAGCGAGCTGCAGACGGCAGGGCACAACGCGATGGAGGCGTCATTGAGGGGATTTCGTCCTGATGATGTGGTGTCATTTCCTCCCGGAGAGAAGCATTAGCACGGAGCCTCCACGACCCGCAGCCATAACCCACTCGCTGTGGCGGAAAAGCTCGATGACAAGTCGGTACATTGGCTGGAGCAAAGTACGGATTCCGAGTATCACCAGTGAGAGCTCGGCGTAAGAAATGAACAATGCGAAAGCAAGGTGAGGTAAAGGTCCAAGCAAGAGGGCTTTGTGCAACGTGCTACACCCTCAAGCGGCAGGATGAGGAATACTTCGGTGGTCATCGGGAGGAAAGTGTTGAAGCGGAATGACCCTTCATAAACTCCGCTTGACCGAACGACAGGCTCGATCTAGGATCATCTCAGTCCGATATACAACCACATCTGATTATCCGTTCCAGCGGCTTCCGGTGTGTTCATCGACGGAGGAGTGTCTATGCCCTGCTACAGGGACGCTGCACTTAGGTCTGCTTCTGCGCTGATTGTGTCCTCGATCTTGTTCGCAGCCATCGGCTGTGGGGATGGCGTGGATGCGTTGGCAAACAACCACAACACATTTAGCCAGACCAATTTTGTGGCCGGTGGCACCAGCGGTGCATCGTACCGACCGACCGTGGCCAATGAGTCGACATTCATAGACGCCTGGGGATTGGCGATACGCCCGGCCGGCATACCCGGCCACTTCTGGGTAGTGGCCGGCGACACCTCCTACGAGTACGTGGGTGACGTCAATGGCAGACCCCTTGTCGGCGAACTTTCGCCTTTGCCCACAAACAGAGTGAAAATTCCGGGTATGTGTGCCTCAGCGCCGTATGCCGCACTACCTTGCCCTGCGAGTGATCCGACGGATATTGCGAACAACCACACCACTGGGGTGGTGTTTAATGCTTCGGCTACGAGCTTTGTCATAACGGAGACGCCGACGACGGGCGCTCCGATCACATCAGGAGCAAAGTTCCTCTTTGCGACAAGTACAGGCGTTATCTCGGCGTGGACGGAGCGCAAGAAGAGCGATGGCACCTATGATCGTGCCGAGGCCGCAACTGCAGTCATCGATGAGTCAAACAACGGTGGGGCTTTCTATGGTTTGTCCATCAGTCCGAGCTCAGACCGCTTGTATGTCGCCGACTTCGGCACAGCGTTGAAGGTGAGAGTCTACGACGACACCTTCAAAGAAATCACTGACCCAGCAGCATTCAAGAATCCTTTTGTAAGCAGTCAAGACGCAATCAAGGCCGGCGATTACGTGCCCTGGAACGTGCATGTGCTTGGCAACAGCGTGTTCGTCATGTACGCCCAAGCTCAGGAAGATCCGAAGCACAAAGGAAAACCGTATCCCGGCAACGAGGTCCATGCGCCTGGTGCTGGGCGATTGGTGGAGTTTGATCTTTCCGGCAAGCAGATCGCTATTTGGAACGATGGCGGTCAGTTGAACGCACCATGGGGCATGGCCCAAGCGCCATCGGACTTTGGGCCATTCTCGGGCATGCTGCTAGTGGGGAACTTCGGTGATTATGACGGTGATACCAGCAACGGATTCAACAAAGGCTCGATAGTCGTGTTCGATCCAAAGACCAGAAAGCCTGTCGACCATCTGCGAGACACGGACGGCAATCTTCTACTGGTTCCCGGCGTATGGGGCCTCACCTTCGGGAATGGAGACACTCTTGGGGATGCCAACGCGCTCTACTTCGCGGCTGGCCCCGCGGGAGAGGCCGATGGTCTGTTCGGCTCGATCCGGTACACGCCACAGCCTTAAAACGTGGGACTCCCTGCGCTGTCCTGTGCGAAGTCTCAACCTATAAAGATGGCCCACCCCGTTCCAGCGGGATGGGCCGGTAACGCCGGGTTTGACGAAGGAGTGTCTATGTCCATTGCCAACGACGTTAACGGTATTCTACTGCGCAAGAGTTGGCGTGTCGCCTTCTTAAGCAACTACCGTGTTTCCAGCAGGTTTCTTGCTCCCAGCCTAAGCCTGACGTTGATCGCACTTGCTGCGTCAGCACTCTGTGCTCAGCAGGCCACAACACCTGCTGCCAGCCAAGCGGAAGTGCAAGAGCTTCGGCAGCGGGTGGATGCTCTCACGCAATCCATTACGGAGTTGCGGGCGCTCCTTGCCGCGCAAGGGAAGCTCCCGCCACAGAGCACAGCACACAATGCGAAGGCAGACGCAGATGCAGCTCCGGCGTCAGTCCAGGCGAACACCCAGTCGACGCCTTCTAGTTCCCTCGACAACTTGCCGCTGGAACAACCCTCGCCAGGCGCCGCAACTGTACAGAGTGCCACGCAGCGTCCAGCGATTGTGGGTACCCCGCAGACCACCGGGTTACCGGATGACCGAAATCTCGCGATGGCGGTCAAGGCTAATGGTGGAGATCTGTCAGGTGCCGGCAACCTGCTTCGCACCGATCGAGTCGCGCTTGGCGGGTATGGCGACTTCCAGTTTCGTGAAGCCGGCCTGAACGAGCGTAATGACGGCGGAGGCACACCGACGTTTCAAAGCACCCGGTTTGTTCTGGGCATTGCAGCCGTCTTAGCCAAGCAACAGAACATCGTCTTCAACTCGGAGATTGAGTTCGAGTTCGGCGCCCGCGAGATCGATGTGGAGCAGGCGTTTCTTGAATGGAAAGCGCGACCCGAGTTTAACTTTAGAGCAGGTATCTACCCGCCATCTCTCGGTCACTTTAATGTGTACCACGACTCTAATCTGAATCTGGTCACGTTGCGGCCACTGATGAACCAGTTCATCATCAACACGGCCTATCGCGACGCCGGTATCGGGGTTCGCGGGCGTTTCAACCTGCCCGCGCAGATGAAGCTGACCTACGAGGCGAACGTCGTGAACGGCATGCAGCCACTGGACGGCGACGGAGTCGCGACGCCCTTCTCACGGCTAGTTGGTCAGTCGTCCGCAACGGAGCCTGGTCTCATCGCCTTTCAGGCGACGAACGGCCACAAGGCGTTCGCAGGACGCATCGGATATTCCCCTTTGCTTGGACTTGAGATTGGTGGGTCGGTTTACAACGGCCGAATCAACCTGCAAGACAATCCTCCTCGTTCCGTCACCATGCTTTTCTATGACACCTCATATCGCCGCGGAGCTTGGGCTTTCGATGCGGAATATGCCCGTACAAACATCGTGGGCAATGGGATCTTCCGGCAAAGCCCTGCACCGCCTGTCTTCAATGCAGCGAATCCCGCCTCTGTCGCTGCTTTGGCAGCCTACGTTGCAGAGCCGACGCCAGGCCAAGACGGCTTCTATGTCGAGGGTGCGCGATACTATTATCCGAGCATTTTCCGGACCCGCTTGGATCGAGGCGCTTATCTCGCTCCGGTGGTGCGCTATGAGGGGATTCGTCGCGATCGCACCTTGTCAAACTTTTACCTGAATGAAACGCGTACGACCGTGGGATTTAACGTCGCCCCCTCACCCCAAACCATCTTCAAATTTAATTACGTGTTTAATAATCCGCAGGGCGCCATACCGAGCATCACCGGACCGATCGGTGGTGCAGATTTCGGCAACAATCCTGTCCCCTTTCGTAGCTATGGCCATAATGGCTTCACGGGATCGGTCGCTTACGCCTTCTAACATTTGATTGGATTTACTATGCAATCTACACACACCAAACCTGTTCGGAGGCGGGTCTTTCTGAAGCGATTCGCCTCTGCGACCATCGACACCATCGCGACGTCAGCGCTGATGGGCTTTGACTGTCAGAACGCCGAAGCGCAGGAACGTCACTATCTTTCACAGGCCCAGGCGCTCAGAGTAGCCTTTCCCTCAGCGGCAGCTTTCTCTCCCGACGAGCATGCCCTATCCGATGCCGAATATACGAAGATTTGCTTGACGCTTCGCTATAGGTTGTCGGATCGCAAGCAGCGAGTCTGGAAAGCTACGCAGGCTGGAAATCTTCTTGGCTATGCCATGGTTCTGAATGAGATCGGCAAAGAGCAGTACATCACTTTCATGGTGGCGCTTTCACGCGATTTTAGAGTAATCAGGGTGATGCTGATGGATTTTCGTGAGAGCCGGGGATGGGAGGTGCAAGACACCCGATTCACTAACCAGTTTCGAGGCAAGGGCGGCAGCGATCCCCTGATGGTCGGCTCTGATATTCAGGGCATTACAGGTGCGACTCTCTCCTCCGATGCCCTATGCCGTGGCACGCGTAAGGCCATACTTGTGTGCCAAACAATCTACTCGGGATGACCTCTATGCGGCGGGCACAGTACCTTATGGGAACCGTGATCGAGATCTCGGTAGAGTTCGAACCAGACGCCTCAGAAATTCGAGACAACGACGAGGTATTTGCGGCCGCCTTCTCTCAGTTTGAGCGAATCGCAACCATGTGCAACCGTTTCGATCCGGAGAGTGAGCTTTCCTCCGTGAACGAGAAAGCGGCAAATACGCCGTGCCGAGTCTCTGATGAACTGTTTGCGTTGCTCGAACGGGGGCTGCGATACACCATGCAAACGGATTCCACTTTCTCTATTCTGCTTCAGCCGCTTGTAGATCTGTGGCAAGGTGCTGCAAACGATGATGTCCTGCCTGGCAAGCACGCGATCAACGCGGCGCTAGCGCACTGTGATCCATCTCATGTTCACCTCTGCCAAAGAAAACAAACGGTGTCTTTCTCTCGAGAGGGTAGTGGTTTTAACCTCGATGGATTAGCGAAGGGGTACGCTGCGGATCAGGCAAGAGGAGCCTTGGCACTGCGCGGAGTTCGGAACGCAACCATCAACGCCGGTGCCAGTAGCTTGAACTTCTTAAAATCCGACCATGACCCCCCTCAGCGTCGGCTCCTTGCGCGTTCGCCTTGTGGGGATCACGTTTGTCTCTCCTACCGGGCTCTTCAATCGTCCGTCTCTACAAGCGGTACCGGCGAACGAGACTTCACGATCGCTGGCAAGCGGTATTCACATCTGATAAACCCCGCAACAGGTCATCCACTGCAAGGTAGCCTGGCAGCTACCGCACTCAGTCTTGCCGGAGAGACTGCGGAAGTGGCTTCTAAGGTATTGCTCTTTAAAGGATACGAAGCGGGAATGACACTCTGCAAGCGGCTAGGACTCGCCGCCTCCGGCTTTGTGCTCAGGTCAGGCAGGAAGGGCCTAGCTTTTGACGTGGAAGGTTCGCCGTGGCTGCATCTCGCAGAAGCGGGAGGGAATGCATGACGCCGATTCCGCTCGGTCGTATGGATCGAAGCTCCCGCATTCTCATCACTCTGTTTCTGCTGACCATGCTGGTTGCATTCGGTGTGGCTGGGTTGAACATCTATGACAAAGTCGGTCGATCACACGCCAGCATCGTTGAGCGGTATGGTCCTGATCTTACTCCGGGAAAAATGCGGTCGCAGGAAAGCGATACTGAGTTGAATCAGCTACCGGCCGAGAACGATCCCTTGGTCGTTCGTTCCAATACGTTCAGCCAATTGGTAGATGTCACACATGCACATGCCTTTGAGCTGCCGCTGGTCCTATTTGTGTTGGCCCACTTCTTGATGCGATCGCGGGTGCCAGACTGGCTAAAGCTCTCGAACTATGTAGCGTCCATGGGCGGCGTTGTCCTGTTTCTCTCGGCGCCATGGCTTGTACGTTACGTATCAATCAAAGCTGCCCCTTCTTTCTCCGTTGGCTCATCCCTCATCCTCATTACAGCGATCTGCATGACGACAGTTCCAATCTTCGAGATGTGGAGAAAGCCAGCCTGAGCTTCCGAGCCCTCATTTGGGCTGCATGAGGTTGATTGGCATGACCAGGAATACTTGCCTTGAGATGTTCACGGATAACCTGAAGCAGGGCTTCGCGAGCTCTGTCCCCCACTGGGCGCTGCTTAGGTTCACATAGCTGATCAAGCGTCTCTTGAATATGTGCTCGACCTGGAGCAGCGCCCGGCTCTCCATCCTGAGCGTCAGGCTGCCAAGATGAAGGTTTGCGACGCGCAGCCACACATGATCTCGCCAGACCCTCTGTCCTTGCAAGCAGAGTCGTCTTGTCTCGGTGTTGCTCGCATACCTACACACCTAAGGTGCGTAGTCCTCTGCCACGTACTGTGGCGTGAATGCGAATGGGATATGTTCGCTGACCGGCTGGCTTTGGATAACGCCGGCATGTGTGACATCCAACTACGCCCTCTATGGCGACCTGTCCCGGCGTGTGGATGACTCCTTGCACTCGATGGTGCGATGGTGGAGACGTACTCCATTGACGAGAGCTTTCTGCAGCTGGGCGAGTTCAACAGCAAGGAAGTGGAGCGGCTGGCGCGAGCCTTGCGGGAACGGGTTAACCGCTGGGTAGCTATGCCGACCTGTGTCGGAATCGCGCCCACGGAAACATTCGCCAAGGTGGCCAACTTTCTCGCCAAGATACGGCCGCGGTACGCAGCGTGTGTGACCTTTGGGCTCCTGTTCTGACCTAGTCCATCCTTGGCGAGCTCATTCTGACGAGTGAGTATGATCTTTGCCGCACGTTCCCCCTCTCAGCTGGCTGAGACGCACCTGGTGCAGGAACACTTGCTCAAGAGGGGCACATACATTGCGATTACCTCCGCATTCGCCGGATCTGTATTCAGCGATACATGTCGTGGGTTGCCATCCTGCCATTTGTACTCGGCCTTGCCGTTGAGCTTGCCATGCCTCGTGGCGCGCCCCAAGGTATGGCGTCCACAGTGTTCCGCAAGCAACATCCCTGACTCGTTCTCGCTACCTGTTTGGTCCTGCTAAGTCGCATTCTCGTCAGCAATGCGGCCGGTGCGCTGGCAGGCAGCTTTCCGGTCTCAACTTCCGCTAACGGCGTTTCCAGGACTAATCCGGAAGCGCGCGTTTGGAATGAAGTCCTTGAGCGAACACCGAGGGCGGAACAGGGATCACGTCGTCTTGTCCGTCGAGTAGCCGTGTTCAGCCATGCGCCTGCCCATCACCGCATACGAAGCCAGATCGCTGGGTTGCCAGGTATCCAGGCCGTCCACGTAGCGGTTGTACATGCAAAAGGCAGCGGAGATCAGCACGGTGTCATGGATGTCGAGATCGCTGGCACCTTCTTTTCTTGCCGCCTGTACTAGCGTCGGCGTAACGCGCTTGCCGTCCACCTGAACCTGTTCCGCAATTGCGAGCAACGCCTTCAGCTTGCCCGTGATTGGCGCTGAACGAAAGTCTGCGCAGACGCTGCGCAGGATTGACTCATCGCCGTTGTACAGATGAGTTGCCGCCGCTCCATGGCTTGTGTGACAGAAGTGACATGCATTACGCGCTGAAACGAAAGAGGCGATGAGTTCGCGGTCAGCGGAGCTGAAGCTGGCGGTGCCGGAGGTGTGCAGCAGGATGTGCGCGAGTTCGCGCATCGGTTTCGCAGTTTCGGGGCGGAAGCTGAACCCGGCGGTGATGCCAGGCATGTCTTCCGGCAGGGCGATGTGGGGCATGTTACTCCTCCAGAGAAATAGGATTTGCAATCAGAACAGGTTCCGCAATGGAGACTTGCGTTGTACGCGTGCGCCGCAGGAGCAAGCTGACCGCCGCAGCTCCGAACGCGACAAGTGCGAGATAGGCAATGTACTGCGATCGGTAGGCACCGGCGCGGTCATATAGGTGGCCAACGAACATCGGTCCCGTCGCGCCGCCGATCGCATAGGCAGTCCAGGTAAGGCCGTAAAGGACGGAAAAGTGCTTGCGGCCGAAGTAGTTCGCCATCAGGTACGGTAAAACATCGGCTTCGCTGCCCAGGCCGACACCGAGCAGCGCCGCACCCAATAGGGCTGACGTAGGGGTGGAAGCGTATGCGAGGGCAAGCGTACCGAGCGCCGCGATGGCCAGGATCATCGTTTGTATGCGTTGCGGTGAGAACCGATCTATCAGAAAGCCGACGCCCAGACGGCCCAGAATGCCTGCGCCACCGCGCACGGAGAGCGCAAGCGCCGCACCCTGCGGTGTAACGCCGTGCTCGGTCAGGATCGCCGCGAGATTGGTCACCAGCCCGTTTTCGCTGAAAGCCGAAAGCACCGTGATGCCGCACAGAACCCAGAACGCCCCGCTACCAAGGGCCGCAGCCACGCGCATGCCCTCGACCTCCGGTTCCGCCTGCTTTGCAACCGGCGCTGGCCGGTTCCGCACAAGCATTGCTGTGAGCGGAAGGCCAAGCAGCGCCACACCGCCAAGCAGCAAGTAAGCGTTGCGCCAGCCGTGATGGCCGATCATCCATTGCGTCGCGGGCGGAATCAGGATCGATCCCACACCGCTGCCTGTCAGGATCATCGCAATTTGCGATACCGCGGCGCCGTTGAAACCACGTAAGGATCGTGCGTGTGTAGGCGAACTGTGCGGTACCGTTTGCGACCAGACCCAGCACAAAGAAGGTCACATAGAACTGGGAAATGTTGCCGCCCAGCCTGCTGAGCGAGGCAAGTGCCAGTGCAAACACGAAGATGGCGGGCAGGATGATGCGCCGTGGCGGGAAGCGGTCGAGCAGCATGCCGATGAACGGCGAAACCAGCGCAACCGTAATCGCCGCGATGGCGAAGGTGCCATCCATCGTCGCCCGCTTCCATCCGAACGCTGCATGCAACGGGTTCAGGAAAAGGCTAAAGGTGTAGGGCACGATGGGCGAGAAACTGGTCATTACGCCGGCAAACGCCGCCGTCGCCACGCTCCATCCGGGGTAGCGCAGACGGCTCTCGTCGTCCTGTTGCAGTGCGAGCGTCTCAGGCATGGGCGGTCCCCATTTGCCCAGGTGGCGGCTGCTCGCGGCTGTAGCCTACCCGTGCCATGCGCGCGCCAAAGCGATCGAACACCCTGTCAGACACAAGCCTGACGCCGTTGCCCAACACGAAGCGGTTGTAGTAGTTGAACAGCGCACATGCGTAGATGGCGTCGTAGATTGCCGGCTCACCCCAGCCGGCCTGCGTGAGCGCTTCAATGTGCTGTTGCGTGATGGTGCCCGGTTCCAGCGTCAGCCTCCGTATGAACCGGAGCAGCGCTTTCTCCTTCTCCGCAAGCGCGGAGGTCTCCGGATCGCGCAGCACGCCTTCCACAAGATCTCGATGGCTGTACAAATGGGTAGCAACTGCGGCGTGCGCGTTTCTGCAGAAGTCGCACTGGTTCAGCGATGACGTGTAGGCCGCAATCACTTCGCGCAACGCCGCGGAGATTGGCCCTTCCTTATGCATCAATTCATGCGAGAGCTCGCATAGGTGATAGGAGGCCATCGGATGAAAGGCGAGGATGTTCCAGATACCCCAGTATTCCAAGCCAGTTCCGTTGGCGGCATGGATTGCATCGGCGAAGGGGCCCGGCTTCGGGTCGGCTTTGATCTCGCCCAGAAAGATGTGTTCACCCACCATGTACCGCTTCCTCCTGTTCATAGTTGTGTAGCAACTCTTGCGAGGGGAGGCCAAAGGCATTTACGACGCGGTTGAAGCTCGCAAACAGCGCGGTCACGTGGATGGCCTCTGCGATCTGCAGATCGCTCCATCCCACGGTGCGCATGGTGTCCATGTCTGCCTCCGTGATCTCCTGCGACGATTCGGTGACCTTACGCGCAAACTGCAGCAAAACTTGCTGAGGCGGTGCGATTGCATCCGAGCCGAGGTCGCATGCCAGCACAGCCTCGACCGCATCCTTGCCGCCGCCCTGCATGCGAAAGGAGTAGGCGTGGCTGTCCGCACAGTACGCGCATCGGTTGCTTGCTGAGACAAACGCGGAGATCAGCTCCTTGTTCTGCCGCCCCAGCGCACCGTCGACGAAAAGCATCTCCTTTGCAACACCCAGCATGTGTTCGAGCAGCGGTGGATGCGTCGCAAAGCATTGCAGGATGCCGGGTACCTGCGGTCGCCCGAAGCCCTGACGAAACTCGTCATACAGCCGCTTCACCTCGGGCGAGGCTGTTCGCTCGTCCACCGTGGCAAGGTTCGCAGCATGTAGCGTCTGCAAACCTTCTCGAGCGGCCAACCGCTCGTATTCCGAAAGCCCCATGGTCAGAACTCCATCCGCACAGCAAACTGGAAGGCGCGCGCGCCGCCCGAACCGAAGAAGCCGCCGGCAATGCTGACCGGCTGGTAGAAGTTGGTCTGCACCGGGTTTGGTGTTTGGAACGACGCAGCGGAGGCGATGGAGATATTGCGGCCTGCGAAGTTCGCATTCGACGTTCCGCGAACGTTGACCTGGTTGAACAGATTGAATCCTTCGCCGATCAAGTGAAGTGCTGCATGCTCACCGAACGAGACGCGCTTCATCAGGCGAAGATCCAGAGAGGAAAACGGGCTGAAGTAGTTTACGTTCGCTGGCACGTGCGCCAGAGCGCCGCCCTCGTTGCACGGGCCTGATGAGACGGGGCATGCGGGCAGCGCATTCCAGCGGTCGATGACAGCGTTCAGTTGCGCGCTGTTCTTGATCTCGCGGCTCAGCGCGTTGCGCGGCAACAGCTGCAACCGCGAACCGGAGGCTCCAGTGCGCTGGCTCGCTGTACCCGGCACAAACGTGTCTGCCGGAACGCCCGAGCCGAAGGTGTAGATCGGTGCGACGGAGAAGCCGTACGGCAATTTCGCTTCGCCATAAACGGTCAGGCGGTGCCGCTCGTCTGTCAGCGAGTAACCCTTTTCGCGGCGCAAACCCGATGTGCCTTCGACCAGGTTTACCTGCTCGTCCTTGTTGCCATTTTCGAGCTGGTCGTCATTGGAGTAATCGAACGTCTTTGACAGCGTGTAGCTCACGCTGTACTGGTACGACATCCGGCCCAGGTTCGCGGGCCGACGGCTCACACTTGCCAGCAGTCCGTCGTACCAGCTCTTCGCGGACGAGTCCAGGATCGTCACACTGTCCGTGATGCCCGTTGCTGGATCGGTGATGACGCAGGTCGAGTTGTTGCCCGGGCACTGCACATAGGGCGAGGTAGACGTGGTGCTACGCAGGAGACTTCCAATCAATTGCCTGTTGCCGAACACGTGCAAGCCGTCCGCGCTGAGCGTCCAATCACGCCCGATCTGCTGCTGACCGCCCAATGAAAACTGCTGAAACATCGGATGGTGCGAACGAGAGCCAAGCGCCACGATGCCGACACCACCGGTCTGATGTGGACCGCTGAAACCATTCGCGATAGTGGGGCTGTTCGCCGCGAAGCGTGATCCTGGAGCGAAACAAAGGTCCAGGCTCGCGGGCGCCGGTATACCAGGGTTTGTGCAGGCCGACCCAGCGTATTGCGTCACCGTCAGTGCCCGGTCGTTCTGCACCAATTCCTTCGATCCCGACTCCAGGATGATGCGGTCGTAGTAGATGCCATAGCCGCCACGCAGGGTCGTGGTGCCGCGCCCAAACGGATCGAGCACAAAGCCTACACGGGGACCGAAGTTCTTCGTGTCCGGGTTCTTGCCCAGCGGAAGGATGTTCGCCATCCAGGTGCACGGTACGTTCGGAATGGACGTGAGTGTGGGGCATGGCGAGTGCGCGCTGCTTTGCCCGGTTGCGTTCGAATCAAACTCATAGCGCAAGCCCAGGTTTAGCGTAAGTGCTGGTAACACGCGCCAGTCGTCCTGCACGTACGCTCCGGTGTAGTTGTTCTGAATCTGCGGGATAGGAACCGGCGTAATTGGGGCCGAGCTCTTGATGCCCACGGCGAGCGGAATATCCAGGTCGTTCACCACGCCGTCGCCGTTCAGGTCGGCAAAGCCGAAATCCGAAACGAGGATCGCTGTCCCGCTGCCAAAGACGTTGATCTGACCCGACACACGGTAATGCTGAAACTCAAAACCCGTGTGCAGAGTGTGCTTGCCGAAGCTCAAGCTGAAAGCGTCGCGCACCTGATAGCGACGCAGCCTTGTCGATTGCGGCACGTTGAAGTTGGCACCATCCGCAAGATCGGGAAAGATGAGCTCGTTCGTCAGGTTCAGGTTCGGGTTTGTGTTCGAAGCATCCTGCCCGAATTTTGGAACCACGTTGTAGAAATCATCGAAGTGAACGGAAAGATCGTTTACGCGGTTTGCTCCAAGAATCCTCGTCCACGCGGCAACGGCGGAGTTAAAGCGGTTGAGCGAGTCTTGCCGTTCCGCCGCGGTACTCTGCGGTGTGGAAGACGAAGCGCTTGCACGCGCTGTCTCCCGCGAGCGATCAAATGAGTATCGCAGGCTGAAGAGGTTAGCCTCGTTTGCGTGATAGTCCAGCCGATTTGACAGCAGCGTTTCCCCCAGCGGCGCGGGTGCCGCGGTGTTCAGGATGCGCGGCGTACCCGTGAACACGCGCGTTCCCGTCTGGATGGACGCGTGCTGGTTGCGGTATTCCAATGAGGAGAACCAGAACGCCTTGTCCCTGCGGAGCGGACCGCCCACCGAGCCGCCGACCTGCTGACGATCGAAGCGGGGCGTCGGCTGACTGCGGTCAAAGGTCGCCGGCAGTCCTTGTAGATGGCGGTTTCGCTCAAAAAGGAATGCCGATCCATGCAGTTGGTTGCCGCCGGAGCGGGTCACCACGTTAATGATGCTGTTCCCGGAACGGCCTACCTCTGCAGTGAATCGCGCGGTGGCAATCTGAAATTCGGCAACGGAGTCCTGCGGCAGGTTGCTTAACGTTCCGCCGACGATCTCGTCGTTGTTGTCGCCACCGTCGATGGTAATGTTGCCGCCGCGACCAAAGCCGCCGGCTGAGGACACCTCGAGCGTGTTGGTCTTCGTCGGGTCGAATACGGGCGCTGGGCGATTGCCGGGAATCAGGTACGCGAGCTCCAGAAAGTTGCGCCCATTCAGCGGAATGCTCTCGATTGTGCGAGCGGTGATCTGGCCCTGCAGAATCGACTGCGTCAGATCCACCTGTGTGTTGGTCGCGCCAACGTCCACCGCCGCGGTGGTCGCTGCCAGCATATTGGTATCCAGCGTGGTCGCTTTACCCGCCTCAATGCGCACATGCGTGTAACGCACTTCGCCGAAGCCAGGCGAGGTCAGAACGACCATGTACAGGCCGGGCACAACGTTCAACAGGGTGAACGAGCCGTCGTCGTTCGATCTGCCCTCCCGTAGGACACCTTGCGCTTCGCTCGTTGCACTCACCTGCACACCGCGCACGCGTGCACCGCTCGCGTCTTTTGCAATGCCGTCGATGGATCCCGTCGGTAGTTGTGCAAGCAATGGGGCAGCAGCGGACGCGATCACACACGCGGTCCCGATCCAATTCAAACGCATACATGACTCTCCAAAGTGGCTTTCAGAAAGGCAGCCGTTCATGCCGCGCTGCTCTTGGTTGTTCTGTTCACGCGAATACTATGAAGTGCGTTGAATTCTGTCATCCACCGTAAGTTGGAAACATACTTCAACCTGTCTTGTTCGCGTCAACCACGCTATGCTCGTGACGCATCCACCGAATACAACGGAGCTGAACCATGCCACACATCCAACTGCCAGAAGGCCTGCAAGGTATTCGCAGCGCCATGGCATTTCGTCCCGAGACGGCCAAACCACTAACGAGCTTGCGGAAGTACTGTTGCATGCCCAAACACGCTGCCGCAGGCCGACCGCGAACTCATCGCGACTTACGTTTCCTCGCTGGACGACTGCTACTTCTGTCAGACTGTGCACGGCAATTGCCGCGGCATGCATGAACGACGACTACGAACTGGTCAAGCGGGTGAAGGCATTTTCAGGAAGCGGAGTTACATTGAGATACACGACACGGTTTTGATCGCGGCAGCCCTCTACATGTACAATGGCTACGTTGACGGCCTGGACACCCGGCAACCCGCGACGAGGCACTATGCCTGGAGCGCGGCAAGAAAACAGCGCGTGAGGGTTACGTCGAAATCACTGAACCTGGAAAACTATGTTGGTACGCCATAGGTGTGTTCGGGATCGACGTCCCAAAATCCAACATCTCCCGCGGTGTACGCGTTTCGCGAACTGTCCAGCACGATGCCAACTCCGCTACCGGGACCGATCAGTGTTGAGTATCGTAGCGCGTTGCCAGCGGGATCAAATTCAGTAAGGAACGCCGCCTCGGTCTTCAGCTTAGCCGCCGAAACTCCGGTGGAGGAGTCCGTTTCTCTGCGTGAAGAGCATGTGGTGATGGAGCGTCGTCCAGTTGATAGGGCTGTGAGCGACAGCGACCTAGCTTGCGAATCGCACGATCGAACTCACCGAGACCGCAGAAACAGTTGTGCCATCGAAGAGCGCTCGCGTTGTGGAAGAGGTACTCGTCGGCAAGACAGCTTTCGATCGTATCGAGACGGTCCACAATAGGGTACGCCGAACGGAAGTCGAGATCGGACAGCTACCCGCTGACGACGATCTCGGGATCAACAAGCGCAGCTAAATCTTCCGTAAGGCTCCACTTCGCGCCGCATTAGCGCTACTCCCAGGAGACGTACATGTCTGAGAAAGGCCAGGTTTCGAGGGAAAGAAGAAGCTGCCAATCTGGGCGTGGCTCCTCCTTTGCTCCTTCTCATTGCACTACTCGCGTATTTCCTCACCCGCCACAAAGAAGAGCCGCCGATTACACCAGCACCTGTGTCGCAGGTTGCTCCAGCCGCTGCCTTCCCTGACCTTGGCACCGTTCACTTCGATACGGACCACGCCACGTTGACCCCAGCAAGCCAAGCGACGTTGGATAGGGCTGCCGAGGCGATGAAGTCGAATCCGAATGCGCGCCTGCGTCTGGAAGGCTATACCGATAGCAGCGGCACCGACACGCACAACCTCACGCTCTGTCAGCAGCGCGCCTTTGCCGTGGCGAATTACGTGAAGAGCAAGGGAATTGATGGAAGCCGGCTCGCTAGCAACGGCTTTGGTCCGGGCAATCCAACCGATACCAGCGCTACCGACACCGGCAAAGCTGATAATCGCCGCGTGGAACTTTTCCCGCAGCAGTAACCGCACCTTCTTCTTCCAGGAGTTTGAGATGAAAACGGTAGCAGGACCTTTCAGCAGCATGGCACAGGCGGAGCAGGTAACGCAGTCGCTGCGCTCAGAGGAATATTCGGCAAAGGCCATTGCGAATGGCACTGGCGTTGCAGCCGGAGCAACCGAAGGGGAGGGCGTTGGACAGAAGATCAGCACTTTTTCCATGGTTTGACGGGCGGTGATGATGAGACTCACGACCACTACGCCACCGGCGTCAACACTGGCGGTGCCTTGGTCGGTGTCACGGTGGGAGATGAGGAAGCATCCTCGGTCGCAACTCTGTTAAAGCAGCATGGAGTACGGGAAGTTGAAGGCAACTCCACTGGAGAAGCGAGGGCTCGTATGTGGCTCCTGAGCCTATTGGAACCACCGGCCAACCAGCAATTCCGATTGTGGAGGAAGAGCTGCAGGTTGGAAAGCGTGAAGTTGATCGTAGGGGGGGCGGGTCTACTCGCATATCGTGGAAACGCCAGTGACCACGGACGTCACGCTGCGGGACGAACAAGTTCGTGGAACGTCGTCCTGTGAACCGTGCTGCAACGGCTGCTGACGGAACTCACCACAGAGTTCAAGTTTGCGGACGGCCGCATCTTTCAGCTTCCAACGGCACTGTTGCAGGAGGCAAATCCAAGCGAGCCGACGCGTGCGCGAGACGCGGCGGAGCCAGAAGGCATGACGATCGTGCCGATCCCTGAGGAACAGCTGGAAGTTTCAAAGCGCGTGGTCCCCACCGCACAAGTACTCTTTCAGAAGAGTACCGAGACCTTCGTTGTGAAACTGGATGAACCTCTTGCAACCAGCAGTGTGCGAATGGCGAGGGTGGCGCTGGGTCACATCGTTGAAGCTCCGCCTGCTGTGCGCGTGGAAGGCGACACACCGGTTTATACCATTTTGGAAGAACGGCTAGTCCTGACAAGGAACTAATGCTAGTCGAGAGTTCGTGTTACTACCGAGTTCTCCGAGCGCCGCGATACGCAGGTAGTCAGCTTGCGGCGTGAACGGCTTGATGTTTCCCGCGAGAACGTTGTGGGTGCATGATTACGCCACACGAACAGCAAGTAATTACGCAGAGGTACCTGTTGGACTCCGTCCCGCTTACAAGACCGCTCATCCGCGCTTTCGAAGCGAGTGTTCACAGCGGTTGGCTGCAAGAACTTTGGAAGAAAGCGATGCACTCGCGCTGGTCGACTGACGAGGCGCTGCGGTCAGGCCTTGCTGCAGCTTGCATGTTTGGCAGCGCCCGGCGCGAATGCTGCGCGGTCATTGACGATAGAGTCGCCATTCGTATCGACACCGGTGGTGATACTGTAAACATCGCCAGTGCTGGCGAAGAGATACGGACTGATCGTAATGCCGAACGGCGCGCGCCAGTCGCCGGTCACCGTCGTCCAGGCACGATTCCAGTATTCCGGCGCGCCGTAGTCCACGGCGGGATGCAGGCTGTCCGTTTCAAACGTGTCCGCACTGTCGGCATTGCTCTGTACCTTGTTGAATTGGGCAAATCCCGTCAGGCTGAATCGCGGGCTAAAGCTGTGTGCGGGCGTTCAGCACCAGCTGGCCGTGTCGCATGTAGCCGCCGGACTGGTACTCGTAGCGCAGATCGCCGCCGCCGGTGGGCAGGCTTGTGGAGAAGTATTGATGGACTCCACGCCGAAGGAGGTACGTTGCGAAAACGACCGTATGAGCTGCCAACTGCTGCTCAACGGAGAAGCTCACCTGCGACAGATAGGCGCTGCGTAGATTGGCACTGAGCGCATGGACCGTGTTGGGGGACGTTATACCTGAACCACATGGGGAGATGGCCAAGGGTGAGCACCCAGCCAGAACTCCCAATCCGGAGGCACGCGAGAGGCGCTCCGCTAAATTCACACCGTTCAGCCTCACACTGTTGACGATCTGGTCGATCCCGAAGCGCTGATAGAAGACCCCGTAACCCAGCCGCAGCGTTGTTTGCGGCGGGCCAGCTTTCCGCGGAATGGCGTAGTTCAAAGAAAGGCGCGGTGCCAGGTCGGCCCCGCTATGGATAGCGCCTTGCGCTTCGAACCGAAGTCCGTATGCGATGGTGAGGTTTGGGCGCGAGCGCCACTCATCTTCACCGTACAGCGCCAGGTTGGTGGTTCGCGCGCTCACTCGGTCGTTGCTGTATGAGGTCACGGAGTACTGGAACGGCTGGTTGTTGAGGTAATCGGCGATAGTGCGATAGAAGAAACTACCATTGGCACCTGCCGTGGAGTGCTGGGCGAGTCTGTAGCTGCGCAGCCGACCACCATAGTGGTTCAGGTGCGTTCCCCACTGCAACGTGGCGGCATCCGTCGCTTCCACCTGGTCGGCGGTGCTGCTTTGATCGCCGTCGGGGCTGCCGCCTGCGGTGAAGCTGCCCACCACGGTGAGCAGGGGGTTTGTCGATACTGGCACCTGTGAGGCGCGTCTGCGATACAGATCGAGATGCACGTTGTTGACGAGCCGCGAGCCGAAGGTTTGAGTATCGTCGAGGGTCAAATCGTTGAAGTGGGAGCGAGTGAGATACGCCGCGCTCGGGAGGACCAAACCGCCGATGCCGTTGTTCTGAACCACCAGGTCCGACGCTGTGATGCGCAGGCTGAGCGTGTTGCTGCCGCCCGGCAGCAGATCGGCGCGCGGACTCAGATCGAAGCGTTTCTTGGGTGTGAAAGTGGCTCGACTGTCGCCGGGGAGAGCGTAGCCGCCGCACGACGCGATGCCGGTACCCGGTGGACAAAGCTGTGCACTCGCAGAGCCGGTGCTGGCGATCATTCCGGAAAACACGCTGTTATCCTGCGTAACGCGGTCGCTCGCCGCCAGGCTGAAGGAGAGCTTGCGGCCTACGGACCCGGCGAGCCGAGAGTGAGATTTGGTGGTAATCCGGCTGCGAGGCGCCCGCAAGGAAGGGTGTGACGGTGTTGAAGGCCCGGTCCATGCCTTCGAGAGAGAGACTCCCGTGGAGCTTGTCGGTGCCGGCCTTTGTGAAGATCTCCACGCGTCCCGTGCCGGGGCGATCGAACTGCGCGGAGAACGGATTCTGGTTGAGGCGGGTCTCGCGGATCGCCGACTTCGGCGGTATGGCACCGTTCGTGGAACCGTCCACATAGATTTGGCTGCCGTTGGCTCCGGCCTTGGAGCCTGCCATTGCGGTAAGCTGCGCAGCGAGATCGTCTGGGTCGTCAGCAAGTGCGCTCAGTTCACTAACCTTTAACACAACTGCACTGGCGTTGCTTCCAGGATCGGCGGAAAGCGTGGCATCTTCGGCGGTGACCGTGACAGTTGTAGTGTTGGCTGCAACGGCGAGTGTGAGTTTCAGGTTGGACGGCTGTCCGCTTAGCCGAATCCCGCTCTTCTGCAGATCGGCGAAGCCCGCCGCAGATACATGCAAGCTGTATGTTGCAGGTTTGATGGAAACCGAAAAGTGGCCGCGGCCGTCTGCGCTGAAGCTCCGGTGCATCTGTGGACCGGTCAGTTCCAGGTGCGCATGCGGAATGGCAGCGCCGGTGACGTCAAGAACGTCGCCGCAAGTTGGCTCGTGCCGACAATGCTACTTTGCGCACGAAGTGAAATCGCCGGCAACGCGGTTGCCAGCAGGAGAGGAGCAGCCGCGTGAACAAGCAATGTGAGGCATGTTGGAGTGCGAGAGGAAGTCATGCTTAGATGAAGATTGAAGTTCAACTGCCGGAAGGGGCACGTCTGTTGCGATTCTCTGGGTAAACCGAATCGAAGAGACAGCCGCGTTGCCTTGAATTACGGCTGTAGTGAGCTGACCGAAGGTAACTCTTGATATTAGTATGGCGAAAACATTAGTTGCGCGATTCGGTATGGAACGCTTCGCCGTGGAAGGCGAAGGAGTACCTTTTCCGTGTGGGGTTGAAGTGCCGCTGGAGGCGGCTGGCGACGGGTTGCCATTAGCTGCGGCGAGAGCGTCGATGAGAGGGTAGCTTATGTTCAGCGTCGCGGTCCGTGTGTAACGTGCCGAAGTGAAGATGGGATGAGAAGCGGGTTCGCCATCCGCTCTCGGGAGAGAACGATGCACTTGGCTCCGAAGAACGTAGTGCTTATCGCGGTCGTGTTTGCCGTGGGGGTGGGCGCGGGCCGCTTTTGGACGAGGCCCGCGACCGTTTCAGCTTCTTCGGCTCCACAGGTCGTCGCCCGGCTCCACCGCTTTTCGCTAAAGCCGGACCAGTTGCCGGAGTTCGACCGCTGGGTGGCGTTCGAGCATGCGCATCACGACGAAACGCTCGCAACGCTGGAACGCGAGCACATGTACATCGAAACCATCTTCCGAGACCGGGAGCACGATCCGGCCACCATCTATTGGGTAGAGTTGCGAGGCGTAGGCGGTGCCGCCGTAGAAAGCTCGCCGCTGCCGATCGACAAAGTGTACGAGGAGTTCATGCACCGGACGCTGGTGCCAGGCCCGCATCGCACGTTGCAGCCTGAATACACGCTCGTGGCGCCGTTCGTACAGCAAGCCATTGCCGGTCATCGTGAACCTGCGGCTGCTAGGAAGGCCCAATGACGCGGAGATGCTGTCGCGCTGCGATCCAAAGTCTTGTGATAGCTACGGCGGTAACGCTCTGTGCGCAGCAGAAGTTGCCAGCAAACGGAACTATTTTCGAACGTCAGCCGCTGCATCTGACCGCGTCATATGAAGAGTGGCTCCATCGGGCCTACGACCCGGCTCGCGTGGAAGCGCCCGACCCGACAAGCGACATGAACCGGGTGCGCAGCTACAACACCGCTGCCCGCTACGATGCGCTGAATGACGGCGGAGACGTGAGGGTGGAACGCATCGTATACAGCAGCGACGGGCTGCGGATTCGTGGCTTTCTGGTCCAGCCCACTTCGCATGCGAACAAGCTGCCGGTGATCGTCTGGTGTCACGGCGGGGCGGGGGAAGTCGGCCGTATCTACACCGACGAGCTGATTCGAATGAGCGTCTGGGCACGCGCAGGCTTCATCGTGCTTGCGTCGCAGTATCGCGGCAACGGCGGCAGCGAAGGCAAGGACGAGCAGGGCGGAGCCGACATCCATGACGTGAATGCGCTCGCTGCAACGGCCGCCCAACTATCCGAAGCGGACCCGCAAAACATCTTCCTTTACGGCCAGTCCCGCGGCGGCATGATGGTGTACGAAGCCCTGCGCGCTGGCTTCCCTGCACGCGCGGCCGTGGTCAACAGCGGTGTCAGCAATGCAGGCGCATTTACCGAACGACCGGATGCGAAAGAGATGGAACAAATAGCACGTGCCGGCATACCGGACTTCGACCGGGAGAAGCGTAGCGGGTTCAGGAGCCGCTCCGCCATCTACTGGGTCGCTGAACTGCATACACCGATCCTTCTGCTGCACGGAACAGCGGACTGGCGCGTGAGCCCCATGCAAAGCTTGCGCATGGCGGAAGCATTGCAGCAGGCCGGCAAGCCGTACTCCTTGCACCTCTTTGAGGCAGGCACGCACGTCGAGCTTTCTGGTGACACGGTGGCGATCGATGCGGAGATTCTGTCCTTCTTTCGGAGTCACCTGACACGGTAAGTCACACGGTACGTCGAGGGCCGTAGGGGAAGGGGAACAAACCTCCGTGACGTTCTAAGCGCTAACACTTGCATAGTATGCAAGTGTTGGTTTAAGTATGGCGTTTGCCGGTAGTGTTGCTGGCTAGTTGGCGCGACCGTCGGAAGCGCGGTAAGCAATGCATCCAGTAGCAACCGGGAAGATGACAGAACCCGTACCGACGTCCGCGATCAGCCCGAAGAATGTGCTCCTCCCGCACTGACCATCAATCTCATGAGGTTTGCGATCTCCAGCTTTCCCGTCTGCTTAGGCTCCCCGTTGAACTCGAAGACGTTGTAATCGTAGGCATACAAGAAAAGCCGCATCTCTCGACCAGCCAGTCGTTCTGAAAGAAGGAATATTGGTATGACCGGTCTTAGACTCCAACGCTGGCAGGAGCTGTGGCAATGCCGAGCCCTGCAAAGCGTGGGTCGTGAAGCTATCACACACCCTTCGCGCCACTCCGTGGAAGAGTCCATTAATGCCGACTTCTCCCACATTACTTAGCCCTTGGCGGCTGGCATATAGGTAGACATGAGAAATGCGTAAATGCAGCCATGCCGCGGTTGTCTGCGTAGACGGGTAGTTGTTACATCTCGATGGTGGACCCGAAGAGCGCACGCTGTATGGCACAGCAGGAGCTTTCGGGCAGGCCGCAATGCGCCCAGCACTGTGCGAATCCGGGATTCTAGTTTTTGGCCGGACAAGCTCTCTTCATCCATGCCGGTGACTGAGGCGACTACGCCATAACCACCCGTCTTCAGCGCAAAGACGTTCGGTGCGACCTATTGGGAGAGAGGGACGATGCTCGACGACGCACCAGCTCTGGCGTACCACGGCCGTCAGACGGCTTTGCTCAGGATTTACGCGGGTCATAGTAGCTCTTCTGCTGCAGGCTGTGACCCCAGAGTTGGAACATCTTGGGGTGCTTGCGGGTGATGAGCCATGCAGCGCCGACGAGGGTTGGAAAGACGCCCATGGCTGTGAATCGAAAGCCAACGAGGAACACCGTGATCGAAACAAACACGACCACCATCCACGTCCTGAGGTCCAGGCCCAGCTTGGTTCGGGAGCGGTGGAGTGCTCCATTGATCGGTAGCGGTGTTCCCGTTTGCGCATGGTCAGCCTTCCTACTGCGTGACCGTCTGGCCGTGAGAGCAGAAATCCAGCCTGCGCCCCGGCCAAGAACGCCCGCGCCAAAGAGAGCGCCGAACAGACCGGGGATGGCGTCCTGGAAGCGGCCGCTCATCATGCGGATACTCGCAAAGATCAGGCCGCCCAGGCAGATGACGGCGCCTGCATACATGGCGAAAGTCTTAAACGTGTTCATGACGTTGGTCGCACCGCTCATGTCGATCGAGCCCTAAGCCTGCGCCACGCTGGAAAGGGCGAAGGCGAGAACAATCGGCGCTGTGGTTCAAACTGCAAGCGCGGCCTGATGGTTGACCTGCTGGTGTGTGACGGTGAGGTTAGCGCACCAAGGCTTAAGGAAGCCTACGAGAACGCAGTTGGGGCGATAGTTGCGGACAACCGGGTCAGAGCAGAACTGAAGCGAGATAAAGATGCTGGTGGAGCTTTGGTCAAAACCATCAAACGCGTGGGAATAGCTACGCTTTGGCTTCTCGGAACGGCCAACACGTTACATGACGCGCAGAAGAACTTCGGCCCGATTATTCATCAGTTGTTCCTCGAAGTGCCCGTTGCGCAACCGGAACACCACCAAGACGCGGCGGGCTTGACCCTGGGGTCCTCGTAGCTACGACAGAGCAGCTGTCCGAACCAAATTCTGAGTCAGGTGAAGAGTCCTAAGTGAACAAACCCCGACGAATCATAATGCATTGCCCATACGGTAACCCGAAGGTTCTCGCAAAAGGGTCGTGCTCTACCTGCTACACGCTCAAGCGCCAGGATGAGGAGTATCTCGGTGGTCATCGCGAAGAGGTGCTGAAGCGTGACGACTACGATGCCACGTGCCTGGATGCACGACGGTAAAACGTGGAAAGCGGTCCGTTGCTGTCCATCATCGGGAGATCGGGGAACAGCGATTCAGCGAATGCTGATGCTCTGCTTGGCCTGCCACGTAAAGGTCACTCGGACCTTCTACGTGCAGGATGACTGGCCAGAGTTCCTTCGCATTCTTTGGCGTGAGCAGCACCCGGAGGGTCACGAACAGGTCGCGCTCAGTGCCTCGTGTTTCGGACGTTCCCAGTCATCTTCAGAAGTAGGGAGATGCGAGTCGCGAACTCGTTTCGTAATGATCCGCTAGCGTCGGAGGAGAGGCGTGCGATCAAGCTCAGGATCGCGTTATCCTCATTGTCGAAGGGATTTAGAAGGAGAGAGAAACGTAAAGCGAGCTCTTGTAGAACGCTGCCGTTACCGGTGTTCGCGGCTCGATACACGTCAGGCTAGAGTGAGCGGATAGATTTTCGCCACTTCGCCCGTCCTTTTGTGACGTTCTCGATCTGAACGCTGCGCGCGTTATTGCGGAGAGAAGCTCCTGCCGTGAGACTTGGTCCAGCGAAGGCAGCAAGGCCGGCGCTCACTGCTTCTGCGAGGTCTGCGGACATGACGCGCTATGACCCAAAGCCGAACAACTCGAAGAGCTTCCGACTTTCTCCAACGACCTCTGCACCTGAAGCGGCACTTGCGAGGGAGTTCTTGGTCACTTCCAGCCATTTGCGTACGCTGGATGAATTCGGTGTGGCTTCTTCAGTGAGTTCATCCTTCAGGTTGAGCAAAGACCGTTCGGCCTTGTTGGTGGCATCACCAGGAACGGCACTGCGCGAAGCTTCTCTAGAAGTGTATCGGAAGCTTCGACCTGATTTGCTCTTCCAATAAAGTCTCGCCTGTCATGACGGAATTGTCGGTCAGATTGCGGTTGTCACCCTGAAGGATGTTGCCTGGTAGCGCCGAGCCCCTTTTCCAGGTACTCACCTCACTGCCTCATGCGCCGGGTGCTCATGGTCGGAAAGTTGGAGTTTCGCGATTATGGAGATATCCACACTTATGTTTGATAAGCGGCATACAATCAGGGCACGGCCATGTTTGCTAATTCCTTACTTAGAGCGCTTCCCCAAGATGTCTTGGAACGCCTGCGGCCCGAAAGAGTGCTTCTCCCACTCCTTCATGAGATAGAGTTCCCCGGCAAACCCATCCACCATCTCTACTTCGTCGAGTCGGGCATGGCTTCGATGACAGCCACCTTTCAAGACGGCGAACAGGTCGAAGTCGGCATGTTCGGCTTTGAATCTGTCATCGGCATCTCAGCTCTTATGGGTACACGCCAAAGCCTCAACCGCGTGTACACCCAGATTGCGGGAGACGGCTACAGAACCACCCTCGCACGCGCTCGTGTTGAGTTCCAGCGCGGCGAAATATTTCAAGCGTTAACACTGCGTTACGTTCAGGCCCAGCTTCTGCAGGCAATGCAATCTGCCGGCTGCAACGCGAAGCACGAGGTCAACCAGCGGCTGGCACGCTGGCTGTTGCTCTGTGCAGATCGCGTCCAAAGCAACACCTTCCTTCTGTCGCAGGAGTTTCTGGGCGATATGCTCGGCGTCCGCCGCACCTCTGTCACCATGGCCGCCCTCGCGCTTCGCCAGGCAGGCCTCATCTCCTACTCCCGAGGCAAAATCAGCATCCTCGACGTATCAGGCCTTCGATCCATTTCCTGTGAGTGCTACCAGGTCATTAAAGACCATCTCGACAGCTACACGGAGTTCGATACAGCCCTCGTGCGGTGACGGTGATGATCCGAACCACCATCCTGCAAAAAGCGACCTCCCGGAGGAGGTCACCCTGTACAAACCCAAACAGCTACGCCCGATGGCGTCGTCCGTGCCCATGCCGACCGCCGGCTATCAACCGTGGAGCGCGTCCGCCAAACTGCCACTCCCGCACCGGCCCCACATCCACGTGCACAAAATGGCTGCTCGGGTAATATCCCACGCCTCCCATCCCCAGGCTTAGTGCCGCATTGCGCAAAGCAAGCGTGCTCACCCCGGGAATCTGGATGTCAATTGCCTTGGCTAGCATGTGCTGCGAACGCTCTGCCACGCCGGTCACCGCACTCCTGGTGCGTAAAAAATTGTTTGACCACGGCGACCTGTAACCACACACAACATCAACCACCGCATTCGGCTTGTGCAGCGTTACCAACAGCTTGTGCAGCAGATCAAACTCTTTGGGATCGTAGTTCGCCGTCTCCTGCGTCCGGTGATCGCGCAAAAAGTGGTTTAACATGGCTAACCCGCCCGGAAGGTACTGACCACCCTGCTTGAACGCCACATCTATCGACTCGCCAGTGTGGGTATGGTGCAAACGCAAACGCATCGTATCCATCACGCCCCTGTTCGGGGACGTCTGAGGTGGCGCCACCGGTGTATTTGTCGTGAGCTCATCGGCACTCATCGCCAGGGTTGTGCCAACCAGCAAACACGCGGCAATCAAGGTACGGCCTACACAGGAACGGCGCGGGGAAAACAGAAGCAAGCAAACTCTCCAGGAACGGGCATGCGGATGCCCGGAATCTCGCGTTTCGAAATGATTGCACGAATGCGCATTACCAAATGGCATTCACGTCCAGTGATCTTAGTCCGTACCCTAACTCATCAACGGACACATCCCAAGAGCAAATGCTTGCAACTTTCGCGCCACCCTGCGCCGATCCACTGTTTGCACCAGATCTGGTTCACTGAAGCGCGCCGTGTCCATCGGACAACACTGCGATACCATCAGGCCAACACCGGCCACAATCTCGCACTGTGCAAAGCAGCCTGAAAAGCCGAGAGGAGGCTCCCTGAATCCGTCGCTCTCAGCAGCCGCCCCCACCGGCCGCCTTCGCCTTCTGCTCGCCGCGTTCCTGCTCCTTCTTGCCGTTGTGATGGCCGCTGAAACCATTCATTGGCCCTGGACCAATGACGCACAGGTCTTCCATTACGCCATCTTCCTCATAGGCCGCGGCCTCGCTCCCTATCGACAGATTGTTGACCTGAACCTGCCCGGCAGCTACCTGTCGGAGTGGATTGGCATGCATCTCGCGCCTTCCACCGACCTCAGCTATCGCCTGTACGACCTTCTGCTGCTTGCGCTTTTTGCCTGGGCCGCCGTTGTCATCACCCGCCCTTACAACTGGTTCGCCGGTGCCCTTGCCGCTGCCCTTTTTGCCCTTCTGCACGCCTCAGAGGGCGCATGGATGCTTGGCGAGCGCGACTTTGTCATGGCCGTTCTGCTCGCCGGCGCCTATGCCTTCACCTTTAGCGCAACCCGGTTGGCAACGAGCCCCGCTAAACTCTTTCTCGCTGCCGCCTGCCTCGCCCTCGCCTGCACCCTCAAACCCTTCGCTCTGCTGTATGCGCCGCCTCTGTTCGGCCTTTCTCTCCGCCGCACAGCCCGCGGCCTCGCACCCATCGCCGCTGCAATCGCCCTGGTAGTCGCCCTCACCCTCGGATTCCTGCTCTGGCGCAACTCCCTCCCCGCCTTCATCGGCAGCCTCTCCCTGGCTGCCGCATACAGCGGAACGCACCGCACGCCCCTCGTCTACATGCTTCATCACAGCACACCACGCGGTCTGTATTTCCTCCTTCCACCTGCGCTGTACCTCGCCATTACGGACCGGTCGTGGCGCAACCGCGAAATCCTCAGCCTGCATCTCGCCACCGTGCTCGGCCTGCTCAGCTACTTCCTTCAGAACAAGGGCTTCATCTATCACCGCTACCCGTGGGTTGCGTTTGCACTTCTCTCCCTCACGCTGCAATGCACGCTCGCCTTTAAGGCCGCCGCGAAAACACCACGCATCGCCGCCACTGCAACACTTGCCGCCGCCACCTTCCTGATCGCGCCGTTTTACCTCTACCGAACCTTTCACATGCCGCCGGACAACACCATGGCCACCGCCATCGGCGAGGACCTCCGCACCCTTCAGCGCAACGGCGTCTCACTCGACAACCACATCCAGTGCCTTGACGGCATCACCGGCTGCTACAGCGCTCTCTACCGGCTGCAACTCGTAAGCAGCACAGGCTTTATGGGCGATCAGCTGCTTTTCCAGCAAGTCGCGACACCCGCCGTGCAGCGCGCTCGTGCCCTCTTTCAGCAGCAGATCGCCCACAATACGCCCACCGTGTTTGTCGAAACCAATTACTGGTACGGTGGCCCACAGCAGTTCACGAAAATCGCCACGTGGCCTGCGTTCGACGGCTGGCTCCTTGCCCATTACACCCTCGTCCAGACACGCACCTTCCCAGAGCAGCCCGGCGATATCGACCCCATCGGCTACCGCATCTACGTCCGTCATCGCTGACTGCAAGATGTCAGCCCTGGTAGATCAGCGGCTGTATACCCCAAAAGTGCCAAGCTCCACGGGGCAAACTCCCCTGCGTCTCTCGCATCTTTTTCCGCAGAATGGTGTACTCACTGTTAGCACTGTGATCGACGCCTGGAGAAACTTTCATGACAATGCGCAACGCTTTTATTGCAGTCGCACTTGCTGCAGCGACTCTTGCACCTGCCCTACCCACCCTGGCGCAGTCTGACTTCCACAACGATCCCCGCTACCACCACGGCGGCATCGGCACCGGCAAGGGTGCCCTCATCGGCGGTGCAGGCGGTGCAGGCATCGGTGCCCTCGCCGGCGGAGGTAAAGGCGCACTCATCGGCGGTGCCCTTGGTGCAGGTGGCGGTGCTCTCGTCGGACATCAGGTCGCCCACAACCGCCACAACCGTCAGCGGCGCGCCTATTACGACAGCCGCCACCAGCGCCACTACCGTTACCAGTAAACCCACAAACAAAAGGCCGGCACCGTGCCGGCCTTTCCTAACAAACTCCCTACCAGATCTGCCGATCGTCGTCTCGCCACGCCGGCTTCTCCGGTCCAGTGTCTGCCTGCACCGAAGCGCTCCCCGATCGAGGTGTTCCCGGCTTGGGAGTTCCCAGCTTCGTCGCCCGTGGTCCCAGCGCTGTCGTCATGGGTCGGTGCATCTTGCCGGCCATCTCCTGCTCCGTCCAGTTCTTCCACGTGTCCCGACCCTTCGCCAGCCTGGGTCCATGGCTCTTCAAACCGTTGGCAAGCGCAGACGCCAGTACGCCCTGGTACTGCCGCTGGTTACATCGCATGCAGCGCACCGGCAAACGCAAGAGCGCGAACTCCGACAGGTCTCCAAGACGCACCCGCGAACGGCGGAACCGCGTGAACCCGCAGAACTGGCAGGCAACAACACCCTCCGGAATATCCAGCATCCCGTCCGGGTGAGTCCAATCCAGTTGTCTGCTCGGCAAAGTATCGGCGTCGGCCATCTGCTCAGGCAGTGCTTCCATGCTGTCCATGTCGTCCAGAGCCGCCACCTCGCTAAGCCCAGCGTAGACTTTCCAGTTGCCAACCGCAATGGCCGGGCTCGCACTCCGTGGCCTCACCGGTTCCGTTCCGCGGCACGACTCACTCTTGAAAGTAAGCTCACCCCGGCTCACCACCAGCTACGGTGACACAATAGAAGGCCATGGCCGAAATACCCACGCAGGAAGTCGCCAGCCCCATCGCTCCATCAACCCGGGATAGGTCAACCTTCCTCGGCCAAGGCACCTGGACTGCCATAGCGCTTCTGCTGCTTGCCCTCCTGCTCTGCGCCGTTGTCGTTTTCCGCACCGGTGACGCTATGGCAAACGTGCCGTATCTCCACTACAAAACTGGTGCGCAACGCTCCCAGCAGACCCTTGTCGACCAGGCCCCCTGGAAGACCGCCGTCTCTCTCGGCACCCTTGCCATTACGCAGGAGGAGCTGACTTTTGCCCGCCAGGCCGAGCATCTCGCCGACCACGACGTCGACCAGGCCTTCGCTGCTGCCCTCCGCGCCGCCACCCTCAAGCAGCGCACCCTTACGGGCGAGGCCCTCGCACTGCAGACCCGGGTAAACCAGCTGCAGAGCATCACCGCAGCCGACGCCGACACCGTTAAGCAGCTTACCCCCAAGGCCGGCGATGATCTCGACGTCGCCCAGGCCCAGCTTGGCCTCGACGGCGATGAGCTCAACGACGCCCGCGGCGACCTTGCCCGCGCCTCCGGCGACCAGCGCACAGCGATTCAGCAGGAACTGGTCACCCGGCAGGCCGAGGTCAAAAAGTTCGACGCCGCTGCGACCACCGGCGAAACCGCCGTCGCCGTTGCCCAGCAGTACCGCACGCTTGCGCGCTTCCTTGAGGCATGGAGACACCAGAACGAACGCTATGCCCTGCTTCTTGAAGCTCAGGCAGCCGCCATCCACACCGCGGCAGCTCTCGTCGCGCAGCACAACACTCTCGACCACGCCACAGTACAGCAAGCTACCACGCAGCAGGCCGGCGCCGCCCAGCCGCAGCTCGCTACCGACCGCGTCGCCAGCCTCAAGCGCCAGTCTCTTCAGCGCCAGCTCATGAGCATCTACGACGACCGCATTCAAACGCAAGGGGAGCTTGCTGACGTCTACGGCAAGTGGTCAGCGCAGGTCACGCTCCAGCATCGCACCGTCGGTCACCTCATCGCCGTGCAGTGCATTATCATCCTGCTCATCGTTCTTGCGGCCATCGCCGCCAGCGCCCTCGTCCATATTTTCGCAGAGCGCGAAAGCCTCGACGGTCGGCGCATGCGCACCCTCAGCCGCATACTCCGCCTTTGCGTCCAGGTGCTTGCCTTTCTTGCCATTCTGCTGGTCGCCTTCGGCCCGCCGGAACAGATTTCCACCGTTATCGGCCTCACCACCGCCGGCCTTACCGTCGCTCTTCAGGACTTCATCCTCGGCTTTGTTGGCTGGTTTTTGCTCATGGGCCGCAGCGGCCTCGGCGTCGGCGATGTCGTTGAAATTAGCGCTGTCACCGGCGAAGTCGTCGACATCGGCACCTTCCGTACCACCCTGCTTGAAACCGGCAACTGGACCGCCAAAGGCCACCCCACCGGGCGTCACGTAGCCTTCAACAACAAGTTCGCCATCAGCGGCCAGTTCTTCAACTTTTCCACTGCCGGCCAGTGGATGTGGGACGAGCTTACCGTCACGGTCCCCGCCGGCGAAGACACCCGAGCCGTCATCAATCGCGTTCAGGGCGTCGTTGCAGACGAAACCGGAGGCGATGCCGAACAGGCGGAAGCCGAGTGGAGCCACTCCTCCCTGCAGCGGGGCCTCAGCCAGTTCTCCGCCTCACCCGACGTCAACCTTCGCCCATCCAGCGCCGGCTTTGACCTTGTTGTTCGCTACATCACCCGAGCCGCCGGCCGCTTTGAGCGCCGCAACCGCCTCTATCGCTCTGTGCTCGAGGCCGTCCACCAGCCTGCCCCCTCCAGCGGAGTCTAGGACCTGCGTCGGACAGACCTGCCTTCTCCCGTGCCGGATTCTTCACAAGCCCGCCACCGTGGCGCTGATGACAAGCTTGTCACGATGGAGATCACAGCCCATTCTCGTTGTCACCTCCCTGGTCATCTCCATAGTTGCTGCTGAACGGTGCTGGAGCTTTGCTGCTGCGTCCCGCGCAGCCGCACGAACAGGGCTTCCGTGGCTTGGTCAGGTGCCTTCGTCATGGGTGTGGGTATCTGGGCCATGCACTACGTTGGCATGCTTGCCGTGCGCATCAGCATGACGGTTCTTTACCACTGGCCCACCGTCCTGCTCGCACTTCTAGCTGCGGCACTTCCCTCCGCCGTCGCACTTCATCTTGGCGACCCGTCTACCCTTCCCGTCATAGGATTGTGGGCGGTGGTCTTTGCAGCGGCCTCGATCGCTTCCATAAACAACAGGGCATGAGCTATGCGCATGCCCTGTCAGATCACACTCCCGGGCCGCTGTGGCGGTTTTCCCTCCTGCTTTCCGTCGTCATCTCCATGGTCGCGCTACGGATCTGCATTCCTCCAAGCACAATGAGAGCTTCTGATTCGCGAACAGCTGGGCAGCGCTGCTCATGTATCGCCGTCCCACCATGCATTTACCTGGGCATGGCCGCGGTACGCGTGCAGCCCATGGCTACGGTGCCATGATGCCCGCGGCATCTCTGTTCGGTCAATATTTAGGCTGGGCGTACTGGCCGTCATTGGAAGGTTGCCTTCTGCATCTGCTCGCCCTGCTGCTTGCCACAGTCAACGGCAAGACCGTGGCAGCTCTCCATAACTCGGAGCGCCATGAGGTCATGCACACCCGCGTATGCGATCGTACTCCCATGCCGCCGAGCACGATGGTCTAGATGCCTTGGCTCTGCAGGTAGTCGTGCAGGTCGGTGTTCCAGAAGGCACCGAACTGGTGCTTGAGGACGATCTTGTCGGTGGGCTGGATGCCGAGAGTGGGAAGCAGATCGCTGGCGGTGCCGGGCAGGGGCTGTGGCGGCTGGGCGCGTGGCTTGTCGGCCGGTGAATGCGGGACGGCGTCGATGTCGACATGGACGAAGACGACCGTGGTACCGGCGGCGCGGAGCGCATCGGCAAGCTGGACGCAGTTGTCGACGACCTGTTTGGAAGAGTGGGGCGCGAGGTCGCGGGCCACGATGCCGTTTCAAGATCGATGAGCACGAGTGCTGTCGTACTGGGATCAAGCTCGAGGTTGTGCATGCCT
This sequence comes from Acidobacteriaceae bacterium, assembly GCA_903642225.1. Lineage (GTDB taxonomy): Bacteria > Acidobacteriota > Terriglobia > Terriglobales > Acidobacteriaceae > Terriglobus. The sequence goes on along the minus strand of CAHJWI010000007.1, from coordinate 13,959 downwards.
CTTAAACAATGCGAGCCGGAAAGGATTGCGAGCCGGGGGGCGTGGGGGGGGGTGGCAGGGAGCGCTGATCGTCGTGGTAGTCTCTTGCTGTTCCCAACAAATTGTGTTTTCGGCGGAGTTTGCTATGACGTTCTCTCCAGCGTTTTCTGTCCGCGCCCTTGCGGCAGTGTGTTTGCTATCGTGTGTCGGATATGGCCAAACTGCTCCTGCGCCGAGTGACCTGGTGCTGAGCAATGCCACCGTGATGACGGTGACTCACGGCACAATGGAGCATGCGAGCGTGTGGGTGCACAACGGCAAGATCGCCGGTGTGGGTGCGCAGGTGGGCGCACCGGCAGGTGCCACGGTGGTGGATGCGACCGGCAAGTTTGTGACGCCAGGCATTATCGATCCGCACTCGCATAGTGCGCTGGGCGATGACGTGAACGAAGCGACGAGCCCGGTGACACCGTCGATGATGATGATTGACGCGTTCGACAATACGGACAGTGCGCTGTACTTTGCTCTGGCCGGTGGTGTGACGTCGGAGCTGCTGCTGCATGGGTCCGCAAACATGATTGGCGGGCAGAATGTGACCATCAAGAACCGGTTTGGACGGTCGAAGGACGAGATGCTGTTCGCCGGTGCGCCGCGGACGATCAAGTTTGCGAGCGGCGAGAATCCGAAGCGGGTGTATGGCGGGCGGGACGAGCTGCCGAGCACGCGCATGGGCAACTTTGAGGTGATGCGGCAAGCCTTTGAGGACGCCAAGGTGTATCGCGCCGAGTGGGATGCGTACAACGCCAAGCATGACGCGAACACCAAGGTGCCGCACCGTGACCTGAAGCTGGAGGCGCTTGCGGACGTGCTGCGTGGGAATCTGCTGGTGCAGATCCACTGCTACCGGGCGGATGAGTTCCTGACCGAAGAGGCGATCGCGAAACAATACGGCTACAAGGTGCGCGCCTTCCACCATGCGCTGGAGATGTACAAGGTAGCACCACAAATTGCCGCCGACGGGACCGGGATTGCGACGTTCGCGGACTGGTGGGGCTTCAAGGACGAGGCATGGGATGCGATTCCGTGGAACGCGGTGATGAGCATGCGTGCGGGTGTGAAGGTGGCGCTAAAGTCGGACTCGAACGACTTTGTGCGGCGGCTGAACCAGGAGGCCGGCAAGATGGTGCACTATGGCGGCGCAACCGAGGAAGAAGCGCTGCGGATGATTACGTTGAATTCGGCGTGGATCATGGGGATTGACGACAAGGTGGGGTCGCTGGATGTGGGCAAGGACGGCGACCTCGTGGTGTGGAATATGGATCCGCTGTCGACCTATGCGCGCACGGAGAAGGTGTATATCGATGGGGATCTATACTTCGATTCGTCGCTGCCTGGGTTTGGTACGACGCACTTCGCCGGCGTGATGCACGGCGGGGGCTTTGGCACGGCGGACGATGGCGATGGCCGCCGCGAGTAGCTGCGTCGCTGTCCTCGCGATGGAGCGCGTGTGCCGTCGTTTTCTGAATTGTTTTGCGCGATGTACGAGGGTTTCTAATGCAGGCTAAGTTTCTTTCCGCCATGACGTTGTGTGCCGCTGCGGTTACGGCGCCACTTGCAGTCCACGCGCAGGCCGTGATGGTGGACGTGTCGCAGCCGGGGCCTACGCTGGCGATTACGGGTGGCAAGCTGCTGACGGTGTCACACGGGACGATCGAGAACGGTGTGCTGATCCTGGAGGGTGGCAAGATCAAGTTGGTGGGGCCTGCGGGAACGGCGATTCCGGCGGGTGCGCAGGTGGTGGATGCGAAGGGGATGACGGTGTATCCGGGGTTGTTCGATGCGGAGTCGCACCTGGGCTTGTCTGAGGTGCAGGCAGACTCGATGGCGAACGACCTAGTAGAGACGTCGGAGGAGATCTTTCCGCAGATGCACGTGTACGACGCGTTTCGAGCGGAGACTGAGCGGATTCCGGTGGCGCGGTTCAACGGGATTACCAACGCGGTGGTGGCTCCGGACGATGCGGACACGATGCCAGGGCAGGACACGCTGATTCAGCTTGCGGGGCGGGACCGCGACAGCATGCTGCTGACCAAGGACATTGCGCTGGCGATGAACTTTGGCGAGACGCCGAAGCGTGGCGGACGCGAAGGTGGCAAAGGCGCCAAGTTCCCCACCACGCGGATGGGTGAAATTTCGCAGCTGCACCAGGCGCTGATCGATGCGACGGAGTACATGCATCTGCGCGCGAGTGGGGCGAAGGCGGGGGAGGCGGCACCGGCGAATAAGGATGGGCGTGGAGGTGCGGCTGGATCTGCTTCCGGGTCTGCTTCCGGGGCTGCGCCAACGGGCAAGTTCGACCTGAAGAACGAGGCGCTGCTGCCGTACCTGCGTGGCGAGAAGCCGGTGGTGATCGGCGTGTACGAGGGCCACGATGTGGAGGCCATCATGGCGCTGGCGCGGGAGTTCAAGCTGAAGGTCATCCTCAACCACGTGACCCATGCGCAGGGCGTGCTGGACAAGATCGCGAGCTACCATGTGCCGGTGATTGTGGGGCCGATCTACGACATGCCAAAGCCGGGCGAGCGCTACGACGCGGTGTACTCACTGCCGGCGGAGCTGCAAAAGCGTGGAGTAAAGATTGCGCTCAGCTCGCAGTCGTTGGAGTTCGACCGCAACCTGCCATACGCCGCGGGCTATGCCGTGGCCTACGGGTTGCCGTACGACGCAGCATTGCGGGCCATTACGCTGAGCCCGGCGGAGATGTTTGGTGTGGGAGACAGCCTGGGATCGCTAGACGTGGGAAAGACCGCGAACGTGGTGATTGCGGACGGCGACCCGCTGGACGTGCGGACGACGGTAAAGCAGGTGTACATCGATGGCGTGGCAGTGCCGATGGTGACGCGGCAGACACGGCTGCGGGATGAATACCTGCGCAAGTAGGCTGCCGAGACCCTGGTTCAGAGTCAGTACATGTCTTCGTCGTCGCCGATAGGCATTCCGGGCGGGGCCTCGATGGGCTTGCTGGGCGTGAACTTCTCTGGGGAGTGCTGCCACTCGGCGATGCGGGCGGCGATGGCGGCGCGGTGAGCGGATTCGTCGGCGTCTGAGGTAGTGGTTGAGTTCTGCTTGAGCAAGGTGTCCAGCTCAGCGCGGGTGATGGCCCGGGCCTGTGCGGATGCGGCGGTGTTGCTGGCAAGCGAGAGCATGGCTTCGACGGTGCGGGATTCGATGGCTCGGCTGACTTCAACAGAGAGTTTTGGACCGCCTGTGGGGCGGGTTGCTACTGCTGCCAGGAGCGCGTCTTCTACCGCTGTGAGCGACGGCATGGACGGGTCCTGGGCGTGGTACTGGACCAGGCGCGAGGCGCGTGCCGGGTGCAGCAGGACAGCGAGGGTGAGATCGGCTGAGGACTCTGCGGCGGCAATGGGGTCGAAGGTGAGGTCTGTCGCGGTGGGAAACGTTTCGCGCGAGCGCGGCAGGCCGGGTGGGCGTGGCGGGAGCATGCTAACCAGGGCGTCGGATATGGCCAGGGTGTCTGCTGAGAGGGTTTTGAGGACGGAGCGGAGCGCGTGCTGCTGGTCCGCGGCGGCGACGGCCGAGGGTCCGGGCTGGCCGTCGCCACGCACCTGGTAGCGGTAGTCTAGGCCGCCGATGAGCTTGATGGTGGCCTCGGTCTGGTAGCGGTGGAGCAGGTAGAGCGGGACGAGGGTGTCTTCAAGCTGCGCGACATCTGTGCCGTTGCGGATGCTGTCGGGGCCGAAGCGGGCGAGGGCAGCGGAGCGGACGGTGAGGATGCGGTCGAGCTCGTCGGCGGGGTCCGTGCCGTTGTCCCACAGGTGCGCGTGGGGGTGGGCGCCGCCGAAGGGCCGGGCATCCTCGTCGGTGATGTAGACGAGGCCGGACGCTTCGGACTTCGCGAGGATGCTGTTCAGAGCGGCGGGATCTTCGGCGGGCGCGCCGTTGCGGTCGAACTCGCGGTAGCCGTAGTCGATAGCGACCTTGTCCCAAAGGCCGATGCCGACGGGGTAGGCGTGAGTCAGGTCAGGGGTGTTGTTCTTATCGAGCGTGACGTAGGGGTGCGGGTAGTCCATAACGGAGATGGTTTGATCGTGGTCCGGGTGGGGAAAGGCGCTGGCGGCGAAGTTGTGCGACAGGCCCAGGGTGTGGCCGGTCTCATGCGCGGCGAGCTGGCGGATGCGCTGTAGGACCATCTGCAGGGCCTGGTCGTTCTTGCCGGAGGGAACCTTGCCGTTCTTGTAGGGTGCGAGCAGGGCCTCGGCGATGAGGTAGTCCTGGCGGCCGCGCAGGCTGCCGAGGGTGACGTTGCCCTTGAGGATTTCGCCGGTGCGCGGGTCGGTGATGGCCTCGCCGTAGCTCCAGCCGCGATTGTAGCGGTGCACCCACTGGATCATGTTGTAGCGGATGTCGAGTGGGTCGGCGCCGGCGGGGAGGGGTTCGACGAGGAAGGTGTTCGGTGCCCAGCCGGCAGCCTGGAAGGCGGTGTCCCACCAGCGTGCGCCTTCGACAAGGGCGGAGCGGAGGGGCTCGGGCGCGCCGCGGTCGACAAAGTAGCGGATGGGCTGAACGGCGACGCAACTGTGGGTGCAGGCGGGGTCGCGCTTGATGAGGCGGTGGCGGACGATGAACTGCTGGACGGTGGACTCGCCGAGGGGCGCGTTCATCTCGCGGTAGCCTGCCGGGAAGTAGCCGGAACGCGGGGAGAAGGCTCGGGGCGTGAAGCCGGGTGGCGGGAGCTCAAGGAAGGACTGGTGCTCGCGGACGGTGACGGCGTGGGGATCGGGAGCGACGTCGGCAAGCAGGGTGGGCGTGCCGCCGTCGGAGGTGAGGGTGAGGGTGGCTTCGATCTCGGTGTTCTTCGGGAAGGCTTTGGTGTCGTCGAGCACGATGGCGGAACGGTTGGCGTCGAGCTTGAAGCTGCCCTGCTCGCCGCGTGCGAGGGCGGGGATGACGTCGTGGACGTCGCGGAGGGCGAGGTCGGTGATGTCGAGGAGAACTGTGCCGTCGGCAGATTCGGCCTCGACCTTGAAGCCGGCGAGGACCGTGGACGGAAACGATTGTTCGACGGCGGCGCGTTCCGCGGGATCGGTGGAGCTGGTGCGGAATTGGAGGTTGTGCTCGACAAGGAGGACGCGGGGGCCGGTGCGTTCGAAGCGGACGATGCGGCCGCCGCCGAGCTGGCCGCGGTCGAGGCCGAGGTCGTTCTGGCCGACGCCGCCGGGAAGGGAGTGGACCCAGATGTACTCCGGGGAAGTAGTGTGATCGGCACCGGCGAGAGGCACTTCAAGGTAGAGCTTGCCGGCTTTGGCGTCCCAGTTCAGCGGCAGAAGGCCGGGCTGGCGGGTCATGGCTGCGGTCTTGTCCTGGATCGTGGGTGTGGCCGCTTTGCTTTCAGCCTGTTGGGCAGGCAGGGAAACGCCGAGTACGCAAAGGAGAGCCAGGGGAAAAGGACGCATGCGCTCCTTGTACCACGAGGCGTGGTCCCATGCAGAAGTCGCCACTCCGAAGAGTGGCGACGCGGTGGAACCGGAGGAACAAGGTGGTGCGCTTAGACGGAGGCTTCGCCGCGTTGCATGACGGGCTTCTGTGGGTAGGGTGCGCCCTTTTTGAGCATGTCTTCCATACTTTTGTCGTAGCCATAAAGGTCCTGAAAGAAGTGGATCTCGCCACCGTCGACGTAAGCTGTGCCGTAGAACAGAACGATCGGAATGGGCTTTGGCAGCGAGACGTTCTTGTTGGTGATGGACTCGTCGTTCATGGCGTCCTTAATCTTTTCCGGGTCCCACTGGCTGTTATCGCGCAGGAGCCAGTCTGCAAGCTTCGGCGGATCTTGCACGCGGACGCAGCCGTGGGAATAGTCGCGGCGGACTCGGCTGAAGAGGGAGTGTGAATTGGTATCGTGCAGGTACACGTTGAACTTGTTGGGAAACATGAACTTGACCAAGCCAAGGGAGTTGGTGATGCCCGGTAGCTGACGGACAAGGACGTTGCCATGCGCGACACGCTCGGCTGAGGCCTCTTCCGGTTCACCCTTGTTGTTCACGGTCTCGTAGTGGTGCTCGGCAAGGTAGCCGGGGTTCTTTTCCATGTGCGGGACAAGATCTTTCTTCGCGATGTCTACCGGCAGATTCCAGTAGGGCCGGAAGACAAGGTATTTCATGCGGTCCGCGATCATGGGGGTGTGGTGCTCTTCCAGGCTGCTCTGACCGTCAACGACGTTCATGCGGAACTCTTCGTCGTCGCCGTTAAAGGTGCGAAGGACGAACTCAGGAAGATTCACCAGGATGCTGGGGCGCTGGAATTCGTCGTTCATCCAGCGCCAGCGTTCCATGCTGTCGGCAATCTGCTGAATGCGGGCGGTGATGGGAATGTTGAGGGCGGTGACGGTGGTGGCGTTGAGCTTGCCGTCTTCCTGGATGCCGTGACGATGCTGGAAGTGCTTGAGCGCTTCGGTGAGGGCATTGATGTCGGGCTGGGCACCAGTGTCAGAGGACGCCTGCATGTCGCCGACGATCTTCAATTTCTGTGCCAGGGGTTGCAGCGCCGGGTAGCCCGTGCTTAGGGCGAAGCTGGACGTGCCTGGGTCCGGGAGAGGGTCGCTGTGATCCTGCGCTGCGAGATCAAGGTAGTGGTGGAGCGAGTCTTTGAGCGCCTTGTACTGGGCGTTTGAAGGCTCAAAGGCGGTGAGGGTGGTGTCCATGTCGGACGCGTTGACTATTTGGGATTCGAGGACGGTGGGCAGATCGAGCTTTTTGCCGTCGGTATTGATGCCGAAAGAGAAGGCCTGGGGGTTGGTGCGGCCCATGTGGATTGCGTTGAGGAAACGTGCGGCGCTGATAGACATAGCCGCGTCGAAGTTCGCCTTTCCCTGGTCGGTGCCGAGGTCGGAGACTCGTTGGTGCCACTGGCCGGCGTCGTAGTCCTCCGGCTCAAGGCCGCGCTGGCGGGCGTTGGAGAAGGCCTCCATCATGGCGTTCGCCTGCTTGGTGGGCTTGCCGTCCTTGCTCCAGGCGAGGGTGAACTGCCGGTTGTCGTAGAAGCTTGCGATCGCCGGCTGAATGTCGGAAAAGTCTGGGGAATGGAGCAGCTGCAGGTGGCCGGGGTCGATGGCGCCGTGTAGCTCGTCGGTGTAGGTAGGAGCGGTTACACCGACGGCACCGGTGGCCTGGGCGGCCATCTGCTTGGTCTTCTTGCAACCAGAGAGTGGCAGAACGGTAAAGATGGCGGCAGTAACAAGAAGGCGAGTGCGAAAGGTCATCATGAGTGTAGGTGTCTGTAGGATGCGCTCATTTTGCGCGGATTGGTGCGGGTTTTTCCGAGTAGAGGTACCACTATCGGTGCATTGCGGGAAGAACCGTCCAACTGAGCACCCCCTGCGCAGCAAGGACGGTGGTGGCGAATGCGAGGAAGAGTTTGCGGTACGGGGTTTCAAAGGCATCGGCGAAGACGCCGGCGATGAAGGTGAGCAGAAACGGGATGGCCCAGAGTACAGGGTTAGTGGCGATCTGCGTGGTCACGAGCGGCAGGGTTAGCAGTGCAACGAAGAATGGCGCCGCGTTGCCGAAGTAGCGGGAGCGTCCGACAGAGAGGAAAAGCACGAAGCTGACCGCGAGGGCGATGACAGTGGGTGCGTTGATGAGGGTGGAGGCGAAAGCCCAGGCCGGCAGTTGGGAGGGGATGAAGCGGGCCGCGCCGGCAGTAAAGACGTAGAAAAAGGCACCGAGATGGAACGCGTAGGAAGCAAAGACGATGAAGAGCGCGCCCAGGCCTGAGCCAACGAGAATGGGGAGCGCGGCGGAGCGGCGGCGGTCTGCGACGTAGAGCATGAAGAGAGCGGAGAAGAAGAGCGCGACAACAGCCGCAAGAACGTGTGCGCAGGCGGTGAGGCCGAGAGCCACGGTGAACAGGACGATGCGCGGACGCCACTTGCGGGTGGGACCGTACATGGCGTGTGCAATGCCGATTGCCGTGTAGATAGTCGCATACATACCCCATGCGGCGAGGATGTCGTTGTTGGGTGTGGTGGCGGCGCTGAGAACTGCGGGCGACATGACGTAAAGGCTGAGTGCGAAGAAGCCGCCGAAGTTCCCGAAGAGTCTGCGAGAGACCCACCATAAGCCTGCGCCGAGCAGGGTCGCCGCGAGGGCGAAGGGAACGCGCAGGAGATAGGGCAGGCCGGTGATCTGATGTCGGAGGTCATAGACGGAACCGCCGGTGGGGTTGGGCGAATAGGTGCGCTGCGCGAGAGGCTTGTGCTCGTCAGCCTTGCGGTCCAGGTAGTCCTGCAGTCGCAGGGCCTCGATGTAGAGGGTGAGCGGGAGAGCGGCGGTGCGGTAGGCGAGGGTGCCGTCGCCCTGCATGTTGCCGCAGGTGGTGAAGTAGCCAAGCGCGGGAGAAGGTTTTTCCCACATCTCGCGGCCGCACAGGGCGTAGCGGTAGTCGGAGTCGGTGATAGGCGCGCGCGCGATGACGAAGAGGGCTTCTGCGAAGAAGAAGAGTAGAAGGAGAGCGGCGGCGGCCTGGGGACGGCCAAAGTGGAAGCGGAAACTCATGGACAATGTTGGTCTAGTGTACTGCTGCGCTGCAGCGGCATTGCTAGAATGGCCGCATGGATGCGCTGGAGTTCCAGGTGGGTGCGGCGAAGCTGGTGAGTTACTCGCCGGTGCGGGCGCTGGCTTGGCGCGTGGTGTTTGAGGACGAGGGCGTGGCGGGGTATTGCTATGCGTGCGATGGCGACCGTGCAACGGTGGATGACGACTTTGACGTGACCGTGCTGGACGCGATGCTGGTGTACAACGTGGAGGCCATGCGCGGCGGCGAAGACGGCAGTCGTCAACGGCTGGCGACCGTGGAATGGAGCGCAGACGGGCAGCGGTCGGTGCTGCGGCTGGATGGCGTGGCGCAGGTGCTGATCGACTTCGACAAGCGCGAAAGTTTTTGCCGGTCGAACTTCCCGAACTTCATGGATGACGGCCGCAACGGCTGGCGCAGCGACGACCACCGCTGGAACGACGATGCCCTGCTGCAGTTTGAAACGCAGGCGCTGGGCGTGACTGGTTGATCCTGTTTGCCGGCGTGCAGCGGCGGTGGATCTCGCTGGCGATTGCCGTATGTGTTCTGGTTCTGCTGTATGCACTGACGCGTGAGGTGTGGTGGGCACGTACGTCCCCCGTGGTGCACGACGCTGCGATTCTGCACTACGTGGCGTGGATGATCAGCCGAGGGCATGCGCCGTACCTGCAGCAGGTAGAGATGAACCTGCCGGGCGTATTGATGACCGAGTGGCTGAGCATGCATGTGTTCGGCGGGGATGCGGCGGGGCTTTGGCGTTGGGACACGTTTGTGGGGCTGTGCGCCGTGGGCGCGGTAACGGCGCTGGCGGGGCGTGGTGTTCGGCTGGCCGCGGCCTGCGGAGGAATGCTGACGTGGCTGGTACACCTGAACGACGGTGCCTTTGACCTGGGCGAACGGGAGTGGTGGATTGCCGCGCTGCTGGTAGGGGCTGGGTGGTTTGCTGTGCGCTGCATGGAGAGCCGGCGCGCTGTGTGGATGGCGCCCTGCCTGGTGCTGGCGGGGTGGGCGAGTGCGGAGAAACCCTTTGCAGCGCTGATGTCTTTGATGCTTGTGGGGGTTGTGCTGGTAGACGCGCGGTGGCCTTCGATATGGGGTGAAGATGCCAGGGCCCGAGTGTTGCCGCTGCTGGGGTGGAGCGTTGCAGGAGGGCTTGTGCCGGTGTTGGCAACCGTACTTTATTTTCGCCATTGGCCAGGGGCGTTTTCCGCTTTTTTGCTTACGGAGCATACCCTGGGAGCGTGGTATGCAGGACAGGGCCGAGCTTCCGTCGGTTACATGGTCTTGCGGGTCATGAGTTATCCGCTGTTACTCGTGTTGCTGTTTGGTTTGTATCTTGCGGTCAGGGCGCGAGTGTGGCGGGAACGGCGCGGAGGGTTACTGCTGGCCGGGTTTGCCGTTAGCGTGGTGATGTATCTGGCGCAGCGCAAGGGCTTTCCTTACCACGTATATCCTCTGCTGCTGTTCGGGTTGCCGTTGGGGTTTGTGTGCGCGCAGCGTGGGCTGCGATCGTTGAGCTGGGACCGGAAAGTAGCTGCGGTAGTGTTGCTGCTGGTGGGTGCAGTAAGGTTGCCGCTAAAGCTTTGGCGGGATCATGCGAACGCGGAGTATCCGGTGGGGACGCAGCAGGCGGTGGTCGCAGATTTGCAGCGGCTGGGCGGGGCTTCGCTGAACGGCAGCGTACAGTGTTTGGACATGACGCTGGGCGGGTGCATTGGTGCGCTGTATCAATTGCGCCTGCAGCAGCCTACGGGGTTTGTGAACGACAACATGTTATTCCCGGTCAAGTACAAACCATTTCTGGCCGACTTACAGGCGATATTTCTCAAAGACATCTCAACGAAGCAGCCAAAGGTGATCGTACTTAGTGCACATAACTGGCCGAACCAGGAGGACCTGTCTTTCAGTAAGTTGCAGCGGTGGCCTGAGTTTGCAAACTACCTTTCGAGCAAGTATGTCCTGGAAAGTACCCACGTGGCACATACCAAGCAGCGGACAGCGGATTACCGGGTGTATGTACGGCGATAGTGTGGCTAGGGCTGCAAGGGCAGCGGTCCTGCGGCAGCCGGTTCGGCAGCCATCCAGTCTTCTCCAAGCAGGTGCGCGAGAGTTGCCGCGACCTGGCTTTGCGTAACGGCGTGTGTCGTTGAGAGCAGGCCTTTGTTGGGTATGCCGGCGCCTGCGAGGGCGACGAAGATGTCTTTGGACTCCGGCAGCTTTTGTCCGTGGGATTTCCAGCTGTCTGCGCCATTGCCGCGACCGTGATCGGTAAGAAAGATAAGGGCAGTGTTGTCGCGATAGCCGGGCATGGACTGCAGGCTGGTCCAAAGCCGCTGCAGGTAGGTGTCCGCGCGGTGAGCTGAGAGAAGGTATTCGCCGTAGTTTCCGCCATGCGCCCAATCGTCTGTTTCGCCAAGAGAGAGAAAGAGCACACGCGGTTGCTGGACGCGAATGTACTCGAGGGCCGTCTCAAAGACAGGTGAGTCGAAAGCTTCGTCGGGCCAGATGCGTGGCGCGTCTAGTTTCATGCGGTTGAGCAGATCGATGCGCGGCGAGTGCGCGGCGAGCAGCGGGTCATAGCCTGCGTTGACAGGAAAGCCGCAGCGCTGGGAGTTAAAGATGCCGGAAAAGACGTCCCATGCGCCGAAAGCCGCGACCCTGCCCTGAAATCCCGGGCGCTTGTTGAGGAACTCAAGCACGGTGATGTTGGGATTGGGGATGTTGTCGTTGGAATGGATGCGTGGATCGGGATGGCCGGTGAGTGTTTCAGAGTAGCCGGGATAGGAGAAGTTGAAGCCGTTGGTAACAGAGGCGACGGAACCCTGATCGACATCGCCGAAGACGGTGCCCTGTGCCGGGAAGAAAGACCAGAAAAAGGGCATGAGTTTTGCGCGACGTTCTGCCGGGGTGGGCGCGAGGAACTGCTGACGGAGATCGCTGACGTTGCGGTTGGTGTAGTAGCGGTCGGACGTAAGCAGGGACTCGTCGGCGCCGCGGAAGAGCTCCTGCCAGCGCAGGCCGTCCGTCATGACGAGGATGACGTTGTGGGCCTGTGGTGCCCTTTGAGCATGGAGCGCTGGCACTGTGAAAAGCAACAGGAGAATGCAGGAGAGAAGGGAGCGCTGGCACTTTGCCGCTGTCATGCGAGCAGTGTACGGGTGAGCCGATGAAGACCCGGTTAAACCGCCGCTAGTTGCCGTACAGCAGGTTGGCGTCTTTGTAGCCGATGTGGGTAAAGATGGCGAGGATCGCGACGGTGAGGACGAAGGCGATGGCTGTAGAAATCCATGCCGTGCGACGGGTGTTGGGGAGGGCAACGCCGAAGAGCAGGAAAATAATAGCGAAGAAGGTGACAGAAAGCAGCCAGTCAAATTCATATTGTCGGCGAATAAAGCCCTGCTGGCCCAGGACATGGACGATGTGAAGCTGCGGCACGAGCCTGCCGAGGAAGAGCATGCCGGTGAAAGCGGCGAGGAACATGACGAGCATTTGGCCAAGGGTGGAAAGGGCGCGCTTCAACGGGGGGTCTCCGGGTTAATCGACAGCAGCAGTTTAACGCTCTGCGACTTCGGCTTCGAATGTCTGGAAGCGGCGCTCCAGTTCAAGTTGCGCGGCGGCGCGTTCGCTGGTCTTCAGGAAGACATCGCATGTGGATGAGGTGTGCGCGGGGGAGCAGCCGGCACGCAGGGTGGTGTAGGAGTTGGGCGTGGTGTTCAGGGTGTCGCCGGGCAAAAAGCTGTGCTCGAGCGAGGCACGTGCGGAAGCCTTGAGGTCGGCATATGTCAGGTGCTGATCCTGCACGCCGCGCAGGTATTCGTTGGTGATGTCGATGCGGCTCACGCCTTCATCGTCGGTGGAGATGGCGAAGGGGACACCGAAGGCACGGTAGAGGCTGAGCGGGCTGTTAGGTCCACGGATGCCGAGGATGGTGTCGTTGGACGTGATGTTGAGCTCGAGCAGGATGTTGCGGTCGTGCATCTGCTGGAGGGTTTGCGCGCTGTGCAGCTCGCTGGCGATGTCGACGCCGTGGCCTATGCGCTCGGCGCCAGCGATGTCTACAGCTTCGCGGATATGGGAGCGCAGACCTTCCGGCGGAACCAGGCCGGGTGCGAGTTCGCCGGCGTGCAGGCTGAGGTGGACTTTTGGGTAAAGCGGGCGCAGAGCCTGGAGCGAGCGCATCTCCTCCGTGTACTGGCTCATGGAGGCGAGCGAGTCCTCCGGCTGCACATAGTTGAGGCCGACGACGCGGGGGTCCACGCTGGCGAGTTCAAAGCCGAGCACTGTCTGGGCAAGAACAGTGCTGGGTGCGAAGGCCCGGAGAACCTGGAAGAGATAGCGGACCTTCACCGCGCAGGCCGGGGTCGCCTGCGGTGTGCCGCAGTGCTCCAGCTCGTTGCGGCGAGCTTCCATGTGGTCGAGCTCATCACGGTCTTTGCTGATGTTGTCTTTGAGGCCGGCTTTCAGGAGTTGGTCGCGGAGCGCTACGTAGTCGGAGCCGGCGGTCAGGGGTGGAAAGTCTTTGGCGGCACGCGCGGCAATGTCGAAGCTGGGCGTGTGCATGATCTCGAGATATTGCTCGTTCTGCGTTGCGGCGCGCGTGGCGACTTCGTCCACCCACTCGCCCAGGTGAGTCTTGCTGATGCCGCTGAAGCGGCCAAAGGTGGCGAAGAACTGGTCGTGCCCGCTGATGCCGGGGGTAGGCTGAAAGCTGCGCATGCTGAAGCTGTCGATGAGCGCGTCATAGAGCTTCTGGTTGGTGAGGGCTTCCGCGGCGGGTACCGTGCCCTCCGCGCAGACGGGCTTGGGCGGGAGGGAGCGCGTTGTGCCGACGTTAGGCAGAAAGACGAGTTTGACGGGGTCGGCGCAAAGGTTGTCTTCGGCGGCGTTCTGGATGAAGGTTTCAGCGTAGACGGCGCCGGAGAGGTGCATATGCAGGTCGCCGCCCTTGGGCATGCGGAGCAGGAAGGCGCGCAGGGCCGGAGGCTGGTCCCGGATGGCTTCGAGGCGCTGGGCGGTGCGGCTCTCAGCGATGGCGGTATTGTGCTGCCCGTGCAGCACGGGCGAGAGCAGCAAAGCGGCTGCGCCGAGGATGTGAGCGATGAGGACGCGCATGGAACGACCTGCCTGCTGGGTTTGCCACGGCGCATACCGCGCGCCTGGGTGTGGCGGCTGATTTCCCGGGTGAAGTGGTTTCAGCATAGCTTGGGGAGCGCTGTTTGGCGCGGCGGATGAGGTTGGGTATACTTGGAAAGTCGCCGGCAGGTTCTGAGCCTGCCCGACCGCTGCTGCCATCCCCGGCATGCGCGTTGTGCGTTTGCACAGATCCCTGGGTGTACCCCAAGGCCAGATAGCTCAGTGGTAGAGCGCGGCCCTGAAAAGGCCGGCGTCGGC
>CAHJWI010000006.1 GCA_903642225.1 Acidobacteriaceae bacterium | reverse complement strand
GTCGAGGGTTCAAATCCCTCCAGCCGCCCCAAAAACTTGAACATGCGATGCGGACGCCACCACGTCCGCATCGCTGTTTGTAGTCAAGCTGTTTGTGGAGTGCATCATGGCGGCCGGAAATGTCTTTGCAGGCACAAGCGGCTGGGCCTACCCAAGCTGGAAGCCGGAGTTCTACCCGAAAGGCGTCCCAGCGCGCCGCTTCCTGGTGCACTACGCATCCCGGCTTAACTCGGTCGAGGTGAACTACACCTTCCGCAAGCTGCCCACTGCCGTGCAGCTTCAGGGTTGGCTAGCCGCGGTACCGGCAGACTTCAAGTTTTCCTTCAAGGCACCGGAAACAGTCACGCACCGCAAGCGCCTGCGCGCCTGCGACGAGTCGGTGGAGGCGTTTGTCAAAGCTCTGGAGCCCGTGCGCACGGCGGGTCGACTCGGACTGCTGCTCTTCCAGTTGCCGCCCAACTTCAAGGCCGACCACGGTCGCCTTCAAGCCCTTCTGCAGCAGCCATGCCTGCAAGGCGAGCGCGTAAGTTTCGAATTCCGTAACCAGAGCTGGTTCTCAGAACAGACCTACGCAGTCCTGAGCAGCAGTAGTGCCGCCCTGTGCATTGCAGAGAGTGACGATCTGAAGACACCGCCCGTACACACCGCAGAGGTGTTTACGTCGTTCCGGCTGCGCATGGCAGGTGGCTACGGAGCAGCGGCCGTGGCCAAACACGCACGCACGCTGCGTGCACTGGCTGCGGCAGGCCGCGACGTCTACGTCTACTACAAGCACGAGGATGAGCCCGCCGGGCCGCTGGCAGCAGAGGCATTGCTGCAGGCACTACGCCCCAAAAAGCGAAGCCGAGCATAACGCACTCCACTGTCCCTTCATGGCACAGCCGCCTGCGCCGATAAGGTGTGTACGGAGGAAGCAGCCATGGAAGCGGAACAGGTACATGAGACACAGCTGCCGCGATACGCGGTGACGGTAAAGCTCGAAGGGTCGGACCTGCTGTTACAAGCGCTGGACGACCACATGCGCACCTGCGAGCTTGCCAAGGTGCTGATCTCGGAACGCGATGCGCTTCAGGCGGAACTGCTGCTGATGCGGCGCAGGTATGAAAATCAGGCATAGCTTTCCCTCAACATCTCTTTTCACGCGCCTGTGGTCGAATAGAGAGATTGCCTTCGACGGACACAACGAGTTTTAAGCCCAGGCGCCGGCTGCGCAACGGACACCTGCAAACCATTGTGGGCAACTTTCTGCCGCGTCACGACAACCTGCCGCCGCCGCAGACTGCCCTGGTGCGGGTGCCTTTACCACCGGAGATGCAGGCGCAGGCCAGCGCCGTGCTGCTGGACAGCGAACTGCCAAGCCACGTGCTTTGCCATTGCCATTGGCAGATTGCATGGCGCACGGCGATGACGCTGGTCTTGGTGCATGGGCTTGAGGGTTCGTCGCGCTCCCAATACGTGGTCGGCAATGCAAACAAGCTTTGGCTCGCAGGCATGAACGTGGTGCGCATGAACATGCGCAACTGCGGCAGCACCGACGCACTGGCATCCACTCTCTACCACAGCGGCATGAGCAGCGACGTCGCCGCCGTGCTCCAGTGGTGCATTGCGCGCGGATGCGAGCGCGTGATGCTGGCCGGGTACAGCATGGGTGGCAACCTGGTGCTCAAGTGTGCCGGTGAGCTCGGCAGCTCTGCCCCCGCTGAACTGGCGGGTGTAGTCGCCGTCTCGCCGCCGGTGGATCTGGCACAAAGCGCCGACGCCCTGCATCTGCCGTTCAATCGCATCTATGAACGCCGTTTCCTGCGTGGGCTGAAGGCCCGCTTCCATCGCAAGGCACGATTGTTTCCGGCAATCTTTGATCCCCGTGCGCTGGCAAACGTACAGTCCATCCGCGACTTTGACGAGTACGCGATGTCACCCTACTGCGGCTTTACCGGTGCGGATGACTATTACGCCCGGTCCGGCGCGGCGCGGGTCGTAGCAGACATCGCGGTTCCTACGATGGTTCTGCACAGCATGGACGACCCATTTATCCGGCTCAGCTCGCAGACGCGTGCAGATCTGCACGCAAACCCGTCTGTGCGGCTGGTGGAGCCGGAACACGGCGGACACTGCGCATTTCTTGAAGATGCCGCGCCGGGGTACGACGGCTACTGGGCAGAGGCGCGGCTGCTTGAATGGGCGCAGGCATACGCGGGGGAGCAGGCAGCATGCTGATGGAGTGGTCGACCGAATGCGGTCTGGAGGATCCTGTGCTGGTGGTGCCTTGGAACTCGCCGGAAGGTGAGGTGCAATGGGTTGACCTGCGCACCGATCCGGACGCCATGGACCACATCGCCGAGGCGGACGAGCACCCACCGCTGCTGGCGGCGCTGCGGGCGTTAAACGCGGCACGGTCGCCGGTCTTCACGGCCAAGTGCGACGTTTGGGGCATGACCGCCGAAGAGCTCGAAGCGGTAAGGGACGACCTGCTGCTTGAGCCGGAGGTCGCCGTCGCCGGCACCAGTTGCTACATCGATCTCCTGTGGCGCGAGCGTGCAGTCTTTGCGTCGCAGCACAGAACGGCGCAGGTGTTGCACCGCATGGACCGCCTGGCAAATGAACTGCCCCACAGCCTGGCCAAACTTGAAGCGGTGCTGCGGCCGGCTGTGGTCGATCTGGAAGCAGTAAGCGAGGGGTTCGCCATCACGCTCTACGTCAAGGGCGTCGGCGTGGACATGGCTGAGGCGGAGGTGCGTTGGGCCGCCGCACTGGCCGACACCGTTGCCATATTTCGAGCACGCGAGCTGCTCAGCATCTGAAGCACGTCAAAAGTCAACGTGCGACTAAGGCAGGATTCCATTTCGACGCGAAACAACGAATGAGCGATGTAATCTAACGACACGGTGTGCATGCGGTGGCTTATACGTCCGCACACACACGTTGAACCGGTAGCTCAGCCGGATAGAGCATCTGCCTTCTAAGCAGAGGGTCGCAGGTTCGAGTCCTGCCCGGTTCACCAGCCTCACTTCGATGGAGCGCCCTTATAGCCGGGGCGCCCGGCCCGGATTGCCGCCTGGATAGTGCCGATCACCTCTGAGTTGGCATGTGATGGGAGCAGCCGTATATCGGGGTGGTCCTGCGGAAAAACGCGAAAAATCTGATCCGCAAACGCCTGACCGATGGTATCCACTCCAGCGAAGTCGAAGATGACGACAGAGAATAAATCGACTCGTGCCAGTACACGTTTGGCCTGCGAGCGGGAGATGAGCTGGTCGGTACCATAACGTGCCAACTTAACCGGCACCACCGTCTTGTTGAAGCCGTAAGTGTCGTTTGTACTGAATTCATGCAGCACCTTACGCCGCGAGCGGGAGGTGTGATTGTCCACTTTTAGATAGACGGCGGTACCCTTGCGCTCTGTGCTCCGTTCCAGCATCCAGTCGTACTCTTCGCCGAGTTCATGATTGAGATGGCCGCGCCCGTGAAATAGGTCACCATATAGACGGTGTTAATGCGGCTGCGCGCCTCGGGCCGCAGCGCAAAAAATGCGCGTCTGATGAGCAATCTGTGAGCCTTGTGCACCAATGTCCAGGATGACGACCGCGAACGCCAGTGCGGCAA
The DNA here is from genome assembly GCA_903642225.1 of Acidobacteriaceae bacterium. Classification (GTDB taxonomy): domain Bacteria; phylum Acidobacteriota; class Terriglobia; order Terriglobales; family Acidobacteriaceae; genus Terriglobus. The sequence goes on along the minus strand of CAHJWI010000006.1, from coordinate 116,648 downwards.
GGTACGGCACCAGGCGAAGGTGGCCGGCAGATTGCGCATAGTCCGCGAACTTCTCTGTAACGAACATAAGTGCGTACGATGCAGCCAGAAACGCGAGCGCAAGAGACATCACGTAGCGTGGTCCGTGCGGTCGGCGATCTTGCCGGCAGAACCTGCGATCAGTGCGCCACTGGCACCCACAAGGCCGAAGCTACCGGCAACACCGGCACCCAGACCATGCGCACCCAGCACAAACGCAAACGTGTTCCAAAAAACGGAGAACGATCCGAAGACCAGCGCGCGAATGGTGCCTTTTCCGGTGTTTTCAGCACTTCCCGCATCCGTCCAAAATATGCCATGGTGCGCGCGCGCAGCTTCGGTGCGGCGACACTGCGCGCCTCAGACCGAACGAACGGTTAGCTTTCCAGAGCTCTTCGCAAAACTCCCCCATGCTGTTGCAGGGTGCGGTCGGCCTCTATTTTGGAGAGGTTCAGTCCCTGCATAACGATTGCTGTTTTAACTGAGCCTGCATGGCGCAAGAGCTCTGCCGCCTGTGTTTGCGGCACATGTGTGGCTGCGGCAATTATGCGTTCCGCGCGGTCGACCAGCTTGGCATTGGTGGGCGCAACGTTGGTCATCAGGTTGCCGTACACATGGCCAAGCCGCACCATGAGCGCGGTAGAGAGCATGTTGAGCACGAGCTTTGTGGCGGTGCCGGCCTTCATGCGGGTGCTGCCGGTGACGACCTCCGCACCTGTGGCGGGAGTGATGGCGATGTCGGCCGCATGTGCAACCGGCGAGCCGGGAACGCAGGACAGTCCGATGGTGAAGCAACCGAGCGATCGGGCGCGGGCCAGGGCGCCGAGAACGTATGGGGTGCGTCCGCTGGCGGCAATGCCGACGAGGGTGTCAAGCCCCTGTGACTGGTCGAAGCCGTTGGCGATCAGGTCCCGCGCACCCTGTTCAGGAGAGTCCTCTGCACCCTCTGCAGACACGCGCAGCGCACCGTCACCGCCTGCAATGATGCCCTGCACAAGATCGCGCGGAACGGAGAATGTGGGTGGGCACTCCGACGCATCCAGAACGCCGAGCCTGCCACTGGTGCCGGCGCCAACGTAGAAAAGCCGGCCACCCTTGCCGACGCGCTGTGCGATGGCGTCAACGGCGCGAGCGATGTGCGGGATCTCAGCGGCCACGCACGCGGCAATCGTTGCGTCCTCGTCATTGATCACGCGCAGCATCTGCTCGGTAGGCAAACCGTCGATGCCCGCGGAGCGTGGGTTGCGCGTTTCGGTGGGGATTGCGGCTAAATTTTCGGCAGCGATGTTCTCAGCAGAAGCCATAGCACTACCATGCGCCGTGATGCATGCGGACGGCAATACCTGACCCTGGAGCGCGGCCGCGGACTAGCTGCGATACGATGAACAGTGGCGGATACACCTGAAGGGCCGCGGTTTGCGCGGCGATAGGACAAGGTACTTTCGATGGCTATTGCATTGACGACGAAGACGGCGGAGCAGGTTCAAACGGCAGCACACAAAGCAGGTTTGACCGTGGTAGACGGCGTGGAGAGCTCCGGCTTTAACGGCATGCCGACCGAGACGTTCACGCTAATGCTGGTCGCGGACGCGGACCGCCGTGACCCTGAGGTGCAGAAGAAGGAACAGCAGCTTGAAGGCAAGCGGCAGACGCTGGAACTGAGCAGTGGCTTCGATTTCGCGAAGGCGGATTTGGAAAAGCCGGTGCACGACTTTCTGCTGCAGATGTCGCGGCGCATGCGCAATCCCGATCCTGATTTGTACGTGACACTTGGTGGCATGCCCATTCGCTTTGCCAGCTGGAAGTGGCCGTTTCACCTGTCCACCAGCGGCGCGGACACGTACATTGTGCACGGCGATGCACGGCTGGAGGATGGTGTGACCGCAGCTGATGCCGCGCTGCGCGCAAAGATTTCCGCGTCCATGACGGTGACGTTTGCCGAGGTTGTTCCGGCGCCGGAGCAGCCGTTTGCCGAAGGCTTTATCTACAACGCCGTGCGCAAGATCATGGACCAGGGCCAGATAGAATTGGTAAAGAGCGGCAATCGCCAGCCGGTGCCAGTGACAACGCGGTACTACTCCGCGAAACAGTCGCGCTTTGTTTTCAACGACACGGACGAGCAGCAGCGGCAGGATTTTGTCGCGACCAAGGTGTATTGGCTGAGTGGCGCGCTCGGCCATGGTGCACCGGTGTGGATCGGCGATCCGCGCGACGCGCAATACCTGAACACCACGGTTGCGGAGCTGGTGAAGAGCGCACAGTTCCTGGCAGGTGAGGGTGTATTGCAGCTGCAGCAGGACAGTGAGTTTGCCGCGGCCACCAAGCCCCTGATGACCCACAGCGCGCAATACCAGAAGCAGCTTGCGGAGGCACTGAGCTTTATGCGGCCGACCTTTAACGAAGAGATGCGCGGCGGCCAGACGAACATGTGATCCGTGCCGAAAGCCGCAAAAGCAAGGTGCGCCGCAAGTGGCGCACCTGTTCTTTTTTGGTTCGCCCTCAACGTGGTATTTCCGGCGGCATGCAACAGGGGTGCGCAACGTCTCATCCCAGTGTGGGTTACAGGGAATGTGCCGTTGCCGCCACGACCGGGGCAGAAAGAGACGAACGTTATGCGCAACGCCTTGAAGTATGCAGGAGTTCTTTTGACGGGAGCGCTGCTGGCCGGATCCACAGCCATGATTGCCCAGGGACCCCAGGGACCCCCGCCACCACCGCCCGGAGGCTACTATGGCCAGCCTGGAAACTATCAGGGTGGATGGGATTCGCCGCCCAATGGTTTCCGCAGGGATGTACAGCGGAACGCCTTTCATGATGGCTTGTACGGCGCGGAGCAGGATTTAAAGAACCGACGTTCGGTGAACGTAAATAACCGTGACGAGTTTCGGAACTACCGCGGACCAGACCGGCGAGCATATCGTCAGGCGTTCCAGCAGGGATACAACGCCTTCTGGAATCACTATCGCGGTGGGAACGGCTATCCAGGCTATCAGCGATAGTCGGGAGCTATGCAACCGATGGGTCCAGCCTGGAATAGCTGGACCCATCGGTTTGTCATGTCGAGACGATTCGGTGTAGCGTCACACGAATATCTTTGCCTGGCTCGGTGGTGCCACGGCTGGCCGTTTCAGCGAGGAGTGCGCGTAATACATGTCGCTGATCTCGTCGAGCAGCTGCGCCGTAATTCCGTCGGCGTTTTTTGTAGTCATTCCCGTAGTGATGATTGGCTCGCCCACAACGAGCAATAACGGTCGTGGAGCCAGGCTGTAGGTGTGCATGGGCAGCACCTCAAACGTGCCGATCAATGCCATGGGTACTAGCGGAACCTGTGCCTTGATGGCCATGAACGCAGCGCCGGAGAGGAACTGGCGCACGTGACCGTCCGACGACCGGCTGCCATCCGGGAACAGCAGCAACGGTGTTCCTGCCTTGAGCGCCTTGACACCGGTGCTTAGGCCGGCAATCTGCGAACGCATGCTGGACTGATCGATGGGCACCTGGCCTGATCGCGTAAGGTGCCAGCCGATGAATGGGTACCGAAAAAGATAGTGGTTGGCGAGAATGCGGAACTGAAACGGCAGCGTGCCGAAGAGCGCAGGCGTGTCCATGTAACTGAGATGGTTGCAGGTGAAGACGCATGCCGTCGGTTGATGCAGCCGCTCTGGATGCAGCACCGTCATGGGCGAGAAAGCCAGGCGAAGTAGAACCCGCGCCCAGCCTTGTGCGATGCGGTGCTGCAGGTGGCCGTCCTTATCCCACAGCGAAACCAGTAGGGAAAGCAACGCACACATTGCTGTCCAGACCAGGATGAGCGGAGCCAGAAGCAGGTAGGTGAACCAGCGTTGATAGGTTGACCGATCAGGTTTGATCAGCGGCGGGGTGGGCTCTGCTGCCGTAAGCGCGGGTTCCGTCATAGTACCCGTCGCGGTCGCACCTGCTTTCAGACCGTCTGCAGCATTTGAAGCTCGGTTCACGCAACCTCCAGGGTGCTGCCGTGTGCGTCCGCGAGCGCTGCAGCCTTCCACTCCGAAACCAGGTAGACCGATCCCGCCACGACGATACTGCCACGCGCTTGCAGCCGCACAAGATCGTAGGCCTGCTTGACTGAGTTGAGCACGCTCAGCGTCGCCTGCACGCCTTCGCCGGAGGACGTGGCCAGGCTTTGCAGGCGATCCAGGGTGGACGCACGCGGGCTGTTGACATGCACCAGCAGGATTGTATTTCCAGGCTCGTCGAAGAGAGGGAACAGAATTTGCGCCATCTCATGGATCGCCTTGTCCGCAAGGGCTGAGAAGACCAGCGTGCGCGGTGCCGGCAGCTCGCCTGGAGATTCAAAGGCACGCGACAGGAAGGACCGCAGCGTCCAGATGCCGGCTGGGTTGTGCGCCACATCCAGCAGCACGGGCGCGCCTCCTGGTACGGCCGTTTGCTCCAGTCGTCCTGGCCACTGCACGGCGGCCACGCCGGTGGTGGTGCTTTCTGCCGAGACCCGGTCAAAGCCGAAGCGTGTCGACAGTGTCTCTGCGGCGGCAAGCGCAAGCGCGAGATTACGGCGCTGGTGCTCACCCTGCAGGCGTGGAAACAACTGCAGCAGCGTGCCGAACGCAGGGATGCGCGTGTCGTCATTGTGGGTGCTGGGGCCCTCCTGTCGCCGGGCGGAATGTCCGGGCAGGTACTCAGCCGCATTCACGCCGGTCACATTCAAGGCGACGGCCACCTCGCCGATGGCGGCGTTCGCTTCAGGGTGCTGCGGCAGTGTGACCAGAACACCATTCTGGCGCAGGATACCTGCTTTTTCTCGTGCGATGGCGGTGATGGTGTCGCCGAGCCACTCGGTGTGGTCCAGCGAAATGTCGGTGATGACGGAAAGCAGTGGATTGACGATGTTGGTTGCGTCCAGCCGTCCGCCCAGGCCGACCTCGAGCACGGCTATGTCTACACACGCGTCGGCGAAGGCGCAAAAGGCCATGGCTGTGACGACTTCAAAGAAGCTGGGGAGCTGCGGAAACGCGCCATCACGCACGGCACCTGCGGCGGCATCCTGTACGCGGTCAAAGATGCCGGCGAAGACGTCATCGGTAATGGGCAGGAGGGGTGCGGCGTTCGCAGCCAACTGGATGCGCTCATTGACGCGAAGCAGATGCGGCGACGTGTAGAGGCCGGTGCGGTAGCCCGAGGCGGCAAGGATGGACGCCAGCGTTGCCGCGGTGGAACCCTTGCCGTTGGTGCCGGCGATCAGCAACGCCTTGAACTGGTGTTGCGGGTCGCCGAGAGCGCGCATAAGCGCACGCATGTGGTCCAGTTCAAACTTTCGCCTTGTTCCCGCCAGTTCGCCGGCCAGGGCATACAGGCCCTCTACGGCTGCTGTGTACGACATGCATCGATTGTAGGGGAGCGGAACAGATAGTAGGTGGGATGAGCTGGACCGTATGGGAGAACGAAATCTTCTCGACGGTTGCCTGGCTTCTCGTGACCTTGAATGCTCCGGAAGTTGTATGCACTCTGCCGGATTATGAGTCGTTTGTGGCCGTATGCTTGGCCTGCAGCTGATGTTGACCTCTACAGCAGGCGAACACGGCGGCCAGGGGTTCGCTCTATGCTCGATTTCTTTCTTGGACTCTTCTTTATCGGAATGATGCTTCTGCCTTGTCTCTTGACCATCGGTACGCAGCGCACGCGATCTTCGGAGGATTAGGGGGCAGCACTTTCGGCAAGCGCCAGCCTGGCACCAGAGCCCAGCACGCACAGGGAGCTTCCACGGCCGGCAAAAAAGCGTGCGGTCATCTGCGCTGCCGAAAGTTCGTCGCACATCTTCAGGCCTGCCGCACTCACGTGTTGCGCTGCCTGCCGCTCCGTCATAAAACACCGAAACGGCTCCCCTGCCTGCGCCACGCGGTCGGCAAGGGATTGGAAGTCAAGTTGCTCCTCTGGTGGCAGAGCTTCGCGCGGCAGGCCGTAGTCCATCACCAAAGCTCGCATGCCACTAAATTCGCCGATCATCCCCAACGTCTGCTGGAATGCCGCTTCGGTGAGGTATGGCAGCACTCCGAGCATGGCGAACAGCGTGGGCTGCTGCGGATCGCAGCCGGCGGCGCGCAGGCTGCCGGCTAGTTCGCCAGCTTCAAAGTCGGTGGCGATCAGCGTGGCGTTCGGTGGTAAACGCAGGCCATTGTCGTACAGAAGTCGCCGCTTCCAGTGCTGCGTCGCTGGGTGATCCACCTCGTACACGTGCACGCCGGGGAAGGAATTGCGCAGCGCAAAGGTATCCAGGCCGGCGCCAAGCAACACGTACTGTGACACTTGCCGCGTTTGGACGAGTCTGGCCAGCGACTCCTCCGCGAACAGCGATCGCGCCACCAGGAAGGCGCGCAGCGATGCGCTGGATGCGCGCTTGGGCGCACGCAGATCGCTGCCGGCGAGCCGGCCGGGTGTCAGGCCAAGGATGGGCAGCGCGTAGGGATCGTGGAACACGACGGGATCGTCGAAGACCTGGTGCGCCGCGCGCCGCAGAGCCACGCGATACGCAGTGCGCGATGGAACCTCCGCCTGCATGCGGCTAGGCTAGGCCGCTGCGAGCGGTGTGACCTTCAATCTCTGCTTGAATCTGCAGAGCCAGTGCAAGTGCACGCCGGCCATCCGCACCGCTGACGCGTGGTGTGGCACGGCTTCGCACGCTGCTCAGGAAGTCTTCAATCTCCAGCTGCAATGGCTCGCCGGGTTGTGTAGGCACCTTGCGCAACGACAGGCCGGTGGTGGGATGCTGCGGGCTGTCAGAAGCGGCTGTGCTGTGGGCGAAGACGGCTTCCAGTTGCGCCGGTGTCAGCGAAGCTGCGGCGGTGACGTCGATCATCAGAAGATCCTGGCGTGCGAAGTCGAGCGACAGGTACTGGTGCGGCTGGAAGAAGCGCAGCTTGCGCACGCGCTCCGTGGAGACGCGCGATGCCGTAAAGTTTGCGACGGCGCCGGACTCGAACTCAACCCGGACGTTCGCGATATCGACCTTGCGCGACAGCACCGGCAGGCCCACGGCACGCACCTCGCGGACCGGGGACTTTGCAAGCGTCAGAACGATATCCAGATCGTGGATCATCAGGTCCAGCACCACATCCACATCCAGCGCGCGCGGCGTGAAGATGCTGAGGCGGTGCGACTCAAAGAACATGGGCCGGTGCAGCAGAGGCAGGGCCGCAGTGACGGCCGGGTTGAACCGCTCCAGGTGTCCCACCTGCACGATGCATCCGTGCCGTGTCGCGGCTTCAAGGATGCTGTCGGCTTCGACGAGCGATGGCGCGATCGGCTTCTCGATCAGCACATCGATGCCGGCTTCAATCAACGCCAGCGCAGCGTTCGCATGGTGCACCGTCGGTGTCGTCACGCTGGCGGCGTCTACCGCGATGCCGCTCTGCAGAAGGTCGTCGACGGTGGCGAAGGCGGGGATGCCGTACTCCGCCGTAGTGGCCGCGCGGGCTTCTGCATTGGGATCCACGGCGGCGACGATCTGAACGGTTTCACCAGCGCGCGCAAGCTCGCGATAGACGCGAAGATGATTGCGGCCGAAGACGCCGGTGCCGACGATGGCAATGCGTATGGTTTGCTTTAAGGGAAGTGACACGTGCGCGGGGGAGCGGCTACTCGACCGCTTCGCGGCAGCGTGCGTACAAGTCGAGCAACTGAGCGACCTGGTCGTCGCTCTTGGCGGCAGATGGTGGTGCAAAGCCGGCGGTGGTGCTGTTGCCGCCCTTGACGGCATTCGTAGCGGTGGCGATGAACTTGAGCAGGTCGAGCGCGATGTCCTGCGGCAGGCGCGCGGCGTTGGCGATGGGGCTTTCCATGTTCGATGTTTTCCTCAAATTGAGGATAGCAGCGGCGGTGCGCGTCCCGCACCGCCGCCCTCTTTGCACCGCCGCTGCCGTGGCCTACTTTGCCGTCACGGTTTGCGTGTCAGATGTCGTCGCAACCTCTGCATTCACAGTCTTGCCGGCGGCCCATTTTGGCGCTGTGAACTTCACGGCTTCAGTGTGGTCCTTGATGTCGCCGCCCATCTCGACAGACGCCGAGGCAAGGTTCGTCTTCTTGCCTGCGGTGATGTCCATCGTGCCTGCCGCAGGAGACGTTGTCGTAAAGGCGAGCGTCACGTGGTGCTTGTCGCCGTCTTTACTCGGGCTGTAGCGCACCTTGTCGACGGTCCAGCCGGTGGGTGTGTAAGTGGCGTCCATCGTCACGTTCATGACTGGATGAAATTTGTCCGTAACCGCGATCGTCGCGTGCGTCCCATCCATCTTGCTCACAGTCAGCGTGCGGTGGTTGCCGGTGTCGTTGTCCAGCTCCCATGCGCTGCCCGCAGCGACGTTGGCAGGTGCCTTGGTGATCTTCCAGTTCTCCACGCCTTTGGTGAAGACGAGCATATGCGCGCTGTTGGTCACGGCTCCCCGATAGCCAACGAAGTAGGGCGGATGGCTGATCTCCTTCCACACTTCTGCAGTACTTACGGCGTCGCCGATCTTGACGGCGGTGCCTTCACCCGCCACGGCACCCGCTTCACGATAGGCAAAGATGGCGACCGGAGCGTCCGGCAGCGGCGTGAGGCCGGCACCCTGTGCGCTGATGTCGGAACCCTGCACAAACCGCCATTCGAAGGGCTTGCCGTCCTGCATGCTGAAGCGGATGGTGCTTGTGCTGCCGGGTTTGCTGGTGTCGTCGGTGTCAAAGGCGATGTCCGTTTTGTAGCTGGCTTCACCCGTCATTTTGTAGGCCGCGGCCATGCGGTCCATGTTGCTGTAGTGCGTGCGTGTGCCGTCTTTGCCAGTGAGCACCGCGTGGTACAGCGGCTGCTTTGTTGACGTGTCCACGTCGAATTCGATCATGGCGTAGGGCAGCTCCGGTCCGGCGATCCACTGGATGTACTGGGTGGGCCAGTACTGGTAGCTGAGCAGAAGGCCGGTGCTGGGTGGCGGAATGCTGGGCGTTGACGTGCTGTCCGGGGCGGTTGTCTGAACTGCTGTCTGGGCCCTTAGGGTACCCAGCATGGTGGCTGCGGCGAGGGTTGCGATCAGAATACGGTGCATGGCGTGATCTCCTTAAGATGTGGATTTCAAACTTGTCGAAACATAGAAAAATATGCGCTCAAAAGCTGTAACGCAGGCCGACTTCGATGCGGCGTCCTGGATCGGCGGCATAGGTGCGGCCAAAGAGCGGGGAACCCAGCACACCGCCCACCGCGGTGCCGTTGGTGTGGTTCAGCAGGTTGGTGGAACGCAGGTTCAAGGCGACGGTCTGCGCTTCATGCTCGGCTGCATGCGGCAGGTTAAAGGTTCTGCTCAGGTTGCCGTCCAGGTGCACGTTCCAGGGCAGCGTGCCGGCGTTGCGTGCAATGGATTTGCTAGTGCCGCTTACGCTTGAGAGCGTGCCGAACTGTGTGTCGATGGCTCCGGTGCTGCCGGCTGAAGCATAGTACGGACGATCGTTGAAGATGCCGTCGCCGTTGTTGTCAAAGCCGGTCGTCACGTTGTAGGGATTTCCGCTTGCTGCATCGAACTGGTTGGACAGCACGATGCCTAGCGGAAAGACGTAGTCGGTAAAAGCAATGACGTGATGCGTCGCCAGCCACGTGGGCCAAGCATACTCGCCGGCGTTGGTGTATGCGCTCTGCGGAAACAGCAGCGGTGTGTCCGCGTTGGTCTTCAGGTTCATGTGAATGTACCCGGCGAAGATCTGCAGATGTTTCAGGCTGTGCTGGTCTACGCCGGCAAAGATCACGTTGCCACCCAGGCCGCCACTCTGCTGAAACTGGTAGATGTTGTTGCTGCCACCCAGCGGTCGCGGGCCGTTTGCCTCACCGTTTAACGGCGCATTGATGTTGCGGGAGCGCACGTCATCCCACGCACGTGCGAGATACAGGTTGACCTGCGCGTGCCAGTGGCCGGGGAAGTCATGCTCCACGCCGAAGTGCGTCTGGACGGACGGGATCTGCGACATCGAAGGCAATTGCACGCGGACCGTTGCGACGGTGCTTGTGCCAGTGGTGAGCGGTGAGCCGTAGACAGGATTGCTGATCTGCAACTGTGTCTGCCGAATGCCATCTAGCCGGTAGGTCTCCAGCGTGGTTGCGGAATCGATAGGCGTGTAGAAGAGGCCCGTGCGCGCGTGCAGCACCCAGCGCTGGTGCCTGTCCGGCGACCATGCCACGCCAAAACGTGGAGCCAAGTTGCCGAAGGTGTTGGGCGAGCTCTGCACGCTGTAGCGGAGGCCAAGCGAGAGCTCCAGCCGCTTGTTCACCTTCCAGATGTCCTGCGCGTACGGCACAACGCGCAGCTGGTTCAGGCTGACGGGTGCGCTGCCGGTGGTCACGGCAAACTGCGTGGGAGTGCCACCCGGCAGGCCGGCGAGTGCGCGGCGGTACTGCTCCAGACCGTTGATGGTGACAGTGCCGCCGGCGGCAGTGCCGTTCGCATTCAGCACCGGTGCCGTGCCGCCGCCAAAGATGTAGGTGCCATTGAAGTTCGTCGGCAGGGTGTCGTTTACGCTGGCGTTCAGCAGCTCCACGCCCAGCTTGATGTTGTGCTTCTTGTACTGGAGCAGCAGGTCGTCATCCACTTCCAGATCAAACTCTTGGCTGCGAAGTGCCTGGGTCGTTGCGCCCCCGCCGGTAAAGGCGCCGGCCACCTGCAGCGATGCCTCAGTGGAGTTTGGGGCATCGTCGCGCAGCCGGAAGGTGAGACCCACCCGCGTTTCGTGGAGCGTGGCTGCGCTGACCGTTTGCAGGTTCGTCAGCCGTATTGCATGTTCGCTCTGCTGCGAATCGTAGCTTGCTTCCTGCAGCACGGCACCGCCTGCGCCGACGTTGGTGAGGCCGTTGACGGTTGCGGTGTAGGTGCCCGTGAAGTTGTTCTTCGGGGAAAGATAGCTTGCGATGCGGAGGCTTCCCTCCCAAAGCGATTGCGGTGTGGGAACGTTTGCGACGGCCCGGATGGGGTTCAGGGTGCTATCCAGCGTAACGGCGTTGACCACCGCGAACTGGTCGATCTGCCGGTGCTCCAGAGCGACAAAGAAGTCGCTGCGATTCGCTGCGATGGGGCCGCCCAGCTCAAAGCCGTAGCGCTGTTTGCCGATCGCCGCACGACTGGGCGCGAATGGATCTTTCGCGTTGAGGAACTGTGCGCTCTGCGTGGTGAACAGCGCACCATGCAGCTTGCTTTGGCCCGGCTTGGTGTAGATCTCTACACGGCCGCCCTGGTACGGTGGGCGCTCGTACTCGGCGCTGAACAGGTCAGGGTTCACTCGGATAAATGCGATGGCCGACTTGGGCGGGATGCGGCCGCTGTTCTGAAATCCATCTACCGCGATGACGGCTTGACCAGGTGCGCCACCCGCCGCGGCTGCCAGCACCTGCAGCTGCCGCGCGAACTCGTCCGGATCGTCGGCCAGCTGCTTGATGTCTTTCTGCTCCAGCGTCTTGGTGCCGCCCACGCTCCCGGTGCTCACCGGATCGTCCTGCACGGCGTCTACCGTGGCTTCGACGGTGACGGGTTTGAGCCGCACGGTCAGTGCCGTGCCACCCGCCGTCACGCTGTTCGTCATCATGCCGAACCCGGGTGCCTGCACAGCAACACGGTGCTCGCCGCCTACGATGCAGGGACTGCTGTAATGGCCATGGCCGTCGCTGCGGCCGGCTATCTCGCCGTCTACCTGCACGGTGGCACCCACCACCTCGGCACCGGAAACGTCCATCACTTGCACAGCGACACGGCTGCTGCTGCCGGCGCATTGCTGTGCCTCAGCAGACGTCAGCGTCGCTGCAAGCACAACCGCGGCGCCTATTCCAATGCGGGTCTTTGGTGTCATGGCGTGACCTCCGGAAGCACGACTGCTCTGTGTTCTAGAATCGCGCGGATGAAAGAGTTGCAGCAGTGCGTGCCGTCAGCGCCATGGGATGACAAACGTCATGCGTACCCTACATCCGGAGAGGTGACAGCTGTCACGCTGCAGCCATGACGCAGAGCCCCTGTTACCCACTCCGCTGCGGATGCACAATAGCTTATGGCGCACCGGTTTGTTCACCAGTCTGAGGAATATTGCGAGCCGCCTGTCACAGCAGAAGGCGTAAATCCGCTCAAGCAAAGCGCGTCAGAATTCTGGCGGCAATCCACCGGCAGCGCGCGCATCATGCGTTACGTGTCGCTGGTGTATTCCGGCTTCTTCGTCATCCAGCCCATTTACGAGCACAGCGTCGAGAAGTGGGTATGGTTCGGCGTCGTGTACGTCGCCTTTCTTGCCCTGTACTTCGCCATACCCAATACTGTCGGCCGTGTGCAGCAGATGCTGCTGGCACAGCTGTTCGCACTCGGTTTTAGCTACTTTCCGTTCAATCAGAGCGCCTCTGGCCTGTTCGTCTACCCCATCGTCATCCTTGCGTTCATGACGCGCAGCATCCGGTTTTTTCTGTCGGTGCTCATTTGTCAGACGGTCGGCATCCTCATCGAAACCTGGATCTTTCACCTGCAATGGTGGACGGCCAGCATGGGCATCCTCTTCTCCGTCATCATCGGCTTCAGCAACTTCGCCTACTCGCGGCAACGGCGTGCGGAGTTCCAGTTGAACCGCGCCAACGACGAGATTGAACACCTGGCCCAGGTCGCGGAGCGCGAGCGTATTGCACGCGACCTGCACGACCTGCTGGGTCACACGCTCACCGTCATTGCGATCAAGAGCGAACTCGCCAACCGCATTTTTCCAGTGGATCCCGAGCGTGCCGCGCAGGAGATGCGCGAAGTCGAGCAGACAGCGCGCAAGGCGCTCGCGGAAGTACGTGAGGCCGTCACCGGCTACCGCAGCGAAGGCATCGCCACGGAAGTTCTGCGCGCACGTCAGGCGCTGCTTGCTGCTGGCGTACAACTCACCACCAGCCTCGACCCGCTGGAACTCACACCTTCACAGGCCGGCGTGCTGTGCCTGGCGCTGCGCGAAGCTGTCACCAACATCGTGCGTCATGCTTCAGCCAGCGCTGCGACCCTTGCGGTGCGGCGGGATGACAATCGTGTACGGCTGCAGGTAGAAGACAATGGCGTGGGCCTGGTCCGTGGCGAGGGCAACGGCCTGCGTGGCATGCGCGAGCGCGTCGCCAAGCTGGGCGGCTTAGTCGAGCTTCGGGCATTGGAGCCGACCGGAGCCGTGCTTACCGTCCTGCTGCCGCTTACCGTCGAAGGGATAATGGGCGTGGGCGAACGCAATCTGCTCGACTACAGCCAGGTCTCCGCTCGCCAGAAGGTGACTGCATGAGCAAGATCAAGGTGCTGCTGGCAGAAGACCAGGGCATGGTGCGCGGCGCTCTTGCCGCGCTGCTCGGGATTGAACCGGATATCGAGGTCGTTGCCGCCGTGGCCGACGGACAGGAAGCCTTCCGCGCCGTGGGCCAGCACCGGCCGAATGTTGTGGTGACCGACATCGAGATGCCGCACATGACCGGCCTCGAACTAACCGCAAGGGTCCGCGAACTCTACCCAGCCACGCGCATCGTTATCGTGACCACATTTGCGCGTCCCGGCTACTTGCGCCGCGCCCTAAGCGCCGGTGCCAGCGGTTACCTTCTAAAAGACCGTCCTGCGTCTGAGCTGGCGGACGCCGTTCGCCGTGTACACACCGGCCTGCGTGTCGTCGACCCGGCGCTTGCGGCAGAGATCTGGAACACCGAGGAAGATCCGCTTTCAGAGCGGGAACGGCAGATCTTGCGACGTGCCGGCGAGGGCGAGAGCACTGCCGACCTGGCAAAGTCGCTGCGGCTCAGCGAAGGTACGGTGCGCAACTACCTGTCAGAAGCCATGTCAAAACTGGGAGCGGCAAACCGCATTGAGGCGGCGCGGACAGCTCGCGCCAAGGGTTGGCTCTAACGAGGCCCTCGGCGGTCCACTGCGTGTCAGCGACCGGAACCGCTTCGTATGAGCAGCTCCGGAAACCTGGTCTGAAGCCGGGTTGATTCGCCAACGGCCCTCAGCCTGGGAGAAGAGGGACCACATCAGAAAACCGGCAAAGCTGCCGTGTTTCTCCGACTTAAGTACTATGATGGCGGATTTCCTGTAAGCGACGGCGCTCCGTCCGCAGATATGCGTACCACCCGTAACCTACGATTTGTTCGCGCGTAACCGTGGTTTTGCCCTTTGTTCGGATTTGGGAATGGCGTTCTGGTGGTCCCCCGTAAACCCTCGAAGCCTCTGCCAACGGCCATAGAGCCCAGCTGCACCGCGTGAACCCTGCAGCACAATCTGAAAAGCATCTTCGTCCCGGTGCTGTGACAATGCGGATAGCTCGTCCTGCACTGTCGTCAACTGCTCGTCCAGGAGCGCCGTCCAGACGTCTGCTGTGCGTGGCGGCATCGCCGGGGCGGTTCCAAAAGGCCGGCCAAGCGCCACAAGGGCCTCTGGCGACCGCTGATTCCAAAAGGTGTATTCCAGCGCAACGGGAATGACAGTGGCGGAAAGCCCACGTTGCTCAAGGCGGGCAAGCAGGGCTCCCAGACCTGGTTTCAGGCCGGCCGGCCGCATCCGCGGGTCGGTGAACGCGCCCTGTGGCGTTAAGGCGAGCACATCACCGCGCGCCAGCACAGTTTCGGCTACCCGGAAGAACTGCACGGTTCCCCGTACCGTTCCCGTCTGCACCGGAAAAAGGCCAAGCGGTCGCAATACCGCATAACGTTTTAGCTGGTCCGCATCGATGGGTGCATACACATCCTGGCCAGGCGCAAAACGCTGAGCCAGCACCATGCACAGCAGCGGGTCCCACCAGGACGGGTGGTTCAGGTAAAAGATCACGTTTGTCGTTGCCTTGGTATCGGGCAGGCGATCTGCAAACGCCAGACGCACAGCCCGAAAGCTGGCGCGCAGTCTTCGTTTCGCGATAAACCTGCGGAACAGCGCCAGAGCGATGCGATTGATCGGCCGCAGTACAACCGCGCCGGCTTGCGGGTTCAGGCCAGCGCGTGGGACATCGGTCTCGCGGCGCGATGGCATGCTGCCCAGAATGCTAGCAGTGTTCGACGCACGGATGGCTTAGCTGTCGTCGATTTGAACCTGGCTGTTCTCTTGTACATGCGTGGCTCGGTCACCCGATGTGGACGACGTAAAATACTGGAAGCATCGGGAGACGGCAGCACGCGTGAGCGAAACGGGACAAATTGGCATAGCGTGTGACGATGCGACTCACCGCAGGTTGCTGGACAGCGCAACGGTTCACCTGGGCATGAAACCGGTTCTTCTGGAGACTGCGTCGCTGACACACGAGGGCGTTGCCGGCCTTGAAGTGATCGTGACGGAGCGGGTGCATGCGGACGCTCTAGTCCGCCTTTCCCGCAGTCCAGAGCGCGTGGACGACCCATACCGTCCGGCGATCCTGGTCATCACGGCTGCAGATACCGTCAACTTTGAAGCAGAGGGTCACGAAGCGTTCGACGGTGTGATGCCATTGCCGCAATCGCCCGCCGCCGTGGCCTCGCTGCTGAGCATCGCCCTGTACGCCCACCGTGCCTTTGCGCGCCGCTTTGAGAATGCATTGGAAGAGCTGCACATGA
Organism: Acidobacteriaceae bacterium; assembly: GCA_903642225.1. Lineage (GTDB taxonomy): Bacteria > Acidobacteriota > Terriglobia > Terriglobales > Acidobacteriaceae > Terriglobus. The sequence continues at coordinate 101,074 of CAHJWI010000006.1, read as the reverse complement.
ACCGGCAGATCTTTCACTCGGTGACGAACGGCATCAGCGTTGCAAACGCCACCCTGCCGGACATGCCGCTTAGCTATGTAAACCCCGCATTTGAGGTGATGACCGGCTACAGCCTGGAAGATGTTATGGGCAAGAACTGCCGGTTCCTGCAGCATGGCGAGACAGACCAGCCGGGGCTTGTGCTGATCCGCGAGGCCATACGCGATGGACGCGAGGTTGTGGCCACCATCCGAAATTACCGGCGAGACGGCAAGCCATTCTGGAATGAGCTGACGCTCTCACCCATCCGTGACCGCGAAGGCAAGGTCGTGCAGTTCGTCGGTATTCAGGCCGACGTGACGGAGCGTGTGGAGATTGAGAACGCCCTTCGAGAGAGCGAAAAGCTTGCCGTTGCCGGTCGCCTGGCAGCCTCCATTGCACACGAGATCAACAACCCGCTTGAGAGCGTGACCAACCTGGTCTACATCGCAGACCACAGCGAAACTCTGGAAGAAGCAAAGCGATACCTGCAACAGGTTGACGGCGAGCTGCGCCGCATCAAGCTCATCACGTCGCAGTCGCTGCGGTTCTACAAGCAGAGCACGCGGCCCCAGGCAGTGCTGCTGAGCGATCTCGTGTCAGTGGCGCTGGACATGGCTGACGCACGGATGAGCACAGCGAATGTGCGGGTGGAGCGTCGCGACCGACTGCATCGCCATATCGTCTGCATGGAAAGCGAAATCCGCCAGGTGATCAATAACCTGATCGGCAATGCAACAGATGCCATGCGCGTGCAGGGTGGCGGCCGCCTGCTGGTGCGCACCCAGGAGGGGACGGAGAGAGCATCGGGCCGCGACGGCGTTTTTCTGACCGTGGCCGACACCGGCACGGGCATCCCGCGCGCTGCGCTCCGCGACATCTACCGTGCGTTTTACAGTACAAAGGGGATCCAGGGCACGGGCCTAGGGCTCTGGATCTCAAGTGAAATCGTGGGCCGTCACTACGGCCGCATGTTCGTCCGCAGCAACGACAGCAACGCGGCGCACGGCACGATCTTTCGCCTGTTCCTGCCGTTCCAGGGTGTCACTGCCCTGCCAGATTAAACCGTTTACTGAAGCGTGCAGGTGGTGCCGTGGCGAAGCCGGATGATGCAGCCCTCCTCGAGATTGAAGGCCACCAGGTTCGTATCTCAAACCCGGCCAAGCTGTACTTCAAGCGTGAGATCCAACTCACCAAGCTCGAACTGGTGAACTATTACCTTGCCATAGCGCCGGGTGCGCTGAGCGGCATTCGCGAGAGGCCGTTCGTGCTCAAGCGGTTCGTCAATGGAGCGGATGGCGAGCCTTTTTACCAGAAGCGCGCACCCGACAATCTGCCGGAGTACCTCCGCACCGTCACCTTGTCGTTCCCCTCCGGGCGCACCGCTGACGAACTGGTCGTCGACAATGCCGCCGCGCTCGCCTGGGTGGTGAACCTGGGCTGTATCGAGCTTCATCCGCATCCCGTGCGCGCCGCAGACCTGGACCACCCGGATGAGCTTCGCATCGACCTTGATCCCGGCCCTGGTGTAGAGTGGGAGGCGGTTCGCGCCGTCGCTCTGGAGGTACAGGCAGTGCTGGAGGAGGCCGGCCTGCGCGGGTGGCCAAAGACCAGCGGCTCCCGCGGTATGCATGTGAACGTCCGCATCCAGCCGCGGTGGAGCTTTACGGAGGTGCGCCGCGCCGCGCTCGCCCTGGCGCGAGAGGTGGAGCGTCGTGCGCCCACGCTGGCCAGCAGCAAGTGGTGGAAGGAGGAGCGCCACGGCGTGTTTCTGGACTACAACCAGAACGCCAAAGACCGCACAACGTGTTCGGCCTACTCCGTCCGTCCGCTGCCGGATGCACGGGTATCCACACCGCTGGAGTGGGCGGAGGTGCCGGTGTGCGATCCGCGCGATTTCAACACGCGGACAGTCCCAGCACGCGTTGCCAGCATCGGCGATCCGCATGCCGGCATGGACGGTGCGGCAGGCTCTCTGGACTGGCTGCTGGACCTGGCTGCGCGCGACGAGGCAAACGGCATTGGCGACGCACCGTGGCCGCCGCACTTCGCAAAGGCCGCCGGCGAGCCCTCGCGGGTGCAGCCCTCCAAGGCGCGGACACCTGCAAAGAAGGCCGGAGCCAAACGAGCCGCGAAGACCGCAGCGCCGGACGAAGCTGCCGGCGATGAAGCAAGCTCAGCAGCCACGAAGCCTGCCACGAAGCCTGCCACGAAGCCTGCCGCGACAGGCCGCCGCAAATCCACCATGCCGCTGATCGTCGTGGCGCAATCGTCGGACCGCGCTGCCGCGGATGCAGGTCTCGAGCGATGGAAGGCCGCACACCCCGAAGCTGCGGCGTTGCTTGCGCCAGACGACGTTCTGCTCGACCGCATGCGCGGCTCTGCCTACGTCTGGTATCGCTACCGGCTGAACCTGCGTCACGTGCCCGAGGCAGAGCGCCCGGCGCAGGGAACACCCGACCCCGATGACGACCCTACCCGTGCCTGGCGCGAAGGCACGGCCGCAGAAGAACCAGCTACAGACGGACCTGCTACAACCGAGTCATGAGCCAGGACAACGCCAACACGACTCAGGACACCATCTTCGGCCGCATCATTCGAGGCGAGATACCGGTCGAGCGCATTCACGACGACGACGTCTGTATGGCCTTCCGCGACATCGCCCCCGTAGCGCCGGTTCACCTGCTGGTGATTCCGAAGACCGCCGTGCAGTCGCTCGGCCACGCTTCGACGGCCCACGAGGTCATGCTTGGTCACCTTCTACGCGTCGCTGGCGAACTGGGCCGGCAGTACTGCCCTGGCGGCTTCCGCGTAGTAGCCAACTCCGGCGTGGATGCCGGTCAGTCCGTGGACCACCTGCACCTGCACGTGCTGGGCGGCCGGCACATGAGCTGGCCGCCGGGATAACTTGACCTTCTCTGACATCATGGGATCTTGCGACGAAGCCAGCCTCCCCGATATCTCAAAACACCCTGCAATTGCACGTTGTCTCTACTCCGTGAGAGGGACAACGCGATGCATCCTGAGAGTCTAAAGCGCTGTGCAGCCGGATGCGTTGCCCCACCCACGCGTGGCTGGGACTCACTTTTCAGTGCGTCACCACCTTTCAGTTCACCCACTCCGGTGTGCTCGATGCTCAGCAGATTTCTTACCGCAATCGCTTTCCTGGTCTGCAGCTATGCTCTCGTTGCTTTGGACCAGCGCCTCGCTCGTAGAGGCGGGCAAAGCGATTGCCGTAACGTGGAAAGGTGCGTTAGGCGTCGCGCGTGGGTTATGGATCCACTCATGAACCCGAGCTTCCGAACCACCCGCGTGGCGGCCATGATGTCTGCCGGGCACGCACCTAACGCCCTGCCGACGCAGGCCGAGGCCAACGTGAACTGCCGCATCTTCCCGGGGCATTTGCAGGAAGAGGTGCGGCAGGAACTGGTCAGGGGTATTTGCCGACAAAGACTTGAGGGTGCAGTACAAGAGCGACACTGGCACTGTGACGGATACGGCTCCGCAGAGGGCTTCCGCGCCTCCTCCGCCGCCCATTGCAGAGGTCTTTGATCCGCTGCGCAAGACCGTGCAGCAGGTATGGCCGGGTCTTGCGATTGTGCCGGGCATGTCAGCCGGGGAGTCCGACAGAATGTTCACGATGGCGAAGGGCATTCCGAGCTATGAGGTTCCAGGGATGGCCATGGATCGCGACGAGAATCGTGCGCATGGGCGCGATGACCGGTTCAAGGAGAGTGACTGTTTATACCGGTGTAGAGTCCTTTCACCTGTATCAGAAAGCACTCACGAGAAAGTAGACGCTAGCACCCTGTGCCCCGGCGATGCTCCTCCAGTCGTGGCATAAGATCGACCAGGTTGCAAGGTACGTGGCGGCTGTCGAACTGGTGGACGAGGATGTCGTCCCATGCGTCACGCACCGCACCAGGCGACCCTGGCAGGGCGAACAGGTACGTCCCGCCGCTGACACCGCCCAGCGCGCGCGATTGAATGGTGCTCGTGCCGATCTTGGCGTAGCTCAGCATGCGAAACAGTTCGCCGAAGCCGGGAATCTCTTTCTCCAGCACGCGGCGAAACGCCTCCGGTGTCAGGTCGCGGCCGGTAATGCCGGTGCCGCCAGTCGAGATGACGGCATCGACGGTCGGGTCAGCGATCCAGCGGCGTAATACGGCTTCAATCCCGTCGGCGTCGTCCGTCGTCAGCCCGCGTTCCGCAACCGTGTGGCCTGCAGCCGTGATGCGGGCGGCCAGTGCATCGCCGCTGCGGTCGTCCGCCGTGGTCCGCGTATCGCTTACCGTAAGCACGGCAATGCGGATGGGCACAAAGGTTCGGCTAGGGTCCAGCGGCATGGCACACTCCACAAGGCAGCCTTTGAGGGCGCGGCATTTAGACTAGTGCAAGCCGCCCAGCGTAGCACCCGGGCAGGACTTTTGAATCGGCGCAGCCTTCGCAGCGCCCCAGGTTTCCCGTGTATTCAGCATTTCTCGTGCATCCTCCACTCGCGTTCCTTCTGCAGATCGGCGGTTTCGGCGGCCTTAGCCTGCTGCTTCCGGTCGTCCTCATCGGCTTTGTTCTGCTCACGGCCATTCCGCAGCAGCGCAAGCAAAAAGCGTGGACCAAGATGCTCGCCGAGCTAAAAGCCGGCGACCGCGTCACCACCAACGGCGGCCTGCGCGGCCAGATCATCTCGCTCAAGGACGATGCTGTGATCCTGCGCGTGTTGCCGGACAACATCAAGCTTGAGTTTCTGCGCAGCGCCATTGCCTCTGTGACCACGGAAGAGGAAGAAACCAAGTAGCCTTCGCGTTGCGGAGGCCGATACCTAGGAACACCTGCGGCGCATACCGTCGCAGAAATTGGTATAAAGGTAACGTTACCTCGCGGCGCTGCCCACGGCGGCTGCCCGCGTTCCGGGCTGCTTGCCGGGCAATGATTCCAGCGCGATTACCACGCTGAAGGAAACGACGCGCGCCGGACAGGTGCGCCGACAGGGCCATGCAGAAAAATCTCAACGGCAAAATCGCCGCCATCATCATCACGCTCCTTGTCTTTAGCTACGGCATCTTCGGCATCCCGCACGGGTCGCTCAAGCAGACGCTGACCGACCGCATTCATCTTGGCCTCGACCTGCGCGGCGGCACCCACCTGGTGCTGCAGGTGCACACGGATGAAGCAGTCGCCGCCAATTCCGACTCCGACGAGCAGCGAATTCAAACAGCGCTCAAGGAAACCGCACCCGGCGCAACGGTGACCAAGCCTGATCCTAAGCAGCCGGTGCTCACCGTCAGCAGCGTACCCACCGCAAAGAACGGCGCCGTGCGCGACCTGCTGAACGGCACGCAGTATGGTGACTACGACGTCAGCTCAACGGGCAGTGGTGCGGATGGGGGCTTCCGCATGAGCATGAAGCAGTCCGCCATCAAGACGCTGCGCGAGCGAACCCTCGATACTTCCATTGAAACCATTCGCGGCCGTGTCGACTCGCTCGGCGTTTCCGAGCCGGTGATCCAGAAGTATGGCTTGGGCGAGGACCAGATCCTCGTCGAACTCCCCGGCGTCAGCGACCCGGACCAAGTCTCCCGCGTCATCCAGTCCACCGCTCGGCTCGAGATTCACCAGGTGCTTAACGACGGCAAGCCCTTTCAGACCGAGGCAGAAGCCCAGGCTGGTGTCGCTGGCCAGGACGCCGTCGCCATCCAGGGTGGCAACACCGCCGACGCCACTTCGTGGTGGCTGCTGCAGCGCGTTGCCATCGTGCAAGGTCCGGATTTCCGCGATGCGCGCCCCAGCAAGGACGAAAGCGGCCGCGATAGCGTCAGCTTCAATCTGACCACCGCCGCCGGCGATCGGTTTTACGACTACACCACCGCGAGCATTGGCAAGTACATGGCCATCGTTCTCGATAACCATGTCAAGGAAGTTGCCACCATCAACGGTGCCATCCGCGACAGCGGCCAGATCTCGGGCGGCATGAACAAGCAGGCAGCGACCGAGCTCTCGCTTATGCTGCGCACCGGTTCACTGCCCGCGTCCATCACCTATCTTGAAACGCGCACGGTCGGTCCTTCGCTCGGGGCGTCGTCCATTCGCCAGGGTGTCATCGCGGCGGTCGTCGGCATGCTCGCCGTCATGGTCTTCATGCTGGTCTACTACCGCGGCGCCGGCATCAACGCAGACCTCGCACTCTTCCTCAACCTCGTTATCCTGCTGGGCTTTATGGGCTTCTTCCATGCCACGCTCACGTTGCCCGGCATCGCCGGCGTCATCCTCACCATCGGTATGGGCGTTGACTCGAACGTGCTCATCTTTGAGCGCATCCGCGAAGAAATCAACGCCGGCAAGTCCGCATCCGCCTCGGTTCAGAATGGCTTCGCCCACGCCTGGGTCACCATTCTCGACACCCACGTGACCACGCTGGTCTCCGCGTTCATCCTCTTCTTCGTCGGCACCGGTCCGGTCAAAGGCTTCGCCATCACGCTCGCCTTCGGTCTGCTCGCCAACCTGTTCACGGCGGTCTTCGTCTCCCGCGTCATCTTCGACAGCGTGCTCTCCCGCAAATCCCGCGGCGAAGCGTTGTCCATCTAGGACTGGATACCCACAGTGGAACTCTTTCGCAACAGCAATATCGACTGGCTCGGCAAGAAGTGGTATTTCCTCGGCTTCTCGCTCATCTTCTCAATCGCCGGTATCCTCAGCATGCTCTTCTGGCACGGCGTGCCGCGCGGCGTCGACTTCAAGGGCGGCACGCTCGTCTATGTCAGCTTCCCCACGTCGCCCAGTGAAGACGCCATCCGCACCGCGCTCGACCAGGGCCACGTGCGCAATTACACTGTGCAGCGCATCAGCAGTGTCGGTGCCTCTGCCGCCGCAGCCAACCAGGTCGTCATCAGTGTTCCGGAGCAGTCCGACAGCAACCACGATGCCGCTCGCGAGCAGATCGTGAGCGCGCTGGACAGCAACTACCACGCCGGCAAGGCCACCGTGCAGTCAACGGACATCGTCGGCCCCACCGCCGGCAAGCAGCTCACCCGCCAGGCCGGCTGGGCCGTCCTCTGGTCCCTGCTCGGCATGCTTGTGTACCTGTGGTTCCGTTTCGAGTTCATCTACGGCGCGGCGGCCGTCATCGCCGTCTTCCACGACACGCTCATCACCATTGGCTTCTTTTCGCTGCTCAATACGGAAATTACGCTCACCGTCGTCGCAGCGATTCTCACCCTGGTCGGCTACAGCATGAACGACACCATCGTCGTCTTCGACCGCATCCGCGAAAACCTGCAAACTATGCGCCGCGCCACGCTCAGCGAAGTCGTCAACAAGAGCATCAACCAGACGCTCTCGCGAACCATCCTCACCTCGGGCCTCACCTTCCTCACCGTGCTTTCGCTCTTCATCTTCGGCGGCGAAGTCCTCCATGGCTTCTCCCTCGCGCTGGTCATCGGCATTCTCATCGGCACCTACTCGTCCATCGCCGTTGCCGCACCCATGCTCGTCGCCTGGACGGACTGGCGCGCCAGCAAAGGCAAGCGTACGGCGCTGCCGGCCACCCGCCGCGCCACCGCATAGCCCACCTACTCGCTCTCCCAGAAAACTCTTGCTAAACCGTCGCGAGAAATCCATTCAGCCTCGACAACGCGTACAGACGAAGGGCACCCACAACGGGGTGCCCTTTGCTTTACTCGCAGGGTTCCTCTACCGCATCAACTTCCGCGTCAGGTACACATACGTCTCCGCACTCGTTGTCGCCTCCTGCTTCAGGTCCGCGCCGGCTCCATGCCCGCCCTCGGTGATCTCGTCAAAGAAGAATGGCTCGTGGAACTCCGCCATCTTTGCCGCAAACTTGCGCGCGTGCTGCGGCCCCACACGGTCGTCCTTGGTCGTCGTAAAGATCAGCGGTTCCGGATATTTCACATCCGGCTTCAGCTGGTTATACGGCGAGATCGAAGCCAGGAACTCCCGCTCCTTCGGCACACTCGCGGACCCGTACTCACCCACCCAGCTTGCACCCGCCGCAATGTGCTCATAGCCCAGCATATCCAGCAGCGGCACCTGAATCACGACGGCGTTCCATAGCGTCGGGTTCTGCTCCATTTCCACGCCCATCAGCAGGCCCCCATTGCTGCCGCCAAGGATGCCCAGGTGCTGTGGTGAGGTGATCCTGCGAGCGACCAGGTCGCGGCCCACCGCGGCAAAGTCGTCGTAGATGCGCTGCCGGTTGGTCTTGAGACCGGCCTCATGCCACGCCGGCCCAAACTCGCCGCCGCCGCGGATGTTCGCCAGCACGTACACGCCTCCGCGCTCCAGCCACAGCTTGCCGCGCACGGCGCTGTATGCCGGTGTCTCTGAAACTTCAAAGCCCCCGTACGCGTTCAACAGCGTGGGATTGCTGCCGTCGAACTTCAGGTCCTTCCGGTGCACCACGAAGTACGGAACCGACGTTCCGTCCTTGCTCGTCGCGCTCCTCTGCTCCACCGTCAGCCCGGTCGCGTCGAACAGCGCCGGCTGTGACTTCACGGTCTTCATGGACGAAGGCACGCCGGCATCGCCCAGCAGCAGCGATGGTGGCGTCAAAAATCCCGTCACCTGCAGCGCCAGCGTGTTGTCGGTGTCGTTCGCCGCCGCAATGCTCACGCTTGCGTTCGGGGGCACGGCCAGCGCCTGCCGCACCCATCCGTCCCCGGTGTGGGCGTAGGTGTAGCCCGCACCCTGCACATGGTTCAGCGTCGTAATCACCAGCCGATCGCGCGTTGTCGCAACCGCATCCAAAAACTCTGTCGCAGTCGGCGTAAAAACGGCCTGCGGCTTCAGGTGCGCTGGGTCTCGCATCACGTCCGCAAGGTGCACGCTCAGCAGCGATCCCTGCGTGTACGACGGGGATGTGGAACCACCCGGCATCCAGTCCTGGTGCAGGTGGACCAGCAGCTCGCCATCCAGCAGGTCCTCCAGGTTTGCCTTGACCGGTAACGCCATCGGCAGCACACCCTTGGCCGTCTGTACGAAGGTAGCAACCTCAAAAAAGGTCAGGTTTTCCTCAAACGCTTCCACAACGTGGCCCTGAGCGTCCCGGAACACGTGCGGCGCGGCCGCCATGTCTGCCGGCTTACCACGAAACACCTCCTCCGCCCGCTCCAGCGGCGTCCCCCGCTTCCAGCGCTTCACGACAAATGGGTAGCCCGACGTGGTCATCGTCCCCGAACCCCAGTCGCGGGTCACCAGCAGCGTGTCATGGTCTACCCAGGTAGCTGTCTGCTTGGAACGGGGTAGCGTGAACCCGCCCTCCACAAACTTGCCTGCCTCCAGGTCGAACTCCCGCACCACCTCGGCATCTTCCCCGCCCGCGGCCAGGCGAACCAGCGCAAACCGGTTCTCCGGCTGCAGAACCTCCATGCCCTCCCACACCCAGCTCGCGTGCTCCGCCTTGTTCAGCGCCTCAATGTCCAGCAGCGTGCGCCAGTGGGGCTCAGCTGCGGCAAAATCTACCACCGTGGTGGTGCGCAGAAGGCCACGTGGGTGTGTCTCGTCGCGCCAGAAGTTGTCCACATGCTGGCCGCGCAGCAGCGGCAGCGGCAGGCGACGCTTGTCGCCTGCAATGCGCAGGGCGTCGGCCTGAAACGGCGCAAAGTGCGGGTCGGTCCGCAACACGGAAGCGGTTCGCGCGTCCTCCGTCTGCACCCACTTCATTGCACGCTCGCCGCTCACGTCCTCAAGCCAGGTGTACTTGTCCGCGCTGTCGGCCGGGTTCGCCTGCTGCGCACGCATACCGGGCCCAGCTGTAGCCACGGCACAGGTCAGGGCCAAAGCACATCGCCACCACTGCATTGTTGTCATGTTCGCATTGCACCACGGCACACGCTCGCGAAGGAAACTGTTCCGCTTAAAAGCGACGGTCAACCCTTGACGCTATTGCCAAACTTTTGCACGCGCGCTATTCTTTGCGTCTCAGAGCACCACGCCGTTCAGGGCACCCTGAACCTTCTCTGCACCGCTCCCGGATCGATTCAAAATGGCCGGGAACAAACTGCAACACGGTGGTGTCTACCGCAGGGCTGTTATCTCAACGCAGTGCACTATGTCTCACCTCTCTCGCAGAAATCGGGGTTGCCCATGTTTGAAGACTCTCTGGTGGAATCGTCCGGCAAGTTGAAGTCCAAATCCAAGTACTGGATGATTGCGACGTTCGGCTTCAATGTTGCCATCATCGCCGTCCTGATTCTGATCCCGCTGCTGTATCCGGAAGCATTGCCCAAGACGGCAATGACCGCGATGCTGACGGCACCGCCGCCACCTCCGCCGCCACCGCCTCCGCCACCACCACAGCAGATCGTTAAGGTGACGAAGATTGTGCCTGTGCTGGACGCGTTTACGGCGCCGACCAAGATTCCAAAGAAGATCGACCTGACCAAGGAACCGCCTCCACCGCCTCCCGTCTCCAGTGGTGTCGTCGGAGCAGGCATGGGTCCATCTACCGGCGGAGCGAGCGGCATCATGGGCGGTCTGGGTCTCAACACTGCACCCGTAGTCGTTGCCAAGGTAGACAAGCCGAAGCCGACTGGCCCGGTCCGTCTCTCTAGCGGTGTTGCCGCGGGGCAATTGCTGAACAAGACGTCGCCGGTGTACCCGGCCATCGCCAAGGCAGCTCACGTCTCCGGAACGGTGCTGTTGCACGCGGTGATCTCGAAATCTGGCAATATCGAGAGCCTCTCGGTCGTGTCCGGTCCTGAGATGCTGCGCTCTGCCGCAACCCAGGCCGTGCAGCAATGGAAATATAAGCCCTACCTGCTGAACGGCGAACCGACCGAGGTCGACACTACCGTTCAGGTGAACTTCTCCTTCGGTGGCTAGTCAAGCGCGCAAAGCCGATGCCGCAACTGCATCGGCTTTGCCAAGCTCCCGTCTTGGGTTGAACAGGATGCCGTCTTCTCGGCTCGACAAGCTTTGCATTTTCTCTGGCCGGATACTCTCGTTTGAGGCTGCCGCCTTCGCCTAACGCAGGTCTAACCCAGGAGGACTGAATCTCGTGATTCTCGCTCACGCAGCAGCTAACTTCGCACATGTTCCCGCATCCCTCGGCATCTTCTTTCAGGAAGCAGCAGCACCGGCTTCGGGTGGCGGCGGCTTTTCGCTCATCGACATGCTCAAGCACATGGGCGTCATGGACGACATCATCGTTGGCATCCTTTTCATCATGTCCATTTGGTCACTGGCGGTTATGATCGACCGCGCACTGTACTTTGCAGCCGCTAAGAAGCAGTCGCGTGAATTCGCACCCAAGGTCGCCGGCGCCCTGAAAGATGGCCGTCTCGACGAGGGCATCAAGGTTGCCGACCGCGCCAAGAAGTCGCACCTTGCCGAAGTCGTTACCGCCGGTCTGCAGGAGTTCCGCTCCTACGGTTCGGGTGGCAACATCACCGACGAGCAGATCGAGTCCTCCAAGCGCGCCCTCGAGCGCTCTGAGGCGATCGTTCATGCCAAGCTCAAGCGCGGCCTGGGCTCGCTCGCCACCATCGGTTCCACGGCACCGTTCATCGGCCTGCTCGGCACCGTCATCGGTATTCTCCACGCCTTCCAGGAAATCGCCACACAGAAGACTGCCGGTATCGGCGCAGTTGCTGGCGGCATCTCTGAGGCTCTGGTGACGACCGCTCTCGGACTCCTGGTGGCCATCCCCGCCGTTATGACGTTCAACTACTTCACCAATAAGGTGGAATCGTTTGACGTCGAAATGGACAACAGCTCCTCCGAACTGGTGGACTACTTCATCAAACAGTCACAGCGCTAAGCGGCTGGCCCCAACCTGGGGCCGCAGCTCAGTCCTATTGCGATTAAGCCGGTCCAAAGGGCAGCGTGACGAGAGCTGAGAAGGTCTGGTGTGCGACGTGCACTCCAGACCTTCTCTCGAATCCGAAGGCGTCCTGCTAGTCTGCTTTTAAAGAACTTTGCGTAGTCAGAACTTGAAGATTTACGGAGCGGTAATCATGGCACTCGCAAAACGCGATGAGCACAAACGGGTAAACTCCGACATTAACGTAACCCCGATGGTCGATGTGATGCTCGTTCTGCTCATCATCTTCATGGTCGTCACGCCCATGCTCAATAACAAGGTGAACGTCGAGCTACCACAGGCAACCGCTGCGGTCGTCATGGACGATGCCAACAAGGAAGACTCGGTCGTCGTTGCCGTGACACGCGATGGCAAGACCTACCTTGGCGGCGACCAGACTGCACCGGATGCGCTCGGCGAAAAAATAGCCGCCATGCTGGACAAAAAGACAGACAAGCGCGTCTACTTTCGCGGAGATCAGCGCGCCAACTACGGTGCCGTGATGTCTGCCATTGACGGCGTTCGTGCCGCCGGTGTCAGCCAGCTTGGCATGCTTACCGACAAGCCACTTATGTAGCTCGCCAACGTCAGGCACTCGAACGCAGTTCGCCGCTTGCGGCAAAGGAGATTCACCATGGGCATGGGAGGAGGCGGCGGTAAAGGAGCACGCTCCGATATCAACGTCACGCCACTGATCGACGTCTTGTTGGTGTTGTTGATTATCTTTATGGTGATCCAGCCTAACGTCGTGCGCGGTCTCGATACACTCGTACCACAGCCACCGAAGGACAAAACCGCCGACGTGGACAGTCGTACCATCGTCGTCCAAGCCCTCGCCAACGGCAAAGGGCAGCCTGCTTACAAGATCAATGACGACCAGGTCACCCTGGACCAGTTGACTGAAAAGCTGCGCACCATCTTTGAAGCGCGTAACGACAAGGTGATGTTTGTGAAGGGTGACAAAGATCTTGACTTCGCAGCCGTCACCCCGGTCATCGACGCGGGCCACGCGGCGGGCGTTGACAACATCGGCATCATCACCCCTCGTGTGGAAGCAGGAAACTAAACTCCAGGCAAAGCAACAGAAAGGCGAATGCCACCCAAACGGGTGCATTCGTCTTTCTGTCAGCCCACCGATCACCCTGTTTATTGCATCGGTTGTGCCACAGCCGCGCCCATCGCGCGCATTGCTTTAAGGCCCCCAGCACCAATTCTTCAGCGTGACACGTCTCGTTCAACGCACAGCAACATTCCGCAGCTAGCCTCGGCCCCATGCGACTGAGCTTCGTCATCCCTGCCTACAACGAAGAAGCCTACCTGGCGGCCTGCCTGGAATCTATCCTGAGCCAGACCGGCGGCTGCGGCGTAACGACGGAGATCGTCGTCGTTAACAATGCCAGCACCGACAGGACCCGCGCGGTCGCTCTACGCTATCCCTCAGTCCGCCTGGTCGATGAACCGCTTAAGGGCCTCACCCATGCCCGGCAGGCCGGCTTCGATGCGTGTACCGGCGAGCTCATCGCCAACGTCGACGCCGACTCCCGCCTGCCGGAGGGATGGGTCAGCCAAGTCCTCCAGGCATTTGAACGCAACGCCAACCTACTCGCACTCAGTGGGCCACTTGTGTACTACGACCTCACAGCTCTCCAGTCATTGCTGGTCCGCGTGTTTTACGGCCTGGCATGGGCCACATACGCACTCAACCGATATGTTCTGCGCGTTGGTTCCATGGTGCAGGGCGGAAACTTCGTGGTCACCCGATCTGCCCTGCAGCGCATCGGCGGCTTCAATCTTTCCATTCCGTTCTATGGCGAAGACACCGACATCGCGCGCCGCCTGAATGAAATCGGCGAGGTCCGCTTCACCTTTGACCTGACCATGCTGTCCTCAGCGCGAAGGCTCAAGAAAGAGGGCATCCTGACGATGGCGTGGCGCTATTCCGTCAACTATCTGTGGACCATCTTCCTTGAACGACCTTTCACGCACGACCACCTGGACATCCGCGAGCAGCCCGAAGGGTAGTGCCAGCCACTCAGTAGGTTGACGGCAACCAGCATTCCCCGGCGCCTTATCCCACGACCTCAGGCAAATCCGATTCCACCCTCGGCAGCACCATTCGTATTGCCGCCGCAACGCTGCGATAGCGTGAAAGCCGAACGACTGCAAGTGCCGCCCGCAGCAGCAGCGGCACCCGCCCGTTCACCCATAGCTCCGCCAGTGGCTGCATCACGCCGTTCCTATCCGGGTGGAACGCGCGCTCATCCCATCGTTGCCAGCCGGGGCTGAAGTCGGCATGGTCCACCACGGCATCCACGGTCGAATCCATAATGCGTTGCTCCCAACAGCCCTTATATTGCTGCAGGAAGTGCACATGACTCCGACGCTCCACCCGCACCTCGCGCACAAACTCGTTAAAGCTCGCGGCATGTGTCAGATTGATGTTTGCGTTGGCCTCCATCCCGTGCCGGTCCCCGCCGCTAATCAACAGCTGACCCCAGCGCGCGGCCAGTGCCTGCACCTCTCCGTTTTCAGCGGCATGCCGCAGGCCGTTCAGCTCCAGCGCATGCAACAGCCGGCCATACCGAGTCAGAAAACGGTCCAGCGCTGCGAGGTGCCCTTCTTTACCAATCGCATACAGATCCCACATCGGGTGGTTCAGCACCACCAGCACCTCTGGCAGCCCATGCAGCTCACCCAGCATGGCGGTGAGCTGCTCCTGGCAGGGCGCAGCTGTAAACGCAGCAAAGCGGTCCATCCATCGCTGCGCTTCGGCGCTCGGCAGGTTGTGGATGCCCATGTGAAACGCCGTCGCCTCAAACGGCACAGTCCACTCCAGCGAAACCGGAATGTGCCGCGAAGAAGGCATTGTGCGCAGCAGCAGCGGTGCCTGTATATCATCGTGATCTGTAATGGAGACCAGCGGGTATAGTCCCAGGGCACGAATCTGCCGCGACTCCAGATCGAATGCCATGCGCGGGACCAAAGGTGGCCGCCAATGCGCTGCTTCAAAGTTCAGCTTCAATCCATAACGCTTTAAGCTCAGCCGCTCGTAGTACCGGAAGATCGGTCGCAACACCCCATACTCCAAGAACAGTCCATGAATGAACGTCAGACTTTCCACGGAATGACTGGTGTGGCTGTGCAGCGAAACGCCGGTCTTGTACCCGTAAACGGCCGACGGCTCTGTCCACTCATACGACACGTGCGACTCTGGGTGCATGGCAACTCTCCGGTGCTGCAGCATCGTCATACGCACTCATTGTTGTGCGACTTATCTGAATAGACCGTGAGCGGGGGAAGAACAATTCGCCAACAGAACAGGCAGGAACATGCGCCGTAACCTGTGGCGCAACCCCGCCTCGCTTGTCTCCGCGAACAGAGGCATGCTCTGGCGGTCGATAGTGTCACGTCCGGGTGCATGGCGACTCCGGTGCTGCGGTCCGGCTGTCGTTCGTAGTGCTCGCCCATCAGCGTTGCTTGGACAATTGCCCACGTATGGTTTCTCTTTTGCTGCGTCTGCTGTATGGTCGTTTCTGCGCAGCACGCTCAGGCCAGGGCAGTCCGCTACTTCGCGGATTGGGTCTGGCCACAAACGCAATTGTGCGGATACAATCACTTCCACGAGAGCAACCGCTTTCTTTTCATTTCTTCTCAGGAACGATTTATCGCATGCGGCCATTCAAGGAGACCCTTCGCTCAATGAACCTAAACGCTCGTGTTCCCGCCGCTGCTGCTCTGGTCGCCTCTTTCGGTCTCCTTCTCGGCTGCGCTCAACTTAAAGCGCGCGATCAGATCAACAAGGGTGTCGGCGCGTTCAAGAACGCACAATACGAAGAAGCGATCGGTCATTTTCAGGAAGCGATTCGCCTCGACCCCAAGCTTCCGCAAGCCAAGCTCTATCTTGGCACGGCGTACTCATACATGGTCATTCCCAACGCCACGGATGATGCCAACCTGAAGACCGCGAACAACGCCATCACCATCTTCAAGGATTACCTTGGAGAGCACCCCGGCGATAAGAATTCGCTGCAGCAGCTTGCCAGCATTTACCGCAACATCAAGCAGCCCGCACAGTCCAAGGCCTATGAACTGCAGGTTATTCAGGTTGACCCCAAGGACGCGGAAGCCCACTACAGCATCGGATCCGCGGACTTTGCCGAGGCCTACAACAATGCCGTCAAGATCCTGGGCGAGGACGGGTTAAAGGACGACGGAACCGGCAACTTGAAGATGTCCAAAGGTGCCTGCGCCAAGATCAAGGCAGCAAATACCACGTCCGTTACAGACGGCATCTCGCACCTCAATGAGTCGGTCAAGCTGCGCACCGACTACGACGACGCCCTCGGTTATCTGAACCTGATCTATCGCCGCAAAGCCGACGTCGACTGCGGAGATCCCGCGACCGTCAAGCAGGATGTGGCCATGGCCGACGACTACACCAAGCAGGTCATGGGTGCACGCGCCAACAACGAAAAGAAGAAGGAAGAAAAGGCAACGCACGGCACAGTCACCACGGAGTAAAGGCGGCCGTTTCCACTTGTGCGGCATTCGACATAAGAGCTCCCACGACGGGGGCTTTTGTGTTGCCGCTCACATTGCCCAGAAGGCGTCTCGCGTAGCATCTGCGACCCCGCTGTAAACTACACTTCGGAGATCTCCACAATGAAGGTACGGCGGAAAGCACAACACAAGGTATTCGTTCTGCTGCAACGAACGGTGCTGCTGGCGGCGCTTCTTTCTGCTTCCGCCCACGCCCAGTTCGTCGGCCAGGGTGCACGCGACTCCTTTATCGACACCTCCATTCTCAAGCCGGCACCGGGCAGCAAGGTCTCCATCCTGGTCTTTGAAGATCTGGGTTGCCCCGCCTGTGCGCGCGCCCACCCTTATGAGCTCTCCACGTCTGAGAAAGAGCACGTCCCGCTCGTGCGCCGCGACTTCCCGCTCGCGCAGCACGTATGGACCTTCGATGGCGCGGTCTTCGCGCGCTACCTTGAAGACAAAGTCAGCCCCAAGATCGCAGCGGAATATCGCACCGACGTCTTCGCCTCGCAGCGGTCCATCTCCAGCAAAGACGACTTGCAGCAGTACAACGCCCTGTGGATGAAGCGGCACAACCTCCCCGTGCCGTCGCCGCTCGATCCTGGTGGTGTGCTCGCGGCCAGGGTCAAGGCAGACTACGACACCGGTGAGCGTCTGCACGTTACACTCACGCCGACAATCGTCGTCGTCACACGCGACAAGTACCAGGTGGTTTGCGGCACCCAGGGCGGCATCAACGATCCCACGCAGCTTGACGCGATTGTGGCAGCCGCACTTGCACAAGCGGTCCCTGCGACTCCTGCCACCGCGTCGCACCCTGTGCCAGGACACGCTGCCCATTCGGCTGCCCGCTGATTCGCTGACTTGAGATTCATGGGAGTAGCCCGGCAGTGACCTCGTACCGTATTCGTCCGGCAGCTCCGCAGGTCGTTCCATAGAATCAAGGGCGAGGATCTTTCCACTCCATGCCGCTTGCCACAACCCCGCCACGTACCTTCCCGGTCTGGCTGGTGGGTCTTCTGTATTCGGCCTCGGGAGCCATGAACGGCTTTGTAGCCGTCGCTCTTGCAACTGTGCTCACAGACCACGGCGTAAGCAACGAGCGTGAAGCACAGATAGCGTTCCTTGTTTTGATCCCCAGCTATCTCAGCTTCCTGCTGGCCCCACTGGTGGACTGCGGCATGCAGCGTCGCGTGTGGGCCATGCTGCTGGCGTGCCTGGCCGCCATCTGCCTGGGGACGGCGGTTCTGCTGGTGGGCCGTGCATCCAACGGCGGTGGCCACGGCACCGACGCCACCCTGCTCATCGTCACACTGTTCCTGGGTTACCTGTGCACGCAGCTGTACAGCAGCACCATTGGCGGCATGGTGCCCAACTTGGTGGCACCATCACAGCAAAGCGCCGCAAGCGCCTGGCTCAACGTCGCGTACCTGGGTCTCACCGGCCTGTGCGGTTCGCTCGCCGTCTGGGAGATCGGCCGCTTCCGTGCTCAAACGGCAGCCTTGTTGGTGCCTTTGCCCATCCTCCTGTCCGCCTCGCCCCTTCTGTTCACGGGGCGCGAAGACAGGACGCCGCAGCCCGTCATCCGAGCCATGAGGCAGCTTGGACGCAACCTGGTCAGCATCGTGCGGCAGCGCACCTATCTGTGGGCAATGCTGGTGTGCATCGTCCCGGCAGCCACCTTCGCTATGCAGAACCTCTTCGGCGGCATCGGCCGCGACTTTGGCGCCAGTGAGAGCCTCACCGGTTGGGTAAGCGGTGTAGGGCTGGCCATTGCCTGCATCGTGGGGTCTACCCTGGGCGCACCGCTCAGCAACCGCTTCGACCGACGTCTCCTCTTTGTCGCTCCGGCGATGATTGCAGCGTGCGGCTCTCTGCTGATGGTGCTGGCCCTGCACGCCGGTTGGCACACCGTGGGCGTCTTTGTTGCGGGCGTGGTCTTCTACAACCTCATGGCCGGCATCAACTACACGGCATTCAGCGCTCTGCTCTTCCAGATCGTCGGCCTCGATAACCCGCTATCGGCGACCAAGTACGCCATCTGCACCGCAGCCGCCAACGCGGCCATCGCGAGTGCCGTGATCCTGGACGGCAAAGGCTCAACTCTTCATGGCCGGTGGACGGGCTCTGGCGGAGAACTGCTTGCCGATGCTCTACTCAGCCTTTGTCTCGGTGCTCTCGTGCTGCTGCTGGTGTGGCGCTTTGGCGGGGGCTTCCCGCGACCGCCCCTCGCGCAAATCCATCCGGCCACCTCTCCGGAGATGCCCCATGTCGCCTGACTCCTGCCGTCCCCTCTGGGTGGAGACCTCGGCAGGCGCGCTCCGCCGTAACTACGCCCGCCTGCAGCACGCCTCGCCTCACCCCGTGCTCGCTGTCGTCAAGGCCAATGCCTACGGCCACGGTGCCGCGGGCTGTGCGCCGGTGCTCGCCGCCAGCGGAGCCGGCTGGCTGGGCGTCACGGACGTGTGCGAAGGTATCCAGATCCGTCGCAGCCTCGGCATCCTGCCGCAAACCGTGCAGCCGCGCATCCTTGTCATGTGCGGCGTCTGGCCGGGCGACGAGGCCGAGTGCCTCCAGCACCAGCTCACGCCCGTGGTGTGGGAAACTGTTCACCTCGACCTCCTTAACGCTGAGGCAGCACGCCGCGGCATGCCGCCGCAGTCCCTCCCCGTGCACCTTGAGATCGACACCGGTATGGCACGCCAGGGTGTCGCCCCCGGTGAACCCCTCGCCGCCTTTCTTCAGCACCTCGCCGCAGCCACCCACCTGCGGCTTGAAGGCGTGCTCACCCACTTTGCCAGTGCGGAGTCCGTGGACGACCCGCAAACCCTTCAGCAGTCTGCATCTTTCCTTGCAGCCATGCGCCAGGTCCGCGATGCCGGGCAGCACCCCACCTTCGTGCACGCCGGCAACACCTCCGGCGTCGACGCAGGCCTCGACCCTTGGCTTACCAGCGCCGCCAACTTCGTCGGTGCCACACCCATTACCCGCGCCGGTCTCGCTCTGTACGGCCACGCCCTCCCGCTCACCGGCTCCGCCCAGCCGCACCTTCGTCTGGCACACCTTGAACCCGCCCTCACCTGGAAGACCCGCATCAGCAGCCTGCGCACAGTCCCGGCCGGTGCCACCGTCGGCTACAACGCCACCTTTGTCGCGCCCCACACCATGCGCCTCGCCTTGCTACCCGTGGGCTACGCAGACGGCTTCCGCCGCTCCCTGTCTGCCACAAACGCCCACTCAGGCGCAGACGTCCTGATTCGTGGCCAGCGCGCCGCCCTCGTCGGTCGCGTCTCCATGGACCTGTCCGTGGCCGATGTCACCCACGTACCCGCCGCATCCCTTGGTGACGAGGTCGTCCTTCTCGGACAGCAGGGAAGTGAGCGCATCTCGCCAGAGCACCACGCCGCCCTCGCTCACACCAGCGTCTACGAAGTTCTCTGCGGCATCGGTGCGCGTGTCCCTCGCTTCATGGTCGACTGAACATACCCACTGCGATGTCCGCCAGCTAAAATTCAATGCCCCGCTGCGCCAGGATCCCCTTCGTATACGCGTGCTTCACCTCGCGCATCTCCGTCACCGTATCGGCCAGCTCCACCAGCACCGCCGGCGCATTCCTTCCGGTCAGGATCACGTGCAGCATCTCCGGCTTCTCCCGCACCGCCGCTGCTACGGCCTCGGCATCCAGCATGCCGTACCCGATCGCATACAGGATTTCGTCCAGCACTACCACGTCCCAGTCCCCGTTCTGCATCGCATCCACGCATTGCTGCCAGCCCTCGTGCACCAGCCGTAGATCTTCCGGGTCCATCTCCGCTCCGCCCACCTTCACAAAGCCGCGGCCCAACTGCTTGATCACCAGCGCCCCGTCGAAGTTTTCCGTCGCGGCATCCAGCTCGCCATAGTGCCAGCTGCCCTTCAAAAACTGCATCACCAGCACCCGCATGCCGCTACCCAGCGCACGCATTGCCACGCCCAGAGCCGCAGTCGTCTTACCTTTGCCAGGGCCGGTATTGATCATCACCAGACCGCGCCGCTGCAGCACCGGCACCTCGTTCATCGCATCGCTCATGGCCTATCCGATGCCTCGAAACCCGCTGCCGGCTAGTTGTGGCCCCACTCCGAACACTCGTGCACCAGCACTGGCTACTCATGCCC
Source organism: Acidobacteriaceae bacterium (assembly GCA_903642225.1). Lineage (GTDB taxonomy): Bacteria > Acidobacteriota > Terriglobia > Terriglobales > Acidobacteriaceae > Terriglobus. The sequence continues at coordinate 80,547 of CAHJWI010000006.1, read as the reverse complement.
CAAGTGGTATGGGTGCCCCGCCAGGATCGTCGTTGCCCGGTAGATCTGCTCCGCCAGCACCAGCCGCGCCAGCTCGTGCGGCAGCGTCATCGGCCCCAGGGAAAGCCGCAGCGCGCCCCATGACTTCCATTCCTGCAGCGCCTCCGCAGACCAGCCGTCCGCCGGCCCGATCGCCACCACCAGCGTCCGCTTGCCACCCTCGCGCGACGCTTGCACCCAGGCCGCAAATCCGTCTGACGACATCGCCTGCCCACCTCCATCCGCCATCACCAGCGCCGCCGCACCCGCCTTGCGCACAGCCTCCGCGGCGTCCAGCAGCAGCCGCTCCGTGCGCACCGTCGACTCCTCCGCCACAAAGGGCCGCATCAACCGTCGCAGGTAGTCCGCCGTTAGCGCCTCAGCCTCACGGGAATAGCCCCGGCCCGCACGCACCGACAACAGAACCACGTGCATCGCCGTAGTCTACCCCGCCGTCAAGCGCCCGGCACGCCGCTTGACTGCCGCCTCTCTGAAAACGTAGCGTTGGCCTGTATCGCCCACCCTGCTCCTCCCAGGAATCAGAGACCGTGCTCAAAGCCATCCTCACCGACGTCCAGTTCTGGGTTCCCGCAGCGGTCCTCGTCTTCGGCATCCTTCTCCTTGTGGTCCTGCATTGAACGTACTCGCAAGGTCGCCAACCCATGCCTGATACCGTCCCCCTCAACTCCGTCGCCCGCCTGCGCCAGCTGCACATCCTCGGTGTAGTCTGCGGGCTCGCCGCCGGCGTATGGCTGGGCGCGGCAGAGGCACCCACCAAGCTCGTCAACGCCGGCTTCAGCCCTTTCACCATTTCGCTCTGCATGGTCGCCGGCGTCTTCACCGCCCGCTGGACCTTCCCCACTCTGCTCAAGGGCACGTCCTACGTCTTCGCCGACCTCCGCGAAAAGAAGCACCTCATCGTCTGGGCGATCCTCGCCGGTGCGCTCTGGGCCGTCGCCAACACCCTCACCGTCTTCGCCATCCGCGACGTCGGTCTGGCCATCGCCTTTCCCCTCTGGAACACCAACGCGCTCGTTGGCCTCCTCTGGGGCCGTCTCCTCTTCAACGAACTCCAGGGCGCCGGCAAAGCCAACCTCGCCAAGGTCCTGCTCGGCACAGTACTCATCATCGCCGCCGCCATCCTGCTCGGCTTCAGCACCATCCATGGCGGCACCGCTGGCACCCACGTCTGGGCCGGCCTGGCCGCGGCCGGCGGCGCCTCGCTCATGTGGGGAACCATGTACGTCCCCTACCGCAAGGCCTACCTCAGCGGCATGAACCCGCTTTCCTTTGTCACCGTTTTCACCGTTGGCGAGCTCGTCACCATGCTCACGCTCGTCCTCACGCTCGATGGTGGCGTCCACAGCACCGCCTTCCACTGGCACCTGCTCAGGCCGATCCTCTTCTGGCTCTTTCTCGGCGGCATGGTCTGGGTCGTCGGCGACCTCTTCCAGCAGTTCGCCTGCAAATACCTCGGCATAGGCCGCGGTATCCCGCTGTCGAACACGAATCAACTCTGGGGCCTGGCCTGGGGCGCGCTCGTCTTCGGCGAACTTGCCACAGCAGACAGTGCGCACCGCTGGATGGTCATCGGCGGTTCAGTCCTCATGATCCTCGGCGCACTCTCGGTCAGCACAGCCGTCGCTTCCGCAAAAGAAACCACATCCGTCCACCGCGCCCTGCTGCGCGAATGCGACCGTTACGGTCTCGACTACAACCGCACCCTCGCCGCACAATCCGGCGACGAGTTCGACCGCGCCGAACGCCGGCGCCCGTGGGACTACGTCATCGTCACCGTGGCCTGCCTGGTCTTCATTTTTCTCGCGCTGCAGGCCCACGTGCCGGCTATCACCATGAACTATCGAGTCATGGCGGCGCTGGTGGTCGTCATGGTTGCGGCTCTGGTCTGGTGTGCCGGCCGGCTGTGGCGCCAGACGCACTTTTCATAACGTAGCTCTGCGGAAATGGCGCAAGCTCCGGAATCCCCTTGCGAACGGTTTCACCGAGAACGTATCATTCCCACATCCGCCGGCGGACCCTGCCGACCTCCAAAGGAGCGCCACCATGTCGCAGCTCGCCGCCACGTCCAATCCTCTCGACCCCGAAATGGAGCAGTGGGACGAGTTCCTGCAGGGCCGCTACCGCGAAGGTAAGACCGAGGAAGAGTTCCGCCAGTACGACGCCACCGCCACCCCCGGCGTCGCGGAGTTCTACCGCCTGAACCACGAAAACCAGACCGTCAGCTACGTCCTCGCGAAGGAGAAGGAATACTTCGGTCTCACCCGAGGCCAGAAGTCCATCTGGCAAGCCGCAGACTTTCTCAACACCCTCGTCGATGACAGCGACCCCGACACCGACCTCACCCAATTGGAGCACCTGCTCCAGACCAGCGAAGCCATGCGCCGCGACAATCGCCCCCGCTGGATGGTCGCCACCGGCTTCGTCCACGACCTGGGCAAGGTCCTCTGCCTGTACGGCGAACCGCAATGGGGCGTTGTCGGCGACACCTTTCCCGTCGGATGCGCCTGGTCCAAAGACATCGTCTTCCCGGAGTACTTCGCGCAGAACCCCGACCTGCACAACCCGCTCTACCAAACCAAGTACGGCATCTACGAGCCCAACTGTGGCCTCGACGCGGTGCACATGTCCTTCGGCCACGACGGCTACATCTACGAGGCGATGAAGAACTACCTGCCCACCTCAGCGCTCTACATGCTGCGCTACCACAGCTTCTACCCCTGGCATAAGCACGGCGCCTACACGCACCTCACCAACGAGCAGGACCAGCAAAACCTGCACTGGATCCACGAGTTCAACCAGTACGACCTCTACTCCAAAGGCCATACCAAGCCCAACCTCGCAGAGCTCAAGCCCTACTACGACGACCTGTTCGCGGAGTTCTTCCCAACGACACTCGCCTGGTAGACCCGATCGTCCCTACTTCGCGCTAAATGAGCTCCGCGCCTATGGCATCGCTGGGGGTACCACCGCCCGGGCGAAACGGCACGTAAGATGAAAGTGTTCGCCCTCTCTTCGCGCGACACTCGCATACCCGATGCCTTCTGCCGCTGCCTCGCCTACGGAAAAAGACAAGCTCCCCACCCTGCGTGAGTTCTTCTCACCCGGCGGCGTGCTCGCCCAATCTTCGCTCCAGTACGAGCACCGCCCCGGCCAGTTCGACATGGCCAGGGCCGTAGAGCGTGCCCTCTCAGAAAAGCGCCACCTCATCGTCGAGGCAGGCACCGGCACCGGCAAAACTCTCGCCTACCTCCTGCCCGCTCTCCGCATGGCACGCGATCAGGGCAGGCGCATCATCGTCAGCACCGGCACGAAAAACCTGCAGGAACAGCTCTTCTTCAAGGACATTCCGTTCCTCGAATCCCTCCTCGGCCCGCTCCGCGTCTGCACTATGAAGGGTCGCGGCAACTACGTCTGCAAGCAGAAGCTCTACGCGCTTGAGACCACGCCGCTGCTCAGCGAACCCCGCGAAATCCAGGAGTTCAACATCATCCGCAACTGGGAGCGCGACACCACCACCGGCGACCGCGCGGAGATCGCTGGCCTCCCCGAACCATCCGCCCTCTTTAGCAAGCTGGATGCACGCAGCGAAGCCTGCCTCGGCCAGCAGTGTCCCAACTTTGAGCCCTGCTGGATCACCACCATGCGCCGCCGCGCGCTCGAATCCGACATCGTCATCGTCAACCACCACCTCTTCTTCGCCGACCTCAACATCAAGCTGCAGGCCGCCGGCGCGCCCGACGCAGGCGTACTGCCGGAGGCCGCCGCCGTCATCTTCGACGAGGCCCACGAGCTGGAGCAGGTGGCCAGCGACTATTTCGGCGTTGCCGTCTCCCAGCAGCGCGCCGACGAACTCGCACGCGATACCGAGCTCCTTCTCCGCGCCAAAAAAGTCAGTTCAGCCGGTATCGAAAACGCCACATCCATCCTGCGCGAACGCTCCCGCATGTTCTTCGCCTCGCTGCCGATGGAGGGCTTCCAGCTCGGCCGCCACGTCTTCCAGGACCGGCCCGGCTTCCTTGAAGAGCGTGGGGAACATTACGCCAGTTTCTCCGTCGCGCTCGACCGCCTGCAGGACGAGCTCGAGCGCCTGAAGGACGTCGAAGAAGCCGCCGGCCTCCGCCGCCGCACCGTCGACCTCCGCACCAGCACCAGGTTCCTCATGGAAACAGAGGACATCAACACCGTCTTCTGGATAGAGCGCCGCGCCACCGGCGGCCTCAAGAACTTGACCCGCAACGCCACCACGCCCGCCGCCTACCAAACCTTCCTCCAGGCCACGCCCATCGACGTCTCCGAGATCCTGGAAACCAACCTCTTCGCCAACTTCGGCACGGTCATCCTCACCAGCGCCACCCTCACCGTGCAGGGCGGCTTCGACCACATCAGCAAGCGCCTCGGCCTCCAAAACGCCCGCGAACTCACCGTCCCCTCGCACTTCGACTACAGCAAGCAGGCTCTCCTCTATCTGCCCCCCTACCTGCCGGACCCCCGCGACCCCAGTTTCCTGCCGCAAGCTGCCGAACGCATGCGCAAAGTCCTCGAGCACAGCCGCGGCCGCGCCTTCTGCCTCTTCACCAGCTACCAGCAAATGCGCGACCTGTACGAACGCATGCTCGTCGAACTGCCCTACCCGCTGCTGCTGCAGGGCACCGCCCCCCGCAAGCAGCTCATGGACGAGTTCCGCACCACGCCCAATGCCGTCCTCTTCGGCACCTCGAGCTTCTGGCAGGGTGTCGACGTGCAAGGCGACCAGCTCAGCTGCGTCATCATCGACAAGCTCCCCTTCGCCGTCCCGTCCGACCCCGTCATGCAGGCACGCATGCAGGCGATCGAGCTCGCCGGCGGCAAGCCCTTTCACGACCTGCAAATCCCGCAGGCTGTCATCACCCTCAAGCAGGGCTTCGGGCGCCTCATCCGCTCCGCCACAGACCGCGGCGTCCTCGTCCTTCTCGACAACCGCGTGCAGCGCCAGAGCTACGGCAAAATCTTCCTCGACAGCCTGCCCCCCTACCGCCTCACGCAGGACATCCTCGACGTCGAACGCTTCTTCCACCCGGAAGAACCCGCGAGAAACGAAGACCTCACTCCTGCGAAACCAAAGGCACGGCACCGCGGCTGACCGCAGCTGTATATACCCCGGCAGCCGTAATCAGCACCCCGCCCACCATCATGGCCGGCGTCACGCGCTCGCCCCACACGGCAAACGCAAGCAGCGCGCCAGTCAGCAGCTGGCTATAGTGAAATTGCGACACATTCGCCGCGCTCGTCGCCCGCAGCGCTGCAAAGAAACAAAGATTCCCCGCCACGGCAAACACCCCGACCGCCGCCAACACCAGTGCCATGCGCCCACCCACAGGCTGAGCATGCGGCAGCGCCACTGCCCCAGCCAACACCGCAATCACCAGCCCTGAGAAGAACGTCATGCTCTCCGACCGTTCCGTCTGCGTCATTTGCCGCGACCAAACTATGTTTGTGGCAAAGCAAAGCACGCACACCACGCAGGCCGCATACCCTGCGCGGTCGCCCGGCCTTCCCGCGTGCAAGGGAACCACCGCCACCACCACACCCGCAAACCCCACCAGCAGCGCCGCAGCCTGCTTCCACGTTAACCGCTCCTGCAACAGCACCCGCGCCATCAGCGTTGCCACAATCGGCGCCAGAAAAATCACAAGGTAGAACACCGCCAGCGGCAGGTGTCGAAGCGCAATCACCACGCAAACGTTATTGCCCAGGTCCAGCAGAGCCCGCACCGCCTGCCTGCCCGGCCGCCGCGGCCACAGCGTGCGCACATTGCCGCGCACCGCTGCCTGCAGCAGCAGGGCAACGGCCGTCGCCACACCCACCAGAGCCATCAGCTCCGCCAGCGGCAGCGCCGATGTACCCACCACTTTCAGCGCCGCATCGGTCAGCACCCAAAAGGTGTAGCCCAGCAGCGCCAGCCCCGCAGCCGCAGGTTGTGAAAGTGGTTGTCGCATATCGCGTGTCACTGATGGTAGCCGCTGCCGCAGGCTGGCAAGCAATCTCTCCGGCAAACCTGCTCCCGCGTAAACTGGTTCCACGATGCTGAGCCGCAACCTCTACATCCTCGCCGGCACACTCGGCTTCTTCGCAGCCGTCTGCTACATCATCGCGCTCACCGGCATCGCGCACGAGCCCGGCTCCCCCGCCGACAGCAGCCTGTGGCAGATGATCGGCATCGTTCTGCTCGTCCTCGGCATGCTCGTCGCCCTCTTCGGCATCTTCCAAACCATGTTTGAGCAGGCAGAGGCACGCAGCGCCCGCCAGCGCGCTCTGGAACAGAAGCGCCCACGCTCCGACGGCCAATAACCCTCACACGCCGCAGAAACGCCAGCCGGTCGCGCACCTCCGCCCTCTTCGGTAAACTGGATTGTGCAGCAAAGCGCAAAGAGTCGCCACCGCGCACCGCAGCCGCAAAGCGAGCCAGTCAGACCATGTTTCAAATCACCGTCGAAGCCGGCTTCTCCTCCGGCCACTACCTGCGCGACTACCACGGCAAGTGCGAAAACCCGCACGGTCACAACTACCGCGTCCTCGTCACCCTGGCCGGCCGCGAGCTCGAGCCCAATGGCCTCCTGCTCGACTTCAAGATCCTCAAAGAAGTCCTCAAGCCCGTCATCGACTATCTCGACCACCACATGATCAACGAGCTCGAACCCTTCACCACGGTCAATCCGTCGGCAGAAAATCTCGCCAAATACTTCTTCGACCAGACTGAGCAGCACCTCGCCAACCTCACCGGGGGCCGCGTCCGCGTCAGGCAAAGCACCATCTTCGAAACCGACACCTCACAGGCCACTTACTCCGCCGACTAGTGCAATCGCAGAGAGCACCATGCGCCTCATCGAACTCTACAAATCCGTCCAGGGCGAAAGCACCTTCACCGGCGTTCCGTGCATCTTCGTGCGCTTCGCCGGCTGCAACCTCCGCTGCGCCTGGTGCGACTCCACCTATACCTTCCACGGCGGCCAGCCTTTTACGGAAGATGAAGTCGTCGCACAAATTAAAGCCCTGCACTGCCCCCTCATCGAGTTCACCGGCGGCGAGCCCATGCTCCACGCCCGCGAGCTGCTCCCCCTCATGCACCGCCTCCTCGCCGACGGCCGCTACACGCTGATGATGGAAACCAGCGGCGAGCGCCCCCTCGGCGAAGTCCCCACCGCCGTCCACAAGATCGTCGACGTCAAGTGCCCCGGTGCCGGCGAAGCCGCAGGCAGCTTCCGCATGTCCAACCTCGACTGCCTCACCCCCCGCGACGAGGTCAAGTTCGTCCTCCGCGACCGCCGCGACTACGACTTCGCCCGCGACTTCATCCGCGAGCACCTCGCCCATCGCCCGCTCGCCGCCATCCTGCTCTCACCCGCCTTCCTCCAGTCCCCATCCCCGCTCCGCATCGCCGACAACATGGAACTCGACGCCCGCGACCTCGTCGGCTGGATGCTCGAGGACAACCTGCCCGCCCGCCTAAGCCTGCAAATTCACAAGTTCATCTGGGAACCCCAGAAGAAAGGCGTCTGAGGCTCTAATCGTCTCCTTTGCGATACACGTCGGCGAACGAAACTCAGCGGTCAGGAAAGTGCCGAAGCGCACGCTAACCCTTCACGATCAGGAATCCGACCCCACGTGCAGCCTGCAAAAGCTGGTCATCCCCTGAGATAAAGGTGCAGTCGCGTGCGTCGCCTGAGCACCAGGTCAATGCGGCGGCCAACTGCAAAGCGTCTGCCGCTTTCAAGGCAAATCTCGTCAAGATGTCCTCTGCGTCTTTGCGAAGTGCCGCCCCCGGCTGCAACTCCCGCCATCCGCGTCGAAGTCGTTCGAGCCGTTCACCTGCAGCGGCGTATTCCGGGGCTGTCAACTGTCCCGTTCGCCGCAGCCTCTCGAAGGCGCTTCGCATCTCGACTGGCGTCGCCCACCACACCGTGAGCTCATAAATATCCAGCATCTGCCGCACTGCGGAACTCGGCTGTTGCTGTACACACAGCGGTACCAGCGCGCTTGAATCCCAGAACGCGGAAGTCATCGATCTCCCCGGCTCTCCAGCGCCGCGTCAACGGCAACACCGTGTGCCACATTTCCGGCGGGCACACGAAAAAACGTGTCCCAATCCATCGCCTCTTCCGGCATTTTTAGAAGTCCCGCTGCAAGCAGCCGCACTTCGCGGTCCCACCCCGGGTCGTGCCGAAAGGGCAGTATGCGCGCTACAGGAACATTTCGATCGCGAATTACAACCTCTTCGCCATCCTTAACATGCTGCAGATAGCTACTCAGCTGATTCTTCAACTCGCCAATGTTCACGGTTCGCACGGCTCGATCATACGCGTACTTGGCTAAGTTGGCCACCAGCACTCAGTTGGACGGCTTACGCCCTCAACCCGCAACGTAGCATGAGCTCATGCGCGCATTCCTCTCCGCCGTTGCCCTCAGCCTGCTCCTCGCATCGGCGGCACCCGCCCAACAAACCCCAATCCCGGTCAAGGTCGTCGTCGTCACCATGTTTGAAGTCGGCGCAGACACAGGCGACGCCCCCGGCGAGTTCCAGCGATGGGCTGAAGGCGAGCACCTCACCGAACGCTTCCCGCTGCCGAACGCCTACCACGACGCGCTTATGAACGACGACGGCGTCCTCGGCATTGTCACCGGCATGGGAGCCATTCGTGCCGCAGGCACGGTCATGGCCCTTGGCAGCGATCCGCGCTTTGACTTTTCCCACACCTACTGGATCGTTGCCGGTATCGCCGGCGGCAACCCAAACCTTACCTCGCTTGGCTCCGCCGTCTGGGCCAGCTGGGTCGTCGACGGCGACCTCGCCCACGAGCTCGATGCACGCGAAATCCCCTCCACCTGGCCCACCGGCTACGTTCCCCTTCGCAAGTCCACGCCGTACGAGCAGCCCCGCACCGCTGACAACGGCATGGCCTTCCACCTCGACGAGCCGCTCGTCACTTGGGCTTATACCCTCACAAAGAACGTCCCCCTCGCCGACTCCGAACCCCTCCAAAAGGGACGTATCCGCTTTTCGCCTGAGGCCGCCCACAAACCTCCGCACGTCCAGCGCGGCGACACGGTCAGCTCCTCCACCTTCTTTCACGGCAAGCTCATGAGCGACTGGGCCGCTGGCTGGGCCAAGTACCAGACCGACGGCGCCGGCACTTACGTCACCACCGGCATGGAAGATTCCGGCACCCTCCAGTCACTCACCTGGTTGGCAAAGGCCGGTCGCGTCGACCTCCACCGCGTCCTCGTCCTGCGTACAGTCTCGAATTACGATCAGCAGCGCACCGGCATCACCGCCGCCGAGAGCCTCGCCGAAACCAAAATCCGCACCTATTCCGCCTTCCTCCCCGCCGTTACCGCCGCGTACCAGGTTGGCGACATCGTCGTCCGCGAACTCGTCCGCAACTGGCCTCAATACCGCGATACTCCACCAAAATAGAGATCATGTCATGCGCGGCTAAGTCCGTCGTTGCAAGGACCTGCCAATCGATCCAGCAGAATCAGAAATTTAGACCACCACAGCGCGGGGGAAGCTGCCCATACAGCCACACCCTTGCCTGCTGCGTCCAACCCTGCTGAAAGTGAGACACCCATGGCAGAACGCGACGAAGACGACTACGTAACAGTGGCAAGCTACTCCGAAGTAGGAGAAGCATCCCTCGCCCAATCTGTCCTTGATGGCTCCGGCATCGACAGCTTCATGAGCGGCGAAGAAGCAAACATCCTTTTACCCATGTCCGGCGCACGCCTTCAGGTCCGTCTCGCCGACCTTGACAACGCCCGTGAGCTGCTCAACACCATTCCTGCGGGCGGTCTGCAGAACTCTGAATCCGCAACCGGCCCCAACACTCCGGCAGGTGCCTCGCTCGCCGACAACGGCGACGACCTCTAACCTATGCCACCCCGAGAAAAGGCCGTCGTCTGCCTCTCCGGCGGCATGGACTCCACCGTCTGCGCTGCCCTTGCGGCACGGGACTACGACGCCTACGCGCTGCACTTCAGCTACGGTCAGCGTACTGAGCAGCGTGAGCTCCAGGCCGCCCAGGCCGTTGCGCAAACGCTGTCCTTTCAACAGTTCCTGCCGTTGCGCATGGACCTCTTCCGTATCATCGGCGGCTCGGCGCTGACAGACACGTCCATCGATATACCAGCCGCTCCGGAGCAGGGGATTGGCCATGAAATCCCCGTCACCTATGTCCCCTTCCGCAACGCACATTTCCTCTCCGCCGCCGTTAGCTGGGCTGAAGTTTTGGGTGCGCGCACCGTCTTCATCGGTGCCGTGGAGCAGGATAGCTCCGGATATCCCGACTGCCGTCCCGCGTATTACGACGCCTTCAACGCCTTGGTTCGCCAGGGAACAAAACACGGTGACATCCGCGTCACCACTCCTCTCATCCACCTCAAAAAGACACAGATCGTCCGCCTGGGTGTTGAACTTGGTGCACCATTGCATGTAAGTTGGTCATGCTATTCTGGGCAGGATTTTGCCTGTGGTGTGTGCGATAGCTGTGTCCTGCGCCTTCGCGCCTTTCGCGAAGCAGGCATCAGCGATCCAATTCCGTACCAAAGCCACGAGGCCAGCTAAGCACGACTTCGTGAACGATTTAGAGTTTGTATTTGCAGGACAAACCGGCCGGCACATCGCTGCGCCGCCAGGAGCGACAGGATTTATGAAAAAAACATCTCTCAGCATGGCCGCACTTGTGCTCGCACCGGTGCTCACCCTCGCAACAGCTACCATCACGGTCGTGGTCGCTCCACTTGCTGCGGCAGCACAGGCAAACGCCGCTCCCGGCTCGGTTCACGGCCAGATTACCAATCCGGCCGGCCAGCCCGTCAAAGAGGGTGAACTCAAGCTCACCACCGACCGGTCGACCAATGATGACACCAAGCGCAAGTATGAGTACACCTTTCCCGTCGGTGCCGACGGCGCGTTTAAGGCCGACAGTATCAAGCCCGGCGATTACGTGCTCTTCTATCAGGTCAACGGCAAAACCATCGACTATAAGGATCACGTCATCGTCAAGGCTGGCGACAACCTGACGGAAAACGTCGACATGAGCCGCGAAGAGTACCTGAAGGCCATGACTCCCGAGCAGCGCAAGCAGATTGAAGAGTTTAAGAAGAAAAACGCCGACGCAACCAACGCCAACAAGACCGTCGCCAACCTGAACACGCTGTTGACCAAGGCGCGTGACGAGGAAAAGGCCAACAACTACGAAGCTGCTGTCGCCGATATGACCCAGGCCACCACCCAGAAGGGTGACGAAGCCATCCTGTGGCTCGAACTGGGCAACGCCCAGCTTGGCCAGGCCACTGCCGAGAAGGATGCTACCAAGAAGTCCGGCGAGTTCGATGCAGCCGCCACCAGCTACCAGAAGGCTGCAGACGTAAATACCGCAAGCAAAAAGCCCAGCCCCGCCTACGCCGGCGCAGCCTACAACGGCCTGGGCCAGGCCTACGGCAAACAGAGCAAGCCCAAGGAAGCAAGTGACGCCTACGACAAGGCGGCGCAAGCCGAACCCGCCAAGGCCGGCATGTACTACTTCAACGAGGCTGTTACGGCCCAAAATGCAGGATCCAGCGACGCAGCAGCAGGGGCGGCAGACAAGGCTATCGCCGCTGACCCGACCAAGGCTGACGCTTACTACATCAAGGGTCAGGCGCTCATCGGCAAAAGCACGGTTGACAACAAGTCCGGCAAAATCATCCCGCCTCCCGGCTGCGTTGAAGCCTACTCCAAGTACCTTGACTTGGCCCCAACCGGCAAGTTTGCACCAGACGTCAAGGCCATCATGGCCGGCTTCGATGAAAAAGTTGTCAGCAACTACAGAGCGGGTCGCAAGAAATAAACCCGCTGCCGTGTCAGCAAAGCCCGAAAGCCATTGGCTCTCGGGCTTCGCTGTCAGAAAGCGCTCTGCCGCAAGACCCGCAGCATGGTGCGAGCAAGCCCTCCAATGCGTCTAATCATTATGGAAGTGTCCTCGCCCAATCGCGACCTTCCAGGAGACAGAAACATGCTGCAACAGGGTTATAACGACCGCTACCCTCTCACGATCGACGTCCCGCGCGAAGGCACTGCCTCGCTTCTGGCCAAGGTTCTCGGCATTACGGCTCTTGGCTTCCTGCTCACAGCCGTCGGCGTCGCCACCGCCCCGCCCTGGAGCTCCCTGCCCGGCGTCATCGCCGTGCTCGCCCTCGTGCTCGGCATCAACTTTGCCCGCCGCGCCAGCGTCGGCCTGACGCTCGCCATGTTTCTTGGCCTGGGTTACTTCATGGGTTGGGAGATCGCGCCCATCATCCACCACTACATGCGCGCCATCGGTCCGGGCGTTGTCTTCCAGGCAGCCCTCACCACCGGCCTGGGCATGGCCATACTCGGCTGCGTCGCCTACCTCTTCCAAATCGATTACCGCCGCATCCAGGGCATCGGCATGGCCGCTCTCCTGGCCCTGGTACTCGTAGGTTTCGTCAGCATGTTCTTTCATTTCCTCACGCCTGACACCTACTCCTGGCTCACCCTCGGCGTCTTCACCCTGCTCACCGTCGGCGATTTCGCCCGCATCCGCGCAACCGGCAGCGCAGACAGCCGCACCGCCATCCTGCTCTCGGTATCCATCTATCTCGACGGCATCAACATTTTCCTCGCCCTGCTTCAACTCTTCGGTGGCCGCAGCCGCCGCGACTGATCCTGCTTCGGCATAAGCATCTGCAACAACAAACGCTTCCGGCCCAACCGGAGGCGTTCTTTTGTGACCGGCTACAATCGCCGTCATAGCCTGGGACTCCGCATCGCTTGTCGCCTTTCTCGTGGCTGTCAGCTTCGCGGCTGGCCTCAACGTGTACGCAGCCGTCGCCATGCTCGGCATGCTGTCGCGCATGCACTGGTTTGCGCTGCCTGCCGGCCTGGGCGGCCTCGGCAATACGTGGGTCATCGCCGCCTCCGCCGCGCTTTTCTGCGTGGAATTCTTCGCCGACAAAATCCCTATGCTCGACCTGGTCTGGAACGCGCTCCAGATCGTTGTGCGGCTGCCTGTCGCAGCGGTCCTTGCTTACCGCGCAACCGGGCATCTCACGCCGGCTATGCAGTTCGCCGTAACGCTCGCCAGCGGTGTCGTTGCCTTGCTTGCGCACAGTTCCAAATCGGCCGCCCGTGTGCTGGTCACTCCCTCTCCTGAACCGGTGTCGAACATCGCGCTCAGCGCCGCTGGAGACGTTGCCTCCATCAGCCTCACCTGGGCAGCCACACGGCATCCACTGGTCGCGGGTGCTGCGGCCATTTCGGGTCTGGTCGTCGTTGTCCTCCTCTTCCGCATGATCTTCCGCAGGCTGCGGCGGCAGTTCGTCACCGTGCAGCAGCGCTTCCGTCAGGCCGGCACAAGGCTCCTCTCCGGCGGTAGGGAGAAGCCGGCCCAACCATGATCCGTCCCTGCATTGACGCGGACTTCGAGACCATTCTGCACACCATCAACGACGGTGCGGAGGTCTACCGCGGCGTCATCCCACCCGACCGCCTGCCGTCACCGTACATGTCTGCCGAAAGTCTGCGGCACGAGATCGCCGCCCGCGTGGAGTTCTTCGTCGACACGGAAGACGGCGCAGTCCTCGGCGTCATGGGTATCCAATCCGTGCAGGACGTCATGCTCATTCGCCACGCCTATGTGCGCACCGCCTCGCAGAATCGTGGCGTCGGTGGCCGCCTGCTCGCGCACCTGCACAGCACCACCGCCAAGCCGGTGCTGATGGGTGCCTGGGCCGACGCAACCTGGGCCATTCGCTTCTACCAGCGGCACGGCTTCCGCGTGGTGGGTCCGCAGACAAAGGTTCGCCTGCTGCGCACCTACTGGACAGTGCCCGAACGCCAGGTTCAAACCTCCGTCGTGCTGGCCGATGCCACCTGGTGGCACAACCAACCATCGGCGTCGGCCCAGTAGGCTCACGACCGAGTTCCCTCAGGTCTGCACCACCGCCTGTCGCCGCCGGTACCGCACCACCAGCAGCTTGCGGATGTCCTCAAGCTGAAACACAAGGTAGCCCGTACCCGCCAGCACGGCACTGATCAGCACCGCGACCGCGACCCCGGTGGGCAGCGGCCACTGTGCCTCCCGCAGCGCAGGCACCGCAATGGCCGCAAACGCAACTGCAATAAAAATGCAGAAACGCCGCAGCAGGTGCGTGTCGAACTGGTGCTCTTCCGGAAACAGCCGCGTGTTCAGGCGCACCACGCCGGCCGTCTGGGCAATCTCCCAAACCAGCCACGTCACAATGAAACCGGTAATCCCAAAGCGATGCATCACCGGGATCGAAAGGAGCAGCATCGCGCTGTAACCCGTCAGGATGAACGTCGACAGCGTTTCATGCTCGTTGCTGCTCGACTGAAATTGTGTCTTGTGTTCCTTCAGCCCAAGCACCGCGCTCACCAGCGCCATCAGGATGCACAACTCAGGCTGATAGATCGACCGCTTGTGCAGCCATATCGTGAACAGAAAAGGACACATCAGCAACGACCCGATACTGATCACTGGAATCAGGAACAGCACAAACCGCTCGCTCAGGTCATACAGCTTGCGCAATTGTGCAAAATCCTTGCGCCCCACCATCAGCGTAATGTCCTGTGCAAACACGCTGCTGGCCATGCTCAGCAACTGGCGCGACATTTGGAAGACCACCCGCACCAGCGCAAACACCGCCACCGCACCTGGCCCCAGCACCCGCTGAATCAGCAGCACAGGCCCCTGCCACGTCAGGAACCCGGCCACCGCAATCAGGCCGAAGTGTCCGCTCGGCTTCAGGATCGCCTTTACCTGCGCCCACGATCCCTCGCGCAGACTCGGTACCAGGTCCGGTGCCACATGCCGCAGATCCAGCAGCGCGTACATCAGAAACACGACGTACGACAGCAGTTGCACTCCCGCCAACACCGGAAAGCTGCCATGCAGCGCAATCGCCCCAGCCATCGACAGGATCATCATCAGCCGCTGCGCACTGCTTATGTAATTGCCCCGATGCAAGAGCCCAACGGCCATGTAACTGTTCGTCAGCAGGCTGAAAAACATGTTCATGCCAATCTGCAGAATTAGGAGATACAGCGTCACCGCCGCCGCGTGGTCGCCCACATGCCGCAGCCGCAACCAGCCCGCAACCGGCAGCACGAACACCAACAACCCACCCGCCGCGAACACGGTGCAGAACAGCAGCAACAGCCGGAAAGCGCTCGCCTGGATCGCCTTCGCACCCTGTACATCGCCGCCGCCATACAGAATCGTCATCTGGTTGGATGCGTACGTCTGCACGCCATAGTTCAGCGTGCTCAGGTAGCCGATTGCCGCGCTCAGCGCCGTCCACTCGCCATAAATTTCAACGCCGCTGCCGTAGAACTTGAAAAAGAAGGGCGGCACCAGCAACTGCGTAAGGACGGAAAGACCCTGGCCAACAAAACCAGTAAGCAGAATTTGAAAGAGGCGGCGAAGGCTCATGGCGCTAACAGACGTGTATCACGATGAGCGGCGAAAACGCGACCTCGTTACTCCCGTGCCTCTATCCATTGCAGCGGCATGTCCGCCGGCACCGGCGCATCCGTCCATCGCACCTGCAAGCTGTCGCTTAGCCGAACAGCCGCCCAGCGTGGGTTGGTGACATCAACCGAGCATGCAGCCTCATCGTTGTACCATCCGCACGCTTCGGCATACCTGACATCGCCATGGGAAGCAAATAGACGTGTCGCTCGTAGAACCGCCGCTCGTCGGAGCCTATGTGTACGCTGCCGTTCGCTGCGGCAGGCGTCTCCGATGCGAAGGCGTGTCTGCTCTCGGCTAGATTCGAGTCCTTACCCGCCGTGTGCGGTCCCGGGTACGCATCTTTTTGGGCCAGTTTGCGTCTATTAAGTGTGCTATTCTACACAACGCTGAAGAAGTGCGCCCAGATGGCTCGGTCCTGATACGGCCGTAAACCTTGCGCCGCGGCCATTAGAGCCGCACCTACTCCTTCAGCCCTTGTGTACATTCTGAACCATCAGACAGGATACGTGTCTGCACCCGCCACCTGGTGCGCCGCAGCCCATCTGAATCCCGTTTTACCTGGAGCGCCGCAACATGGCTGAAGAAATCGATAAGTACGAAGAAGATGTCGACCGCATGATCGACACGGGCAAAGAAAAGGGTTACCTCACCTACGGAGAGGTGAATGACCTGATCCCGGAAGGTATTACCAGCGCCGATGAACTCGACGACTTGTTGATGGCCGTTAATACCCAGGGTATTGACGTCCTGAACAGTGACGACAAGTTTGAGGGCGGCGGCCGCAGTAACGATAAGTACGGCGAAGAGTCTGAGGAAAGCGATGACGTCGAACTCGACCTGACTCCTGGTCAGCTTGAGAAGACGAATGATCCCGTGCGCATGTACCTGCGCGAAATGGGCACAGTGCCGTTGCTCACCCGCGAGGGTGAAGTCGAAATCGCAAAGCGCATTGAACGCGGCCAGCTTCGCGTCATGAAGGCAATCTCGCGCTCGTCCATTGTGATCCGCGAAATCATGGCGCTGGGTGAAGACCTAAAGCGCGGTGTGCGCAACGTCAAAGAAGTTGTCACCTTCGATGAGGAAGAACTCACCGAAGAAGTCGTGACCTCACGCGTCAAGCAGACCGTGAAGCGCATCGACATCCTCGCCGGACACCAGGCCAAGGCGCTCGAAGGTCGCGAGAAGCTCGAGACCGGCAAGGCCAAGACCAAAAAAGACGAGCGTAAGCTGCGCTGGGCTGTCGGCCGTGAAATGGTCTTCGTCACCCGCATCGTCCGTGAGCTGAAGTACACCAATGCAGAGAAGAAGCGGTTACTTGACAAGGTCAACAAGACCGTCGACGGCATGCGCACGCTTGAGCGCCAGATCAAATCGCTCGACAACAAGTTCGAGCTTAGCCGTTCTGAAGAGCTGAAAAAGGAATACCGCCGCCAGCAGAAAAACTGCCGCACAGACCTGGAGCGCTTGGAGCATGAAGCCGGAATCACCGTCACCGAGCTGAAGCAGACTCAGCGCGAGATGATCCAGGGCGACATGGACGCCGAGAAGGCAAAACGCGAGTTAATTGAAGCGAATCTACGACTTGTAGTGTCCATCGCGAAGAAGTACACGAACCGTGGCCTGCAATTCCTTGATTTGATTCAAGAAGGCAACATCGGCCTGATGAAGGCCGTCGACAAATTCGAGTACCGCCGCGGCTACAAATTCTCCACCTACGCCACCTGGTGGATTCGCCAGGCCATCACCCGCGCCATCGCCGACCAGGCCCGCACCATCCGTATCCCGGTGCACATGATCGAGACGATCAACAAGCTTATCCGCACCAGCCGCCAGCTTGTGCAGGAACTCGGCCGCGAGCCGTCCAGCGAAGAGATCGCCAAGCGTATGGACATCCCGGTCGCTAAAGTCCGTAAAGTGTTGAAGATAGCGCAGGAACCCATCTCCCTCGAGACGCCGATCGGTGAAGAGGAGGACTCGCATCTTGGCGACTTCATCGAGGATCGCATGGCCGTCTCGCCGTCTGACGCCGTGATTTCCGTCAACCTGAAGGAGTACACGTCGCAGGTTTTGCGCACGCTTACTCCGCGCGAAGAGCGCGTCATTAAGATGCGTTTCGGCCTCGAAGACGGCAGCGAGCACACCTTGGAAGAAGTAGGTCAGAGCTTCCAGGTAACCCGCGAGCGCATTCGCCAGATTGAAGCAAAGGCCCTGCGAAAGTTGAGGCACCCAAGCCGCAGCCGCAAGCTGAAAGCCTTTGTGGATGGTGTCAAGGAGTACTAGAAGCATTATCGACGGAGTAAGGGGGGCAAGTCGCATGGCTTGTCCCTCGTTTTATTTCCTCGTCCCAGAAAAGAGGAACTGTTTGCGGCCCAGCCGCGTACAAGACACTGGAGGTCACCCATGCGCTCTCAAATTCCGTTTCTCCTCTCCTGCATTTTCGTTGCCGCATCCGCCGTGGCAGAGGTGCCACAGACGGTCGACAGGCACTATCCGGTTCAGGGTCGCGCGGAGCTTGAGGCAATGCTTGGCAGCGGCTCCATCCATGCGCACAGCTGCGGAAACTGCCGCGACATTCACGTTCACCTTGAGATGAACGGCGCTGACCGGTCGCGCTACCATCTGGAAGAGCAGCAGAGCGGTAACCACCTCCGCTTCGTTCTGAAGCAGGATGAGAGCCACGGTTGGAACTGGAATAGCGGCAAGGGGCCGGAATTGACAGTGGAGTTGCCGCAGGAGTCGTCTGTCGACCTGGGCAGTGGAAGCGGAGATCTCAGCCTAAACGGTGTGCGCGGTTCCATTGCGATGCACACCGGCAGCGGCGACATTACAGTTGGAGAACTCGCGGGGGCTTTAAGTCTGCGTTCAGGCAGTGGCGAGCTGCGCGGCAGGAGTCTCGCCGGAACGATGAACGCACGCACCGGTAGTGGCGACATCCACCTGGATGGTGGCTTCACCCAACTAGAGGCACATACCGGCAGCGGCACGCTTGACCTTGCAGCGGGCAATCTGCAGGAAGGCGCAACTCTCACCAGCGGCAGCGGCGATGTGAACCTTCGGCTGGCGCGTGACACGCGTGCCGACCTTCACGCTTCTACCGGCAGCGGCAGCATTCACAGCGATCTACCCGTAACATCGCAGGGTGACATGGGTGAACGACACACCCTCAATGGGACGCTGAACGGCGGTGGAGCAAACATCCGGGTGACTACTGGCAGTGGGAGCATCCACCTCCAGGCCCTGTAGATGGGCTCACCTGGGCCGGGCGAGCCGATTGTTCTCCCGGCCATTGCACCTCCGTTTCGTTACAATCGGGTTAATGCACCTCCGAGTCTCGATCGTTTTTGCACTGGGACTGATCGTGTCTGTTGCAACGGCGCAAGCCTTTCATGCCGGCCTTACCGACCTGACGATTCATCCCACGGAAGCCCGCAACTGGCGCGGATCGCAGCAAACCTTTCTACACTGCCTACTGTGGTACCCGACGGACGTAACCGCACCGCAGGTGGAGCAGAGCTTTACCGTTGCGGGTTTCTCCCCGCTGTTTCGCGCGGGCCTTGCCGGGAAGGACATGCCGCTGGCGGCGTCGGCCGGCAAGTTGCCCCTTGTCGTTCTGAGCCATGGCCTTGGTGGAACCGCCGACCAGTTCGGCTGGCTCGCGCCGGAACTGGCAAGGCACGGGTACATGGTGCTTGCTGTCGACCATCCGGGCAACAATGCCCTGGAGCCTTACACACCGGAGGGATTGCTGCTGTGGTGGGAGCGTGCACTCGACATCTCTGACGCATTGGATGGCGTGCTTGCTGACCAGAGCTACGGACCGCATGTTGATGCCGGACGGATTGGCGCATTGGGTTATTCGATTGGCGGCGAGACTGTGCTGGCACTCGCGGGAGCGCGTGTAGATCAGCCGGCTTTTCTTGAGTTTTGCATGACCCACTCCCACGAGCAGACGTGTCGCGTACCGACGCTGGGCTCTGTTCCTGGTGACGCGTCAGCACTGCTGGCGGCTGTTCGCGCAAGCAGCCCGGCTTCGCTTGCACGCTCGGGAGAAAGCTTCCGCGACGCACGCATTCGCTCCGTGTTCGCGATCGCTCCTGCGCCGGGACAGGCTTTCCATGCGTCCAGTTTTGAATATGTGACGGTGCCCATCA
Organism: Acidobacteriaceae bacterium; assembly: GCA_903642225.1. Taxonomy (GTDB): domain Bacteria; phylum Acidobacteriota; class Terriglobia; order Terriglobales; family Acidobacteriaceae; genus Terriglobus. Next base: position 60,827 of record CAHJWI010000006.1, on the reverse strand, counting down.
CGTTGGTGGCCGGCACCGCAGACACGTTGGCGCCACCCAACATCAATGCAGAGCAGTTTGCCGCGTGGATTCCGCAGGCCAGGATAGCCTTGCTGCCCGGGGTAAGCCACTACACCTTTCTTGACCTATGTACGCCGGAGGGAATCCAGGTTCTGCAACAGTACTGCACCGAGACATCCGGTGTGGATAGGAACGCCGTGCACCGAAAAGTGACAGGAATGGCTCTAGCCTTCTTTGAGCGAACCCTCGCTGCCGCTCATTAGGGCAAAGATCTTGCAAAGGACAGATAGCGTCCAATCCCCTGTGAGTATGACGCCGAGACCCGCGGAGCAGCCTTCCCTCTTTGATGAAAGCGTGCCCATCTCGATGTCTACGCCATCGTCATCGGAAACGGTTCGCCTCCAGGCCGTGCACGAGGCGTTGTTGGCTGCGTACGGCAAGCCGGAGCCGCGCGAAGTGTGGGATCCACTCACGCAGCTCATCTATTCGCTGTGCAGCGCGCGCACAAAAACGCCTGAATCGCACGCCGTGCTCCGCTCGCTACGGGAGCGATACCACGGATGGCCGACGGGCCCAAACAGTTGGGATGAGGTGCGTTGGGAACGGCTGCGCGATGCGCCCTTAGCAACGATTGAAGAGACGATTCAACTTGCCACTTTTGCGGACCGGAAGGCACCTCAGCTAAAGGCAGCACTGCAACAGATCACGCAGCGGACGGGTGCGCTCTCGCTGGCATTTCTGGCCGGGTACAACACAGACAAAATCCGTGCTTGGATCGAGCAGTTTCCCGGCGTTGGATCACAAGTCAGTGCGGCAGTGGTCAACTTCTCGTCGCTTCGTCGGCGTGTGTTGTCAGTGGACGGGCATCACCAGCGTGTGTCGACCCGGCTGGGCTTTGCAGGCTGGCGAAGTACGGCCCGGCAAGTGGAGCAGGCGTTGATGAGGATTGCGCCACAACACTGGGACGCCTCGACGATGGACGACGATCACAGGTTAGTTAAAACTTTGGGACAGCGCCGATGTACACCGCACCATCCGCAATGTAGCCGGTGCCCTTTGCAGGTTCTATGTCCAAGTGGGAGGTCTGGCAGCTTCAATCCGCCCGCCTGAGTCTCCCACATCGCGGACACAACAGGGAAACAGAACACAAACGGGAAAGACGCCGAAGCGTCTTTGCCGTTGTCCATCCGCCGCACCCTCATGCGGCAGTCCTGAAAACTTACGCAGCCAGCGAAGGGACGAAGCCATCGCAACCACTGATCGGCGTCACCTTCAAGTGCAGGCCCTGCAGTCGCGGGTGGCCACACTCGTCGATGAATACGACGTCCGCTTCCTTCTTCGTGACGATGCTCACCAACACATCGTTCTTGGCATGGTTTTCACCAAAGTGACCACACAGTCCGCACTGCCCATCGTGAATTGCCTGCATATCGATATCCTCCGTCGCCTGAGTAAGAGGGAAAACCATGGCTGTATGTTGCATGTGTTTTCTCTTCTTTTCCAAGGTAACTCTGTATTTGTCCCACGTAAATTGCGAGCACATCAGTCTTGAATAACTACGCATGGTCGCAGTTGGTCTTCCGAGGACGATGACACTGTCTTCATCTGTAGAAACCACCTAGAGCTTGCCCTCTACGGACGCTCCGGCAACGCTGTTACAGCGGCGCTGCAATGGCCGCCCGTATCGCATGCGCGCACGCCGAAAAAGACGTTGTCTTTGGAAACAGGAAGGGTAGCGGAGTGTATCTGCTTGTCTCCTGTTCTTGCGGCATAGAGCTCCGCATGCACGCTGTACTGCCAGTCAGAAGCCGCAGTCTCGCGCCACACCACCTCGTACCGGACAGGTCCAGATGCGCTCTGCGGGGACTCCCACTTCAGCGTGGTGTTGTTATCCAGGTTGGTCGTGACGACACGTACGTTCTCCGATTCGCCGGGACTCTTTGCCAACGTGGCAAGCGTGGCGATGTTCAGGCGCGCCACGTTGGCGACATACTTGAAGTCGACAAACTTGAGCAGGTCGCCGTACTCCACGCCGCCTTCATTGCGCAAATCTTGGTGCTGGTGGTTGAAGTTTTCGCGCCATTCTGTGAAGCGCACAGCTGGGAAACCCTCGTCAGAAAAGGATTTATGGTCGCCACCACGAAGGAAGCGGTCAAGGCGAAGCTCCATGACAGCTTTGATTGGCTTCCTGCCACGGTTCGCCGGGAAGTAAGTTCGGTCGACATCGAGTACAGCACGTGCCAACTCCCGCGATGAGGAATCGTTGTCAAGACCAAGGGTTAACTGCTGCCGCAGCTGCTCTGGCGGGGCGCTGGGAAGTACACCCTGGCTAAAGACACGCACCCGCGTCTTGTCCTGCAGCATGTCACCGGGCGTGGTGTCGCCGCCGACGATGTCGTTGTTGAGCACGCCCTGTAGCAGCCAACCCTGCTGCTTTGCCAAAAGAGCTAGATGGTGGGAGCCGTACAATCCCTGCTCCTCACCTGCGACGGCGACGAAGACCAGCGTTGCCGGAAATCGGAACTTACTCAGCACGCGGGCGGCCTCAAGGCTGACAGCCACGCCGCTGCTGTCGTCGTTTGCTCCCGGCGCGTCGTTGTGCGTGTTCAACACATCGGTCACGCGGGTGTCGTAGTGGCCGGTCACCAGGTACATGCGCTTTGCCGCCACCGGATCGGTGCCGCGAAGGATGGCGTAGACGTTGCGTATGGGAGTGGGCTGTTTGATGCGAGAGCGCGGATCGGTCGCTGCTGGTTCGACGAAGGCGTCCACCTTTACCTCAAGGCATCCGTTGCAGGCTTTGCTGTACTGCTCGAACTGCGCCTGGATCCAGTCGGCGGCAGCCAGGATTCCCGTGCCGACCGGTAAATCCCTTTCGGTGGAGGACACCGTGGATCGGTTTTTGAACGCTACCAGTCGTGTGATTGCCGCTTGAATGTTCGGCGCAGAAACGTCCTGCAGAGCGGCCGCAATGGCCGGGTCAGCGGGTTGTGTCGCGAGGGGTTTGCCGGCGGACGTCAGATCGATGGCTTGTGCGCAGCCGGACGAAGGGTACAGCAGTGTTGGCAGAAGAAATGTAGCGGCGGACGCGAGTAGGACGGTCAGAGCCTTCATCGAAAATCTCCCTTGGCGTGCTTTATGCTACGTGACCATGCACCCGGTATGTAGCCAAGGGGGTTCGGCGGCCGTCCACTGCGAAGACGAGACGGTGAAACGTGTGCGCTGATGGGGTACTGTCCCGCACAATAAAGCATGGCTATAACGACAGAGATGCTTACCCCACGCGAAGCCGCGCGCATGCTCGGCATTAGCTATCCCACGATCAAGCAGTGGATTCTGACAGGCAAGCTGAAGTCGGCACCGACGGTGGGCGGACATCATCGCATTGCCGCGTCGAATTTAAAGCCCTACTTGGCGAATGACAAATCGAAGCCTGCGGCGGAGTCACGCGAGCGCTTTCGCCGGGTATCCGGACGGAATCAGATCGCAGGCAAGGTGGTTTCAGTGCGGATAGAAGGGCTGCTCGCGCAGATCGTTCTGAGCATCGATGGTGGTCACATCACCAGCATCATCACTGCGGACGCGGCGCGTGAACTGGGGCTGAAGAAGGGTGACACTGCCGCGGCACTGATCAAAAGCACCGACGTAATGATCGAGCGTATCGACGAGTAGCGGATTGGGGCTGGGGAGATTAGAACCTTGAGCTTCGGCGTCAGTCGTCTACCTGCTGCCTTAGTCACTTGCACACCTTGTGGCACCTTTATGAGCGAGGGAAGTCGCATTGCCTATGCATTTTGATTCGTCTAAAATCGTAGGCATGCTTTGTAAGCGAAGTTTGTTGTCAGGGGCCTGCGTTGCCGCGAGTCTTTCATTGTCTGCAGTTGGATACACCCAGGTGCTGGGTGATCTAAAGGGTCGCGTGACGGACGCGTCCGGAGCTACCATCGCGGGCGCGCATGTGGAGCTTACCGACACCAACACTGGTATTCGTCAGAGCTCGACGACAAGCAGCGCCGGCACTTATGACTTTCCCAACCTGGTTTCCAGCCGATACTCGTTGTCGGTGGATGGCAATGGTTTTGCGCACACGCAGCAGAGCGGCATCACCGTGACTACGGGTCAAACTGTTGGTTTGGACGTCATGCTGAAGGCGGGCAGCGCCAATGAAACTGTGCAGGTCACCGCCGATGCGCCGCCTCTGCAGAACAGTACCTCTGACATCCAGACCACGATTCCAGGCCGTACCGTGATTGCGCTGCCTCTGAATTCGCGCAACTTTATCCAACTTGCGCAGCTTGCACCGGGCGTGGAACTGCCCCCTGGCACGCTGTTGCCACGCATTAACGGCGGCCGCCCACGCACGAACGAATACTTGTACGACGGCATAAGCGCTCTGCAGCCGGAGCCCGGCCAAGTGGCGTTCTTTCCGATCGTGGACGACATAGCCGAGTTCACGGTCGCGGCTAACAACGTGCCGGCAGAGTTCGGCCGCTTCAATGGAGGTGTGGTCAACGTGGCGACACGTAGCGGCTCCAACGACATACACGGCAGCATTTACGAGTTCTTTCGCAACGAAGATTTGAATACCCGCAATTACTTCAGCAAGGCGCCTGCGGCCAAGCCGGAGTACCGGCGCAACCTGTTTGGTGCAACGCTTGGGGGGCCAGTGGTTCACGACAAGCTGTTCCTGTTTGCGGATTACCAGGGCATCAAGCAGCGCATCGGCGTCACGCGCATCTCCACGGTGCCGACGCTGGCGCAGCGGGCCGGCAACTTTGGCACAACCAACATCTACGACCCCAATACGGCGGTGACCGCGGCCAACGGACGAACGGTGAGAACACGCTTTGCAAACAACACGATCAACCGTCCCTTTGATCCGGTGGCGCAGGCGCTGCTTGCACGCATTCCCGTTCCTAATCTTGGCGGTACTGCGAACAATTACACGCGCACTGCGAACGACGACGACCACCAGAACCAGTTCGATTTTCGGATGGATGGCGCACGCGGCGAGCGTGACCGTGCCTTTGCGCGTTACAGCTACTACAGCGAAGTGGAGCAGCCATCCACGCCGTTTCCTGATGGCTCCGGTGCCATTACCGGCACGGTCATCGGCACCGGGAGCGTCACGGGTCTGACACATATCCTGGGGCAGCAGGCAGTCTTTAACGAGACGCATGTCTTTACGCCGCGTTTAGCGAATGAGTTTCGGCTGGGCTATACGCGGCGCGGCAACACGCAGATTGGCACGTCGCTGGGTAACACCGCATCGGCTGCGCTCGGCATCCCCGGCATACCGACGAATGCCGCGTTCAATAATGCTTCGCCGCTGTTTACCTTTACCGGTTTTCAGCAGATTGGCCCAACGGCTAGCACCAACGCGCGCTATCAGACTGCTGTAGGCGAGATTGTGGATAACGTGATCTACACCCGAGGTGCGCATAGCGTAAAGGTTGGTGTCGACGCGCGGCGTTACGAACTGAATGCCATCTCGCCACCGAACCCAACCGGCTCCTTCGCCTTTACGGTTACCGGCACCGATACGCAGTCTGCAACCGCTACAAGCGCGGCATCCACTGGCGGCAACAGCTTTGCCAGCTTTTTGCTGGGCCAGGTCGATACGTTTTCCATCGACCTGCAGCAGCGCACTATCCGTCCGCGCGACTACATCTATGAAATCTTTGGCCAGGACGACTGGCGCGCTTCGCAGAACCTTATCCTCAACGTCGGTCTGCGCTGGTCGCTGCACCTGCCCAGCACTGAAACGCGTAACCAGGGCGCCGTCTTCAACCTGGCTACGCAACAGCTGGACTACCTGGGCGTGAATGGCTTTAGCCGGAGCGCGCGGGAACTGCACTACGGCAACGTCGCGCCGCGCATTGGGCTGGCGTACTCGGTGGATCGCAAGTCGGTGATCCGCGCAGGTTACGGCATCGTCTTTATCGACCAGAGCGGAATTACGACGCCATTTACGACGCCGCAGTATCCCTTTATTCAGAACGTGCAGCAGCCGACGCTCGACAACGTCAATGCTGCCTTCAGGCTTTCCAGCGGTCCCAGCGTGGCGCCCATCAGCCTGACGCCGAACGCCGGCCTGGGGCAGAGCGTGTATACCGCCGTTCGCAGTGAAGGCTCGGGTTACAGCCAGCAGTGGAATCTTGCAGTACAGCGCCAGCTCACCAGCAATCTTACGTTCGACGTGGCTTACGTTGGGTCGCATATCGTCCACGTCGGCATCCCGGATCGCAACCTGAACCAGCTTACCGATGACCAGATTGCGAGCGGTCTGCAGCCCGGCTCAACGCTGCTGAACACGGTGGCCAATCCCTTCTACGGGCAGGTTCCCGTCTCCAGTCCGCTGGGCCGCAGAACCATCACGAACGCGCAGTTGCTGAAGCCTTACCCCCGCTTCCAGAATGTCGCGGCTTATCGCAACAACACCGGCCAGACGAACTACAACGCCTTTGAGGCAAAGGTGGAACAGCGCGTTTCGCACGGCTTGTACCTGCTGTTCGCGTACACGCACAGCAAGCTCATTGACGACGCATCTTCCGTCTTTTCCTCCACCGTGTTGTCGTCGCCCAACACCAGCTCTCTGATAGCCGCCGACACCTACCGACCCCTTCTCGAGCGTGACAGCTCGAGCGGAGACATGCCCAATGTCCTCACCTTCGCGTCTGTCTACAACTTTGCAGACTTCCGCGGCCACGGTGTCAGCACGGTGCTGCTTGGCGGCTGGTCGTTGAACACCATCTACGTCATGCAAAGCGGCATGCCTCTTACGGTGACGCAGGCCACGAACAGCAACAGCGCGTTGGGCGTGGCGCTGCAGCGGCCCAACCTCATCGGCAAACCTAACCTGGCACCTGCAGACCGTACACCGGCACACTTTTTCAACACAGCGGCCTTTGTCACCGCACCGCAATTCACCTTTGGTTCTGCCTCGCGCAACCCGGTACGCGGTCCGGCCTTCCGTGATCTCGATGTTGCGCTGGTCAAGCACACGGCATTTGCGGAAAAGTGGGACGCCGAGCTTCGCACAGAACTGTTCAACATCACCAATACGCCCGCCTTTGCCCAGCCCAGCGGATCGTTCGGATCGGCGGCCTTTGGCAGCATTACCGCCACTACTACAGACCCGCGTGTCGTACAGATCGCCCTGCGCATCCGGCGTTAGGACTACATCACGAACGAAGCAGATTCGGTCACCAGAGACCGTCCATTGCTTAAGCGGCGCTGTTCGATTCTGAACGCGCCGCTTGAAATTTGAACAGCAGTCACATGCACCTTGCAGCAGATTCGGGCTGAATGAGTGGCACGCCACGTGCATTATCGTCCGCATACTCCTGCTGGCGAGGGCCCACCATGCGCGACCTTATAGACGACCTGCGATTCACCCTTCGCCAACTGCGCCGGTCTCCCGCTTTTGTGCTCACGGCGGTCATCACGCTTACCCTGGCCATCGCGGCGAACGTTGTTGTCGCCGGTGTTGCTAACGGAATGCTTTTTCACAACCTGCCAGTACCGAACCCCCGGCAGCTTGTCCAAATCCAGAACCCCGGCTTCGGCATTGCGATGTCGTACCCCAACTACCGCGACCTGCGGGACCGCAGCGGAACCACCTTCTCCGATGTTGCACTTGCCCGGTTTACTCGTTTTTCCATCGGCGTACGGGGCGCGGCTGAACCCATCTGGGGCTTCGCCGTCAGCGGGAACTACTTTGCGATGCTCGGCTTGCAGCCGCAGCTTGGCCGGCTTATCGCGCCTGCAGACGACGTCTCCAAGGACGGTAGCTCTACGATGGTGCTCAGCGATAGCTGCTGGCGCACACGTTTCCAGGCAGACCCGTCCATCGTAGGCAGAAGCGTTCTGGTGGGCAAGCATCCGTTCACCATCATCGGTGTCGCGCCGGTCGGGTTCCACGGCACGGAACAGTTCTTCCTGCCGCAAGCCTGGTTTCCCTTCCACGACGGCTATGCCGTCGATGGCTATAACGAGTTCGACGTGCGCGGCAGCACCAGTTCCTGGGTCTTCGCCCGCATGCGCCCGGGTATTACACGCGCCCAGGCGGACACAGCCCTGCAACGAATCTCTCGCCAGATGGAAACTGATTTCCCCGACGCAGACAAGGGGACCAAGTGGCAGACCGCGCCTATCGGTCTGCTGGGCAACCTGCTGGGGACACCGGCACGGGCTTTCATTGCCGGCGTCGCGGTGCTTTCACTGCTTGTGCTGCTTGCGGCATGTGCCAACTTGGGCGTGCTCTTTAGCAGCCGCACGCTAGACCGCGCGCGCGAGTTGGGCGTCCGCCTGGCCCTTGGTTCCAGCCGCACCCGCATCCTGCGCCAACTCGCCACGGAGTCCCTGCTGATTGCCGCCGCGGGTGGTCTGGCGGCGGCTGGTCTCAGCTCATTGCTGTTGCAGGCGCTCAGCCGTTACAGCCCGCCCGGCGACCTGCCCATCCAGGTTATGGTCGAGGCAAATGGCCCCGTCTACATTGCGGCCGCCCTGCTGGCCGCCTTTACCGGCCTGCTATTTGCCCTGTTGCCAGCGCGGCAAATCTGGCGTACCGACCCCAACCGCACCATGCGTTCCGCCGGATCCACGAACTCCACCTCCGATCGGTCGCTCTTCCGCTCGGGCCTGCTGGTCTTGCAGATTGCTCTTTGCTGCCTTTTGGTCACCGCCGCCGTCACGGCCTTCCGCGGTCTGCAGCGTACCTTTACCCTGCCCATCGGCTTCCAGCCGCGTGGCCTGACCCTTGCCAAGGCCGATGTTGCGCTCGCCGGCCACCACGACGCTGACGCACGCGCCACCCAGGACCGGCTGCTTGCCGCCGTTCAGGCCATACCCGGTGTTACCTCCGCCGCGTACGCCAACACCCACCCGCTTGCGGTGGAGACCAGTACCAACTCCATGTATGCACCTGGCACTACGGCGTTTGACCAGACCCACGTCGTGACGGATGCCGCCGTCTACAGCGTGTCGCCAGGCTACTTCACCACAATCGGTACACCCCTGCTCGCCGGCCGCAGCTTCTCCCCGGCCGACACCGGGGAAGCACCTCGTGTGGCCGTCATAAACCAGACACTGGCGCACATGCTCTTCGGCGACAGCGACCCTGTCGGCCGCACCTTCCCCACCGCCCCCGGCAAGCAGGTGCAGGTGGTTGGCCTCGTCGCAACCGGAAAGTACCAGACACTGACCGAAGACGCCTTTCCTGCAGAGTTCGTCCCCATGCCGCAACGGCCCGACAGTACGGCCGTCCTGCTCGCTCGATCCGACCGTCCCACTGCCGAGATGACCGTCGCTATGCGTAAGGCCGTCGCCAGTGTCGACAACACCATTCCAATCTTCAGCGCAACCTCCATGGACGACGCGCTAACCCTAGTCACCTTTCCCGCGCGCGCCGCCACCGCTGCCCTCGGCACAATGGGCCTGCTCGCCGCCATGCTCGCGCTCACCGGCATTTTCGGCGTTGCCAGCTACACCGTCACTGGCCGCATGCGAGAGCTCGGTATCCGTTCCGCCCTCGGTGCACACTCTGGGGCCCTCCTGCGAGCCGCGCTTGGCCGGACCTTTATGCTGCTCGCCGTCGGCTCCGCCGCGGGTCTTGCGCTCGGCCTCGCCGCCACCCACTTGCTCGCGAACATCGTTTATCACGCCTCGGCGGCGGATCCCGTTGTTCTGCTGTCCGTTGTGCTCACGATGAGCGCCGTTGGAGCACTCTCGGCCGCTGTTCCGGCTCGCCGTGCCCTTCATGTCGAGCCTTCCATCCTTCTACGAGAGCAGTAGCACCTCAGCAAGCTGTCCGCGATACACCGCACCGCGTAAACAGAAAGGCGTCCGTGAGAGAAGTTTCGTTGGTCCGGTTGTACGGCTTACGCGCCATCTATCTGCTTATCGGAGCGGGCCTTGCCGCTACAGTATGGCCCGGTCTGCTCCACGGCTCCAGGCACTGGGAGCTGATGGAGGGCGTCGTGCAGTGCATGCTTGCTGCCTTCTCGCTCCTGTGCCTGCTCGGTCTGCGCTATCCCCTGCAGCTTTTGCCCGTGCTGCTTTGGGAGACGGCATGGAAGACCCTGTGGCTGCTGCTTGTCCCGTTCCCCCACTGGCGCACCGGCCATGTGGACCCGGCTCTGATGCCGAATGTTTTTGCCACCGGCATGGTGGTGCTGGTTTACCTTGCGGTTCCCTGGGGCTATGTGTGGAAACACTACGTTCGTGCTGCCGCAGACCGCTGGCGGTAAGCTCTACGCATCCAGTCGGTTCGTCGCCGCTACCTTGCTATACCAAAGCGCCGAATCTTTGGGCATTCGCTTTCCACTACGAAAGTCCACATACGTCAGACCATACCGCTGGCTGTATCCATCCGCCCACTCAAAGTTATCCAGCAGCGTCCATGCGTGATACGACCGTACCCGCGCACCGTCCCTGATTGCACGTTGCAGCTCGGCAAGGTAGCTCCGGAAGAAGGCTATCCGTCGTGCGTCCGGTACACCGCCGCCCTTGCTCTCCAGCGGTGCATCGAGATAACTGCATCCGCTTTCGGTAATCTCGATCACCGGGTGGTCATACTCCCGCGAGATCTGCGTTACCAGGTCGTACATGCCCTGCGGATACACCTCCAGCCCGGCGTCCGTCAGCGGACCCTCGGTCGGCATCTCCGCATGGAAGCGCGTCAGGTCGTCGCGGCTGCTCCCGCTGCCGTCCAGCTCCGTCTCCGTTCCGAACGAAGCACTACCTGCCCCGCCAGTCCCGTTCGTCGCCGATACGATGCGCCGCGTGTAGTAGTGGAAGCCGACCCAGTCCAGCGGCGCCTTCAGGATCTTCTCGTCCCTTGGCTGGAAGCCCATCTGCCTGTACGGCGTCTCTCCCACAAACGCCTTGGGGTACTCGCCGGTCATGGCAGCGTGCAGGAAGAACACGTTGTTCATCGCGTGATATCGCGCCGTCGCTGCGCCGTCCGCCTCACTGTTCGTCTTTGGATACGCCGGTGCCATGCCGTATGCGCTGCCCACCGTCGCCTTTGACGATGCTGCCTTCAACGCACGCAAACCCTCGCTCTGGGCCAGGCCCACCGTGTGCATCGCCTTCAGGAACAAGCCATAGTCACTCCTGCCCGGCGGAAATGCACCTACACCGTACCCCAGGTAGCAGAACGTCCACGGCATGTTGAATGGTGCCCAGACTGTAATGCGATCGCCCAGGTGCTTGCCCAAAATCCCCGCGTACTCCGCGTAGTACCCGGCCAAGTCACGGTTCGGCCAGCCACCCTTGTCTTCAAGCGCCTGGGGCAGATCCCAGTGGTACATCGTGCAGAACGGGCGAATTCCCTTTGCCAACAGCATGTCCACGAACCGGCTGTAGTGGTCCAGTCCCTTCGCGTTCGGCGCACCTACACCGGTGGGTTGAATGCGTGGCCACGAAATCGAAAACCGGTAGCTTTTCATATTCATGCGCTGCACCAGGGCCACGTCGTCGGCCATGCGGTGGTAGCTGTCGCAGCTCACGTCGGCCGTCGCGCCGCCGCGAATTTTCCCTTGGGTGTGGTTGAACCGGTCCCAGTTCGACTCACCCTTGCCGTCCTCGTTCCATGCGCCTTCTACCTGGAACGCTGCCGTGGCAGTCCCCCAGAGGAATTCGCTCGGAAAAGCAGAACCCACAGCTTCGCCCAGCACGTTTTCAGGCAGCGTCATCGCTCCGGCGGTCAGCAGGGAAGTGCTTACAAATTCGCGTCGATTCATAGAAGGGTTTGCTCCGTAAAAGGCGTGCTGCCAAGTTAGTGGCCGCCCGACACAAAAGCAAAAAGAACTTTTGCCTGAGTCCCTCCAGTGCAGGCGGATGCTGCCCGGAAAGTGCGAGCGTGCCGTTTAACGGAGCAGCCATTCAGCGTCAGCATCTTCGCAAAGCATCAGGTCCCGGCGAATAAGTCCATCAGCTCCTGCGGCGGAACGACCTCTAATTGGGCATACGTGCAGCTTGCTGTCGATTTGTCTGGCCGCCACCGCCGAAAATGCGCCAGGTGCCGAAACCTGTTCCCCTGCATGTGCTCGTACGCCACCTCCACCACCAGCTCCGCGCGCAGGGGCTCCCAGCTCAGGTCCTTGGTGCTGTTCCAGCGACTCTTTGCGCCGGGCATCCGGCTGCCGTCCTCGGCAGGCGCATCTCCGCCGCTCCAGTGTGCCCATGGATGCCCGGCCATCGCGCCCTCTCGATACGGCGCCAGTGTCTCCACCAGCTCGCGCCGCTTCGCCTCCGTAAAGCTCGCGCACACGCCTACGTGCTGCAGCGCACCCGCATCGTCAAACAAACCCAGCAGCAGCGATCCGACGTGCGTGCCGTCGCCGTTCTTGTGCCACCGAAAACCGGCCACAACGCAGTCGCAGTCCCGCTCATGCTTCACTTTGAATTGTGTCCGCTTGTCCGGCGCATAGACGCCCGCCAATGGTTTCGCGATCAGGCCATCCAACCCCGCACCCTCGAAGCGGCGGAACCAGTCTGCGGCCACCACCCGGTCTTCCGTCGCGGGCGTAAGATGCAGCGGAGCAACGGCGTCCTTCAGGATTAGCTCCAGCTGACGCCGCCTTTGTTCGAAGGGCTTAGCTCGCAGGTCCTGGTCATCCAGTGCAATGCAGTCGAAAAACACCACGCTTGCCGGAGTCATCTCGCTTAGCATTTTTACGCGGCTCGCTGCTGGATGTACCCGTAACTGCAACGCATCGAAGTCCAGCGCGGTTCTGTCCTCTGATCCTGGACGCGGCATGACGATCTCTCCATCCAGCACGCATCGTGAGGGCAACTGTGCCAGCAACGGAGCACGCAGCTCAGGAAAGTACCGGTCCAACCCCTTGCCGTCCCGACTCTGAATCAGCAGTTCGTCGCCATCGCGAAAGACAATCGTCCGAAACCCGTCCCACTTGGGCTCGAACTGAAACGCGCCCTCTGCGGGAATGGCGTCGATGCGCTTGGCGAGCATGGGTAACAGGGGAGCGGGAACAAGGAAAGCCATACAAAAGCCTAACGCGTCCGAGGCTCCGGACGGGTTTGCTAGTTGAGAAGTTACGGCAGCATTTACATGCCGGGTAGTGTGCCGCCCATCATTTTGACAGCCTTGTCTACAAGCAGACGCAGCTATATGGTTAACGCAGCTTGTTGCTCGGAGTATCGAGGCCGCTCTGCACCCTGTGTCCGGCCGTTTGCTGGACGCTTCGATCCGGCCTTGTACTCCCGATCCAGCGCATCCGCTGCAATCCAGCCGCTCTGCATCACCATCGGCATGCCAGGGCCGGGGTGCGCCGCACCGCCACACAGGAAGAGACCCGCTACGTCACGTGCGACGTTCGACGGTTTGAACGCACCATTGAATCGTCCGTGGCTGCTCAGACCATAGATCGCACCATTCAAGACGCGGTAACGTTCATGGATGTCCTGCGGCGTCAAGGCACGCTCGTAAATAATGCGGTCTTCCAGGTCCGGCATGTTTGCCGTACGCTTCAACTTATCCAGGATGACCTGACGGTAGCCTGGAAACATCTGCCTCCAGTCATGGTTGGGACGTAAGTATGGTGTGTGTACAAGAACGTAAAGGGCATCCCCACCCTCTGGCGCGGTTCCAGGCTCTGTCCTGCTTGTTGAAGCCAAATAGCACGTCGGGTCGGGGGCAGGTATGCCGAGCGTATAAATTGCATTGAACTCTTCGTGTGGATCGCGACTGAACACAAAATCGTGGTGAGCAAGATGGTCATACCGCTTGTTTAGTCCTAGATAAAGGACAACACCACTGCATGCTGGCTCATAGTTACTCTTTCGGTCGAAACTTGCTGTCGCGTTACTGCCTTCCAGCAGCTCACGATAAGTGCGCACACTATCTTCGTTTGAGACGACTGCGTCGAACTTATAGCTTTGCCCATTAGTCAGCGTGACTCCGCTTGCTGATGACATGCCACTTACCAGCTTTGTATCAATCTTTTGTACATCTGCGCTGGTGTGGTAAGTCACACCCAGTTCGGTTCCAAGCTCAACCAAGGCTTCAGGAACAGCTCGCGTCCCACCCATTGGGTACCATATGCCTTGCTCCGTCTGCATGTGACCGATAGCGCAGAGTATAGCAGGAGAAGCATCTGGAGACGAGCCTACATACTGTACAAAGTGGTCCAGCATCTGTGCGGTGTTGTCGTCGCTGATGTATTCGCGAATCACCCCGGATACGGTTTTGCCCAACCGCATCTTCATTACGTCCTTGAGCACGGCCGTGTCGAACATGCCCCGCATCTCTAGCGTGTCCAGCATGCTGCCGATCGGCTTCCAGAAAAAGAATTTGTCGCTGATGTGGTGTAGCTGTTCACTTACACCGATGAACTCGCGGTACTTGTCACCCATTCCTGCCTGACGCTCGTTCAACGAGCGCACCATGTCATCGGTCTGATCTTTTAAATCAATCACGGTGCCGTCGTCGAAAAAGCAGCGCCACGATGGATCGAGCCTAACCATCTTCACGTAATCGTCAAGATCTCGACCAGCTTCCGAGAAGATTTTGCGAAGAGTGGATGGCTGAATCAGGATCGTCGGTCCCATATCGAACCGAAAACCCTCTTCCTGCAACACGGAGGCCTTACCGCCCAGCCAGGTGTTCTTCTCGAACACTTCCACGTCGTAACCGCGAGCGGCTAGCACTGCCGCTGCCGACAAACCAGCAAGTCCTGAACCGATTACTGCTACACGCATGTACATAACTCCTGGCTAGATGGCACGGCTGTCTGTCAATGGTAAGACACAAGGGAACCGCTGTACGACCGGCTTACTGGACTGCTAAATCGCGGTCATGCAGTTGGGATTGGTCGAATGCCGACCCTGTGAAGTTCCAGGCGCTCTTTACACCCAGATCATCGAGCAATAGCTTGGACGAAATGCGAGCCGACTCGAAGATAACCGGTAGACCAGAACCGGGATGAGTTCCACCACCTGCAAGGTAAACCCCCTCGGTTTCTTCAAACCGGTTGTGCGGCCTCAGGTGCAGCATCTGGCGAAGAGAGTGCGCCATAGAGAAAGTCGAACCCCTGTGAAGGGCAAACTCCGCAGCCCAGTTTGCCGGCGTCAGTACTCGCTCCGTGCGAATTCGCTTCCGTACGTCGCCCATGCCGATGTTCGACATCTGATCCAAAACCTGCTCGCGGAACGGTGCAACATCTCGCTTCCAATCGACACCTCCGCACGCATGGGTCACTGGTGCCAGCACGTAAAGTGAACTCATTCCCTTTGGTGCCAGTGTGTCATCGGTGACTGAGGCGTTCTGCACATAGATGGACGGATCGCTCGACAACGAATGACCCTTCTCAATGTCATGCAGGTTGCCCTTGTAATCCTTGGCAAGGTAGATAGTGTGGTGCTCCACCTCGTCATACACGCCATCTATGCCCAGATACAACATGAAGGTGCTGCAGCTATGGTTTTTTCCGGCAATACTGTCGTCGCTCCACCTTGAGCGCAAAGACGTTGGAATCATGCGCCTCGCTGCTTCGGCGAACTCCGCATTCAGCACTACGCTATCCGCCGCGATCGTTCGCCCGGCAGTTCGTACGCCCGTGGCTTTGCGTCCGTTAAATGTAATCTCCTCTACACCTTCGTTCTGAATAATTTCAACGCCCATCTCTTCACAAATGCGCGCCATCGCTCGAGTCACGGCACCGCATCCGCCGATCGGATGAAAGACACCGTACTCGTACTCCAGAAACGACAGTATAGAAAACAGTCCAGGGCAACTGAATGGCGACATCCCCAGATATTTCGATTGAAAAGAGAAGCCTAGCCGAATGCGCTCGTCGCTGAAGTATTGCTTGAGCTCCCCGTCCAAGGAACGCCACGGTGCCAGGATTGGGAGCAGCTTCAGCATTTCCGGCTTTGCCAGATCCTTCCAGCTTTCGAAGGGCGACTCCAAAAACGGTAAGAATTTTTGAAGCTTCTCACGGTTATCGCGCATGAAGGTCTTGAAGTTCTTTGCATCTCCAGGGCATAGTTTGGCGATGGCCTGCTCCATCCGGGTGTGATCGCCGGTTGCCAGCAGCTCGCCCCCACTACCGAACACCAGCCTGTACTGCGGGTCCAGTCTCTTCATGGGAACTTCGCGGTCTAGGGAGTAGCCAGCAGCCGCAAAGATCTCGCTTAGCACCCTTGGGTACAGGAAGAAAGTCGGGCCATAGTCGAACTTGAAGCCGTCTTGCTCAAACGTGCTGGTTCGCCCACCAACATGGTTGCGTTTTTCCACGACCGTGACTTGCACGCCGCTTGCAGCCAACAGCATGGCACTGGCAAGGCCGCCAGGGCCAGATCCAATAACGACGACACGTTTCTCTGCTGACACCATTCAGACCTTTCAGATGCAGTTGGCGCGCGGAAGCGGAGAAGAAGAAGTCCAGGGCTGACGCGAGTCGAAAAAGCCGGTGGGTTTGTACCACGCGACTAAAACAAGCGAGTTCAAGCACTTGGGTTAGCTTGAAGAGCTCCGTTCAGATGAAGTGTGGCAGCTTCGTTCTGCATGGCGCGAAGGCAGTGGGCAATGTGTTCATCCGCGCTGATGTTGAGCAGTTCCGCTCCAGCCAAAATGTCTTCGCGCAATACACCGCGTGCAAAAGCCTTGTCTTTCATCTTCTTTCGAACGCCCCCCACCTCTACATCGTGAATGCTCTTGGACGGCTTCACCAGCGCACACGCTGTCAGGAATCCACTTAGCTCGTCACACGCGAACAGTGCGCGGTCCAGGTGGCTTTCCCGTGCGGTGGCTGTGTAGTCGGCGTGCGCAAGAATAGCGTGGCGAACCTCCAGCGGCCATCCCTGCGCCTCCAACACTTTTATGCCAACCCAAACATGCTCGTCCAGCGACGGGTGCCGGTCGTAATCGAAATCGTGCAAGAGGCCTGCAAGATGGTACGGCAGCACGAAGAGTGCAGCATCCGACCCGTTCAAACGCAATCTGTCAGCCTCACGCCGACCGTATGCTGCGGTGCAAATCTCTACTGCTTGGGCATGCTTTAACAAGCCGGGCGCGGTAGTCCACTCCGTGAGCAAGGCCCAGGCGCGCTCGCGGGTAAAGCTTTTTGCGTCATCCAGCGTCATGGTCTCAGGATACTGCCAGATTCCTGGTAGCCCATCCCGGCTGGCCTGCATTCAGTGCGTCCAGGTCTTCCGGCGTGTCGACGTCGACATACCCCAGCGGAAATGGAACGGAGAGTACATCTTCCTGCTGCAGTAGATCGCGTGCGCCCCTGTCACCACGGAGTGCCTGCAGTGCTTGAAAGCTAAATTCTGGGAACAGTGCGGGAACGCCACGGTGCTCTGCGTAGAGAGACGCTACGACATGGTCCCGTCGCGACGCCCGAACCAAGAGGCGCAGGTGCTCCGCCGTAACGTGGATTTGATCGCAGGTCAGAACGAGCAGGTCATCGGCTTCGTCCCGTTCGGCGGCGGCCGCACCCAACGCGATGGAGTTGCCCATGCCCAGGTGCCAGCCCTGATTCAGCAGCACGCGCACCGGCGGGTCCACCGTTGACAACTCCTGAAAGATCGGCTGATAATGCGCGCCAAGCACTACGAAAACGGTATGGGCTCCAGCCTCGCGCGCCACCCGGACGGCACGTTTAACCAGCAACTCACCCTGGAAGTAAAGCAGTTGCTTCGGCTGCCCTAAGCGAGTGGATGCTCCGGCGGCGAGCACAAGAGCCGCAAGTCGCCTGTTGCTCATACCGCCGCTTCCTCAGCGCAGGCGATCGAACCGTCGGGGCTTGCTTGTACTATCGGGCAATCGAGAAAGCATTTGCTGGTACCGTGCCTGCCCCCGCCAAAACTGGCAGCCAGTTGCTCCGCATCCGCCAGAGTCATGCGTCGCGGAGCACCAGGATGCGTGGTCCGCAATGTCCCCACATGGATGGCAGCCTGAACCTCTGCTGCAATGGAGATCGCAATGCTCTCCGGTCCATCTCCTCCCAATTCCAGTCCGATTGGCGCATGAATTCGAGCGAAGGCCTCAGCAAAAGAAAGGTTTGCTATCGCGGCAGCATCGCGAAGCAGGAGCGCCGACCGCTGCCGCGCACCCAACAAACCCAGGTACCTCGGACGCAGCAATAACAACTCGGTCAACAAGGATAGATCCTGTTCAAACGAATGGGTCATCAGCACAACCGCGTCCGTCGGCAACACGGCATCGGCGGTCTGCGTCACCATAAGGGCATTCGCCTGGGGAAAGCGCACGGCAGTAACCTGTTGGGGCCGTCCATCCGCAACGATCACGGTCCATCCAAGCTCGGCGGCAACGCGCGTCAGAGGACGCACATCATCTCCTGCGCCGAAGATAACCAGTCGCTGTGCCGGCTGCAGACGCTCCACAAACGTGCTGCTATCCGCAGCTGCCGGATTCAGAGCGACGTAGCGAAGCTCCGCAATCTCCGCAGCCGTAAGCCCTTCACTGTTGAAGAGAATGTCGTTGCGTTCGTTCATGACGAGACGACACATGGGTTTTTCCGCAGAAGGCATGCGGGTCACGACGCAGCGCGAACATCCCTCCAGGGTGTCAGCCAAGCCGTTGATAACCGCTCGTGCCTCTGCCGTTGAGGTCGGCTCCAGCAACAGATCCACCAAACCGCCGCAACCCAATCCAAACGGCACCTCTGACGTTTCATCAAAACCCGTGTCATACACCTGCATGACCGAACCATTGCGCACACGCCAATGCGCCCGTCGTAACAGGTCCGCCTCTAAACATCCGCCAGAGATGGTGCCGGCTGTGCGTCCGTCGGCAAGAATCAACAGCCTTGCACCCGGCCGACGGTATGACGAACCCGAGGCGCGGACCAGCGTCACCAGCACGCCATCTGCTGCCGACGCTGCTAAAGCGACGATGTCCCGATGTTCTCTGGTACTCATGTTTGTCTTCCGCTGACCATGTACCTCCATTGGATGCAAGAGGGAGCGAAGAAGGCAGAAGTCGCAGGTGGAAGCGAGCCATGGTGTAAGAAGACTTAGTGCTGCAACGATGCCGTCAGCATCACTGCCACGGTACCTTACCTGACGTTTGCGCCGCTCTGTAAAGGCGAGTAAGTCTTGTACAACTGGGCATGCAGTTCAGCTGTGACTCGGTAACACTCACAGGCAGCTTGTTCCAACGCATCGGGATTCACGATCTTTACTCGTCCGCGGCGGTACTCAATCAAACCGTTTCGCTGAAGTGCACCGGCGACCATTGTGACAGTAGTTCGGCGCGCCCCTAGTAGTTCTGCCAGGAACTCCTGCGTGAAGTTCATCTCCAGGTTGCCGATGCGATCGCTGGCCATCAACAGCCATCGTGCAAGCCGTGCCTCAGCCTCGTGCAGCCGATTGCATGCGGCAATCTGGCCCATCAAATTGGATTGCTCCTGCACGTACTCCAGAATGCGGGCTCTTACCTCTTCTGATGTGTCGAAGATGCGGCGCATCTCAGCAGTAGGAATGCGTAGACCGCTACCGTCCAGCTGCATGATGCATGTAGTCGGCACCCTGCCTGGTCCAAGCAGCTGCACTCCGCCGGAGAGACCCTCCCGGCCAACCACGCTGACCTCAGCCGACTCACCGTCCTGCATCGTGGTAATGACTGACACCATCCCGGATGTCAGGAAATAGCAAAATTCAGGCATGATTTGAGGCTGGTACAAAACAGTACGACGGGGCAGCGGAACCGGCGTACAACGGGACATAACCATGTCCTTTGTGACAGGCGAGAGGCAATCCAGCAATCGGTTAGAAACGTCGCTCATCGCTCTTCCCTTCGTTCAGTCGGGAAAGCTCATCGCTAAGCGAGGGCAACTCACGTGCTGACAGGCCTACACAGCCAAAATCGACTATAGTGTTTTGCAACGTAAAACTACGTCCCATAGCTGACTTAACTGGCCTAGAAACAATAGTTACGGAGTAGCGTAAAGCTAGTCTGTTGCAGGGCACACGTGCGTCGTTCTTCTAACGGTGCTGACTCCGGAGAACCGATGCTGTGTGGAGCAAGCGTCAGGATGCCCGGGGTAGTGGCAGGACGCTTTGGTACGCCTTCCTTGTCCCCGGGCTACACTGGACGTCGATGAGCACGATCAAAGCAGTCCGCGGTACACGCGACCTTTTACCCCCTGAGACAGCACTTTGGAATCACGTGGAGCACACCGCCCGCGACGTCTTCGCGCGTTATAACTTCGGCGAAATTCGGACGCCTGTGCTTGAAGCGACGGAGCTCTTTGTGCGCGGCGTCGGCGAGGAAACCGACGTGGTGAGCAAAGAGATGTACACGTGGGAAGACAAAGCGCGGGCCGCGAGTGAGAAGCCGCAGTCCCTTACGCTGCGGCCAGAAAATACCGCGGGTGTTGTACGCGCGTATATCGAACATAAGATGGGCGACACAGGGCAACTGCAGAAGCTTTACTACATCGGCCCGCAATTTCGCCGCGAACGCCCGCAGAAGGGGCGCTATCGCCAGTTCTTTCAGATTGGCGCAGAGGTGATTGGCCCCCCGTCGTCCGGTGCGGAATCGTCGCTTCGCGATGCCGAGGTGTTGCAGATGCTGGCGGCTCTGCTCGACGAGCTCGGCATTCCGCGTGCCGGCGCCGACAATGATTTTCGGGGCTGGCGCCTGCAAATTAATTCTGTCGGGTCGTCCACAGACCGGCCGCGCTATGTGGCTGCCCTGCGTGAGGCGCTAGCACCGGTGAAGGACAGCATGTGTCCGGACAACCAGCGCCGCGCCGAGGCAAATCCGCTTCGCGTCCTAGATTCGAAGGACGAAGCCGACCAAGTAATCATCGACGCGCTCCCAAAGATCGCCGACTACCTTGACGACGCTTCACGCGACCATTTTAGGCAGGTGCTGGCAGCGCTGGACGCCTGTGATGTGCCCTACACGATCAATCCGCGCCTTGTACGCGGCCTAGACTATTACACGCGCACAACATTTGAATTTACGGTGGACCTTGGCCTGGGAACACAGAATGCACTTCTCGGCGGTGGCCGCTATGACGGGCTCAGCGAAATGCTTGGCGGACCACGCGCACCTGGCATTGGGTTTGCCATCGGCGAAGATCGCCTGATCCTGACGCTGCAGGCGTTGCAGGCCGCCGCCACTGAGAAGGCCGCCGCCGTGAAGCTGGATGCCTATATCGCGCCACTCAATCCTGAACAGAATGCTCCCGCGCTGGCGCTCGCAAAGGGGCTGCGGCGCGCTGGCCTGAAGGTTGAGGTGGGTGACGGAAGCTTCCGCCTGAAAAAATCGTTTGAAGTAGCCGACCGCCTGGCAAACCATGCTGTGCTGGTTGGTGAAGATGAGGTCGCGCAGGGGATATATACGGTCAAAACTTTTGCTACGGGGGATCAGCGAAAGCTGGGCGCGAACGAATTGCCTGTGGCTCTAGCCGGCTGATAGCAATGGTTGCCAGCCTGTTTGGAGTTACTGGGCTGCGGCTGCAGGCTTGGCTGCCGCAGCAACCCGCATGCCACCAAGGCCTTGTGCATAGCGAGCGACGCCCCGATAGATGGATTCCGCGACACGCTGCCGGTACTCGCCGGTGCGCAGTTCGGCCGCATCCTGCGGATTGGTGACGAAGCTGATCTCGGTAAGGATGGATGGCATGTTGGCGCCGATCAGAACGACAAATGGAGCCTTTTTGACGCCGCGATTCTTCAAGCCGGAATTGCCCTTCTGCAGACCGTCGTACAGGGATGCCTCTACGTCCTGGGCGAATTCGCGGGACTCTTCAATTTTGTCTTTGAGGGTGATCTTTTTCACCATGCTGGCCAGCTCGTGCACGCTCTGATCGCTGACGGCATTTTCCCGCGCGGCAACATCCAACGCATCGGGTTGCGAGGTGAAGTTCAGGTAGTACGTTTCCACGCCACGCGCGGTCTCGTCCTGTGAGCTGTTGGCGTGCACACTCAGGAACAGATCGGCCTGTGCCTGGTTCGCGATCGCTGTCCGGGTTTCCAGCGGGATAAACGTATCGTCCGAACGCGTGTAGACGATCTCTGCGCCCAAATGGTCGTGCAGCAATTTGCCAAGCCGCAGAGCCACGTCGAGCACCACGTCTTTTTCCATGATGCCGCCTACGCCAAGGGTGCCGGAATCGTGCCCCCCGTGACCCGGATCGATGACGATACGCCCGATCTTAAGTCCGAGTGCACGCATCAGGGAGCGCTCGCCATCAGCTGTGGGTGTTGCCGTGCGGCGAACCGACACATCTGTGGTTGAGTCTCTCGCGGCCACCTCGCGATTTGCACGCTTGACTCGCTTTGCCGTGGCAGGCTTTTCATCCTCGGCACCTGGCGCGTTTTCGGCGACCACTGCGATGGGCTGCGTCGTGGGCTGGTCAGTTGCATCGACCTTGCCGGGTTGCCTGCTCAAATCTGCAACGTCATGCGCCCCCGCTGGATTTGTGCGCACCGGCACCGTGCTGGGTACCGCGGCTGCGGCGCGCGACGCCGGTTGTCGACTGGCAAGGGCCTGAGATGCAGGTACATCGATGCCTGCTGCCGCAGTGGCGCCACGTGCGCCGCCGTGAATGTCAATGATGAGCCGGTAAGGATTGGGCAGGAGAAACGCGGAGTACTCCGTGACGTCATTCACATCCAGTACGACGCGCGTGCTGTCGTTGGTATACTGCGCGATGCGGATCCGCCTCAGAAAGCCGTCGTCCACAATGTCGAAGCTCTTGCCGACAAGATCCTGGGCGAGCCTCGTGCCGTGCAGGTCGAAGAAGATGCGATCCGGGTGTGGCACACGCGCCGCCTGGTAGAGCACTTCGTCCCCCAGGTCGATTGCGACACGGGTATACGTGGGTGTCGACCAGTGGCGAATTCCGGAGACTATCGCCATACCGCTGGGGGTGTGCGCCGGTGCGTGGGTTGATGCGTCGATGACGGCGTGGGATACCGTGTCTTGTTGTAGTGCCGCGTTTTGCTGCGATGCCGCCTGCTGTTCTGCTGTGTCCGCGGCAGTGGCCCGGCGTTCTGACGCTAGCAGGCTTGCCTCTGCACGTTCGCCAGGTGCCACGGTACTGCCGGGAACTCCGCTGGAAGCAGCTGCCAAGCCCGTAGTGTTACGGTGCGCGATGGCGATGCTCGTCTGCGAAGGATTGCTGGCGGCGTCTGTGAAACGTGCTGGCGGTGGGTGCTGCGTAGTTGCTGCGAGCGGTCCTTCAGCCACTACTGGCAGGGCACCGGTGTGCAGGATGATGAGCGCGTCATGCGCCTCCTGAGCGTGTGCAGAACGGGGAAACTGGTCAACGAAGGCAGCGTACTTTTCCCGAGCAAGCTTACTGTCGTGCAGTCCGGCAGCTGCAATCCGCGCCTCCTCCAGCAACGCCGCGATGCGCAGGCTGCTTGTGGGATACTGCTTGCGCAAGAAACCGAACTGGCCCATCGCCGCCTGCATGGCATGCGGTTCGTGCAGCACCACACCTTCCTCTTCAAGAAGGCTACCCACGTTGTAGATCGATTCCGGCGCATGCATGTCACCGGGCGTCGAGTGATAAATCAACCGGTAAGCGTCCATGACTGTGCGGTAGTCTGTGGCGGTTCGCTCCATTTGAGGAATAGAGGCGAGCTGCGCATGCGCAGCCTCCGCTATGGACCATGGAGTATCGGCAGCCGGGTGCCGGGGCGCTGCGGGCAGAATGGCTGCGTACAGCAGGAGAACTGCGGTACGGCCGGGACGGGATGAAGCGGCTCGGGTCAAGCACCTTCAGTTTATGGGTGCGGCGAACCGCGTCCTGCAGGCAAAAATGGAGCGGTACTCGCAGCGATACCCGTCTGGCAGTGGAGCAAATCAGTCGTCTGAAATGCTGTGGAGCGGCTCTGCCTTGCGGTGCTGCAAAAACGCGTCCTGGTCATTCTGCAACACCTTTGCGGCGACGCGGATCCTGAAAAGGTGGCCCTGCCATATACCGAGGCGTTCAGCCATGGCGTCTGCCGCCTCCCTAGTAATTGGCCGCTTGGTGACTCCGTAGCGACGAACTAATCCAGTGAAGGCAGCAACGTCATCCGCGAGTGGAGCCTGCGAACTGTTAAAGTCTTCGGCCTCGGCGTAGATGTTGCTGAAGGTTGAGGCCTCGTCGTAGGGCATGTAGCTGAGCGCCGCAGTCGCCTGCGCGGTCCTCCATGCAGTCTCATCTACTGTATTGCCGCCGTAGTCGATGCGGAGTTTAACGTCCGTTGGAGCAGATCCGGTGGGTGCGTTCTGCACCGCTTCCACGGCGGCAATGTCCGCCTTGATCTTGGTGCGCATGGCCGCAATCTGTTGCAGGGCCTCGTGGAGAGATGTAGTGTTTCCGCGGATTTCTGCAGTCATGCTGTTGCGCGCCTGTTCGGCCAGCTCGCGGTGTTGATGCCGCTCTACCAGTCCCTCAATGCCGACGGCGATAAGCAGCCCAACCGTAATGGTGAACAGATGCAGAAAGAATTCTGAAACGCTGCCGATGGCTTTGTGCGGTGGATGAACGTCGAGCATGGCAAAACTCTAACAGGCGATCGGCAGGGTTTAGACCGTCGCCGCCACCTCACGCTTAGGCAGGACCCAATTCTGACGAACCCAATGGCAGGTGTAACCGGCGGGCCACCGTTGCAGGTAGTCCTGGTGCTCCAGCTCTGCACGCCAGAACGGTCCAGCCGGGGCGACATCCGTGACGACCTTGCCGGGCCAGAGGCCGGATGCGTTGACGTCGGCGATGGTGTCTTTCGCAGTCTGCAGCTGGGCTTCGCTGGTGTAGTAGATGGCCGATCGATAACTGGCGCCACGATCGTTGCCTTGGCGGTTGGGGGTGCTGGGATCGTGGATCTGGAAGAAGTACTCCAGCAGGGTTCTGAATGTGATCTGCGCCGGATCGAAGACGATCTCAACCGCCTCCGCATGGTTGCCATGATTACGGTAGGTCGCGTTTGCGACCTCTCCGCCGGTGTAGCCGACGCTGGTCGAGAGAACGCCTGGTTGGTTCCGAAGCAGTTCCTGCATGCCCCAGAAGCATCCGCCGGCCAAGATTGCAGTTTCCGTTGTTGCCATGGTGGTTACTCCTTAGCCTGTAGTGATTGGACGCGCAAAGCAGGGTGAGGGTCGCATAAGCAACGCCCATGGCGCTTACTTGAGGTAGTACTCCACCGTGGCAACGACGCGCGCTTTCTTCTCGATGCTGCTTGTCTCATTGCCGCCGCCGTCGTCGCCCGGGTTCAGCATCGCAGCATCTGCCGCCGTGATGGAGAAGACACCCTGGTTGGCGGAGCGGATGCCGCCCACCGCTGCGCCTGAATCTGCGGCAAAGCGGTCTGCCGAAGCACGCGCATTGCGTGTAGCTTCGGTGATCATGTCGGGCTTGAGCGCGTTTAGCCCGGTGAACTGGTAAGAAGGACTAGCGGACGAGACCACAATACCGGCCTGCAGCAGGTCACCTGTGTGGCCGGTGGCCGCGGCCAGCTTCGGGATATCGGTGCTGGTGATCTGGATGCTCTGCGAAGCCAGGTAATGGTATGGTGGCCGCTTGTCTTGGCCCGTGTTCTCGGTCGTGGTGTCCGTAATGTCAGGCGCGCTTATGCTAACGTCGTCCGCCCTGAAGCCCTGCTTTGCCAGAAAAGCGAGCACGCCGGTCTTGTCGGTTTCAGTTTTGCCGAGAACTGGCGCAAGGTTGTCGCCGGTTTCCTTGTAGCTGATGGACCAGCTGGCGTGGTCGGCCTGCACGGTGCGCTCCACGAGACCCTTGACGGTGACATAGCGGTCGGCGAGTCGGGTTTCTTCAATCTGGTTGCCAAGCGCCCACCCGCCGAGCACAAGCCCAAGAAACAGGCTGGCACCAAGGACGAACGCGGGCTGAAGCTGGTCACGGTCGGTCATAAATCCCCTAGCTCAACAGGTCGCTGATGGCTTGTGGTGCGGAGGCGAGTGCAGCATCGAGCTGACTGGGGTCGTTGCCGCCGGCTTCGGCGAGGTCTGGCCGGCCGCCACCTTTGCCGCCGACCTTTGCGGCAAGTGCGCCCACAAGTCTGCCGGCCTGGATGCGATTCGTGAGGTCCTTGGTGACGCCGGCGATGAGCGTGACCTTGCCGTCTTCGGTCGGCGCGCCAAGGACGACGACGCCGCTGCCGAGCTTCGTGCGCAGCTGGTCGACGAGGTTGCGGAGCTGGGACTTGTCGAGGCCCTGAACGCGTTGGGCGAGGACCTTGATGCCCTTGATTTCGACCGCTTCGGCGTCTGCGTTCGCGGTGGAGGCAGTGGCAGCTTTCATGCGTGCCCCGTCGAGCTCGCGGCGGAGTTTTTTGAGTTCTTCGTCCTGCTGCGAAAGGCGGGTTTGGAGGGCGGCGGCCGGTGAGTCAGAGGTGCCGCCGATGAGGGTCGAGACGACGCGTGCGACCGAGGCGTCGCGGCGGAACTCTTGCAGAGAGCCGGTACCGGTCACGGCCTCCAAGCGGCGGATGCCGGAGGAGACGGAAGACTCGCCGGTGAGCTTAAGCAGGCCGATTTCGCCGGTGGCGCTGGTGTGGATGCCGCCGCAGAGCTCGGTGGAGAAGCTGCCGATTTTGACGACGCGGACCTTGTCGCCGTACTTTTCGCCGAAGAGAGCGGTGGCGTGGAAGTCGTTGATGGCAGTGTCGATGGGGACGTCGACGAAGGTCTCTACCTTTGTGTTGGAGAGGATTTCGCGGTTGACGATGTCCTCGACTTCCTGCAGCTCTTCTGGCGCGACGCCGGCGAAATGGGAGAAATCGAAGCGAAGGCGCGCGCGGTTGACCAGCGAGCCAGCCTGCTTGACGTGGGTGCCCAGGACCTCGCGCAGGGCGGCATGGATGAGGTGTGTTCCGGTGTGGTTGCGCATGGTGCTGCGGCGTTCGGTGCCGTCGACCACGGTGCTGACGGTATCGCTGACGGCGATGGTCTCGCGGGCGGTAATGCGGTGGGCGAAGACGCCCTGCACGGGCTTGGTCGCGCCGCTGACATCGGCGACAACGTGTGTGCCGTCGGGGGTGTAGAGCCAGCCGGTGTCGCCGACCTGCCCGCCGGAGTCAGCGTAAAAGGTGGTGTGATCGAGCACGGCTTCGCCCTGCTCGCCGGGTTTCAGTTCGTTGACGCCAAGGCCGTCCTTGACCAGTGCGAGGACCTTTGCGCCTTCGGTGCGCAGGGCGGTGTAGCCTTCGAAGTCGGTCTTGGGGAGGGCGGTGTAGACCGGGCTGGCGGACTTTTGCGAGCCGCCTTTCCATGAGGCTCGGGCTCGGGCTTGTTCTTCTTCTTTGGCGGCTTCGAAGCCGGGTAGGTCGAGAGCGATGCCCGCATCTCGTGCAGCATCCATCATGAAGTCTAGCGGCAAGCCAAAAGTTTGATAGAGATGGAAAGACTCTTGGCCTGAAACCGGTGTTTTCTCGAGGTTGGATATGTACGTCTTGTAGGTATATGTGGAGAGCTCGCGTCCTTTCTCAGCTAGATTCCCACTTACTGCATCAGTCACCCACTCTTTCGGGTAAGCCGCCTCGATTTTGCCTTGAAGTAGGTTTTGGAATAGGTCAGAACCCTGCCTGATGACACGCGCAAACTGCTGCTCTTCCTGCAGCACTGTCTTTGCGACACCCTCCGCGGCTTCGTTGAGTTCGGGGTAGGCGGCCTGCATCTCGTCGCGGACGGCGTAGACCATTTGGTGCATGAAGGGCTGGTCCTGGCCGAGGAGGCGGCCATGGCGGATGCCGCGGCGCAGGATTTTTCGCAGGACGTAGCCGCGGCCTTCGTTGGCGGGGTTGACGCCGTCGGCGATGAGGAAGGTGGCGGCGCGGGCGTGGTCGGCGATGATGCGGAGGGAGGCTGCGCCCTTCGTGTCGGAGATGGCGGCCTCGTCGGCGCTCGCCGCCGTGAAGTTTGTAAGTTCAGCGGCCTTCGCGATAAGTGGCGTGAATAGGTCGCTTTGGTAATTCGATAACTTGCCTTGTAAGACGCAGGAGATGCGCTCGAGGCCCATGCCGGTGTCAATAGAAGGCTTTGGTAGTGGTGTTAGTTCGCCGGAGCTGGCGCGGTCGAACTGCATGAAGACGAGGTTCCAGACCTCGACATAGCGCTGGTCGTCTTGCAGGAAGGGTTTGTCTTCATCGGATTCACTGGCTTCGATACCGAGGTCGTAGAAGATTTCGGAGCTTGGGCCGCAAGGGCCGGTTTCTCCCATTTGCCAAAAGTTGTCTTTGCCTAGGGCGAAGATGCGGTCCTGCGGCACGCCGACCTTGAGCCAGAACTGCTCGGCTTCGTCGTCGCGTGGCACTTGCGCATCGCCTTCATAGATAGTGACGTAGAGCCGGTTCGCGGGGATGCCGAACCACTTGTCGCTGGTGAGCAGCTCCCACGCGTAAGCGATGGCGTCGGCCTTGAAGTAGTCGCCGAAGCTGAAGTTGCCGAGCATCTCGAAGAAGGTGTGGTGGCGGCGGGTGAAGCCGACGTTTTCGAGGTCGTTGTGCTTGCCGCCGGCGCGGACGCACTTTTGCGAGCTGGTGGCGCGGACATAGCTGCGCTGGTCGGCGCCGAGGAACACGTCCTTGAATTGGTTCATGCCGGCGTTGGTGAACAGCAGCGTTGGGTCGTTGTGCGGCACAAGCGAGGAGGAGTGCACGCGACGGTGCGACTTGTCCTCGAAAAAGCGCAGAAAATCTTCACGAATCTGGTTTCCGGTGCGGTAAATCATAGCCCTTTGAGGATAGCAGTGCGGGTCTGATCAGGCAGGCGGACCGATCATCTGGCGCCGAAGTATAAGAGCGTGCCGCAGGGTCTTCACGTCGTTGTGCCAAGCCGGTAGCAGGATTGAAAACGCCAAACCTTCAAGGTTGCTGCACACACCCAAAATCATCGAGGCTACCAGCAGACCGCCGAGTCTGCCCCACGCAAGCACGCCCATGACGGACAGCGCCATGACAAAGCCCCAAAGCTTTGCAAGGTAGGAGTGATAGCTGGCCGCCTTGCCGAACTTGAGCAAATCGTACAAGTGACGGACGACCTCGAGCACGAGCAGGAGCGCAAGCAAGGGCCAGTACCGCAGGAGAACGCCGGGAGCCCGACGCCATAGAGCCCAGAGAACACCCAGGTAGAACACCGTATCGACCATGGAGTCCGCGAGCCGGATTGACGGCGTGTCCACGTTGTAGCGCCGCGCAAGCACGCCGTCGTAGATGTCGGAAGCAGTGCCGCGAACACAATCACGGCGAGCCACATCCCTGCCGCGCCAGAGCCGGACACCACAACGACGGCGGGAGCGAGGAGCAGGCGCAGAATGACGAGAGACCACGGCAAGGCACGCACTGTAGCAGCTTACGCGTTGCTTACACAGCTGTGCTGAGCGGCGCAGGCGGCTGTGTCTCTTCAGGTGGGGCGGTGTGCTTTTGCAGGCCACAGGCGCAGCAGAAGTTGCTGAAGGTGGTTTGGCGTGTGGTGCAGCGCGGGCAGTTCTCATAGACGAGCAGGCCGCAGTTCATACAGAAGTTGTTCGTGAGGTCGGCCGTATCGAGCGGGCGTTCGCAGGCAGGGCAGATGTGACGTGCGAGACGCATCTGGGCCTGCTCGTAGCCGAGCTCCTGGCGGCGTTCGGCCTCCGGCTTCTGCTCTTCGGCCTTTTGCTTTTCAAGGTATTTGCGCAGGGCGCTGATGGCGTAGTTGCCGCCCCACACGGTCAGGCCGAGACCGACGAGGTAGCGGAAGTAGCCACCGTAGCTGGGCAGGTAGGGTACAAGCTCAAAGAAGAAGGTAAACAGGGCGAAGAAGATGAAGCCCCACACAAAGGGCCAGCGCGGGCCTTTGCGGCGCTTGAGAAATAGCCAGACGGCGAGGGCGAGCAGAGGAAGGGTGAGCAGCAGGCGCAGGGCGAAGACGCGCAACTCCATGTGCTGGACGGCCTTGTTGTAGCCGCCCTGGCCGGCATCCTCCATCTGCTGGCGGACCTTGTCATGGGCGGCTTTGTCCTGCTCGATGTCGGTCTGCTGACTATCCAGCACCTCGACTTTCTTTTCCTCTTCGCGCTGCGCGTTCTGCAGTTCTTCCAACTTGTGGGTGCGCGCCAGAACTTCGGGATTTTGGCTGCTCTGCTGTGTCGCTGAGCGGGTCGCGATCCAGGTGTCGAAGCTTTCCTTTTCGCTTTGGGTGGCGGCCTGAGCGCGGCGAACGGCATCGTTCTGACGCTGGCGCGCGTCGTTGATGGCGGAAAGCCTGTCGTCGTCGGCCTTGATGGCGGCGCGCTCCGGTTGTAGCCGGGACTGGTCCATAAAGGCTTCCGCGTCTACCGGCTTCTCCACCTTAGGCAGATCGCCGACGACGAGCGAGCCGAGACCGATGAGGAAGGCGGCGAAGATAACGGCGATGAGCCAGAGACCGCGCTGGAACCATTTTTCAGAAAGGCGAAGTCCCTTGGTCATGCTTGCGTGCTCCGTTGATTGCTGGTGTCCGTAGTGCGATGCGCGCAGCAATGGGATCTGGTTTCTTGATGGTCAGCAAAAATACGCGGCTCAGCTTCAGCAGGCTTCTGCGGCGTCCGCAGCCCAGGTCCAGCCTTCGAGCTTTGCTCTGGGGTCGCGGGGTTGTGGAAGGGTGTAAAAGGTGTCGCGGTGGGAGGTCATAACCATGCAACTGATGAGGGCGTCGAAGGCGTCTTCGCCGGCGAGGGCGGGGGCAAGCGCAGCGCGGGTAAGGCTTTTGTAGGCTGGGTCTTCGGCGCGCTTGCGCTGCAGGTAGGCTGCGCGCGCAACGGGGTTGGACTTGTGGACGGGGCCGGTGTTAAGGCGGGTATACATTTCAACGACTAGCGGACGGTTGGGTTCGGGTTGGTCAAAAGGCCAGATGCGGAAGCCCGCTTCCCTCAGTTTCAGCAGCAGGGGCATGCCGCGGAGGCTGGCTGTGCCGACAGAGCCGGAGCCGCCAATCTGGAAGACAGATTTTGGAGTGATGCCCTTCACGCGGAGGGCTCGCTCCTCGTCGGAGATGTGAGCAATGAGCTTGCAATCAATGTCGGTGGAGCGGAGCATGCGGTGGATGTTGGTGCCGCTGAACTCGGCGGGGCGTTTGTGGGGTTTGCCCCAGAATCGGCGGTCGAGACTCTCGCGGTGGAGCCAGGCTTCGCCCTGGTCGGCGACGATCTGCCAGAAATCGGCGGCGGAGGTGGCGCCGGTTTCGTGGACGAACCATTCGGGGTAGCTGAAGCAGAAGTCGAAGCCTACGACCAGGCTGGGATCCTGTTGTGCGGTGGCGAGGAGCCAGGCGGCAACTTCGTCGCGCGTGCGACCGGACTCTACACGTACCCTGCCGTTGCGCCAGGTGGCGGCGACGATGTGGCGACGCTGGCCTGCGGCGTCGACTCGACCGGACCAATCGATGGCGATGATGGTGGAGGGAGACACTGGTGTTGGATGCAGGAGGGGTACCCCTCCCCCTGCCAAGTCTAAATTCGTGATTCTGCTGGAACGGGGTGTGGAGGTCCTGCGTTTATTGGGCGGAATGGACTAAGTTCCGTGTTGAGAATGATTTGGATGGGGTTGCACACGGTTTGGTGCTGCCACTTTATTCTTCGGCGCTGGACGCCTCGGCGTTGTCGAGGGTCTCGGTGACTTCGCCGGTGCGGAGTTCGCGGAGGACCTTGAAGATGGCCTTGCTGCCGAAACCGGCGGCGGTTAGGCGGCGCAGAATGCGGGCGGTGGATTTGTCGTCGGTGGGTGGCTTGAGGCGCTTGCGCTCGATGTGCTGGCGGACGAGGGCGGCTTCGTCCAGGTCGTCGTAGGCGGTGGCGAGGGTGGTGGCGATGAGTTCGCTTGCGACGCCTTTTTGCTGCAGGTCCTGCTGAACGCGGCGGCGGCCGAAGACGCGGTTCTCCTGGCGGAGTTTGGTGAAGTCGGCGGCAAAGCGTTCGTCGGAGATGTAGTTAAGCTCCTTCAATTTTGCGAGGACGTTGTTCGCAGCTTCAATGCCGGCGGGACCCGGCTCGGCGCGGTCGAGGAGCTTGCGGCGGAGATCGCGCTCGGACTGCATGCGGGCACCGAGGGACTTTGCCGCGTAGTCGAGAAGCTGGGCTTCGTCGAGGGGCTCGCGTGCGCGCTTGGGTCGACCGAAGGCCATGAGGGATTGTTTCACTTCTGAAGGACGTGCTGGGTCGAGCCGCGCTGGAATGTGCGCTGCGCGCTGAACCCTGCCTTTCGCGCTCAGATGCGTTGCTGATCAAAGGTGTTGGAGCGCCAAAGAATGGGCACCCGGGTTCTCGACGTCGAAGATGTTCCGTGCACACGGACCGGGGTGCAGTCGATGGGTGGGGGCCGTCGTCTAACGTGAGAGAGTGATGCGCGGCGGTGCGCCGGAGTGGGAGAACGATGCGAAGAACGGGATGGACGGGTGCGGTGCTGGTGGGGGCTTTGGCGACAGGCGCCTGGATGACAGGCGGCCTGGGAACGGCGGCGGCGCAGGAAGGCTTTGGAAAGCTGGATACGTCACAGCCAGCGAACAAGTCCGTGGATGAGATTGTGCAGGCGATGGGGCAGAAGGAGAGCGCGTTTGCAAAGGCGCGGGACAACTACATCTTTCGGCAAAGCGTGAAGATGCAGACCATCAACGATGACAACAACAAGCCGGATGGGGAGTACCAGCAGGTATCGGACATTGGGTTCACACGCGATAACCGGCGGACCGAAAACGTGATTTTTGCGCCGGCGAATACGATTGAGCGCGTAATCCTGACACAGCAGGATATGGAAGATATTGAGCACCGGCTGCCGTTTATCCTGACCGCGCCGGAGCTGCCGTTGTACGACGTGACCTACATGGGAAAGCAGAAGATCGACGAGCTGGAGACGTATGTGTTCGACGTTGCGCCGAAGGTTATGGAGAAGAACAAGAGGTATTACAAGGGCAAGGTGTGGGTGGATCAGCAGGACTTACAAATAGTGCTGGTGAGTGGTAAGTCGGTACCGGACGACGTACGGAGTGGGCATGAAAACCTGTCACCACCGTTTACCACCTACTATGAGCAGGTGGACGGGAAATACTGGTTTCCGACGTATACGAAAGCGGAAGGAACGCTGCACTTTGCCGCCGGCAACGGATCGGCAGGGCAGGACGTACACATTAAATCAGTTGTGAAGTACACGGACTACAAACAGTACCGGTCGAGTGCGCGCATTATCGTAAACGGCAAGGACATTACGGACGAGTCGACGAAGGATATAGAGAAACCCAAGTAATTAGGGCACCAGGCGCGCGCGGCAAGCTCAGGGCCAGCAATCCACCTTTCAACAGCCAAGTCCCGAAGTAACGGCGTGAGATAGTTTTGCCGTTAGGGTAAAAGTAAGTTAGTTGGAATCGCCTGCGACTTGACCTTGTAACCCTCGCCATCGAGATGAAAGTTGTCTCCCGAGTTCAGGGAGGGGAGTAGGAAATCGGGATGGTTGGGATCGGCGAGCATGGCTTCCGAATCCGCAACTCCTACAACCCCCGGCAGGGTGCCGCCCGTTGTCTTGATCCACGAGTTGACGAGGTGGCGTTGAACGTTCCCCGGGTTCTCTGGACCAGGATTGCTATCACCCGCGTATGGACCGCCATTGTTCACGGGATTCGGGCCGTAGTTGGCGCTGCTGGGGTTGGTGCAGTAAGAGGCAGGTGCGATCGTGCCCAAAATCACCCGTACGCCTGCGGCATAGGCCTGGGCAACCATGTTTTGCAGTGAGGCTTCCACTTCGGTGGCTTGTCCGCAAGCATTTAGTCGGAGATCCACTTGACCAAGATCAATGACCACAGTCTTAATACCGGGCTGACGGAGAACGTCACGGCCAATACGGTCGACGCCGGGTGAACCGGACGCTGAGCCGCTGGTGGGTCCGGCGACGTCACCGAGAATGCCGGCGTTCAACACGCCCAGGTGAAAACCAGCAGCGTTTAGCGTCCGGGCGAGGGCATCAGAGATTCGGGCGTTGTCCTGCCCGGGAACTGGGACCTGAGCAACGGGGTAGGCGTTCGTGTCGCCGTAGTTGGACGCATGACCGTCAATGGTCGAGCTGCCGAAGATCGCCACGGTTCCCTGGTACTGTCCGTAGACATCCATCCCGCTTAGGAGGAACCACTCTGTATTCGGTTGGGTCAACGAGATGCCGGCGGAATCTTGGGTGCTGTTGCCGGCGTTCACAGCCGAAGCGTAGTTCGTAATCACCTGGGAGTCGTGCTGGGTCAGCGGCGCAAAGGTCCCTTGCACGTAAGCCGTAACGGCCAGTTTCTGCCCAAAGGTATAGGTGAGGTTGACAGGGTCGGACATGACCTCCGTACCGGGAGCGATCACGATGGAGGACCCTCCGGCAAAGGTCAGAGCGACATCCTTTGCTGAATCC
The DNA here is from genome assembly GCA_903642225.1 of Acidobacteriaceae bacterium. GTDB lineage: Bacteria > Acidobacteriota > Terriglobia > Terriglobales > Acidobacteriaceae > Terriglobus. The sequence goes on along the minus strand of CAHJWI010000006.1, from coordinate 26,477 downwards.
ACAGCAGGGGGAGTCGCGGCAATGGCGAGGTGTGCAGCTCCGATCGTGACAGGAACCGTACCGAAGTAGTTGCTGAAGCGCACCCGTTCCGTTGTTCCAGCGACAGTGGGGTAAAAGAAGGAGCGGAAGCTTTGCTCAGCTCCGCCTGGATTTGCATCTGTGGCTGATGCGTTTTCAGGCGAAGCTCCCCAGGCCACGACCCACATGTCTGCTACTGCCGGAGTTGCCGCTGCATTGTTTTGACCCTTCGAAGAGCAGCTTGAGAGAACGAGGGTACAGACGATACATGCGAAAAAAGCGGTGAGAAGAGCGCGCATTTGGGAATGACGCAGCGGAGGCCGAAAACGTTTCGTGTCGTCTGAACCGTCCGCCTGCGTGCCTGTGGACGACCGACATCGTCACTCACGAGACCTGACGACGCTGACAGAGGAGATGCTGACTAAGGAGGAAGGCACCACGGGTCCGAGAACAATGCTCGCAAGATGTGAAAGCAGCCTAAGGTCACAGCACGTGAGGTCAGGTGGACTGCGCCACAAGATTCTTCATATTGGTGTCCAGGTCGACTTTGCCATGGATGTGTTCCGTGCCGGCGTTGCCGAAGTTGATCCAGCCGGCGTTGAAGCTGTCGAGCATCTGGATGTAGGCGCCGGAGCGGTCGGCGGGCATGCCGTTGGAGGCTAAGGTATCGACCCAGGTTTCGCGAGGAATGGCGACGGCGGTGATGGGACGATCGAGGGATCTGCCGAGGGCGGCGGCGACGTCGTTGCTGGAGTAGTACACCGGGCCGGAAATCTCGATGAAGCGATTACCCTGCCAGGGTTCGACGAGTGTTTCCGCGCCGATGCGGCCGATGTCTTCGGTCGCGATGAGCGGGTAGGGGTGGTCGAGCGGCTGGTAGAAGGCAAAGTAGTTGCCGGTGGCGCGGGCGGCGGGAATGCTGTGGAGGTTGTTTTCCATAAAGGAGCCGGCGCGGAGGAATGCGCTGGGGATGCCGGTGGTGCCGAGCTCCTGTTCGAGGATGTGGGTGGCAGTGATAAGGCCGAGGCCGGAGGTCTTTTCGCTGCCGATAGAGCTGAGATAGACGGCGCGCGGTGGTTTGGCGGCGGCGACGGCTTTTTTGAGGGCGGCGATGCGCGCGACGCTGTCGGGGAAGCCGGGGTCTGGCAAGATGTTGGGCGGGATCATGGCGAAGATGCCTTCGACACCGGTGAATGCGTCGACGAGACGGTCGTCGTAATCGGCGGTGACAAGTTCAACGCCTTTGGCCTGCCACGCTGCGGCTTTGCCTGGATCGCGAACGATGCCGCGAACCTGTTTGCCGTGCTGCAGAAGTGTGTTGGCGACCGCACCGCCAACGTTACCGGTGATGCCCATGACTGCGTACATGCGCGTACCTCCCTTGCACGACTAAACAGGGCTTGGATGAGGGAGCGACCGAATGAGATGCGGAATGTTCCTCTCTGTTGGACCCTTCTCCGAGCGTCATGCACACCGTGTCAGAAGATGGGTGACGGCTGGTTCCTCTTTTGCCTGACGCTGTCGCAAAGGAGAACCGTTGCACTGAGTACGACGGCGGCGATCAAGTACGTGGAGAGCGCCGCCTGTGCGTTCTGCGGCGAGGCTTTTCTGACGGTGAACTCCCATGGGTATTGAAGAAGGACGATGCCGACGCCGAGCGCGACACTTAGTGCGGTGCGCGGAGGAAACTTCGTCGATCGAAATATATACATGCCGACGAACGCGAAAATGCCAGCCAGGCAGCCGACTATAAGTGCGAACAGTATGCTTTCTGTACACAAGCCGCGAAACGCGACATTTAATTGCCCTGCCAGATCGCGGTCGACGTCGTGGAAGACGTAGACAGAGATGGCGGCGACAGCAACGGCTGTGGAGAGCAGCCCGAGGATGAAGAGCAAAACAGAGCGCACCATGCGAGTGGGCGAATTGTAGAACGGAAGTCCGGTTAGACGTAGGCTTCGCAGTCGCGGACAAGGTTGCGGAGGTAGGTGCGGCGGTTGAGGAGGGCAAGCATTTCGTCTTTGGCGGCGTCCTTGGCGGCGTCGTCTTCGATGTCCAGGGCGGCGTCCCAGCTATCCCACTCGGCTTCGAGAGATTTTTGCGATGCGTCGAGCATGGACTGGAAGTTTTGCTTGGCTTTTGCGAGGTCGGCGCGGAGCTGGGGGTCGTCGTCGCCCATCTTCATTTCTTCCAGCTGCATGTTGAGCTCGAAGGCCTCTTCGAGGAGGTCTGGCGGGACGATCTGCTTCTTTTCCGTACCGGCGGCTTTGGCCTGCGCGGTGGCCTGGACGGACTGCTCTTCGAGGTCGATGCCTTCGAGCGAGAGGAGGTATTCGGTGCGGCGGATGGGATCGCGGAGGGTGCGGTACGCATCGTTGAGCGCCGACGATTTGTCGGTGGCTTCGGCTTGTTCGGCGGCGGACCTGGTGGCGAAGCGGTCGGGGTGGAGCTCGCGCTGGAGACGGTAGAAGGTCTTCTCGAGGGCGGCGGTGTCGAGGCGGAGCCGGGGCGGGAGGGAGAAGACTTCGAAGTAGGTCATGGGTGGTTTGATTCGGCCTAAAGGTTTGTGGTGCTTCACCTCAAGCCAAATCGTCGATGGCGGTAGGCGTTCTGTGGAGAGGGGGGGTCGAGCCTTGCTCGATGGAGCGCTGGCGCGCTGACCCCACCCTTCGCGTTGAAAGTCTGGGTGACTGGACAGGGTGTTGGGCGCGAAAGAATGGGCACCCAAGGGCGGCTAGAAGTCGAGACGGAGGGTGAACTGGAGGCGGCGCTGGCGGGTGAGCAGGGTGGCGGAGCTGGTGGGGGTGGCGAAGGGGTTGGTGGTGAGGCCCTCTGCGGTGATGGTGGCGCTGTCTTGAAAGCTGAGTGGGGTGATGTTGTTGACGGCTGTGCCGGTGAGGAAGGCGCGCTGCTGGACGCTGGTGATGTTGCGGTGGTTGAAGAGGTTGAAGGCCTCGGCGGAGATGCGCAGGCGGGTTTGGTCGTGAAGGTCGAAGGCGCGGAGGATGCGGAAGTCGGTGGTTTGCGTCCAGGGAAGGCGGAGAGTGTTGCGACCGACCGTGGGCAGGTAGGTTGCGCCGCCGGAGCCGTTGATCGAGGTGCGGCCACCGGTGAGCGAGGTGCCGCCTTCGACGAGGTAGCTGTAGGGGCGGCCGGTGGTGGCGAAGACGATGGGGGCGAAGGACCAGTTGTTGACGGCGGCGCGGAGCGAGTGGCTTTCTGAGTGGAGTTGCGGCGAGTAGACGGCGCTGGCGGTGAACTTTTGCTGGCGGTCGTAGTTGCTTGGAGCCTTGTCGAAGGTGATGTCGTAGGGGTCAAATTGCGCGTCCTGGTCGGTGGAGGAGCCGGTGTGGCGGACGGAGTCGATCGCCTTGGAGAAGGTGTAGGCAAGGCGGAGGGTGAGGCCGTGCTCGGCGACGCGGGTCAGCTGGAGGACGCCGGCGTGGTCGGTGCCGGTGCCGTTGGAGAGGACAGCGGTAACGGGGCCGAAGAGCGGCGAGATGCGGGAGGTGTAGAGCGGGACGTTGAAGATGGTGCCGTTCTGCGTGCCGGGTTCGCCGTGTCCGTCGGTGCGGACGATCTGGAAGGCGGCGCGGGCGTTGGATGGGGCGATGTTGAGGTCGACGGTGTTGGGCAGTTCGCGCTCGAGGGTGAGTGCGTAGGTGGAGGTGAGGGTGACGCCGTGCGGAAAGCCGTGTTCGAGGGTGAGCTCGGCGTCCTGCAGCATGGGGAGCTGAAAGCGGCGGGAGAGGACGGTGGCGTTGGATGTGGTGGTGAGTGCGCCGGTGGGGAGGCATGAGTAGGTGCTGGGGTAGCCGAAGTTGGTGCCGGAGGAGACGCAGGCAGGGTCGATCTCAGTTCGTGGTGTGAGGTGGACGCTGTAGGTGCTGGAGGGGAGGGCGGTGTTTTGCAGCACCTGCTGCAGGGTGCGGCCGGTGATGCGACCGAAGTGGATGCTGTAGGCGAGGCGGATGACGGTGCGGTCTGCGGGAGCGTAGGCGATGGCGAGGTGCGGTGCGAGATTGCCGGGATCGCCGGGGAGGAAGTTGGTTGCGGCGGTGGGGCCGAAGACGGAATCGAGCGTGCCATTGGTGTGCTGGGGCAGAGGCATGCGGAAGTATTCGTAGCGGGCACCGGCGTCGACGCGCAGGTGAGGCGTGAGCCGCCAGGCGTCCCGGAAGTATGCCGAGCCTTCGCCGGTGTGGAAACGGACCGTGGCGGCGGTGCCGTAGCTCTGGGTGAAGGTCTGGAAGCAGAACAGGTGGATGGTGGCGTAGATGCTGGGGCAGCCGCCGTTGGGATAAGCGGAGGAGTTGTAGGTGAAGTCGGTGATGAAGTCGACGAGGCCGCCAGCGCGGCCGTTGGTGGCGCCGGAGGCGTACTGGTAGGCACCGTTGGTGGTGATTCCGGTGTCGACGGAGGTATCGAGCAGGCTGCCGCCGGCGCCGAGGGTGAGAGTATGCGCGCGGCCGGAGAAGGTGACAAATTCGAAGGCTTCGGCGCGCCTTTCTGAGGGGAGACGGCGTTTCGCGAGGGAGGCGGGGGTACCGAAGATGAAGGCTCCGCCAGTGCTGCTGTTGGCGAGGTCGATGGTGATCTGGGGGACAAAGTTTTGCGGACCGGTGTGGGGCTCCTGTGCCAACGGCGTGGGCTGCTGAACGAAGGCGGCGTCGCGGCTGGCCCCCAGCTTGAACTCATTGAGCCAGCGTGTGCTGAGGGTTTGGGTGTAGCGAGCGGTGAGCGAGTCGGTGTGGGTTGCGAGGGTGCCGAAGTTGTCGCGGGAGCGGGGAACGACGGTTTGTTCGCGCACACCGGCGGGGGAGTTGAAGCGCACACGGGTGTAGGTGACGGCGGCGGTGGAGCGGGAGCCACGGTCGAAGTCGAGGCGCGGGAAGAGGGCGATTTCGTCGGCGTGGCGGGGGACTTCGCCGGCGAGGGAGTCCAGGAAGTTGAGGGCTGCCCTGCTGTTTGCCGGAGAGACGCCGCGGTTGCCGAGAAGCGCGGTCTGGGTGGGGGTGAGGGTGAAGAAGTTGCTGTTGGTGGGCGAGCCATAACCGGGGAAGCTGCGGCGCTCGCCCTCGCCGGCGGCAAAGGCAAAGAGATGGTTGTGGGTGCCGGGCACGACGCGCCCAAGGGAGCCGCCAAACTGCTCGCGCTGGTCACGGGGCTTGATGTAGACCGATGTGGGTGCGCCGTTGTTGTAGCGGGTGGCTACGGCGAACGGGTCAGACGCGCCGACGCCGCTGTTCCGGATGGCGAGGAAGGCCGTGCCGTGAAGGTCCTCTGTGCCGCGCAGGGTGGCGGCGTCGACGGAGCCGCCGCTGTCGCGGCCGAGTGGTGTGCCCGCGCCGAGGGAGCGGACCTGAAACTCCTGCACGGCTTCAAGTGGGACGGTGAACGGGACGGAGGCGCCGCCGCGTGGTTCGCCGTCGAAGGCTCGGACGTTGCTGAGGCCGTCCTGCGCGTAAGAGTTCTGGGAGGGGTCGAGGCCGCGGACGGAAAGTCGAGCGTTGTCGGTGGAGACGGCGGCATCGGCGGCGTCCTGAGTCGAGTCGCCAGTCGCTTCGACGTCGGTGTCGCTGGGCGTGTCGGCGAGGTTGACGAGTGGTGTGAGCAGGGCGAAGGTCTGGAAACGGCGACCATCCAGCGGGAGGGCGAGGAGTTCGCGGGGAGAGAGGGTGGCGTTGACCGGGGAGTCGGCGAGGGATGGGCGGAGCACGTCGTCTGCCTGGACCGTGATGGTTTGTGCGACGGGGGCCGGAACCAGATGCAGGAGGATGCGCGCCGTCTGGCCAAGAACAACGGTGACGGCCTGGATGCGCTGGCCCTGAAAGGTTGGGGCCGATGCCTGGACGGTGGCGGTTCCCGGGGTGAGGCCGGTGACGAGGAATTCACCCTGCGCGTCGGTGCGCAATTGCAGCCGCGTGCCGGTTTGCGGCTGGGTGAGCAGGATGGCCGCACCGGCGAGGGCGCGGTCCTGACTATCGAGCACGACGCCACCAACGGCACCTGTGGTGAGGTCCTGCGCGCACATGGTGACGGGTGCGCCTGCAAGCAGCAGAGCGGTGGTCGCGAGATGGAGGTTGAGCCGGAAGCGCATGGGACAGCGTGACGCCGTCACACAGAGGAGAGAGAGCGAGTACAGGCCGCCCCCTTGGGTCAGTGCCGTGGGGGTCGGGTGGTGATGTGTGTTTCAGCCTAGTTGCAGGTGGTGGCACGCGCAAGTGTGTGGAGGTTTGCGGACGTTGTGGGACCAACGGAGGTGTTTGCCGCGTACGAGTGGGCAAGATGGCGGACATGCTGCGGACAAGTAGCCTGGGCTTTCTAGCAGGGAGGTGGGAGCAGGTTCTGTGCCGGATGGAGAGTCGACGGAGCTTACGACGGTCGAGCATTGCTCGATGAGCGCTGCAAGCTGGGGCACCCGGGGATGTCGTCATTGAGGACTGTGTTGATGCGGCCCGGAGTAGAAGAAGGAGGTGGAACCCAGGATCCTGCGCAAACGACAGCGGCGACCCGGAGGCCGCCGCTGGTTGCTAGTGGGAAGTGTGCGGTTAGAAGTGGAAGCGAGCGCCGACCTGCACCTGGCGCGTGCTGTAGGCGAAGTTGCTGTTGACGGCGGTGGGTGTGCCGAAGGGGGCATTGTAGGTGAGTGTGTCTGCCGTGGCGGAGGTGCCGACGGTGTAGGCGGTGGTGTTTACGGCGACCACGTTCTGGTGGTTGGCGATGTTGAAGCTTTCGATGATGAGCTCAAAGCTGTCGTGCTCTCGGAGGTTGAAGCGCTTGCTGACGCGAAGGTCGGCGACGAGCGTACGGCGTTGCTGGAAGCGATTGCGGCCCAGCAGCGGGATGCGTGCGGCACCGCCGGCGGCGTTGATGGCAGAGCTGATGCCGCTTTGCACGCCGGCACTGGTGAGTGCCGTGGTGGGTGTGCCGCTGGTGGTGGGGGAGTAGGGCAGGCCGTTCTGGCCGGCAAAGTTGGGTGCGATTTCGTAAGAGTTCAAGAGATAGCCGAGAGCGCCGTGAAAGTGCTTGGGCGTCTCGTAGGTGGCGTAGACCACAAGGCGGTTGGGCACGTTGTTGTCGCTGTTGCCGTAGTCAGGCCGCAGGCTGCTGGGGTCACTTTGAGAGTTGGTCGCAATACCGGTATTGCTGTTAATGCCGTAATCGATGGCGTGCGACCAGGTGTAGTCCGCCTCAAATGAGAGGTTGTTGGTGAGCTGGTGCTTGAGCTGTGCGACCAGCGCGCTGTAGTTGGAATTGATGTTGCTGACGATGGCGGTGAGCGCGCCATAGCAGCCGTTGGGGCGGAAGCTGGAGGCGTAGGTGTTGGGTCCGTTCGCGCTGCACGTTGATGCTACACCGCCGGGGTTGGCGACTGAGGCGGCAGTGAGCTTGCCATAGAAGGGTGAGGTGATGCTGCTGCCGGCTGCAAGGGGACCTTTGCCGGTGCTGTCTGCAACGGTGTAGGTGACGGTGCTGGGCGTGGTGAGGTTCTGGTCGACAAAGCCGGTGAGGTTGCGGCCAAGCGCGCCGATGAAGCTGACGGCCATGCTGGTGTGATAGCCGAGATCCTGCTGGATGGCCAGGTCGTACTGGTAGGAGGCCGGGTTCTGGAAGTTGGGCGCGAAGTAGGCGACGGCGGGTGCCGCACCGGCGGCGCCTGCGCTGCCGAGGACGGTAGCAAAGTTGGGTGCACCGGACTGGTTGGCCGTGTAGGTGAATGTGGCCTGACTGACCGGCGTGCCGCTGACCTGTGAAAGATTGCCGGTGCTGGTGAGCGCGCTGTAAATGGTGGAGTTGATGTTGCGGCCGTAGAACATGCCGAAGCCGCCGCGAATGGACGTTTTGCCGTTGTTCCACGGGTCGAGCGCAAAGCCTACGCGGGGTGCGATGTTGTTTTCGTCCGTGGGCAGGTTTCTTGTTTGAGCGATGGCAGGGTTGAGAACGCTGTTGTAGGTACCGGGAAGAACCTCATAGTCGTAACGGAGGCCAAGAGTGAGGCTGAGGCGGGGAGCGATCTTCCACTCGTCCTGCGCAAAGACACCGACGTCGTGGGTGACGAACTCAAAGCCGAGCGGACCGAAAGCCTGCTGGTAGCTGCTGTAACGGCGGGCATTGTTGTAGAGCGCTGGATTGGTGCTCTGCGAACTGTACAGGTCTGCCAGGTAGTTGCCGACGTTGGTGTAGCTGTAGGAACCGTACTGTGTGCGCAGGTTGATAAGCAGGTCGTCGGTGTGTAGGTAGTCGAAGCCGAACTTGAAGTTGTGCTTGCCGCGGGTGTAGTTGGCGGTGTCGGCCACCTGCCAGCGGCGTTCGTCGGGGTAGGCGGGCCGTTGCAGGAATGTAGGTGTGCCGAAGGTGAAGCCGTTGGTGATGAAGACCTGTGGCGGCAGGCCGAGCGGGTTGGTGTAGGTGCCGCCCTGACTGGTGAGCAGGTTGGCCTGTTCGTAAGGGGTTGAGGGCTGCTGTGCGCCTTCATACTCGAAGTCGCGGCCGTACTGGTAGCGGACCTCGTTGACGAGGTTGTTGGTGATGGTGGTGTCGAGCTTGGCGACGCCGAAGGTGAGCTTGACGAAGTCGTCGCCGAAGCTGCGCACGCCGTAGGTGTTGACGGCCTGCGTCTGGATGCCGGCGGGGGAGGCCCAGGTGAGGCGGTTGACTTCAAAGCTGGCGTGGTTGCGGCCGTTGATCTGGTAGTCGATCTTGGGGAAGAAGATGTTCTGGTCGCCGGTGCGCGGCACGAAGCCGAGCATGCTGCTAAGACCGGTGAGGCCGCTGGTGTAGAGCGGCACGGCGTTGGCGTAGGTTGTGCCCAGCGCGGTAGCAATGGTGCATGTACCGGCGTCTGGTGCGGACGAAGCAGCGGTACCGCTGGTGGTTCCGCAAACTTTGCCGGTGGGCAGAGCCGCGTCTGGCGTGGCAAAGAAGGTCGCAGGGCTGGTTGCAATACCGTTGCCGGGGAAGTTGCGCTTGTACTTGTCGATGGCCAGGAAGAAGAAGGCCTTGTCTTTGAGGATGGGACCGCCGACGCCACCGCCGTACTGCTTGCGCCAGTCCTTGGGCTTGATGACGGTGGAGACGAAGGTGTTTGTCGCGGGATCCAGGACCGTGTTGACCGTGGTCGGACTCTTGGTGCCCCACTCCTGGTCGCGGTCGAAGAAGTACAGGTCGCCGTGAAAGTTGTTGGTGCCGCTCTTGGTGATGGAGTTGACGACACCGCCGACGGCTCGGCCGTATTCCGCGGTGTAGTTGCTGGTGTTGACCTGGAACTCCTGCACGGCGGACTGGGCGGTGGAGTAGCCGGCACGTGTGCGGCCGCGCTCTTCTGCGAAGAAGGCCTGGTTGTCGTCGGCACCGTCGATGGTGATGTTGTTCTGCAAGACGGACTGGCCGCGGAAGCTGAGCAGGCCGAAGCCGTCGGAGTTGGAGACGACGCCGGGGGTGAGGGCGGCGTAGCTGGACCAGCGGAAATTGTTGACCGGCAGGTTGCCGAGGATCTGGAGGTCGATGACGTTGGCAAAGTCGTTGTTGGTCGTGTTGATGGCAGGCAGTTCGCTGGTCACGTCGACGACTTCGTTGGTTCCGGCGGTCTGCAGGGTGGGCTCGACGTTGGTAAGCACGCCGACCTGGACGACGACCCCGGTGGACTTGTAGGTGCCGAAGCCGGAGCCGGAAACGGAGACAGTGTAGCTGCCGGGCTGCAGGTGGATGACGCGGTAGTCGCCGCTGGAGTCAGTAGTAACCGTTTGCTCGGCGCCCGTTCCGTTATTGTGGACGATGACGCTGGCATTGGGAACACTGGCACCGGTCGAATCGTGGATGGTGCCGCCGATGGCGCCATCAACCGCGGACTGTGCAAGCAGCGAGCCGGACAGGCCGCCTGCAAGAACACACGCCAGCGCAAGGCTGCGTGCTATGTTGCTCTGCTTCATTGGAACTCCTGATAGGGTGGGGGCTTTCGGCTGATGCCTGCGATGTCTTGTCGCGAATGGCTTTGCCGCCTGAGCTTAAGTATCGTTCGCCTGGTTGGCGCATCCACTGCGGACGTGTACGCAAATGAGGATCGCTCGACGACTTTCGCGGCACTGTTTGGGCCTAGGTGCAGATTTCTGGCCGTCTAGCCAGGAGCCTCGCATAGAGGTGTGAACAGTTAGTAAACAGCGTCCGTTTCTGGCGCGGAATGACCTGATTGTTACAGGGCTGCGCTGTCGTACTCAAGCGCACACTGCGGATTCGCCAGCGCAAAAGAACGCCATTGGTATGTGGCGCGCCTGCGGCGGTACACTGAGAGACGCGATGTTTATTGATGAAGCGAAAATCAAGGTGAAGGCGGGCGACGGCGGCAACGGCTGCATGGCGTTTCGCCGGGAAAAGTTTGTGCCGCGCGGCGGACCTTCCGGCGGCGATGGCGGCCACGGCGGCGATGTCCTTATGCGTTCAAGCGAGCGGCACAACACGCTGGTACATTTCCGATTCAATCCAGAGTACAAGAGTGACCGCGGAACGCATGGCCTGGGCAGTAACATGAGCGGGTCGCAGGGGGAACATCTGGTGCTGAACGTTCCGGTGGGAACCGTTGTGTACGACCAGCTGACGGGTGAGCTGATCCATGACTTTGCGCATGTGGATGAAGAGATCGTGATTGCGCGCGGCGGCCGTGGCGGCCGCGGCAACCAGCACTTTGCGACGAGTACGCATCAGGCCCCGCGTGAGCACGAACTGGGTCGGCCAGGCGAGGAAAAGCATTTTCGGCTGGAGCTGAAATTGCTGGCAGACGTGGGCCTTGTCGGTTACCCGAACGTGGGGAAAAGCACGCTGATCTCGCGGCTCAGCGCGGCCAAGCCGAAGATTGCGAACTATGCGTTTACGACGCTGGAGCCAAACCTGGGCGTGGTAAAAATTGGCGACTTTCCACATGAGCGATCGTTCGTAATTGCCGACATGCCGGGGCTGATCGAGGGTGCGAGCCAGGGGCTTGGGCTGGGTATCCAGTTCCTTCGGCACATCGAGCGGACTGGCATCCTGGTGCACCTGGTAGACGTGTCTGACGACAGTGGACGCGAGAGTACGGTGGACGACTTCAAGGCTATCTCAGCGGAGTTGGAGGGCTTTGGGCATGGTCTGGAGGACAAGCCGGTCATCGTGGTGGCGACTAAGATGGACGCCGGAAACCCCGACAAGCTGAAGAAGCTGACGGCCTTTGCAAAGCGGCGCAAGCTGCCGTTTTACGCGATCAGCGCGGTGACGGGTGAGGGCATTGAGCCGTTGAAGTACGCCATTGCGGACGCAGTAGAAGCACACCGCGCCAACCAGCCGATTGCGATGGAGCCCTTGGCGGCGACCAAGAGTACGCGGAAGCATCGGTCGCCGTACGCGCCGCCGCTTGCAAGCGCCAAGCGCGGCGTTTAGACGCTGCTACTGTGGCGGAATCCACCGGTTGAAGTAGTCGACCAGCTTGCGATAGGCGTAGCGCGTCTGAGCGAGACCCTGCGTGTCCCAGCCGTGGGGTGCGTCTGGTAAAGGTGTGAGTGTGACGTCCTTGCCCTGCAGGATCAGCCGCTCCGTCAGGGTGACGGAGTCTTTGAAGAGCACCACGTCGTCGCGCATGCCCTGCATCAGCATCAGGTGACCCTGCAGTCCACCGGACTTCAGAAAGGCTGAGGCGTGGGTATAGGCGTCTGTGTGCGTTTGCGGATCCATCATGGTGCGCATTTCGCCGGTAAGGGCATGGAAAAGGCTCGTTGCCGGTGCACCTGCAACGCCTGCCTGAAACGTTTCAGGATGGGTGAAGAGCGAGGTGGTTGTAAGCAGGCCACCGTAGCTTGAACCCCACATGCCAATGCGATGAGGATCAGCAGTGCCGCTGGTGATGAGGAATTGGGCGGCGCTGTAGAGATCGTCGACGTCGATGCCGCCATAGTCGAGCGCGAGGCGCTGGCGAAAGGCGCGACCGTAACCGGAGGATCCACGGATGTCCGGATTGAGCAGGACGTAGCCCTGCTGCGCGAGGTATTGATCGAGGCCCCAGGTGGGGTGGTAGATGCGGCCTCCCCACTGGTTGCGCGCGGTGTTGCTGTAGACCGATCCTAAAATGGCCGCGCGGGGCTTGCTGTTGGTTGCGATTGGTGGGCTTGTCATGCGTGCATGAACGATTGTGCCGTCGTGGACGTTGGGGAAGGTGACGTAGGTCGCCGCTAACCACTGGTAGTCGTTGAATTCCGGCAGGGGCGAAGTCGTGATGCGTTGAACGGTGGCGTCCGCGCTGTGGAGCAGGTAGAGGTCGGGTGGAGCGGTGTCGCTGGAGAAGATGTCTGCGAGGAGCTCTCCGTTTGGCGAGGCGACGGCGGTATGGGTACCAGGCATGGAACGCAGAACGTGTGGCGCAGCCTTGCCGTGCAAGTCGAGCAGGATGATCTGCCGCTGCTCGGAATGATCGGGGTTGGCCGTGGCAAAGAGCATATGTGCAGCCGGCGCGATTTCTGAGGAAAAGACGGCGTAGTTGCCAGCTAACGCCAATTGTGGCGCACCGTTGGCGACGGGCTTGTAGAAGACGGCGTAGTCGTTGGCTGGCGGCTGGTCTGACGTGTAATAGATGCCCTTGCCGTCCGGTGCCCAGGCAGACCACCATTCAGCTGTAACGTTCTGAGGGTCGTCTTCCAGCACGAGAGTTGTGGAGGTACCGCTGGCTACGTTGATTTGTAGCAGGCGGCGATGCTTGATATAGAGGTCGCTGCGATCGACGAGTAGGCTTTGGCCATCCGGCGACCAGGATACGCCGAAGATGAGATCCATAGGCGAGCCTGGTAGAGGCAGCCAGCGGGTAGGTTCGCCTGCCGTGCTGACGATGCCGAGGCGGCGAGTTTCGGATGGCTCGCCGGGAAAGGGTCGCTTGACCTTTGTGAGAGTGGCTTCGTCCGCGAGGTAGTCGGGGATGCCGCGGACGGGTACACCGCGACTGTCAGCCTCGATGATGGCGAGTTGCGTGCCGTCCGGCGACCAGTGCGCTTCCTCGATTGAAAGACCGTCGGCAGCAGGAGTGTAGAGCGGGGTTGCGTGGGCGGAAGCCGGTTGCAGCAGGCTAAGCGCGCCGCTCGCCGTGATGTAGGCCAGCGCCGGAGCCGTTGGTGCGGGCAGAAGCGTGGCAACGCTGCTGGACTCAACGGTCTTTGGTTCGCTGCCGGGGACGACGCTGAAGAGGTGGCCATGCAGGGTGAAGAAGATTTGCTTGCTGTCGGCTGACCATGCGACGTCCGCGATGCCGTGGTCGGTCTCGAAGCTGGCCTGTGCCTGGAGCTTTGCGACGTCCGTGCCGGTGTCGACCGGCGCCGCTGGATGCGGCATGTGCGTGAGGCGAATGGGCTGGCTGCCGCCGGTTGTATTCACGGCCCAGAGGTCCAGAAAGGGCATGCCCTGGTCGTTCCAAAGAAACGCGAGATGGCGGCTGTCGGGTGACCATTGCGGTAACTCTGGCCGGGTGCCGATGAGCGAAGGCAGACTGTACAGGCGGTCGAGCGTGAGCAGCTTCTTGCCTGCTGGTTGTGCGCTGAGTGGGCCCAGGGAGACGCCGAGGCACAGAAGGGCGAGACAGGCTCTGACAGACATACAAACTCCATTGGGCGGGGCGATGTGGACGAGTGTACTGCCAGCACCGAGCGGACGGTTAGGGTACAGGTCGCTGAATCTAAGCGTTGTGGGCTGCGGTTCGCATGGATTCATAGACCTTGAGCCGGACGTACGCAGCGTGCAGACGAGGAGCGTCCACGCCGTTGGCTCGTTGCAAAAGGTCGCCAAAGATGTGGTCGGCCTCCACGGCAAAGCCGCGTTGCATGTCGCGGTACATCGATGTGGTGAGCGGGGAGCTGAGGTCTGCCAGCCGCGCCTGGTGTTCCGCAAGCATGTGTGGCTGGGGTGGGTAGCCGTTGCTCTGCGCAATGGACGTACATTCGTGCAGTACGCCGGTGCAGAACTGTGGGCCGTGCGGTGTGGACGCAGCCTGACCCAGTGTGCCGCCGGACAAGGCGCAAATGCCGTTCATGCTGGCCAGAATCCACCACTTCTGCCACAGAATGACGAGTGCATCGGGAACCAGCAGGGTGACCATGCCGGGTGCGGAGAGCTCACGGTGGAGGGCCTGAAGATCGAAGCGGGTGCTCTGGCCGGCAACGTCGGCGCGTGGGCCGAAGGTCAGCTCGCCGAGGTCTGTGCGCTGTTCAATGGTATTGGCGTCTACCACATCACCGATGATGCGGACAGAGCCGCCGAGTACCTGCTGCGCACCGAAGCGCGCAGAGAGGTCGTCCAGGTGGCGCATGCCGTTGAGCAGAGGAATGATGACGGTGTGCGGTGCAACCGCAGGTGCAAAGTCCTGCATCGCCCCGGTGAGCGAATAGGCCTTGGTGCTGATCAGGACGACGTCAAACGGCTGGGGTGCGCTGGCGAGCTGGGCTGCTGTGAGCAGGTTGGGCTGCAGAGTGACGTTGCCGTGGGGACTGCGCAGGTGAAGACCGGATCGCAGATCTTCGGCGCGTTGTTCGCGTACCAGGAAGGTGATGTCACGGCCGGCCAATGCGAGGCGTCCTCCAAAATAGCCACCCACCGCACCCGCGCCGACTATCAGAATTCGCATTTACGTTGTTCCCTCGATCGTGAGTCTCTTCCTATGCACTTCTCTCTCACTGTACGACGGCCTGTGAGGCTTGCCGGAGACGCACCTTCTCAAGGAGTGCTAGGCTGCTTGCGCATGCCGGAATCGACAGAGACTCACGCCCACAACCTGCCCACATCGAGTAACAGTGGTGCATCAGCCCACCCTTATGCTCCGTTTGATTTAGCCGCCGCAGCCATGCAGGAGGTGCAGCAGGACGGCTTTGACCTCTCACCTGTGCCGGGGTCAGAGGAGCAACTGGCGGCGATTTTAGCCGCGCCGCCCGTGCCTGCGGATACGCTTGATTTGCGTGCGCTGCCGTGGTCGTCCATTGACAACGATACATCGCGGGACCTGGACCAGATTGAGTGGGCGGAGCAGGTGGGGGATGCGATACGCGTGCGGATCGGCATAGCGGATGTGGCGCTGACGGTGCCGAAGGGTTCGCCGCTGGACGTGTTTGCGGCGCGGCAGACGCAGACGATTTACACGCCGGCGCACAATTTTCCGATGCTGCCGGTGGAACTGTCGACCGGGTTGACGTCGTTGAACCCGAACGAGGATCGGAATGCGCTGGTAGCGGAGTTTGCCGTGGCTGCGGACGGGTCACTAAGCGGTTCGAGCATTTTTGCGGCGCAGGTAAGGAACACGTTGCAGCTGACGTACAGCCGGATCGGGCCGCTGCTGGACGGTTTTTCGAGCGCAGATCGGGATATTTTGACGGGTGTCAAAACAGGGGAGACCCACGCAGATGAGACTTCGAGCACCGTCGAAACGTTGTCGCCGAAACTTGTGAATCAACTGCAGTTGCAGGAAAAAGCGGCGCACCGGATCCGCACGTATCGACAGACGGCAGGAGCGCTGGATTTTCGTCGGGCAGAGGCGCAGCCCGTTGTCGCCGACGGTGTTGTGCAGTCGATCGAGACGTCGCTGCACAACACGGCGATGGACCTGATTGAAGACCTGATGATTGCCGCGAATGAGACTGCGGCGAAAATGCTGCGGGATGGCAAGCGGAGCGCGCTGCGACGAGTGGTGCGGTCGCCGGAGAGGTGGGCGCGGATCGTGGCGCTGCTGCAGACCAAGGGCGAGGCGCTGCCGGATGCTCCCGACAGCGGAGCTCTGAACCGCGCGCTGGCGGCGGAGCGTGCGAAGGATCCGGACCACTACCCGGACCTGGCGCTGGCAGTCATCAAGCTGATGGGCGCAGGGGAGTATGTGCTGGTGAAGGGCGACGATCCGGACCCGCCTTCACATTTCGCTCTGGCCGCGCAGGACTATTCGCACTCAACCGCACCCAACCGGCGATTTGCGGACCTGGTAACGCAGCGCGTTCTGCATGCGCTGCTTGGAAACCAGCCGGCACCGTACACCGACGACGAACTGACGGCGATTGCGGCCCACTGCAACGAGCGGGACAGCGCCGCGCGCAAGGTGGAGCGGGCCATGACGAAGCGCGCGCAGGCGCTGGCGATGGCGAGCCACGTCGGCCAGCAGTTCGATGCCATCGTGACCGGTGCCGGGCCAAAAGGCACGTTTGTGCGGGTGCTGTCGCCGCCGATCGAGGGCATGCTTCTACACCCAAATGCGACGCCGGGGGTGAAAGCCCTGGATGTCGGCGACCGCGTACGCGTGCAGCTGGTGCATACCGATGCGGCAAAGGCGTTCATCGACTTTCAGCGTGTCGGCAGTGCAGCGAGTTAGCTCCCAGGTGGCATCAGCCTTCGTGGTTGCGCGGGTATTCGGCGTGGTTCTCACCTGAAATTGCTATTGGGCAGCGGACGCGATGCGACTACCGTTTGAAGATGCTCAACCCTGTCCGCACTTGCATCGCTGCCTGTTTCCTGCTGCTCTGTTGTGGTTCCGCACGTGCGCAGTTGGCGCTGTATGGAAATTTTGAGGCGAATGACCAGACGCAGACGAGCACATTCCTCACGGGCGGCACGTTTGGGCTGTATGACGACTTCTTCAAGCTGGGACCCATTCGAGCGGGGACCGACGTGCGTGGGTCGATCGTTTCAAAGGACAATGAGAAGCTAAGCAAAATCCTGGTGGGCGTGCGGCTGGCGGCCAAGCCACCGATTCTACCGATCAAGCCGTATGTGCAACTGAACGGCGGCGTGGCAAAGCTGAGCACGGCGTCCGCATCGGTGCAGCCCGGGTACAAGCTGGCGTATGAGGTGAACGGCGGCGTGGACCTGACGTTTTTGCCGCACGTGGACTGGCGCATGGTGGAGATCGGCGTGGGCGAGATCGACGGGATTCCGAACTCGCAGTTTCACATCGCAACCGGGCTGGTATTTCGGTTCTTCTAAACCCTCAAGGCTTGAAGGCACGCCGTTCCTGAACCCGGTATCCTTAAGGTGCGATGGCCGCACTCTTTGGACAGACACTGCCGCAACTGACGGAGCACCTTGCCCATTTGGGCGAGAAGCCATATCGTGCGCGGCAGTTGTGGGAGGCGCTATATCGACAGCGGGTGCAGTCGCTGGATGAGGTGACGACGTTCCCCGCGGCGTTGCGCTCCAGGCTGGCTGAGAGCGATACGGTGGGGTTGCCACAGATTATCCAGAGCGCGACCAGCGTGGATGGTACCGAGCGCTACCTGATGCAGATGGCCGATGGCGAAACCGTCGAGACGGTTTGGATGCCGGACGGTAACGGTGTGGAGGCCGCGGAGGAGGATCCGCCTTCCGTTGTCGCGGCGGACCAGCGGCACGTACGGACGCACAGCCTGCGCAAGCCGGTGGACCCACGCAACCAGGGCGCGCTGGCGGAGAAGGGGTATCACCGCGCGACTATTTGCGTGAGCTCGCAGGTGGGGTGCGCGGTGAACTGCCAGTTTTGCCTGACGGCGAAGCTGGGCATCCGGCGTAACCTGACCGCGGGAGAAATCGCGGGGCAGGTCGCTGCAGTGCTATCGCGGCACCGCATCCATATCGGCAAGGATCGCATCAACCTGGTGTTTATGGGTATGGGCGAGCCATTCCTGAATTACGACGCGTTTATGGATGCGGTGCGGTTGCTGGTGGAAGGCATGAATCTGCCGGAGTCGCGGATGACAGTATCGACGAGCGGCATTGAGCCGGCGATCCGGCGGTTTGCGCAGGAGGCGGTGCGGCCACGGCTGGCACTTAGCCTGAATGCAAGCAATGACACGGTGCGCGAGGCCGTGATGCCGATTACAA
Source organism: Acidobacteriaceae bacterium (assembly GCA_903642225.1). GTDB lineage: Bacteria > Acidobacteriota > Terriglobia > Terriglobales > Acidobacteriaceae > Terriglobus. Next base: position 8,627 of record CAHJWI010000006.1, on the reverse strand, counting down.
AGAAATGGAAGATTGCCGACCTGCTGGCGGCGTTGCAAACGCTGCCGTTGGGCAAGCGCGACTGGATCACGTTTGAGTACGTGTTGCTGGGCGGCATCAACGACCAGCCGGAGCATGCTGCGGAGGTGCTTGCACTGCTGCGCGGCATTACCAGCAAGGTAAACCTGATTGTGTGGAACCCGGGGCCGGGCATTGCTTATACGCAGCCCTTGCCGGAGGATGTGGACCGCTTCCAGAAGGCGCTGATTGCGGGTGGGATTCCGACGTACATTCGCCGGCCGCGCGGGCGGGACATCTATGCGGCGTGCGGGCAGTTGAAGCGCACGGTGGAGAGTGTGCCTGCGGTGCCCGCGCTGGTGACTTTGACGGCTTAGGCCTGCAAGCTTACCGGTCGCGCATGCCGTCGAGGACGGAACCAACAATTCCGCCGACGACGCCACCAGCGACCTCACGCGGGCGGCCTTCGCCGGGCATGTACTCGCTCAGGGCGTGGGCCAGATTGCTGAGAGGCAGCGTCTGCAGCCAGATGCGGCCGGGGCCGGTAAGCGCGGCGAGGAAGAGGCCATCGCCGCCGAAAATAAGATTGCGGATGCCGGGAACGCGGGTGATCTGGAATGACACGCTTCCCTGAAAAGCCCCGACGTGGCCAGGGTGGACGCGGAGGGTTTCGCCGGGCTGCAAGTCGCGGACGACGAGTTCGCCGGAGAGCTCGAGCCATGCGGTGCCTTGGCCGGTGAGCTTTTGCAGAAGGAAACCTGCGCCGCCGAAGATGCCGGCACCGAGCGATTGCTGGAAGCCGAGGCCGATCTGGACGCCGGGTGTGCCGCACAGAAAGCCGTGGCGATGAATGAAGTACTCCTCGCGGCCGGTGTGGAGCTCGACGGGAACGATGTGACCGGGAACCTTAGTGGCGAAGGCGATTTCGCCGGGGTAGCCCTGGGCCTGGTACTCCGTCATGAAGAGAGTGCCGCCGCCGGCCATGCGCTTGATGACGCCGAGAAAGCCACCGCCGCCGCCGAACTGGGTGTGGGTGGTGAGGCCGATGCTGGCAGTCATCCAGGAGAGCTCGCCGGCCTCTGCGAAGACGGATTCGCCGGGTTGCAGCAGGACTTCGAGCGCGGGCATGACGGTTCCGTGAATGCGGGTCTGCATGAGAGGCGGCTCCAGTGCACGTGTGCACACCACAAACATACGCCGAACGAAGGTGGTTGGTTCCCACTACGCGGGTTAGTCTGGTGAGCATGCGCATCGGCTACTTTGGCGGCACCTTTGACCCACCGCACCGAGCGCACCTTGCGGTAGCCGTGGCAGCGGCGCAGGCGTTCAAGCTCCAACGCGTACTGCTGGCGCCCACGGGACGGCAGCCGCTGAAGAGTGCCGCGCCGGTGGCCGACTATGCTGACAGGTTAGCTATGGTGAAGCTGCTGTGTGCCGCGGCGAGCGGAGCGGGTGTGGCGCTGGGCAGCCCGTTTTTGGCAGCTGCGCCGGCTGCAACTCTGGAGGCGAGCGATCTGGACGCTCCGCATGCCGATGGATCGCCGAACTTTACTGTGGATGCGCTGGAGGCGTTAACGTCAGAGAACCCAGGTGCGGAGTTGTTCTGCATTGCGGGTGCGGATAGCCTGCTTTCTTTGCGGCAGTGGAAGAAGCCGGAAAGGCTGCTGGAAACTGCGGAATGGATTGCGGTGTCACGGCCTGAGTTCGCGTTGGATGAGCTGTCTGTCCTACAGCTGACGCCTGCGCAACGTGCGCGCATCCACCTGTTGGCTGACGTGGAGGACGACACGTCCGCAACGGACGTTCGCGAGCGGCTACGGGTGGGCGTATCGCCGGGTGGCCGCATTACGCCAGAGGTGATGCTGTACATCTCGCGTATGCGGTTGTACCACCCGGACCGGTGACAATCCCAGGCGGGTCCAGAATCATGCATGAGGAGGTGGCAGTGCTGATGGGCGACATCCCTCGACTTAGGCTTGCTGGCGCGACTGCGCATCGCTTCTGCCAAGCTGTTGTGGCGCTTCGTTACACTTGAGGCGAAAACAGATTGGTACACCAGCGATGCCGACCAAGGTAAGTCAACAATCCGCACCCGCACCGGTGAGCGAGCCGCATCCTGCACACCTTGGGCGAAGCATCCGCTTTAATGGCGCGCTGGCCGCAGTCGTGTGGCTGGGCTGGGTGCTGCTTGGCCGTGGCCGTGCGCTGCACAGTATTGCAGTCCACTGGAAGGTGTCTCTCACGATGGTGCTGGGATCGCTTGTGGGAGGCGGCACGAGCGAAGGCGGCGCGGCGATCGCGTTCCCCATGTTCACAAAAGTGCTGCACATCTCCGCGGCAGATGCGCGCCTGTTCTCCTTTGCAATTCAGACGGTGGGCATGGGCGCGGCGTCGCTGAGCATCCTGTACCAGCGCATACCGATTGAGAGGCGGGCGCTGGTGTGGGCAGGCACTGGCGGAGTGGCCGGCATGGTCATCAGCACGCTGCTGCTGGTGCCGCGCATGCCGTCGGGCATGGTCCGGGTGTTCTTTACAGCAGTGGTCACCAGCCTTGCACTGGTGCTGCTTTTACCAGAGCGCGGCACGGGTGCACTGCGCCACCCACACATGCCTGTGTTCGGGCCGCGCGAGAAAGCTGCGCTGCTCGTGGCCGGTCTGCTGGGCGGTGCACTGAGCGGCCTGATCGGCTGCGGCGAGAACATTGTGGTGTTCATGGTGATGGTGGTGCTATTCCGCGTGAATGAGAAAATCGTGACGCCGACGACGGTGCTGCTGATGTGGATTGTGACGGCCGCCGCATTCCTGCTGCACCTGTTCGTTGTGCGCGACTACTCGCCAAGGGTCATCGACTACTGGCTGGCCGCCGTGCCTGTTGTGGTCGTAGGTGCGCCGCTGGGTGCGCTGGTGTGCTCACGCATGGAACGCCGCACCATTGTCGGCATACTTGTGAGCCTGATCGCGGCGGAGTTCCTGAGTACGCTGTTTCTGGTGGATTTATCGCATGGCGTAGGTCTGGTGGGGCTGGCCACTTTGATCTCTTTTATCGGGATCAACCTCGGCATGCGCCATAGCCGCCGGTATAGCTCAGACAGGACACCGGCACTCTTCTGAAACATGTGTTGCCAGGGAGGACACATCCACCTCCCCGGCTCCTGCCAAATGTTATTTCTTGAGGGCTGCGAGAATCTCTTTCTGGTTAGAAAGGAGTTCCTTCTGGTTGGACGTGATCTCTTCCTGGTTGCTCAGGATCGACTTCTGGTTGTCCAGAATGTCCTTCTGATGAGAGAGGATGCCGCCGGACGACTCCTGATTCTCCTTCAAGGTCTTCTGGTTGTTGAGGATATCTTTTTGATTCTGCAGGATCTGCTCCTGATTTTTAAGCACGTCGTTGTCAGCCATGAATTTGTGTCTCCTTCGTGTGTGTGAGTAAAGCTCACCCTGCAGATGGTCGCAGAAGGGAACGGGGTTGGACTCCGCGCTTCGATTGTTTCTTCCTTCCATCATTGGAACGACTGCCGTCAGCTGCGCACGACGGTGCGGAGGTGCAGATCGCGAAGCTGGGTGTCTGTAGCGGGGCTGGGGGCCTGGCACATTAGATCGACGGCCTTGGCGGTTTTGGGGAAGGCGATCACTTCGCGAAGACTGGTGGAGTCGGTGAGCAGCATGACGATGCGGTCGAGGCCGAGTGCAATACCCCCGTGGGGTGGGGTGCCGTAGTCGAGCGCCTCCAGGAAGAAGCCGAAACGGTCGCGGAGCTCTTCATCGCTCATGCCGAGCGTGTGGAAGATTTCGGCTTGTACTTCTTTCTGGTGGATGCGGATGCTGCCGGAGCCGAGCTCCATGCCATTGAGCACAACGTCGTAGGCCTGGGCGCGAACAGATCCCTTGTCGTTGTAAAGCGCACCACTTGAAATGTCTGCCTCGTGCGGCGAGGTGAAAGGATGGTGGGCGGCATCCCAGGTCTTCTTTTCCTCGTTGAACTCGTACATGGGAAAGTCGGTGACCCAGGTAAAGCGGTAGTCGTCTGCGGTGCCTTTCTTGAGGAACAGGCCGTGTTTGTCCGCGTACTTCTTTGCCAGTTCCAGGCGCAGACCGCCCACGCGCTTAGGTATCCACTGGCGATCGAAGTTCCAGACTGGTGCGGTGCCGAGCTTCGGCGTGACAACGATGGCAAGGTCGTCCGTTGTGAAGTTTTTGCCGTTGAAGTGGACAGTCGTTGCGTTCAGGTGTGCAGCGATGGCCTCTGTCAGCGGCTGGAAGCTCTCATTGGTACGCAGGCGCGCAAGGTCGAGCACGTCGAGGCCGCTGTCGCCGAAATAGCTGCGGATCTCAGAAAGCAACGCCTTGCGTGCGGTGCCGCTCAGTTCACCGACAGAAGGGATGACGAAGCCAAAGACCGGCAGCACCGGCTCAATGCGCAGGGTTTCGCGCAGCTCAGGGGTAAAGATCCCGGTCAGGTCGGCCATGTGCGGCAGACGCATGTCGGGCTTGTCGATGCCGTATCTGCGGATCGCCTCGTCGTAGGTCATGCGCGGAAACGGGATAGTCATGGGCTGGCCGGCGGCCTCAAACGCCGCTTTGACGAACCGCTCGGTCACGCCGAAGATCTCGTCCTGCTGCGGAAAGGTGAGTTCCAGGTCGATCTGGGTGAAGTCGGGCTGGCGATCCGCGCGGGGGTCTTCGTCGCGGAAGCAGCGCGCGATCTGGAAGTAGCGGTCGAACCCGCCGACCATCAGCAATTGCTTGAAGATCTGTGGCGACTGCGGAAGCGCGTAGAACTCGCCGGCGTGCACACGCGAGGGGACGAGATAATCGCGTGCGCCGCCCGGTGTGGTGCGGGTAAGCATCGGGGTCTCGATCTCGAGGAAGCCTTCGCTCGAGAGCTGGTTGCGGATGGCCTGCGCAACGCGGTGGCGGATGAGGAAGTTGTGCTGCATCGTCGGCCGGCGCAGGTCGATGTAGCGGTATTGCAGGCGAAGCTCTTCGTTGGCAATGGCGTCCTCGGCCGGGGAGAACGGCGGGGTCTTTGCATCGCTCAGCAGCAGCAGTTCGTGGGCAATGACTTCAATGTCGCCGGTGGGAATATTCGGATTGGCAAGGCCTTCGCCGCGCAGGCGCACGTTGCCGATCGCAGCCATCACGAACTCCGGCCGCGCAGCCTCGGCTTTGAGCAGGGCGGCGCTGGACTGCGATTTGTCAACGACGATCTGAGTAATGCCGGAGCGGTCGCGCAGGTCGAGGAAGATGAGATCGCCATGGTCACGGCGGCGGTTGACCCATCCCATTAGGATGACGGGCTTCTCTGCATCTGCTGCGCGAAGGTCGCCGCACAAGTGTGTACGCTGGTGCTGGCCTAAAAAGTCGAGAGTCACAATCCGTCTATTCTACGGTTCGAAGGTACGACGCCGCGGTTCTCTGCAGGACCGATAGCGGCGCAGGACCTAGCGCTCGATGATGACAACGCGTGGAAAAGCGACCGGCAGAGCGGCATCGCCTGAGACCTTTGTCGACCACGAGACAGCATTCGCCAGGGTGGAGAGCACATGCAGGTGTTAAACGGCCTGGAGCTCTGACTGTCGTTCGTTCGGCTTGATCTTGTAGCCGCTAAGACCGTAATAAATGACGAAGAGGTAGCAGAGGCAGGGCAGGATAAGTGCGAGGTGGATGCCGTACGTGTCGGCCAGCTTGCCCATGGCGACCGGGATAATTGCGGCGCCCACGATACCCTGCACCAGCAGGCCGGAAGCGCGGCCGGTAAGCGGGCCGAGTTCCGCCACACCCAACGTAAAAATGGTGGGGAACATGATGGAGTTGAACAGGCCGATCGCGAGAATAAACCACATGGCGGTGTGCCCCGTGGTAAGTACCGCGAGCAGCACAACAACAAAGCCGCCCACACCCGCGCCCGCAAGCAGCTTGCTGGACGAGACCTTCTGCATGACATACGAACCGCCGAAGCGGCCGACCATCATGCCGGCCCAGTAGACGGTCACCATCTTGGTGGCGGACTGCAGGCTCATGTTGCCGATGGCCGGGTTCGCGATGAACTTGGCAAGGAAACTGCCCACTGAGACCTCAGCGCCAACGTAGATGAAGATGGCAAGCGCACCGAGCCACACGTGAGGATGGTTCCAGATGCTGTCGGATTTGGAGCTCAGATCGCCGGGCCGAAAGTCGCGTGTAACCTCGAGCCGTGGGAAGCGGTAGAGGGCGATGGCGATGCCGAGAATGATGAGTGTGGCGGCGATGCCGACGTAAGGCAGCTTGACGGTGCCTGCCTGGCGAATGTGGTACGCCGTAAGTGCACCGGGTTCCTTGGGTGCGGACTCCACCACGGCGCGGCCCAGAATGAGCATGCTGCCGAAGTAGGGTGCCACTGTATCGCCTAGCGTGTTGAACGCCTGGGTGAGATTAAGGCGGCTGGACGCCGTTTCTGGTGGTCCAAGAATAGTCACGTAGGGGTTGGCGGACACCTGCAGGATGGTAATACCCGCGCCGATGACGACCTGAACCGCCAGAAAGAGTGGGTACTTTGCCGTGGTGGCAGCAGGCACAACCAGCAGCGAACCCACAGCCATGACAGCGAGGCCGATCACCATGGTCCGCTGATAGCCCACACGTTCAATGAGCCAGCCCGCGGGCATAGCAAAGACAAAGTAGGAGCCGAAGAAGGCAAGCTGAACGTACGACGCTTCAACGTAGGACAGGTTGAAGATGGACTGAAGATGGGGAATAAGGGCATCGTTCAGAACCGTGCAGAAACCCCACATGAAGAAGAGCGTGGTGACGATGGTGAGTGCGCCACGATTGGTCTGCGCCGGCGCTGATGCATAATTCCCAGTCGCCGTACTGATGTTTGCCATGTGTCCGTATCCCGAGACCCTGTCTGTAACGGCAACACATTCGGCTGCGCCCACAAGTTGGAGGGCAGCGGAGGTCACCGTCGCGAGTCGCAGATGATCGTACATGAAAGCGCCAATCGTTGACCGTCGCGTGGCGGGTACGGGGAATGCATCTTCTGCCGGGCATCTTTCCCGGGCACTACGGCACTTCGCGTTCGTACTGCGGCAGGGAACACAGGGACTGCCAACGGTGTCTGTAAAGAGCAGCTATCCGCCGAAGGCCAATGGTAGTCTCACACCGTATGCGCCTTGTTTCGCAACGCACCTTTCATGCTCTCGCTCCTACGCTGGTTTTGACAGCGCTGCTGATGCCCTTTGCGGTCAGGGGGCAAGCCCCGGCGTCAAGCGCCGTAACCATGCCACCCGCGCCGCTGCTGCCCGACAGCTTTGGCCCCTGGAGGGCGACGGGAGACACTGCAGACGACACACTCGTGCTTGCGCCGGATGTTGCCAAAGAGCTGATCGTGCAGCGCACAAGCGCCCGACAGTACACCGCTGACGGAGCGGCGGCCGCCATCTCTGCTGTACAGATGGCCGACTCCACGGGTGCATACAGTGCCTGGACGCTGTTGCGGACACCGGCGATGCGACCGTGTGCGGGCGGCAATTCTCTTGGGTCGGATTGCGCAGTCTCTGCCGGCAAGCTCCTGTTCTGGCAAGGCAATACGCTGGTCAGCATTGCGCTTTCCGGCAGCAAGGCCGTGTCGGCCGGTTCATTTGGTGATCTGGTTGCGGCGCTTCCAAAGCCGGTTGGTGCAAAGGGCGCACCGCCGCTGCTGCCGACCCGTCTGCCCGTGGAAGGCCTGCAGAAAGAAACTATTCGGTACGCCGTTGGGCCGGCAACCTATGCTGCTGAAGGCGGTCTGCTGCCAGCTGCGCTGCTGGATTTTTCAAAGAGTCCTGAAATTCTCACGACGCGGTATGCCGGCCGTGCGGGCAGCGGTCTTCTTACGGCCGTCTTTTATCCGACGCCGACCATCGCCGGCGGCCGGCAGCACGCGTTTGAGGCCTCGCTCGCCAGTAGTTCGCTGCCCTCTGCGATGCTTGCTGGAAATCCCGTGGTGCGCCGGTCCGGACCGATCGTGGCGCTTGCTTCGAGCGGATTTTCAAAACGCGAAGCAGAAAAGCTGGCTGCGGCCGTGAGTTACCAGGCGGAACTGACATGGAACAAGCCGGAGGGCTACATGGACCAGTTCACCGTGAGCAGAGCCAGTAATGTGCTGGTGCAAATCATCGTGATGGTGTTTGCCATTGTGGGTGCGGCACTTGTTTTGGGCATCGTCTTTGGCGGTGGTCGGGCGTTCATCCGCCAGGCACGCGGAAAGCCGGTTTCCTCACTCGACGACATGGAAATCATTAAGCTCGATCTGCGTGGGCCCGCACCCAAACTGCGGTCGTAAGGCGAATGTTAAGCGAATAACGAATACTCCAAAAAACCACCTGACCAAGCTAATCGTAATGAAATGTGGCACATACGAAATTATCTTGACTTGCCCCAACCCGCCCCATAATATTGCGCCAGAAAGTTCAGATGGCTTTGCCTCCGTCCGGACTATTCTCCCTGAACGAGAAGGCCACCTCCTTACCAGGTGGCCTTCTCTGTGTTTGAAGCCGGTTTGGTGACCGCTCCGCATTCCGGTAGAATGCGTGAAGAGGCCGACGTAGCTCAGTTGGTAGAGCAGCTGATTCGTAATCAGCAGGTCAACGGTTCAAGTCCGTTCGTCGGCT
>CAHJWI010000005.1 GCA_903642225.1 Acidobacteriaceae bacterium | reverse complement strand
GCACATCGCGAGGAATAGCCGACTTCGCATCCGACCCCAACTGCGCCGCGTGCATGGGAACTGCAGCCGCCCAAAGTACTACAGACGCCGCCAAACCACGAACCAGATTTTTCAACACGTTCCTCCAACCCCAAGACCTTCATCCAACTTACGCAAACTGCAATCGTTCCAGTAAAAGCCGCTCCGGCCACTCCATCGGCCGCTCCAGGCGCTGCTCCAGGATGCGCAACGCCGGATCAAACTCAGTCGTTTGACGCAACCAGTTCGCATTCGGTTCACAGGCGGCGGCTGGAACCAGGCCGATCAGTTCCCCTTCGGCACAGCTGACGCCAACCACGTCTGCAAGTCGAAGCACCTCCGCATGCACCCGTTCCATAGGCGTGACGCGAAAGTCGGTCACGTTCATGCTAACCTGCGCGCGCCCATCCACCATCACGCCCATTGCTTTTACACCGGCAAGGCCGCCACTTGATTCCCGCAATTGCCGCGCAATGGCTCGCGCTGCTCCGATCTCCGCGCTTCTAAGGTAGATGTTGTAGGCGATCAGAAACCGGCGCGCACCGACCACGCTCGCACCCGCCGTCCGGTGCAGGTCATTCGCTCCCACGTCCGGCCACATGCGAGAGTCCGTGCGCACCGTCTGCCGCAAACCTTCAAACTGCCCACGCCGGACGTTCTCCAGCTTGATGCGATCCGGTCGCACCGCTGCTGCCTCATAAAAGTACACAGGCACGCCATACCGCTTCCACATCTCGGTTCCGGCCTGGTGCGCCAGCTGCACACAGTCACCCAGCGTGCAACCACTTACCGGGACAAACGGCACCACGTCCGCAGCTCCCACGCGCGGGTGAACACCCGTCTGCTTTGTCAGGTCTATAAGCTCTGCCGCGCGGCCGACGGCACGCACTGCCGCCTCGCACACCGCCTGCGCCGGCCCGGCCACTGTCACCACGCTTCGGTTGTGCGCCGGGTCCATCGACCAGTCCAACAGACGCACCCCGTACACCTGCATGCTGCGCACGATCTCTCGGACGACACCTTCGTCGCGGCCCTCAGAAAAATTTGGGACGCACTCCACCACTGCTTCAGCATTCACTGCAAACCTGCCTGTACCTGTGTTGCCATCGCCCGCCCGCCGCACTACAGTCCGCGCGCGCTTCAACGACCCTGTTCCGTTTAAACCAGCCTCAAACCTATTTCCACCACGAGTAACCGATGGAAAACTGCACACTCGCGTTCACACCGGGATTCCTGTCGCCCAGGCTTGCAGAGGAGATGTGGACTCCATTCGCGCCCAAATCCAGGCTCTGCCGCGGGTTAAGGAAATAATGCACTCCGACCCCGCCCTGCGGCGTGAAATTCCACACACTTGCATCCGCGTTGGGGCCGTTGTTCACCAGGTTCACCGGTCCCTGACCATACGCCGGATACTTATGGTTCGTCCATAGCACCCCGCCTGCTGCCTGCGCCCACGGCATCAACCGGTGGCCACGGGTAAAGTTCCAGCGCAGGATAATCGGCGTTACCGTTACACCATGGAACGTGCCGCCAACGGTATAGAGGGGCGAACAGGAGATCGCCAGGGGATTCGCCGTGGGCACGCAGGTGCGCCGGTCGAACCGGGGTGTATCACTTTGCCAGTAGGGAAAGATCTCAGCGGCATATTCAAAGTTCCCCTGGAGCACACTCCTGCCCATCTGACCCGTAAGCACTTTCCCCACGTGGCCGCCGGCCATGAAGAACTTGAAATCGTCGCGGTCGTCAGTGACACCCTTGCCGCCTTGAAAGATCGCTCCATACTCCCAGCCGCGTGCGTTCGCCAACGCCGGAACCCCATCCGTCGTCGGCCGCATTTGCGCCCCGGCTGCTACTGTCAGTCCCACCCTCAACGCCGCCACACACTTCCACACTGCTTGCATCATCCCTCGCACGTTACACAAGAAAGCCGCCACACCGGGCGGCGGCTCTCGTTCATCTTCGGTCAGAAGTTATGCCGCGACTTCCGCGCTGTCGAAGTCATAGTTCGAATACAGGTTCTGGGTGTCGTCCAGTTCCTCCAGCACGTCCAGCAGCCGCAGCATGGCGCTGTTCTGCGTGCCCTCGAGCTTTTGATAAGTCGAAGGGACCATGGTGACCTCGGCATGCTCCGGCTTGATGCCGGCTGCCGTTACCGCGTCGCGCACGGCCTCAAACTCCTTCGGGCTGGTCAGAATCTCCCAGCTGTCGCCCTCATCGTTCAGATCGTCGGCACCGCTTTCCAGCACAATCTCGGTCAGCTTCTCCTCATCGGCAGCTTTTTTGGCGATGAGGATCACGCCCTTCTTGTTGAACATGTAGCCGACAGACCCGGTCTCGCCGAGGTTGCCGCCGTTCTTGCTGAATGCGTGCCGTACCTCGCTGACTGCCCTGTTCCGGTTGTCTGTCAGTACATCCACGATCACGGCGACACCACCAGGCCCGTAGCCCTCGAAGGTAATTTCCTCGTATTGCAGGCCTTCGATTTCGCCTGTTCCGCGCTGGACGGCGCGCTTGATGTTGTCGGCCGGCATGTTCTCCGCCTTGGCCGCCAGGATTGCTGTCCGCAGCCGCGGGTTGCCGTCCGGATCGCCACCGCCGCCACGCGCAGCCACTGTGATTTCCTTGATCAGCCGCGTGAAAACTTTGCCGCGCTTAGCATCTGCCGCGCCCTTTTTGTGCTTGATGGTTGCCCATTTGGAATGGCCTGACATCGATTGAACCCTCTACTTTTCTTCGCAGTTCCCGCGTGGCCACAGGCCACGCAACCCGTGAAGTATACCAACCGCAATCAACACTGCCCAGCAGCCGCGCAGCTCTACACGCATTCCGCTCGCAACAGGTCCTCGTAGGTCTCCCGGCGCCGGATCATGCGTGCCGTATTGCCATCGACCAGCACCTCGGCCGGCCGCACGCGGGTGTTGTAGTTGGAGCTCTGGGACATGCCGTACGCTCCTGCATCCAGAAGGGCTACAAGGTCGCCCCCCTGTAGAACCGGCAGGCTGCGGTCATGCGCAAAGAAGTCGCCACTCTCGCACACAGGCCCCACGACGTCCACCACCTCGGTTACGTGGCCTGCTGCTTGCGTCACCGGCACAATATTGTGGTGCGCCTGGTAAAGCGCCGGCCGTATCAGGTCGTTCATGGCCGCGTCGGTAATCACGAAGGTCTTGATGCCGTTGCGCTTGGTGTACAGTACCCGCGATACCAGTGCGCCTGCCTGACCCACCACAAAACGTCCCGGCTCAATCACCAGGTGCGCACCGGTCACACCGTGCAGCGCCGCCTCAATCACCTGAGCATATGCATGCACCTGCTCCGCCGCGTCAAAGCTGCCGTCGCCATACTCAATGCCCAGCCCACCGCCGGCGTCGATGTACTCGATACCGTGCCCATCCAGGCGCAGTTGCTCCACCAGTTCGACCACTCGTCGAAGCGCTGCGCCAAACGACTCCACCTGACGAATCTGCGATCCGATGTGCACGCTCACGCCTACCGGCAGCAGCCACTCGCTACCCTTTGCCTGTGCGTACAGGCCGCGTGCCAGCTTGATCGCGATGCCGAATTTATGGTCCTGCATGCCGGTTGAAATGTAGGGGTGAGTTTCCGCAAAGACATCCGGGTTTACCCGCAGCGCAAACCGTGCGACCATGCCGGCGGCCTTCGCCCTTTGCTCCAACAGCCGCAGCTCGGCCTCACTTTCCACGTTGAACATCAGAATGCCAGCGGCCAGCGCCGCATCCATCTCGTCCGCCGTTTTGCCTACGCCGCTAAACACCACGCGCGCGGTCCACTGCCGAGCATGCTCCCCGGCGGCAGCAACCACCCGCGCCAGTTCACCGCCGGAGACGATATCAAAGCCGCAACCCCGCTGACCCAGCAGTCGGAGAATTGCCAGGGAAGAGTTCGCTTTGACCGCGTAGCAGACGGTGTGCCGGCGCGTGCTGAATGCAGCCTGAAAGAGCGCGGCACGCTCCGCAATTTGATCTCCGCTGTAGACGTACAACGGTGTACCAAATCGATTTACCAGCTCCCGCAGCGGCACCGCACCGCAACACAGCTGGCCGTGCACATAGCGGAATGGACGGGAACAGTCGGTCGCAGCCGGTTCGACGAGGTCAATCGTTTTTGCGGTCACAATCAAGCGCCCGTGGTGGGTCCCTGACCGGGGAGGGGTGGATCAACCGGCGCCGTGACGGGGGTAGTGGGGCGGTATGGCTGCGCGCCTGTGTACGCCGCGGGTGGTGCGTAGACGCCCTGTGGGGCATAGACGCCTTGCTGTGACAAACCCATCGGCTCTTCCGGCATGATGACCCAAAGAATGAGGTACGCAAGCACACCGGTGCCGCCGAAAACGACGAGAGCAACCCAGACCAGCCGGACCACGGTGGAGTCCCACCCATTTGTCTGGGCAATGCCACCACACACGCCCGCAATCTTGCGATCTGTCCTTGAACGTATCCATCGATTCATGACAAGTTCTCCCTGTGGCAGCGCCGGTTGGGTTCGCACGCAGTCACATTCTGTCATACGCATGGTTGAACATGTGGTTCCCTTGGCCGCGTTCGCTCCTCAGACTCCGGTGTACGGCTGCTTCATGTACTTGCGTGCATCTGCCGCCTGAGATTGGTCGCCGCCTGCCGCTTCCGCCTGGCGGTAATACGACAACGCAAGGTCTCGTTGGCCCAACTTGTCCAACATTTCGCCGGCGTTCAAAGCGGCCCGCTTGCGCATCCAGTCGCTGCAATTGTGCTGCGCGGCGGCCTTGCTGTAGCTATCGCCAGCGCCACGAATGTCGTTTTGACCCCGTTGCGTCTCGGCGAGGCCGAAGTACGCCAGTTGCAGCCGCGCCTCAGTAAAATACCCCGGCTTTGCGGCGTCGTCCAGCACGCGCTTGTATATCGCAATGGCCTCTGGGCCGTGGCCGCCATCTTTCATCAGGTTTGCTTCTTCAAGCCGAAACAGAAAATCGTGCGGGTACTGCTGCGCCAGGCCGCGCGCCACCGTATATGCCTCCGGGTAGCGGTGGTCGTGCCGCAGGAACAGGCTAAGCGCCGTCTGCGACTCCACCCGTGTCGCCGTTCCATGCGTGGCACTGTCCCGCAGCAGGTCCAGGCCCTGCTCCTTGTTGCCGCCGATGCCCGCAATGCCCGCCACCATGCGTACCAACCGCGGCAGGCTGGCCACAGCAAACTGCTGGATGCCTACCGCCATTTTTGCGTCTGTATAGCGCGGGTCCAGTTTGAGCACCTGTTCGCTGTCGTTGCGGCTGGCCAGGCCCTGCCGCGCCGCGCCGGTGTAGCTATGGTCCGCCAGCGTGGTGAACGCGGCATGCATGCCCTTCGCATAGCCACGCGCAAAGTAGGCGTCCTTGTCCTTTCCGTTTTGCTTGATGCGTGCATCTGCCAAGTTCACCGCTGTGTCGGTCAATTGCTCCACACGCTGCCGCACACCCTCGGGTATGTCCACCTTGCGTCCACTCGACAAAAAATTTTCGCGGGCGTAATAGGTCGTATCCAACAGGTCCTGCCGGTACAGCTCCCGAAAGATGGTGTCCATCAGCACGTAGGCATTCGCCATGGGGTCGTCCGGGTGGGCTCGCAGCACCGCCTCAAACCTCTGCATGGCGCCGTCGTAATCCAGATTGTAAAAGTGCTCAAATCCGTCGCGCACCACAGGATCCAGGTTCAGCGGATAGGTATTTTGCGCCCACGCTCTCCCGGTGCATGCAAGTCCGGCGCATAGAAGCGCTGCGAGTACCACCCAGCGACCTGGCCGACCTGACCTCATTGAGACCTCCGTGCTGCCACCCAAGAGTAGACGATGGCCATCGCAGTTTGCATTTCTTGCCGCAGTTGGGAGGCAAAGCCCAACCTCTGCTACGATTCTGCGCAAAGGTATCCGGAAGCGTAAAGGCATTCGCGTGACAAGACAGCTTCTCCTGCAGCACCTTTTACACCAGGCTCGCGCAAACGGCCTGGAGCTACGGCGATGGTTCCGCACAGACGCCGCGCTGCCGTGGCCGGGTGGCGACGCTGCCGTGGAATGGCTGTCGCAGGGGCGCCGTATCAACCTGCTGTTGCTTTCACATAGCTTTGCCAAGGCGTTTTTTGCCGCGGAGGACCTGCGCCAGATTCAACCCACATCCACATACAAACGCACCGCGCCAAACGGAGTCACGCGAACGATTACCCGCCGTGCGCACACCCGCAAAACCCGCAATCAAGGTGCCTGGCGGTACCACCTGGCGCAAATGGCGCTCGCACCGGATCCCCTGCTCTATGCACAACGCTTTTTGATTTCAGCAGAGGCTATACGCAAATCTATCAAGCAGGCCCCACCCCTGCCGCTTCCACCACCGCCACCTGATTACGACGACGAACTCCTTGTAAGACCCTGACTGAGGTGGCAGTATCGACCGGAGTTAATGTAGCTTCGCCAGCATCTTCCGCGCGTCTTTCGTGTGGTCGTCATCCGGTGCCAGAGCCAGGTATCTCTGCAGCTCCGCTGCTGCCTCTACCCTCTTGTTCTGCTTCAACAGCACCTCCGCCAGGCCGTAGTGCGCATCCGGATTTTCCGGGTCCCGTTTGAGCGCATCCTTGTACCGTGCCGTAGCGCCTGCGAGGTTGCCATCTTTGAAATAGAACCGGCCCACCTTCAGGTCGTCCTCTACTCGCGACCCCTCCAGTTTCGTCCGCGCCTCGGTGATGTCGCCCCTGGGCTGGCCGAGATTCCTCAGGTCCGATGCTTTTACCGGAGTATCGCCACCCGCCGTCGTGGGCGCTGCGTCATCATCGCCAGTCGACGCATCCGCACCGGCAGGTGAGGAAGACGAAGAAGATCCGGCCGGAGCGCCGACATCACCAGGGTGAAGCGGCTTCAACGATTCCGCAGGCGGATCCGGTACATCGCTCGTCGGCATATCGCCCGTTGCTGACCCCTTTCCAGCAGCAGCGGCCTTCGCAGCTCCCCGCTGCAACTCTCCACCGTTCTTCGACGCATCCTCCGGAAAAGCAAACTTGTCGTCTGGCGTGGCAGCCGGTGTGACACTCTTTGGCTCCGCTTTTACGGTCTGCTGAGAAGCACACTCCTTCCTCGCCATGCCCTTCAGCTTCGTGCAGTCCTGCACCGTCACCGGCGGCGGTGGTGCCTGCTGCTGCGCGACCGCAAAGTCGCCGGCCATCAACACCAGAGTCACAACACAACATCCTGCACGCTTTCGCACCAGATCACCTCCGCTCCATCGATTAGACGCCCGCGCCCCGCCATAAGAAAGTCACACGGGCAACTTCGCTATACTCCGCCCATGCCCACGCCACCACCGATCAGCCAAGGCCAGAGCGAGCCCGACCTCATCATCCGCTCATCCGCCGTCCATGGTGCCGGCTGCTACACGTTGTCCCCCATCGTCGCGGGCACCCGCATCCTGGAGTACATGGGACCGCACCTTTCCAAGTCTGCCGCTGACGAGCGCTACGCTGAACGTGACATTACCTACCTGTTCTCCGTCGGCGACCACGGCGAGGTGATCGACGGCTTTGGCGCGGCCATGTTCATCAACCACCACTGCTCGCCCAACTGCCAGACCGAAGAGGACGAGGAGCGCATTTTCATCCTCGCCCTGCGCGACATCGCCGCGGGCGAAGAACTGACCTACGAGTACCACCTGCACGACAGCGATCAAGACGACCAGCCCTGCTTTTGCAACGCCCCCAACTGCCGCGGCACCATGTTCTCGGTCGCCGAAGTCCGCCGCCGCAAGAAGCTTGGCCTGCCGCTGACCCTGCGCAAGCCCACCCGCCAAAGTTCCCCGGCGTAAACTGGAAGGCGAATGGCCTACCAGGTTCTAGCCCGCAAATACCGGCCCCTCCGCTTCTCCGACGTCGTCGGCCAGGACCACGTTACCCGCACCCTGCAGAACGCGCTGGAGCAGCAGCGCATCGCTCACGGCTACATCTTCTCCGGCCACCGCGGCATCGGCAAAACCACCATCGCCCGCATCCTCGCCTCCGCCCTTAACTGCCAAAACGCTATCGGCTCCGCTGTTCGACCCACGCCCGAACCCTGCCTGCAGTGCGACAGCTGCCGCGAAATCCGCCAGGGCAACGCCGTCGACGTCATCGAGATCGATGCCGCCACCAACCGTGGCATCGACGAGATTCGCGAACTGCGCGACGCTGCCCGCTATCGTCCGTCCCGCGACCTTTACAAGATCTACATCCTCGACGAAGCCCACCAGATTACCGATGCAGCCTTCAACGCGCTGCTCAAGACGCTCGAGGAGCCGCCTGACCACATCATCTTCATGCTGGCCACCACCGAGCCGGAAAACATCCCGGCAACCATCCGCTCGCGCTGCCAGCACTTCAGCTTCCACGCGGTCAAGCTCGACGACATCCTCGGCCAACTTCAAAAAATTGCTACCGACGAAAATGTCCTCGCAGACCCGGCAGCGCTCGATCTGCTCGCTGAAGCCGGCGACGGCAGCATGCGCGACGCGCTCAGCATCATGGACCAGGCCATCGCCTCCGCACCTACCGTGCCCGAAGGTCCAGACAAAGGCAAGCCTCAGCTCAGCTCCAACGAAATCCGCGACCTGATGGGGTCGGTTCCCAACACGGTCTTTGAAGAGATTCTGGAGTACGTTGCACGAAACGAGGCCGCCGGGGTGCTCCTCACGGCGAACCGCCTGCTCGACTCCGGCAACTCCCCCGCGCAGCTCGCCCGCCAGTTCGTGCGCTACCTGCGCAACTGTGTCCTGGCCAAGATCGCCGGCCTAACGCCCGAAAGCGCCGACACGGAACTTCTGCAAATCTCGCCGGACGAACGCCGCCGCGCCGCCCGCACTGCCGTCCTCTTCACCGAAGAGGAACTCACCCGCTTTATGCAGGTCATGCTCCGTACCTTCGACGATCTCGGCTCCCGGCAGGAGCAGCGTTTCCACCTTGAACTGGGCATGCTCAAGCTCGTCCACCTGCAGCGGCTGCTGCCCATGGAGCAGTTCCTCGCGCAACTGCCGCGACCTACCAACCAGTCCGCGCGTACGATTCCGCCACCCCGGACAGCTGTGGTGCCTGCCCCGCAGCCGCAAAGGGCTGTGCTGGACGCAATGACCGCGGTTACACCCCCACCGGCGCAAGTTGAATCTCGATCTGCACGCACCACTCCCGTGCCACAAACAAAGACACCAGAGCCGCCCACTCGAGCCGATGAGGTGCAAGTCCCCGAAGTGACCATCGCTTCACCTTTCCATACACATTCAGCGGCAAGGGTCCAGAGCTCGTCCTCCACTCAAGGCGCGGCCACCGACGAACCGTCCAACATGTCGCCGCTTGCAGAACCCGGCGTATCCACACCACCGGACGCCTCCACCGGCTTGAACTTCCACCTGCCGCAGGTAAGCGTGGGTCCGCAGGTGCCACCCGTTCACGCATCGGCACAGGAGCCGATCGTCCTGCCCGAAGCCGACCCTGAGGCGACCGTCCCTGCTTCAAGCGCGGAAGCCCCGCCATCTGCGCCCAGAGCGGCCGAAGCGGCCGAACTGCAGGCCGCTGCCGTAGAAGCCCTGTTCGCCGCGAAAAGCCACAACGCGGCTGCAGAACAACTGGAAGAAACCACCTGGACTCTGGGCGACGGCGAGCTCCGCATCCAGACTTCCCTCTCCAGGCAGATGATGGCGACCATCTTTCGCCCGGATGTTGAGGCGATCCTCAAGGGCACGCTGCGGAGCAAGGGCTTCACCGGCACCAAGGTCACCTTTCTGGCCGGTACACCGGAGCAGAAACAGACTGGGCCTAAGAAGCCCCGCACTGGTTCAGCACAGGCCAAGGCTCTGGAGCACCCCACCGTGCAAGCAGCGCAACGCCTGTTCAACGCGGAAGTGACGAACGTCTTCGACTTGCGACGCGACTGATCTCCTCGCCTGCCTTGAATGATTCAGGTTTGGTGATAAACCGCAGCACAAAATATCCACTCGATCCATCACCCACCCGTTCTCCCGAAAGGTTCACCCATGGATATGAACAAACTCCAGCAAATGCTCGGCCAGGCTCAGCAGATGCAAGCCGGCATGGAAGCCAAAGCCGCGGAGACCGTCGCGGAAGCAAGCTCAGGCGGTGGTCTGGTCACAGCCCGCGTTAATGGCCGTAAAGATCTGCTGCGCCTCACTATTGCGCCCACTGCACTGCAGGCCAGCGCCGGCGACATTGAAATGCTGGAAGACCTGATCACTGCGGCTGTAAACGAAGCCGGCCGCAACGCCGACGCCGCGATGCAGGCGGCCACCTCCGGCATGCTGGGTGGCATGGACCTGGGCAATCTTCTCGGTTGAGCGTAGATTTCAGCGCTCCAGCAAAGTAGCTCGATCCCATCAACGGCAGCGCGTCACGCGCATAAGCGAACCTCCCTGACCACCCCTGCCGGCACGAGCGCCCGGCTGATGCGACAATCTCCCTTGCGGCAGAGGGTGGCACCCAAAGCCGGCAGCAACACTGGAGTTCTTATGGTGAGAAAGCTGTTTGTCCGCCTTTTGTTCATCTTTGCCATGCTCTTCGCCGTCGCGGGAAGCGCTGGCGCGCAATACCACCGGTCGCATCGCCGTCCATACCACCGCCCCTTTCATCGCAACTACCGTCCATACCAGCGCCCCCACCATCGCCCATATCGCCGCTATTAGTCGCTCGGATGGCAACTCATTCGCTGAGGGCGTGTCTCACGTTATAGTTGAGGCTCTACTGAGGAAACATCATGAAGAAACTTGCACGCATGACTCTCGCGCTCGTCGCCATTCTGACCATTACCGGCGCGGTTAGCTCCGCATCTGCGCAGGGACCACATCACCACCGTCATCACCACCGCCATCACCACGGACGCTAGTCTGTGGCTTGACAAGAACGGCCTCGAGCAGAGCTCGGGGCCGTTCTTACATTCCATCGCCCGTTATAGCTCGTAGTGAACCATCGCCGCCAACGACCCCGGATCCAGGCTGGCACCACCGATCAGCGCACCATCGATGTTCGGCATCTTCAAAATTTGCGACACATTGTCCGGCTTGACCGAACCGCCATACAGGATTCGCGTCTGGTGCGCGCAGACCGGACCAAATCTCGCGTGCAACTCCTCACGGATCATCGCATGCGCCTGGTCGGCAACTTCAGGCGTCGCGCTTGACCCCGTCCCGATCGCCCACACCGGCTCATACGCTATCACCAGCGTCTCCATCTTTTCCGCCGGCAGGTTTGCCAGAGCCGCACCCATCTGCGCCAGCAGCGTGTCCTTGGTGTAACCGGTCTGCCGGTCGGCCAGCATCTCGCCGAGGCACAGCACCGGCGCAATATCGTGTGCTACGGCTGCCTTCAGCTTCAGGTTCACGTGCTCATAACTCTCGTTGGCATAAAGTCGCCGCTCGCTGTGCCCAAGCAGCACGTGTGTGCACCCGATGCTGGTCAACATGGTCGGCGACGTCTGCCCCGTGAATGGTCCCTCGTTCAGCCAATGCATGGTTTGCGCGCCGGCCCGCACCCTGGTCTCCGCGACTTTGTCGATGACGGTTGACAGCGACGTTGCCGTTGGAAAGATGAGGATGTCATCCCGGTCGTGGCCTTCCACCATCGGCAGAAAAGCATCTAGGAAATCCAGCGACTCCTTCGGATTCTTGAACATCTTCCAGTTCGCCGCGATGATCTTCTTCCGCATCCGTTCCCGCTCCTCGTTCCCCTGCAAAGGCCCTTGCAAAGCTTAGGCATCAGCGCTGCCGCTGGCAAGCAGCAGCGCCGATACTCGACTTGTCCACTTTTATTAGGCTGCTTCCAAGGCCACGACACCCGGCAGTGCCTTACCCTCCAAAAACTCCAGCGACGCCCCGCCGCCCGTAGAGATGTGCGTGATTCGGTCTGTCACGCCGGCCTGCGCCGCAGCACTGACTGAATCGCCGCCGCCCACAATACTGGTTGCCGCATCGTTCGCCGCCACCGCCTCTGCCACGGCGGTGGTTCCCGCCGCAAAGCTCGGAAGTTCAAACACACCCATCGGCCCGTTCCACACAATCGTGCTTGCCGCCGCAATCTCTTTCACAAACAGGTCGATTGACTTCGGCCCAATATCCAGCGCCATCATCTCCGCCGGAAAGTCACCCGTGCCGTCAAAGATCTCCGTCGTCGCGTCGTTCGCAAATTTGTCCGCCAGCACGTGGTCCACCGGCAGCAGGAACCGCACGCCAGTCGCCTCCGCCTTCTTCAGCGCCGCGGCCGCCACGTCGATCTTGTCCGCCTCCAGCAGGCTCTTCCCCGTCTTCTGACCTTGCGCGTTCAAGAACGTGTACGCCATGCCGCCGCCCACGATAATGGCGTCCACCTTGTCCAGCAGGTTGTCGATCACCGCGATTTTGTCCGATACCTTGGCCCCACCCACAATTGCCACAAATGGCTTGTCCGGGTTCTGCAACGCCCTGCCCAGGAACTTCAGCTCCTTTTCCATCAGCAGGCCGGCAGCCTTCTCGTTCACAAAATGCGTGATACCCTCCGTCGAAGCATGGGCCCGGTGCGCCGCGCCGAACGCATCGTTCACGTACACGTCCGCCAGCGCTGCCAGCTTCTTCGCAAATGCTGGGTCATTGGTCTCCTCCTCCGCGTGGAATCGCAGGTTTTCTAACAGAAGGGCCTGTCCATTCTCAAGCTGAGACACGAGTTCCGTCGTGACGGCACCCACAGCATCCGGCGAAAACGCCACATTCCGCGAAGCTCCCAGATCCGCGTCCAGCAGCATCCGCAGCCGGTCCACCACCGGCCGCAGGCTCATGCTCTCCACCCGCTGCCCCTTCGGCCTGCCCAGGTGCGCTGCCAGAATCACCTTCGCACGCGCCCGCAGTGCAAGCTCAATCGTCGGCAGCGTCTCGCGAATCCGCGTGTCATCCAAAATCTCTCCACCATCCTTCGACAGCGGAGCGTTAAAGTCGACGCGGATAAACACGCGCTTGCCATGTAAATCAAGATCACGAATAGAACGGGTAGCCATGGCGCAATCATAGTCGCAGTCCAGGCGATGCCTTCCCCGGCAGGTCGCCCACTGTTCTGCATAGCAGTGTGACGCTCCTTCACAACACGAGCAGCCATGCCAAAACTGCAACCACGCCCTCCCGTGATGGGCAGGATCGGCGACAAGGGTGTGAGCTGGTGGAAATTGCAGAGATAATGAAGAAACGGCCCGAATGCCGTGTAGTCGAAGCGGAATTCCCGCGTCGATCAGGAAGGCTCGTCTCATTGACGCTCGTCGGCATACCGCCAGGAAGAAGCAACGCGCGTTGAGCACAGTCCCTGGATCAGCCTCGGTCGGTCTAACAGGCCGGCAGACTAGTGGCTCTGCTGCATTGGGCGGCCTTCGTGTGCGTTCCATGCACAAGCGATTATGGTTGTTAATGCTGGCTGCCCTTGCAGTCCGCATGGTGGTGGTGCTCTTCGTCTTCCGGGATCTGCCGGGCAGCGACCAGCACGAAGCGTTCGGGTGGGAGCAGGGCTGGATCGCGCGTTCGCTGGTGCTGGGCCGTGGGTTTGGATCGCCATTTCAACCGCTGAGCGGGGGACCCACGGCACTGGTCGCGCCGCTGTACCCAGCGGTCCTGGCAGGCATTTTCAAGGTATTCGGCTTGTACACGACGGCAAGCGCGTTCGTTGCCCTGTCACTGAATGCGCTGGTAAGTGCCTCCACGGTTTGGCCGGTGTATCGCATGGCGCGGAAGGCAGTTGGATCCCCTGTTGTGAAGATGCGACGCGGGATGACCGAAGCGGGAATGGCGCAGCAGCAGGCGCATAATGCGCGATGGATTGCAACGATCCCCTGGACGGCTGCTCTGCTCTGGGCGCTCTACCCGTTCTCGATCTACTTCAGCAGTGCATACCTGTGGGATTGCGCCCTGACCGCCTCCCTGTTTGCATGGACGTTTTACCTGGCCCTGAACCTGCCTGGAGCGACTGCGATGCGCTGGGCAATGTGGGGTCTGCTGTATGGGGTGACGGCGCTGTGCAACCCGTCCATCCTGTCGCTTTTTCCGGTGCTGGTTTTGCTTGGTGTGATCGGGCGTCGTATGCCGGTGAGGGTGGGTCTGGCGCGCGTGGCCGCCGCCACAGGCATGCTTGCGCTAACGCTGCTCCCATGGACGGTGCGGAATGTTCGCGTGCTGCACGCGCCGGTACCGCTGCGAGACGGCTACTGGCTGGAATTTTGGGCCGGCAACAGTGGCGACACGAGCGTGAGCAACCCGAGCTGGGCGCACCCGGCAAGCAATCCGGCGGAGCTGGAAAAATATCTGAAGTTAGGCGAAATCAGGTACATGGCAGAAAAGCAGGAACTCGGCCTGCGGTATGTTTCAGCCCACCCCGGGGAGTTTGCCGTGGTGAGCGGACGAAGGATGCTCCGCTTCTGGACGGGTTTCTGGAGCTTCAGCAAGACATATCGAGCGCAAGAGCCGTTCGATGTACCCAATGTGCCCTTCTGCACGGTGCTTACATTGCTGACGCTTGTTGGCGCATGGCAGCTGCTTTGCCAACACCGGCGCGCCGCGCTGGCGTTTGTGGCGGTCATCGCGGTGTTTCCTTTTCCCTATTACCTGACGCACAGCAGCATGGACTACCGCCAGCCGATTGAGCCGGAGATCGCGGTACTGGTAGTGGTGGGCGAAGCGCGGCTGGTGCAGGCGTGGCGACAGCAGCGGCAGGTGAAAATGGATCAAGTCGGGGTATCGGTCGGGTAGACGGCGCGGGCCGTTGCCGTTCAGAGATTCCAGCGACCAGTCGCTTGCATCTGCGAGATTGGCTGAAAAACCACGTCCCAAAGGCGAGACGCGTAAGAGCGACGTTTGCGAGGCGAAAAGGCAGGGCACAGCGCCATGGCTGTGCCCTGCCTTTTCGGCGTGTTCGGAGCCAGCTAGAACCTGTAAACGCGTGCTTCGTACGGGGCGAGATTAAGCGTGGGGGTTGAGCCGGCCGTGGTGGTTACGTTACCGAGGACGAGTTTGGCGGCGGCCACCTCCGCCGGGAGCGTCCAGGTGTTCGTGGTTTTGCTGTAGTTGAGGACAACGAGGTACTTCTCTGCACCCAGGGTGCGGGTGTAGGCGAAGATATTTTCATTGGTGGGGTCCAGGTCTTTGTAGTCGCCATAGGTGAATGCCTTGCTGCTGTAGTGCAGGGCGATGGCCTTGCGGGTGTAGTTGTAGACGGAGTTTTGGTCTTTGGTCTGGGCTGCGGCGTTGATGGTGGTGTAGTTGGGATTCACCGGTTCCCAGGTGGTGCTGCCTGTGGTGAAGCCGGCGTGGGGAGTGCTGTCCCATTGCATGGGCGTGCGGCTATTATCACGGCCTACCTTGGCGGCTCCGTCGATGAGGGCCTGCTCGGTCATGTGGCCAGTCAGCACCTCCGCCTTGTAGGCGTTCTGGACCTCGATGTCGTTGAACTCGGAAACTTTCGTCCAGGGATAATTGGTCATGCCGAGTTCGTCGCCCTCGTAAAGGTAGGGAGTGCCTCGAAGTGTCAGGAGCATGGTTTCGATCAGCTTGGCGGAAGGCTCGCGAAACTGGGGTGAGTCGTCGCCAAAGGTGCTCACCACGCGCGAGTTGTCGTGGTTCGACAAAAAGACGGTGTCCCAGCTTTCGGTACCGAGCACTTCTGCATGTCGGGTATAGATTGCCTTGAGCTCGGGCAGCTTCCAGTTGCGTGTCGCGTAGATCTGGCCATCGCCGCGTCCAAGACGAATCGCGTCGAAGTTAAAAATTTCGCTCAGCTCGTGGCGGTCCTGCCCGACGATCAGATGGGTGTTATCGAGGCTGATGCCGATAGCCTCACCGACGCTCATGTTGTCGTATTTCGAGAGAGCATCGCGATTCATCTCCTGCAGGTACTCGTCACGCTTGGGTCCATTGGCCCAAAGCTCCACAAATCCACCGGAGCTCAACTGCTGTGGTGTGAGGTCGGGAAGGCCCGGCTGCTTGCTGATCAGCGGAATCACGTCCATGCGGAAGCCGTCGACACCTTTGTCGAGCCAGAAGCGCATCAGGGAGTAGACGTCCTGGCGGACCTTGGGATTTTCCCAGTTGAGGTCGGGCTGCTTCACGGCAAACAGGTGCAGATAGAACTGCTTTGTGGGCTCGGACCACTCCCAGGCGGAGCCGGAGAAGAAGCTGGGGTAGTTGTTGGGTGGGTCAAAGCCGTGCGGCGCGCTTGGGTTGGGCTTGCCGTCGCGCCAGATGTAGTAGTCCCGGTAGGGATTAGTCTTACTCTTGACCGACTCGACAAACCACTTATGCTCGTCGGAGGTGTGGTTTACGACGAGGTCGATGATTAGGCGCATGTGGCGCCTCTTCATTTCAGCGAGCATGCGGTCGAAGTCGGCCATGGTGCCAAACTCCGTCATCACCTTGCGGTAATCGCGGATGTCGTAGCCGTTGTCCGCGTTGGGCGAGTCATAGTGAGGACTCAGCCAGATCACATTCACACCAAGCGTATGCAGATAATCCAGCTTTTGCGTTATGCCGTTCAGGTCGCCGATGCCGTCCCCGTTCGAGTCTTTAAAGGAGCGCGGGTACACCTGGTAAACGACAGCCTCTTTCCACCAGGCAGGACGGAAACCATTGACGGTTGAACCGCTGGATCCAGGCGTTTGCGCTGAAGCAGCGGGCAAGAGGCAAAAGGCGAGGACGGCGGAAAACGCGAGCGACGAAAGTATCTTCACGCCCGAATCTTACGCCGCCCAAGAGGTTTAGAGCGAGTCGTCTACTAGCCCTGCGGACTGCCCTGGGGCACGCCGGCCTGCACCTGACTCTGTGCCCTAACTTTTACACCGGAGACATTCGACCTCACCCTGAGCGACTCCAGCCTGGGCCGGGCATCGAGAAAGGTAGCGAGATACGTGTTGCCAAGTGCCTGTTGAAACTGCCGGAAATACGGGGTCAGCGACACAGGATTGATGGAGCCCTGGTTAAACAGAATGCCCCCGGTCTCCTGTGCAACCTTGCCGAGGTATCCCTGACCGGAGAAGCTGCCGAGCTGGCTGTTTACACTCCGCGGCCCAAAGTAGATGGAATATACAGGAACGTTTGCACGCTGCGCGTCCGTGATCGCCTGGTCGACGTACGGGCTGTTCTGATTCAGCGGACTCACGGAGCCGTTGTAGCGGTCGATCCCGTTTGTAATCATGAGCACCACGCGCGCAGCACC
Source organism: Acidobacteriaceae bacterium (assembly GCA_903642225.1). GTDB lineage: Bacteria > Acidobacteriota > Terriglobia > Terriglobales > Acidobacteriaceae > Terriglobus. The sequence continues at coordinate 109,038 of CAHJWI010000005.1, read as the reverse complement.
GGTGTTTGTGGGCCAGTGTTTCACCAGCTCCTGCAGGCAAAAGTAGGGGCTGCCATCAATACCGCTTGCGGAGATGGGCAGGCGAACCGCCTTGAGCTCAACCTCCGGGTCTTTGCTAAACCCGCTGGAGAAGTAAGCGGCACCATTGCGCATATACCCCACGCCGACAGAGGTGGTAGGTCCAACCGTGGTGGTCACGAAATTCTCAAGATCGCGGAGCTGCACGCCAAAGTTGCTGCGCAGGCCGTCGTCGATCAATACGGCAACCTCTACCTCCTGACCTCGGGCCTTGCCGCTAAGTCCTGCCGCGCCGATGACGGGTACCAGGCCCTTAAGCTGCACAGGCTTGCCATCAACCTCAAACGTCACGTCTGAGGCCTTCAGCGACGTGGCGGCATCCCCTTTCGCTTCAGCACGCACAAGGATACGTGTGGGCTGCGGACCTTCATTCTGGGCCGCGGAGACCTGGGCGAGGGAACCCGCAGAAGAGGCTAGCGCCAGGGTTGACGCAAATAAGAGTGCTGTCGACTTGATATATCTAATTCTCGGGGCTGTGCTGTTCATAGAAGGCATCATGCGTCCTAACCTTTCGCGCACATGGCGCTTGTTGTTAGGACGCAGGATTGCCGCACTTAGTGCGCTCGCCGGAACGATTCGCGACGGGATGGTCTCCCGTGCGCGATTGTCGCTTACTCCGGAGGGAACCGAACCTTGACGCCGACGCGGAAATTGAAAGGCAGAGAAGGATAGCCAATGGGGCCGATCTGCTTCTGATTGGCTATGTTATTGAGCTGGGTGAACAGGGCGACCTGTGGCTTGAACTGATAGGTAAGATTGGCATCGACCTTGGCATAACCGAAGGCAAGGTTGCGGTTGGGCAGCAGCAGCGAATTATCACCGACGAGCGGAGAATAGGACAGGGTCGTGGTGTCGTCGGAACGGGAAGCCAGGCCGGCTGTGATGCCGCCACTGAGCTTGGTGCCGGCATATTCCGCGACAAGGAAGCCGGTGTGCGGTGCCCGCCGAAAGGGTCGAGCGCCAACAAGGGGAGAATATGCGCCGATGGGTGTATCGGGATAGTTGGGATTGACGTTGGCAGAGCCACTCAGAACCATGGTGACATCGCCCGAAAATGACTTCTGTACCCGGGCATCAAGGTACGTATACCCGCCGCGAAAAAAGAGGCGGTGCGGCGCGCTGTACTGGATCTCTCCCTCGGCCCCCATTGCGCGAAAGTCGAGTGAGTTCAGGTAGGCACCATAGGAAGCTTGGTCGATCGTTCCTAAAGGAATACCGAAATATTGCGTAAGGTCGGAGCTGCCGACAAACTCGACCTGGCGGCCGAACTGGTTATGGAAGACACTTCCCTTGAACACAAGCCGGTCGGCATAGATGTTCTGGTCGAGGCCGCCCTCATAGGTCCGCACGCGCGGCGCGTGGATCGGACTGATCCCGTACTGCTGGATAGCGGCAGTGTTGCCGGCAGCCACCAGCGTCGCGTAAAGGGATGAGGTCTGGATGCCAAGGCTCGGCTCCTGCACGCCCTTGGAGAAGTTGAACCGCAGCTTGGACCCGCGAAGCCAGCCGGCTCCGGGCCAGATGGGATAGCCGGCGATGCCAAGACGCGGTGTGCCCTCGGTACCGTACAGGGTATTGTGCTGCACTGCGCCGCCGAGTGAGTAAAAAATACGGCTTCTGAACTGACCTTGGAGCTGAACGGTGTATTGGTAGTCGCGTCGGTCGGCGAATTGATTGGAGAAGGATTTTGTCGCGCCGCGTTCATCAAGAAAGCGGAATCCAGCAAGAGCTGAAAGCTTCGAGGAGAAGCGATAATCGCTTTTATAGCTCATGCCGTCACGGTTCGAGATGTAGTCATACCGGTCGTCCGTGCCGGAAAAGAACATTGCCTGACCAGTGCCGCCGGTGCCGTTGGCACCGCGGATTGTGACGGCATCGCCGAAATAATTGGTGTAGGAGTAGCCGGCGCTTGTCGCGGTAGGCGGAACTGTAAAGGTGACAGGCGTACCCACCTGGTCGTATTCGTAGAATTGTTCGCGTTTGCGAGCGCCCAAATAGCGCAGCGTAGTGTGCAGGTTGGAGCGGTAGGTGCCGTCAAGCACTCCGGAAAAATACTGATCCTGATCCTTCTGCGTGGCCAGTGAGCTGATGCCGTAAAAGAGAAAGGCACCGGGCGCACCCGTGGCACTCACGCCGCTGCGGACGGTACCGCGCAGGGACAGGTTGCCCTTCAGCTGGGCGCCGAGATTAGCAGCAGCCGTGGCGAGATGGTAGCGGTCGCTGGGCAGCGCGTTCGACGAGTCGAAGCGGCTAAAGGCACCAAAGTAGTCGATGCGCTTATAAGCGCCGCCAAGGGTGATTTCGTTGCGCCAGGTGTGGAAGTTGCCGGCGTCGCCGGAGTAGTTGAGGATGGGACGGATCGACATACCGCGTGGCGTGTCGAAGCGGATGGTGCTCGCCAGGGCATCCGTGCCGTAGAGCACGCCTTCCGGCCCTCGCCGTGCTTCCAAACCGGTGACAGCGGTAGATGCAACATTGCTGAAATCGAAGCGGCCGCCGACGTCGTCCGCAGGAACGCCGTCGATCAGCACCTGGTTCGCATCGCTGTTACCGCCGCGGACAAACAGGCTGGTGACACCGCCGTAACCGCCGCTCTGGACTACGGAAACGCCCGGCTGCAGGCGCAGCACGTCGGAGATGCCGAAGCGGGTTGTGAGTGCCGTGTCAGGAATGGTGGTGATGGCAGCGCTGGTCTGCTGGATGGGCGTGGGTAGGCCAGTGGCGGTGACGGTCACTTCCTCACGAACAGGGTTGATCGTAAGCGTCAAATCCTGCCGAACAACATCGAAGGTGCCGCCGTAAAACGGCTGAGACACCTGCACAGCCATGCCCGGGGAGCTGCCGATCAGCAGAAATCGCCCCGTGTTGGTGGAACGGATTTCAAAAGAGCCATCTGGCAGGGTAGTGGTTCCGGCAATGGACTGCGTGCCGCGGATCAGCTGGACATGAGTGCTGGGGACAGGTCGGCCAAGAGGGTCGCGGACGATGCCACGAACGACGACGGCGTGCGCTGTGCTGACAGTGAGCAGGCAGAGAGACGCGAGTGCGCGCGCCTGCTTCAAGGTCGTGTGGGTCATGGTGATCTCCTACGCTCCCCGCGGAGCGTGGTTCGAAGCCGGCACGGAAATCGGTCTCCTGACTTACGCGCGTGCGCCCAGGCTCTGTGGTGCTGGTGGCAACGTCTTCCCGCTGTGCGCAGTGACGGTGCTACCCAGGGCCGTGGCGTGCTTCTTGCAAACGCAAAAAGCGCGCGATTACAGTTGCGGGGCAGTGGCGGAGTTTCACCGCGCTTCCCAAAGCATTCCCGTGCGTTCTTGGGACCAAGGTGCAGGACGGTGCCGGATGTAGAGGCATCGCAGAAAGGAGATGCGCATAGTCTATGCGAATTCACCGGAAGGGTCACGCAGACAGGTTGGAAATGACGTTCGCCGCATGCTCGCACTGGTCGGCGGACACATCGCGGTGGGTAACCAGGCGGATGCTGTGGATGCCGATCGCCGAGGAAAGAATACCGTGTTCCTTCATGCGTGCCACGAAGGTGGGGGCGTCGGTTTGGACTGTGAAGAAGAGGATATTGGTCTGGGGTATATCGGGCTTGATATTTGGGGATTTGCCGAGGAGCTGGCCGAGGAGGCTCGCATTGTCGTGGTCCTGCTGCAGGCGGGCCGGCATGTCAGTCAGCGCGATTAGTCCCGCGGCGGCAAGAATACCCGCCTGGCGCATCCCTCCGCCTAAAGCCTTGCGTATGCTGCGAGCCTTCCTGACCGCGTCACGCGTCCCGACAAGCATCGATCCAACGGGGGCACAGAGACCCTTTGAGAGGCAGAAGTTTACGGTGTCGAATCCCTTGGTCAGCGTTGCCACGTCTGTGCCCAGGGCCGTTGCGGCGTTGAAGATACGCGCGCCGTCAAGGTGGACGGGAATTCGGGCAGCGTGGGCATTGGTGATGACCTCTGCCATGTCTGTAGGCGAGGTAACGGTGCCACCGGCCATGTTGTGGGTGTTCTCAAGCCAGACCAGGCCGGTAGCCGGCTTATAGTACAGACCACCGGTGGAAAGCATGGGTGCGATATGCTCCCAGCGAAGGACGCCGCGATCACCGGCAACCGTGCGTAGGGCGCAGCCGGAGAACATGGCCGCCATGCCCATCTCCCAATCCATCACGTGCGAACGCGCCTCACAGAGAACCTCCTGGCCAGGCTGCGTATGCAGCTTGAGGGCAATCTGGTTGCCCATGCTCCCGGTGGGGACAAAGATAGCGGCTTCGCGGCCAAATACCTTGGCAGCGGTCTCTTCCAGTTCGTTGATGGTGGGGTCTTCGCCGTAAACATCGTCGCCAACCGGGGCATTGGCCATCGCGTGGCGCATTGCATCAGTGGGCTGGGTAACGGTGTCGCTGCGCAGGTCAATCATGAGGTGCTCCTTGTGATTAGGCGAGCAGTTCGCCAAACACGGCAGACGAGATCGCGCGGCCGCGCGGTGTGAGGCGGAGGCGGTCGTCCTCTAGGGTGACGATGTCTGCATTTGCCAGGTTGTAGGCGCGCTGCAGAAGGGTGTTGGTGAGCATATGGCCGTGCTCAGTTCGCAAAGCGCTGAGCGACAGACCATCCACCAGACGGAGACCGAGGAAGACTGCTTCTTCAAAGGCCGCCTGTTGATCGATGTAGTCCACCACGGGATCTGCCGAATGAGAGAGATAGGTGTCGAGATCGTCTGGGTTCGCGAAGCGCACCGCACCCTCCTCCTCGGTGAGCATGGAGTGAGCGTCGAGACCAAAGCCGATGTACGGCGCGCGGTGCCAGTACTTGAGATTGTGGCAACAGGGTCGGCCAAAGTTAGAAATCTCATACTGGGCCAAACCGGCAGCGTTAAGGGTGCAGCAGGCATCCTCGTACAGGGTAGCGATAAGGTCCGGTTCTGGAACGGCAGCGGCGTAGTAGCGAGCGTGCTGGCCCAGGACGGCCAATTGAGAGATGGCGCGACCTCCTGCATCGTTCCGGCTCAGAACTTCACTGCCAAGACGGGACTCCTCGTCAAGCTCGAGCATGTAGACGGAGACATGATCGACATGGCTGTCAAGCGCGGTCTGAAGTGAATTGGCGAAGCTCTGCTCCGTCTGCAAGGGCAGACCTGCGATCAGGTCGAGGCTCAAATTCTCAAACCCGGCAGAGCGCAGGCGGCTGATCTCTGCCAGGCATCCCTCCGCGGTATGAAGGCGGCCCACAGCGCGCGTTTCCGCGTCGTTAAAGCTCTGCACGCCCAGGGAGATGCGATTGACACCGCAGTCCAGCATGGTCGCGAGCAGGTCATCGGCAAGCTGCCCGGGGGCTGCTTCAACGGTGATTTCGGCGTTGGGTGTAAGAACAAAGTTGCGGCCGAGAGCCTGCAAAATGCGGCGGAACTGATCCGCAGTGAGCAGCGATGGTGTGCCGCCCCCGAAAGAGAGGGTGTCAGCCGCGGGTGAAAGACCAGGCTTCCGAGCCCGCGCAGAATCCATTTCATCCACAAGACGGTCGACATAGGCATCGATCCGCGCAGGCGGAAATGCCCCGGACGCGAAATTGCAGAAGGTGCATTTGGCGCGGCAAAACGGAATGGAGACGTAGATTCCCAGCGGTCGGGTCACAGCACGATTGTTTCACGCGCCACTTACCCGCACCGGCACGGTTCACTGCCGCATCTAGACTAGACAGAGATGGCCGACACGAAGACCACCGCTGCAACCGACAAGAAGAAGAAGGCCGCCGGCGACGATGACGTCCTTGGCAAGGCGTACGACAGTCGGCTGATGCGCCGGCTGCTGACTTATCTGCGTCCGTACAAGGGTGCGGTCGTAAGCAGCTGTATTTCGATCCTCATCAAAGCGTGCGCCGATGTGGTTGGCCCGTACCTGGTCAAGCTCGCCGTGGATCGATACATGGTTCACACGCCGAGCGCACATCCGCCCTTCTTTATAAAGTATTTCTCGCCGGATGCACTAACCGGCATCGCAGAATGTGCAGGCGTGTACATGGCCGCTCTCCTGCTCAGCTACGGTCTTGAGTTCCTGCAGACGTACCTCATGCAATGGACCGGCCAGCGGGTAATGTTCGACATGCGGTCGCAAATCTTCCGGCACCTGCAGCGCATGCACGTCGGGTTCTACGACACCAACCCCGTCGGTAAGCTTGTAACACGTGTCACCAGCGATGTCGACGCCCTGAACGAGATGTTCACCAGCGGCGTGCTTGCCATTTTCGAAGATGTATTTGTGTTGGTTTTCATCGTCGCCATCATGCTGCAAATGAGCTGGGCACTGGCGCTGCTTACCCTGGCCGTGCTGCCGGTCATCTTCTACATCACGGGCCTTTTCCGGACAGCCGTGCGCAGGAGCTACCGCCGTATCCGTACCGCGATCGCGAAAATCAACGCCTACACGCAGGAGCATGTGAGCGGCATGAGCGTGGTGCAACTGTTCAATCGTGAAGAGCGTGCATACCGCGACTTCGAGTTCATCAACGGCGAGCACCGCGACGCATACGTGGACCAGGTGCAGGCCTACTCGCTGTACTATCCCGCAGTCGAGTTTCTCTCGACGCTCGCCATCTCCTTTGTCATCTGGAAGGGCGGTATCGCCGTGCTCGGCGGCCGCACACTGCTGGGGTCCACTGTCACACTCGGCGTGCTGATTGCTTTCATTCAATATGCGCAGCGTTTCTTCCGGCCAATCCAGGACCTGAGCGAGAAGTACAACATCCTGCAAGCTGCCATGGCAGCGAGCGAACGCGTGTTCCAGTTGATCGACACCGAACCTCAGATCGTTTCGCCACCCGTGCCAGCAACGCCGGCAACCGACTGCAACGGATCCATCGAGTTTCGCGAGGTGTGGTTCACCTATCAGAAACTCACGGAGGAGCAGGCACTGTTTGTAGCCCATGCGACACCGGAGCAGCTCGCCACCGCGACTGAGATCGAGTGGATTCTGCGCGGCGTCTCGTTTACCGTTCCTGCCGACCAGACAGCGGCAATCGTTGGCCACACCGGTGCCGGCAAAACAACCATTACTGCGCTGATGATGCGGTTCTATGACGTGCAGCGCGGCACGGTGCTTGTGGACGGCATCGATGTTCGGCAACAGGCGCTTGAACGACTGCGGAAACGATTCGGGGTAGTGCTGCAGGACGCATTCCTCTTTACCGGGACCGTCCGATCAAACATCCGGCTGGGTACGGCAAGCATTACCGATGCCGAGGTGGAGCGCGCTGCGGACGAGGTAAACGTCGGCGACTTTGTGCGGTCGCTCCCGAACGGCTTTGACACTGAGGTGCATGAGCGCGGCGCAACGCTGAGCACCGGTCAAAAGCAGTTAATCAGTTTCGCGCGCGCACTCGCACACCGGCCGGCCATCCTTATCTTGGACGAGGCCACAAGTTCCGTCGACACGGAGACCGAACTACGTGTGCGTGCAGCGCTGGAGCGGATGATCACTGGCCGCACGTCTGTGGTCATCGCGCATCGGCTCAGCACCATTCAACGGGCAGACGTGATCCTGGTAATGCACAAAGGACAGCTGCGCGAGGCAGGAACGCACAACGAACTGCTCACGCGCCGCGGACTGTATTACAAGCTCTACCAGCTGCAATATAAAGACCAGGAAGGCACGGCCCTACCCGTGCAGGCACCGAATGTGGACCTGCTGCCACAGGCCTCATAATTCCCAGGCTGAACACGACCGGGCTTAGCTCCTGTCTGTGCCGTCTACACTGGCGGAGTGATGGTTGGGTCTCCTCTAATTTTTGTCTCAGCCGGTGAGGCTTCTGGCGACCACTACGGTGCTGAACTGATTGCAAGTGTGCGCGCGGCAGCGCCGGCCACACGCTTCACCGGGCTGGGCGGCGCATCCATGGAAGCCGCAGGTCAGCGGCGCGTGGTACGGGCCGAAGACGTTGCCGTCATGGGCATTACGGAAATCCTGCAGCACGTACCACGCATCGTGCAGAGCTACCGGAAGCTGGTGCGCTCTCTTCACACGGAGACGCCGGACGCCGCAGTGCTGATCGATTTCCCCGACGTAAATTTCCGGCTGGCTAAACATCTGAAGCGGCTGGGAATACCGGTGATCTGGTTTGTGAGTCCACAGCTGTGGGCCTGGAAGCGGCGGCGCTTGCGATGGGTGCAGTCGCGCGTGGACAGGATGCTCACCATCTTTCCATTTGAAGAAGAGTTTTACCGCAAGCGTGGTGTGAGTGCGGAGTTTGTAGGGCACCCTCTGGCCGAGGCACCCCTGCCGGACATCTCGCGAGAGGCCTACGCGGCACAGTTCGGGATGGACACTGAAAAGCAATGGATCGCTCTGCTACCTGGCAGCCGCAGGTCTGAGTTACGCAAAAACCTGCCCGCGATGGTCGGTGCGGCGGCGCGTCTGGGACCATCCTTCGAATACATCGTTCCTGTAGCTCCGACACTCGACAAGGGAGACATTCGCTCTGTTCAACTACCGTTGGGAGCCGTGAAGGTGCACTACTGCACAGATGCACGGGCGGCACTCCTGCACAGCCGCGCAGCGGTCGTGGCAAGCGGCACAGCCACGGTGCAGGCAGCCGTGATCGGCACGCCGTTCGTGGCAGTTTACCGGGTAAGTGCGATGACATTTCGGTTGGCAAAACGGCTCGTGCGGTACCCGCCGGAAATCCATGCAGAGATAGATCATCTTGGCAATCTGCCCATCGTCATGCCGAATCTGGTCGCTGGTCAGCGCGTCGTGCCGGAGCTGCTGCAGAAGCAGTTCACAGCAGATGCAGTAGCGGCACAATTGTTCCCGCTACTGGTGGACAGTCCGCAGCGGGAAGCACAGCTGCAAGGACTGGCGGAGGTTCGTATGCGGCTGCTGCGTGCCGACGGCGTGCGGTCGATGGACTGTCTGCGTAATGCGGTACTCGATGCGCTGAATACGGCAGTCTCAGCGCCCTCATCCGCCCGGGCTGCATCTGCGTCTAACGATTGACGCATCGCCGGTGCATTCACTGCTTCCGAAGCTTTCGCACGTTTTGAGGAGACGCATGTCCAGTACTGTTCGACCCTTCTGCGGAGCGCGCCACACGCGTGTTGCGGCCCTGTTTGCCCTCTGCACGGTTGCTGCCACAGGCACGTTGCACGCTCAGACGAATCGCCAGAACCTCGAGGTGACCGGCTATGTCATTGACGCAGACCTGGACCCGACCGCAGGCAGGCTCACGGCCACGGCGCAGGTGTCGGTCACGGCGCTCGATGACCTGTCAACGGCGACCTTCCAGTTGAACAATGCGCTGCGGGTGACGAAACTGACGCAGAACGGCAAGCCGCTGGACAGTGAACGCAACGCAAGAAACAGCACCGTGATCGTTGCGCTGCCCAGCGTGATGACAAAGGGTTCCACGGCGACATTCACCTTTATCTACAGCGGTGTTCTGCAGGGCAGCGACACAAGCCCGGTGGACGGAATCAAAACGGCGGCCTTGGCTGAGCCGGTATCCATTCTGTTGTATCCCGGTGCCTGGTTCCCGCTGACAGGCCTGTTTACCGACCGGTTCACCATGCAGCTGCATGCCACCGTCCCTGCCGACGAAACGGCTATTGCAAGTGGCTACACCGGGAAAAAGCCTGCCGGAAAGAAGACGGAGTTCGACTTCAACTGGGCAAAGCCAGGCTTCCCCGGCACTCTAATTGCGGGCAAGTTCCTGCCTGTCATCCGACCCTCCGGTTCCTCAAACGTCGGCATCTACGTGACCGATGCGCACAAAACCGGAGCAGCGGAATACGCGGCTGTCGCAGCGCGCCAACAGGAATTTTTTACCTCCACCTTTGGCCAGTCAGAAGCAACGACCCTCAATCTTGTCGAGTTGCCATCGGACTCCGTATCGGCCTTTTGGGCACCGGAGATGGCGGCCATTTCGGGCGCTCGCATCGGCCAGACGAACAGCTATCGCCTTCTTTCAAATACACTGTCGCACCAGTGGTGGGGTTCTGAAATTTCACCAGCGACGCTGGGCGATGGCTGGATTACAAACGGCATGTCGCGCTACTCCGAGCTGATGTACCTGGAAGACAGCGCCGGGAAAACCGCCTTTGCAAATACAATCCCGGACATTGAAGCAAGCGCCCTGGCATACGACACAGCCCCGCTCAGCACATTAAATCGCATCGACCCCTACTCGCCCCAGTACCAGTCAGAGAGTTACGACAAGGGTGCGATGGTCTTCCACATGCTTCGGCATGAGATGGGAGACGAAAAGTTCATCGCCTTCCTGCGCGGCCTGCTCAGCCAGTTCACCGACAAGCCGGTGCGTGGAACCGATGTAGCCAGCGTGATTCGAGCGCAGGCACCGAACGTAAACACAGACGCCTTCTTCGCGCAGTGGATCGATGGCACGGGTGCCCCAACCTTTAACGACAAGTTCACCGTCTATCGGCTGGGCGGCAACAAGGGTTTCCGTACGATCGGTGCAGTGTCGCAGGACCTGGATCTGCTGCGGATGCCGGTCGACTTACGCATTGAGACAGACGGCAAGACGGCACAGCAGACCATCGATGTAAGTGGAACCGATTCAACCTACACCATTGAAACCTTCGGGCGGCCGCGCAAGATCACGATCGATCCAGACAACTGGATACTGAAGACAACCCCCGACCTTGCCGTACGCGTAGCCGTATTACGCGGACAGCAGTTAGTTGCACAGGGTGACCTCATCGGCGCATTGGCGGAATACCAAAAGGCTCTGGACCAGAACAAGTCGTCGTCGCTGGCAAACTATCGTATCGCCGAGATCTTCTTTACACAGCGGAACTACCAATCCGGCGCAAATAGCTACCGCGATGCCCTGCGCGGCGATGGCGACCCAAAGTGGACAGAGGTCTGGAGCCATATTGGCATTGGTCGCATCTTTGACCTTACAGGCCAGCGCGACCGCGCGGTAAATGAGTACAGGCTTGCCGTGCAGACCAACGACAACACCCAGGGCGCAGTAAACGAGGCGCGTGCCCTGCTGCAGGCGCCATACAAAAAGACGGCCGCGAACTAGACTCTAAGCCATCTCTCAAGACTATGCTTCCAGCGACGGAGACAACGCCACTTCCGCGAAGTACACTTGTCCCGACGGTAAATCAGCATGTTGGTTACACGTAGGACAGTTCTGGTCGCAGCGGCTGCAACTGGAGTTGGGTCAGTGCTCAAGACCCGCCTGCTCGGGCAGTCGGCGCCAAACCCTTTGCAGGAATTCGGCTACGAACAGGTGCGCATCACGGCTCAGATTCCCACAATGCAGCGGCAGAACGTGTCGGATGTGCTGCTCAGTCTGCAGGACGATTCTCTCCTCCAACCCTTCCGCGCCATAGCTGGCAGAGCCGCACCCGGTGTAAACATAGGCGGATGGTACGAGTACCTGCCGGGGTATGACTTCCACCATGGCGATGCAGGATTCGCGCCGGGCCATGCGCTGGGCCAGTGGATCTCTGCCATGGCCAGGTTGAGCGCGCAGGGCGACGTGCACGGAGCAGAGCTGGCGGCGAAAGCAAATCGATTGACAGAGCACTTAAGCACAGAGGTCACATCGCAGTTCTTCGACGTGACTCGGTTCCCCGCGTATACCCTGGAGAAGTTTGCATGCGGCATGGTGGACGCGCACCGGGTGCTTGGCAATACCACTGCCTACGACACGCTCCAGACGTTGTGCGACATGGCGGCTCCATCCTTGCCGGGTCACGCCGTGGACCGCGAGGTTCAATGGCGCGTGGGGCGCGACATCTCCTACATGTGGGACGAGAACTTTACCCTGCCTGAAAACCTGCTCAAGGCAGGCGATGACGATCGGCGTTTCCGGCTTGTGGGAAGAGCCTACCTGGAAGATGCAGCTTTCTTTGAGCCCTTGAGCCGGGGTGTGAACCTGATGGGAGACAGGCACGCATACAGCTCAGTAAACGCACTGTGCTCTGCGATGCAGATGTATCTTTCCAGCGGCAGCGAAATGCACCTGAACGCAGCAGAAAAGGGCTTCAGCATGCTCCAGGCGCAGAGCTTTGGGACAGCCGGCTGGGGGCCGGACGAACTGTTGCGCAAGCAGGGATACGACGAGATTCTCAAGACGCTTACAGCGTCGCACAATACATTTGAGGCACCCTGCGGCAGCTTTGCCCACGCTAAGTTGACACGATATCTTCTACGGGCCACGCGCGACGGCAGGTACGGCGACAGCATGGAACGTGTGCTGCTCAACACCACCGCTGGCGTGCTCCCACTGCAGCCCGATGGTCGCTCGTTCTATTATGCGGACTATAACAACGTGGCAAAGCGTGTGTACTCCGTGCACCGTTGGCCGTGCTGCAGCGGCACTCTCCCGCAGGTTGTCGCGGACTACGGCATCAACTCGTACTTCCATGAGCCTGGCGCGCTCTGGGTAAACCTGTACATGCCGGGTGAGGTGAGATGGACCGAATCGGGCGCGCAGCTTGCCGTCAAACAGGACGGCACGTACCCCGCAGACGGACAAATCAAACTGCGCGTCACATCCTCTCGGCCCACGAGTTTTGCGCTCATGCTGCGTGTGCCGGAATGGGCGGGCGTGCCGGAGTTAAAGGTAAACGGGCACCTCCTACCCGTGGTCATCAACAAGGGGTTCTGCGACGTGCGTCGGGTGTGGCACACCGGAGATACAGTCACGTTATCCCTAGCGATGCCACTGCGGCTGGAAGCCTTGCCGGCAAATGGGGGCTCGCCACATCCTGAAGCGGTGGCGCTGCTCTATGGCCCGCTGGTTCTCTTCGCCCTGCGTCAGGCAGCAGAAACAGGTCCGCTTGCAGTGTCGCGTGAGGCGTTGTTAAAGGCGCAGCGCAGTGGAACAGCGGAATGGTCGATCGACACGCCTGCCGGAACTCGACGCCTGGTACCGTTCAGTGAAGTCGGAGACCGGCTCTACACACTGTACCTGCAGGCCACCTAGGGCCTGCAGCGGATAAGGCTTCGTGGCCCTACGCCGCGAACCCATCCTGTGTGGACCATAAGCCCAGCCCTGCGACTAAGGGCGGGCCATCGCATCGGTGCGAAACGTGACATTCTTCGACACGGAGTGCCAGAACGCTCCCGCAACTCTCATCGTCTCGAGGGAAGTCTGCAGGCCGGCGACAAGCCTGACCGCGGTAAGCATGTCGTCCCCGTCAAGGTCGACCGCAACACAACGATCCGCGCGGTACGTGCACGAGGCCAGATCATTAAGACTCAAAGCGTGAGTCGGGGTGCAAATGATCGTCTTGGGCGGTGCCATACGATCGATCATGCTCAGAATCTCGAGCTTCGATTCAAGCTCGTCCGGAACAAAGTCGATAGCCAGGTTTGCGTCGCGCACAGCATCTTCCACCGTTACGGCCAGGCGAAGTCTGCCGGCGTAACCCGCCGTCTCGATCTCGTCCAAAGCCGTACGCAGATTTGAAGGTAATACGTCTTCCAGAATGACCATGTGGCCAGCACGGATAGCGGCCTCCGCTAAAAAACGACCCGCGCGCCCAGCACCGATCAGGGCAAGGACGAGCGGGCTGTTTATAGATTGCTCTTGCACTAGTTCCTATCGCCGGTGACCAGTGTTCGTGACGTTAACGCAGCTGGAGCTGGGCTAAACTGCGGTTTCGACGGTCTTTTCCAGTGCCAACAGCACGGAGCTATAGTTGGGGTCGGACTGGCGAATGTGCTCTGCGACACGGTCGCGCTCATCTGGCGTGAGCTCGGGAAGGGTGGCCAGGATGCGGCGAAGGGTCACCGAGATGTCGTCAACGTAGTTCATGGTACGGATTGCTTCACCGGATAGCGGCATCGTTTTCAAGGACTCCTGTCTGCAAGTGTAGCGGATTGACTTATGCGTTGACGACCGGCGCATTCGCTTCAACATGCTGACTCTCAAGCGCCTGAGGCGCAGGCGGCACAAGTGCCTCCTCAATCGGCTCCGGCACGTAGGCGTCGCGGTCGCACTGCTCCGTGACATGGCGAAGCTGTAGGGCAATGTCAGGGTGCAGCGCATCTGGGCCATACCGCCACGTCCAGTTGTCCTCAGGCACTGAGGGCGTATTCATGCGGCCCTCAGAACCAAGGTGCAGCAGGTCCTGAATGGGAATGAGACAAATCGCGGCGACGGAGCGCTCAGCGGCGCGGATCATCGCCCACACCACGTCATTGTCGTGCGCCAGAGGCCCAAGATAGGTCAGCAGATTGTTACGGTCGAGCTCGGGTGCATCATGCCACCAGCCCAGGGTTGTGTTGTTGTCGTGGGTGCCGGTGTACACAACCATATTGGGCACGTACTTGTGCGGCAGATGCAGGTGCGCACCGCGGCCCGCAAAACCGAACTGCAGCACCCGCATGCCCGGCATGTCAAAATCTGTGCGGAGTTTCTCCACCTTGTCCGTGATCACGCCCAGGTCCTCAGCAATAAAGGGCAGCGAGCCACCGAGCGCGGACTTCAGCCGATCAAATAAGGCATGACCGGGAGCCTCAATCCACTCACCATTGATCGCGGTCTCCTCCTTCGCATCGATGCGCCAATATGCCTCAAAACCTCGGAAGTGATCAAGACGGAGAAGGTCATAAAGGTCAAGTTGGCGCTTGACGCGCATCACCCACCAGTCAAAGCCGTGCTGCTCCATAAAGCGCCAGCGATACAGCGGGTTACCCCAGCGCTGGCCTGTCACGGAAAAATAGTCTGGCGGAACGCCGCTGACGGCGGTGGGCTGCCCGTGCTCGTCGAGCTCGAACAGGTCGCGGTTGGCCCAGACATCTGCCGAGTCATACGAAACGAAGATTGCCATGTCGCCCATCACGCGAACGTCTTTACGTGTGCAATAAGTACGAAGCTCCGTCCACTGCTGCTGAAACAGGAACTGAATGGCGGACTCGACAGCAAGACTCTCGGCATGCTGCTCGTTCCAGGTGCTCAGTGCCTCAGCATCATGGTTGGCAAGGGCCGCAGGCCAGTCTGTCCAGTGCTTGTAGCCGTTCTGCTTGCGCAGCACGGAGTAGCGCGTGTAGTCGACCAGCCAGCAGCTTTCCTTGGCCACGAAGCTTTTATATCGCTCACGCAACTCGCCACCTGCACCTATAAGAAAATTCGCGGCGGCACGCTCAATCAGTGGCAGCTTCTCCGCAGTAACACGGCCAAAGTCAACACTGCCTTCCCCGCCCGCCAAACCACCAATCTCGTCTCCCCGCAGCCAGCCATCGCGTACAAGAAACTCCAGCGAGAGCAGCAGAGGGCTGCCCGCGAATGCGGAAATAGCAGAGTACGGCGAGTTGCCATAGCCGGTTGGATTCAGCGGCAGCACCTGCCAGATACGCTGCTCGGCGGCAACCAGCCAGTCAACCATGCTGTAGGCCGCCGGACCAAAGTCACCAACGCCGCCGTACGACGGCAACGAGGTTACATGAAGCAGGACACCAGAGAGACGTTCGGAGATCATATGTGGTGAGTGAGACGCTGAAAGACAGCCCGACGCAACCCGCAGCCATGTGGAAAGACTTGAACCGCAGCAGCGCAGTGCGTAAGCTGATCGCCTGTAAAGGAGCTGCCATGAAGAGTACCGCCGCCCTTGTACTATTAACCGTTCTTGCACTGCTGCCTGTGTGCACGCTGAGCCAGGCTGCCGTCGGGCAAAGCGCAGCAACCGTAGCGGATGAGCATTGGCTGGCGCTGATGGATGCGGCGCAGTATGACGGTGCATGGAAAACATCGGCGCCAGTGATGCAAAACGCATTGACAGAGCCGCAGTTCGCGAAGGCGATGGCAGGTGCGCGTGATCCGCTCGGCATAGTGGAAAGACGCACGCTCAAGGACTCGCAGGCGACGGAGCATCTGCCAGGAGCGCCCGACGGCCACTACGTCGTGTCGCGGTACACGACGAACTTTGCACACAAGTCAGACGGTGTCGAAACCGTAGTCGCCTCACAGTCCGACGACGGAACCTGGCATGTCTCGGGATACTTCATCCGATAGCAAAGACAAGGGCCGGGAGCATCCCCGGCCCTTGCAGCAATCAAGCTGTCCGGTTTACAGACCGACTGGCAGGCCCGGCGTCTTGGGCTTTTCATACACACGGATGATGCCCTTCTGCTTGTACTGATCGAGCAAATTGCCCATATACACGCCGAAGAGCTCGGCCTTCTTCTTCTCGACGAGCTGGTCACGGAGCGCGGCAAAACCCTTGGCGATCTCCTCTGGACCAGGTTCCTGTTTGTCGAGCACCTGCAGAACGGCACCGGATTGGCCGCTGTTGAGGCCGCCGGTAATGCCACTCTTCGGCAGATCGAAGACAGCCGACGCGGGACCGGACATGACACCAACCTGCGGCACGTTGGCGTCGCGACCGACAAGGTCAGAGGTCAGGATGGGAATGTTCAGCTGGCTGGCAGCGGTGCGAAGGTTACCCGTCTGCTTTGCAAGCTCGGCCAATTTGGTCAGGCGTCCTTGCAGCAGTTGCGGAGCCTGCTCGGCGCGATAGTCCTCCAGCACGTGAGACTTCCAATCGGCAAACGCCGGCGCATGAGCGGGTACCACGTCTATGGCCTGAAAGATTAAATCCTGCCCCGCTCCAGCCTGTGCCATGGCAGGTGCCGCGCCCTGCTTCTGGGCGAAGGCAGCCTGCAGAACCTGTGCACCCTCCGGCAGACCGGCAATCGGTCCAGCTGACGTAATGCTATCCGTCGTAACAACGTGCAGGTTGTGTGCGGCTGCGGCCTGCGTTAGTCCGGCCTTGCCTGCTTCGGCAGTCAACGATTGGGCAAAGCCGGTGAGCGCTGCAGCCGACTTCTGCTGCTCCAGGATCGGACGGATCTCCGGCGCAACCTCCGCAAGTGGCTTGTCGTGGGCCTCGTCGCGGGCCTCGGCCTGCAGAATATGCCAGCCAAAATTCGTGCGAACAAGGTCGGACGTCTCGCCCGCTTTCAGACCCATCGCGGCATCCTGGAACGGCTTAACCATCTGGCCGTTTGCCTTCACGTAGCCAAGCTCACCACCGGAATCCTTTGAGCCGGGATCGTCAGAGTTTGCTTTGGCCAGCGCCGCAAAATCACTGCCCTTCACGATCTGGTCGTGCAAAGCCTGGGCCTTCGCCTTGGCTGCGACGTCGGTTTTTGCATCGGCACCCTGTGCACTCTTGATCAGGATGTGGCGAATTTTGACCTGCTGATCGACGTGATAGTCGGCCTTATGAGCGTTGTAGTACGCCTGCAGATCGGCATCCGACACCTGCGGCTTACCCCCGGGCAGGCTGGCTGCGTCAAGCGTCACGTATTCAATCTTGCGGGTTTCCGCGACGGCAGTGGCGTACTTCGCCTTGTTCCTGTTGAAGTAGGCCTGCAGGTCGCTGTCGATAGGATTGATCGCGTTGCTGACATCCGCCGAGCTGATCACGGCATAGTCGAACTTCACCTTGATTCCCTGCTGACGAAGCTGCTCGCGGACGGCATTGTCGCCGACATTGGCATCGGCGGTCACGAACTCGACCAGCCGGCGCTGCGTCAGCTGATCGCGCATTTTATTCTCAAACTGCTCGATCGTGTCATAGCCAATCTGCTTCTGCACAAAGTCCAGGTACTTGTCCCGCCCGATAAACTGGCCGCCCGGAAAAAACAACTGCCCAAGCTGGCCATGCTGCAGTTCGTACTTCACGTCGGCGTCGGTAGCAGTTAACCCAAGTCGCTGCGCCTCCTGCTCCTCAATCGCGCCTGCCAACAATATCTGCTGCGCCTGCGGTGCCATAAACTGCGCCAGCTGCGCCGGGTAGCCCTGGCGCTGAGCCAGACTACTGGCCAGGCCATTCACCTCGGTGGATTGGATGGACGTGTTCTCGCCAAACACCTTTCCCCACAGCGTGCGCTGGTGAACAACGGCGTACACACCTTGGGGTGTACCCGCTAAACCGTCGTAGATGCCGGGAACGAACGAGACGACCATAGCCAGGATTGCGACGCCGATGCCGGTCGCAATAATAGCCTTGGTAAATGGGTTTTCACTTTGCAGGAAACGAATCATGAGTGGTGGTTGGACTTGTGCCCTTCGAAGATAGGTGCGTCCGGTGAAGAGTTACACCGGTGCAGACGAAGCCGCCCAGGGGGCCTCCACTCCGTCGCGTGACGCTGCACTAAGTATAGAGGACACGCAAAGAATGAGGCGCACCTGACCGTACCCGAGATGCAGCATCAAACGACGCATGTGGACAGTGTTATTGCTGATTGGATCGAACATCTTTATGACGTTCGCATGGTATGGGCACCTCAAATACAGAGACGTCCCGCTGTGGAAGGTGATCCTGGTCAGTTGGTCGATTGCCTTCTTTGAGTACTGCTTGCAGGTCCCGGCTAACCGCATCGGCAGCCGAACGTTCTCACCGGATCAGCTCAAGGTCATGCAGGAAGTAATTACGTTGACAGTGTTCGGTGTGTTCAGCGTCTTCTACTTCGGCGAACGTCTGCATTGGAATCACTTCGTCTCATTCGGTTGCCTGAGCGCCGGTGCATTCTTTATGTTCCATAAGTTCTAACGTGTGTACTGAGCCGAGGTTTTCGGGCGGACCTCGACTTTAGCTGGCAGCCTCAAGGATCAGCCGCTGCTGCAGCAGGTTCATCAAAGATCGCTCCTCGTCATGCAGTGCATGCTCGTGCTTGGCGATTTCCTTGTCGATTTCATGCTTGGCCTCACGGGTCGACATGCCGCCCATGTACGCCTCAAGAACCGCCGGATGCACATAGCATTTACGGCACACGGAAGGCGTATTGCCAAGCTGCGAAGCAACCTCCTTAATGGCAGCGACGATGTTCTTCTTCGCCTGGGTGGCAGAGGTAAACGCATCGAAGCCCTGCAGCAGTTGCGCCGCAAGAACGGTGCCGGCCCAGGTGCGAAAATCTTTGGCCGTAAAGTGCTGGCCGGTGATCTCGCGCAGGTAGTCATTCACATCTTGCGAATCGATCACGTGATGGTTGCCATCATGGTCCAGAAACTGGAACAGCTCGTGGCCAGGCAGTTCCTCACACTGGCGAATGATGCGCGCAAGCTTCTTGTCGTGCAGCGAGATTGTGTGCTCCACACGGCTTTTCCCCTGAAAGTGGAACTTGATCTCTGAGCCATGCACCGCAACATGCTCGTGCTCCATCGTGGTCAGGCCGTAGCTGTGGTTCTCCTTGGCGTATTCTTGGTTGCCAACCCGAATGTGCGTGGTCTCCATCAGCGAAATAATCGTGGCCAGCACCTTTGGCCGGGGTAGACCATGCAGCGCCAGGTCCTGCTTGATGCGCTCGCGGATCAAGGGAAGTGCATCGGCAAAGTGGGTCATGCGCTCGTATTTATTTTCATCGCGAACTTCGCGCCACTTCGGGTGATAACGACTCTGCTTGCGGCCGCGAGCATCCCGACCGGTTGCCTGCAGGTGGCCATTGCTATGTGTTGAAATCCAGACCTTCGACCACGCCGGCGGAATCACCAGCGCTTTGATACGCCCGAGCGTGTCTTCATCCTTCACAAGGGAGCCGTCCGGCTTACGAAATCGAACGGTGTCGCCCGTCTTTTCACGGGTGATGCCCGGCTTTGCATCGGTCACATAACGCAGGCCCGCGGCCTTGGCGGAATCCCTGGGGTCAACATGAACGTCGAGAAGCTCTGGTTCAGAGCGGTGTGCATGGGAAGCATGGTGCGAGGTCTGCGTGGTCTGCGTGGTCATCGACCCATTGGATGCACGTTCGGCAACAGTCCTGCAGGCAATTTGCCCCCTGACAACGGGGGCGATTGGTCACGTCAAACGAAGTGCACCTGCTCGCTGGTAGCTCTAGTACGGGCGACCGTAGGAATAGGGCGAAGGCGGTGCCGGATAGCCATAGCCATACGCGGGTGCCGGACGACGTGCACCCTGAGAGCCCGCAAAATTACCCAAACGCTGCATCTCGGCCTCTGACACCGTCACTACGGGTAACGGCGCACTCAGACGGAACTGCAGCAGCGCCTCGGCAGGTATGTCGACGTTGCCTGAACGCGATGCAGCCGAGGTTCCCAGACCCGCCGCTCCGCCCACACCGGCACCAATCGCCGCGCCTGTACCACCACCGACGGCAGCGCCGAACAGCGCTCCAACGGCTCCGCCAATAATGGTCGAGTTCACAGATCGCGCAGTCTTGTCGTGGCCCTTAACATCGAACGTGTCACTGACCAGCGGTATTTGACGGCCTCCCAACGTCAGCGTATTCAGCTGCAGCACAAGCTCGCCGCGGCCTTTCAGAACACCGGCACCTTTTGCCTCGACGACAGTCCCCTGCACTTCCGCGCCACGTGGAATAGCAATGGCACCACCGGCAAGGATGTCGGTATTGACAAGGGCCGTGAACTGCGACCCCGGCTGGGCATCTTGGCTGTCCACCCAACGCGTAATGCGAACAGGCAGAACCACCCCAGCGGGAACTATAACGGGCTGCCCACCAGGCTGCCCCTGAAACTGGCCTTGGTACTGCCCCTGATACTGGCCTTGGTACTGCCCCCGCGCACTGCCGTTATTCAACGCCTGCTGACGCTCCCAGTCCCGCCGATACATACGTGGCGCCGGCTGGGCACCACCTTGCGCATACTGACCCTGCTGGTTATAGCCGCCTTGCTGCTGCGGATATTGGCCCTGCTGGTCAGACCCGCCTTGCTGGGGATTCTGCTGAGTGTTGTACCCGCCCTGCTGTGAGTACTGCCCCTGCTGGTTGTTGGCATTCTGTTGCGAGTACTGACCCTGCTGATTGTTATAGCTGCCTTGCTGCTGTTGGTAGCCGCTGGGCTGGTTGCCTACAGCTCCGTCGCCCTGCCCCGGAAGCGGGTACGCTTGCTGATTTGTCTGTGCCATGGGCTGCTGATTCCTGTTCATGCCGTCGGCACCACCTTCCGGCAGCACATTCACCGACGCAGGGTCATAATCAGGCTGACTTCGTGCAACCGGCTGATCACCGCCCTGCTGCGGTGCGGGTGCGGACGCCGACTGCACGGCACCGGCACCGACTGAAAGCTGATCGACGACCTTCTTCACGCCTTCCGTACGCGAGGCAATCTGTTCCGCTCGGTCGCGTGCGGCATTGTTCTGCACCGCACCTGTCAGCGTGACCACGCCAAATGCGGTGGAGCTCTGGATCGGCTGGCTTGCAAGCGAAGCGTCCGCCGCTAGCGCTTTGATCACGTTCGCCTCTACCTGCGCATCGCTGATCGCAGTCTTCTGCGCAAAAGCTGCCGTGGACATCGTTCCTGCTGTGACGACGGCGGCAAATGCCAGGCCGGTCAACCTTTGCTGCACACCCTGCTTACCCATCCGTAACCCTCAACGTGAGACGGGCAACGACACCGCTCGCCCTTGTTGTGACACACCTCGCCGTGCAAAGTTGCCATCGCGCTTCGCGTTTCGTTCTACAGGCGCCGACCCTGAAGGGAAACACGGGCCAGCACCTCAAGAATGCGCGTACCAGCCTTCAGCGACGCACGAAAGTCTCCGGCCACCTTGGATACGCCGCCGTGCCGGGCACGGTAGCCGACGG
This sequence comes from Acidobacteriaceae bacterium, assembly GCA_903642225.1. Lineage (GTDB taxonomy): Bacteria > Acidobacteriota > Terriglobia > Terriglobales > Acidobacteriaceae > Terriglobus. Next base: position 87,425 of record CAHJWI010000005.1, on the reverse strand, counting down.
GAACTTCGAGGATGCGCAGGCCGTGCTGAATTGCCTTGATCTGCATCTCCAGGCTCCAACCATAGGTGCGCTCCTGCATGCCCAATGCATCCAGTGACGAGCGGCGAATCGCGCGGAAGGGCCCCATATCCGTGTACCGAAAGCCGTGCACTGCGCGAACCACGGCGCCCACCATGCGACCGGCAAACACCTGCGACGCAAGCATGGATCCCGCATCGCGGCGAGTGCTGGAAAGTCGACTGCCCATGACAAAGTCCTGCTCATTCCGCTGGATGGGTGCGATGAGCAGGCTCAAGTTGGACGAGATGTCACTCCCATCCCCGTCCATAAAAACCAGAATGTCAGAAGTTGGAAGAGCGGCGGCCACACCGGCCATACACGCCGAACCGTAGCCCCTGTCTGCGCGAACCACGCGCGCTCCACCCGCCACGGCGATCGCGGCAGTCTCGTCGGTGGAACCATTGTCCACGACGATGCACTCCGCAATGTGCTGCCACGGCATTCCACTCACGACAAAACCAATGGACTCCGCTTCATTCAACGCGGGAATGATTACCGAAACAGGCACGGTCACGCACTCCTCAGCAGCATGGCCCGCCCGCGCCTCTGCCACAGAAACGCCGCCATTGCAGCAACCGCAGTCGCACCATAAACCCATTTGTTCGCGTAAAACAGGCCGGGCCCAGGCATCGAATACTCCGTTGTTAACCACCACCACACGCTGTAGCTGTATACCAGCATCGGCAGGTTGGGCAGCAACACCACAAATGGCAGCAGCCACGCCACGTACCAGGGATAGTGCGGCGAGAACAGCAGCATCATGGCAAACGCAAGCGCCGCAGCGGGCTTCAGGAACTGCGCACGTTCGGCCACCGTTGTTCCCGTCGCCAGTGCAGAAGTACGCCAGCACCACCACAGCAGCGGGGCAAAGCACAAAACGCTGAAAACGAAATATGCGCCAATCGGCAGGTTATGCAGGCCCGGTGCACGGTGCGCAAGGTCAAACAGAAAGTACCGCGAGCCCGAGTTCATGCCCTCTTCCGCCACGTAGCCGCCCGCAAAACCGAACACCTTCATCCCCACGCCGGCGTAAACGGCATACCCGCCGGCGATCACAGCCGCCACGGCAGCAGGCATCTTCCAGTCCCAGCGCCGCCACAGCGCAGGCAGCAGCACCAGCGGATAAAACTTAAACATAATGGCCGCGCCCAGCGCGAGCCCGGTTAGCACCGGCCAGTTACGCCAGCGGAAAAGCAGCGCCAGCACGACCATCGCGATTACCGCCGCGTCCAGGTGACCGCTGGAGCCAAACTCCCAGATGCACAGCGGGCTCCACGCGTACAGGATCACCTCTTCGCGCCGGCGGCCAAGCGCCTGCAACAGCCGCATGAGTGCACAAACCGTGACGGCCTCCATCGCCATCATCGCCAGCTTCATCATCGTCAACGTCGCACTCACCCACGTAACGCCGAAGAAGAAGATCTGCGCACCAGGGGGATAAATAGTCGGCGCATAATCACGCCGGTTGATGTTCGGAAAGATGTCGTCGTCTCGAAACGCCTTCAGGTGCTCATTCCCGGGAACATACTGGTACGGATTGATCCCATGATGCTGCACCATGCCATCCCACACATATCGGTAAATGTCCGACGACAGGTTTGGTTCCGGCGTCAACAGACTTAACCGGCAAAGCACGGCGAACACCGCGATGATCCAGAGGGTGTACCGGTCCACCGGCTGAGCGTACACAATCCATGCAGCGCCAAGCGCGGCGGCCATGGCAACCATCGACGTCTCGGAATAGCCGTAAACGAAGTGGTCAAACTCCACAGCGAGATGGCGCGACAAGCCGAGCAACATCGCACCAAGCCAGCAGAGCACAACGTTGGTAAGCAGGGGCGAGCCCGCCCGCAGCCGCGCGATCACGCTGGATCTGCCCACGGCGCGTTGCCGTCCTTTGCCAGGTTCTGCAAAAACGCACGGGTCTCCGCGGCGTTGTAGCCATGCACAGTCGCAAAGCTCGGCGGCTTGTTGTCGAGCAGTTCCGCAGCCAGAACACGCAGTGTGGCACCGTCATCTACGTCGTACCAAAGCGGCAGTTCCACAAGCAGCAGTCCAGCCTCGCGTGTGCGCTCCACTGTCTCCGCAAACACGGTCGACGTGCTCCAGGTAATGCGCTCGAACGGTTCGGGATGCGGCTCTTTCAATCCGATCAGGTAGTAGCCGCCGTCGTCCGAGCCTCCCAGCACAACGCGATCTCCGGGCTTGCTCAACTCTTCCACCGCCTGGTGCAGGGCCCCGTGCGGCAGTGTCGGCGAGTCCGAATCGATCAGGCAGACCGCGCCGAACCCGCAGGCAAGAATATCCGTTGCAGCCAGGTGCAGCCGCTCGCCAAACCCGTCGCCACGCTGCGCAATCAGCGAAAAACCCTGCGGCAGTAGGCCGTCAAAAGCGACTTCATCCCCCACCGGCGTATAGCAAATAACGCCGGCCCCGCCGGTAACTGTCTGAATGTTCGCCGTTGTATCCCGCAAAAAACATATATTTAGGGCAGCAGTCTGCTCCAGCAGAAGTGGCGGCGAAAGCCGCGTTTTTACTTTGCCTGCGCGGGGTGCCTTCGCCATCACGGCAAGCGCGCAGACCCCGGAAAGTGCGGGATTGCGAACGGCAGGGTTCAGGACAGAATATGCGGATGGTCCGGCAACTGGTACTTCAGGCAACGACTCGCTCCCCATGCCGCTCTGTTGATCGCGCCTCTGCTGGCAGCTCCTTCTCGGCAGCGAACGGCTTGGTGCACACGGCATGCTGGTACCGGCCAGAGTGCTGCAGATCCACCTTTGCCCAGGGCTGCGAGTAGATAAGATCATGGAACTCGACCTCGCTCATGGTCGTCACGCGATGCGGCTCCACGTACGGCACTTTGGCGAAAGACGTGAGCTTGGCGATGAGCCACATGGCCGAGAGCGGAAACTGCGTGCGCGCGCTGGACACAGGCTCCGCGATAAAGCACCGACCGCCCGGCCGCAGCACGCGGAAAACCTCCTGCATCACGGCATCGCGATTCGGCACCACCAAAAACAGTCTCGAAATCACGATGACATCCACCTCGCCCACAGACGCCGGCAATGCATGCACATCGGCCAGGTGAAAGCTCGCATTGGTAAGTCGCATCTGCGCGGCACGGGTGCGCGCACGGGTGAGCAGATTTCTGCTCAGGTCAATGCCGGTGGTGCGCATACCAGGGTGCTTCTCTGCAAATCGACAGGCGTAGAAGCCCGGACCACACCCCAATTCGATCATGTGCGTTCCGGGTGACGGATCATTCCCGTCCCACAACGACTTGCCAATCTCTTCGGAGTGATCATGGAAGAGGTGTTCGCGGCACAACGCATAGAACCAGCCGCAGCGCTCAAAAAGGCTATCCGATTCAGGGGCACAACCGACTGCCACAGCGTCTGTTCCGATCTGATCCTGCAACTGCATGCGTTTTCCTACTCCCCTTACATCGTCCGGCGTGTACACGCGCGCAATGCAGCTAGCTTCTTATAAGCCCGGACGCATAGCCCGGACAGAGTTCTGTGATGCGATTCAGCATAGCGTTCCCGCGTGACAGCCGCAACGCGAATTGCACCAGGGCGTTGATGACAGAAGAAGTCGGTTGAAGATTCTGGGCTCAAGCGTATGTACCGGCACAAAGTGGCGGGGTCCAGTTCTCAGCGCTGGGGTGCCATCGGCTGCAAGGGCAGGGCACCTCCCGCCGGTAGGCGGCCTTCAATGGCGTCATCCAGCGCAATCCCGTTCTTGCGTAGCAGGTCTCCCAGGGCCCGATCTAGCGAAAGCTGCGCCTTCATATAGTCCGAGCGCGCCGCAACCTCGGTCGACCGCGCCTGGGCCAGGTACGCCTCATCCTGCACGATCAGAAAATTGGTGCTTGCACCAACGGAGAACTTGTCGATCTCCGCCTGCAGCAACTGCTGCTGGTAATTGCGGCTCTCCACCGCGGCACCATAGGCCTGGTGCGCACTCTCCAGCGCGATCGACGCGTTTTCTACCTGCTGACGAACGTCGTTCTCCAGCTTCGCCGTGCGGCCCTGCGATTGGCGAAGCTGCACCGCATCGCGCGCCGCATCCGCCTGGGCAATGCGGTTCCGCAGTGGCAGGTTCAGCTGGATGCCACCCTGGTAAATCGTCGACAACCGCAGTCCGCCCTGGGTCAGCGCGGCAGGAACCTGCAACTGGCCGGTGCCGGTGGAGCCAAGTGTCTGGTACGGAACCAGAGACGTGCCGCGTGTCTGCACATTCGCATACACGTTCAGCAAAGGCTTGACCGCATTGGCCGTGGCTTTTGCTGAGATCTCGTTCGCCTGCACCTGAAGCGCCGCCTGGGCCAGGTCAGGGCGGGTGTTCAGCGCATCTGCAGTCAACGCAGCAACGTCAAGCGCGGGTGCCGTCTGCGGAACGTCAATGTGATCGGTGGGAACAATGGACGCAAACCGCGCTGCCGGGTCAGTCAACGACCGGAGCACCTGCTCCCGCAGGATCACCTCCTGCTGCCGATATTCGCTGCGCGCCTGGATCAGGTCGAGCCGGCTCGCAGACAGCAGAGCCTGCACGCGGGTGAGTTCAATCGGCGCAAGCGTTCCCTCCTCCACCTGCGCGTGGTCGTCGTCGTACAGCCGCTGGGCGGCGGCAAGGGCCTCTTCCTTCACTCCGATATTCTCGCCAAGCGAAACAAGGTCGTAATACAACCGGGAAATGCCGTAAACGGTTTCAAGCAGCTGCTGCTCGAAAATCAGCCGTGACACCCGCGCATCCAGCTTCGCTATGCGGACAAAGCGCAGGTTGACGCTGCGACCACGGCCTCGGAGCAGCGGCTGGGTAAAGGTCGCTGAAGTACTCGGCGCATGGAAGGGGTTGTATTGCGAGCTGTCGGCGTACAACACCTGCGGCGCATTGCTGACAAACGCCTCCAGCTGCCCACCAAACGAAAAACCCTGCTGGTAGTCCACTCCGGTACTGATGAAAGCCACAGGAGGGCTGGCACCAGCCGTTCCCGTCGTACCAGTGGTCGTCGTGCCGGTAGTTGTCGTGTCTGCAATTAACGAAGTCTGGTCAGATCGGTGCAGATACCCGGCCTCAGCGGTCATCTGCGGATCGAACAGCGGGATCGCCGGCCCGGCAGCGTAGGTATTGGTCCCATTCTGAGTAAGGCTCTGCTGGGTCGTGTTGCCGGTTTGAGTCACCTGCGACAGGTCCGTCACCTGGACCGTCACCGGCGAAGCCGTACCGGTCGTCGCCGTATTCAGCAAAGGGCTTGTAATGGATCCAACGCCGGGCGCGGTTTGAACAATCGTGGTGTCCACACCGCGAAGGTTCCCGCCCCCACTTGCACGAAGAAGATCGGTGTCCGCAAGCAGCAGGTCATACCGGCTTACCTCCACGTCGAGATTGTTCTCCACCGCCAACTCGACCGCATCGCGCAGGGAAAGGTATAGCTTGCCGTCGCGTATCAGCGATCCAATCCTGCTGGAGTTGCCGCCAGCAAGCGCGGGCACATGGGCGGGCCTGTACGGTGCGATGAGCCGAAAAGGGCTGGTCTGCACACTCCCGTACCCTAGGCGCGCAGGCGTAGCTGATGACGTGGCGGCAGCCTCTGTCTGCGGGTCAGTGCCGATCGGCGCAGCAGTTTGGGGAGCAAGCGGCCGCAGAGCCCGCAGATTCACAGAGGAAGCATCGGGTCGGGGCAGCGGCCCATCCGGCGAACCAACCGGGGACACACGCGGACGCTGCTGCTCAGGTACCTCTTGTTGACCAGGACTTTGCGATACTGCCGGAGTCGCAGGCTGGGGTGCGGTGTACGGTGGCGGCTGCTGCGGTCCATTCGTATCCTGCACCGGACCCGACGGCACAGGCGCCGTGTAGGGCGGCGGAACCGGCGGTGCCTGCTGCTGGGCAGTTGCACAGCTACCACCAGCCAGCAAAGTCAACGCCGTTGCGCGATGTGCGTTCCACCTCAATTGCCGCTTCCCTTCTGCTTCAGCTGCGGGCCAAAACCCTTTGCCTTGGCACCCTGGTGGGCAGTCCCGTTGGCCTGACCCTTCTTGCCCTGGTTGTTCGTACCCTCCGAGCTCTGGTTCACGATGGATTGATCGCCATACTGATTCGGCCCATCATCCGGCTCCTTCGTCGTCTGCGGCTGGGCAGTGTTGCCGGTCGCCTGTGCGCTGGCCGTGTTACTCTCCCGCGGCTGAACAGTTGCACCCTCCCGCACACCATCAGTCACCGTGGTCACAACGGTGTCGCCGGGCCGCAGGCCACTCACAATCTCAACGGAAGGCCCGTAATCACGGCCAATCTGCACAGGCCGCAGCTGAACCTTGTTGCCATTCACAATCGTTGCCACCGACGTTTGGTCGTTGCGAACGATCACCGCATCTCCGGGCACCGTAAGCGGGCTGTCACCGCGCAATTGCTGGAACGACACAACCGCGTACATACCGGGATAGAGCGCATGGTCACGGTTGTCGACATCGACCTCGGTCAACATGGTGCGAGTGTTCTGGTCCAGTGAATTGGCAAGCCGCGCCACTGAACCGTTAAACGGCACGTTCGGACGCTCTTGCAGATACACCTTTGCGGCCATACCGGGGTGAACGCTGGTTGAGTATCCCTCCGGCACCGCGACGAGGATTCGCAGCGTCTCAATCTGGGCGACAGCAAAGATAGGCCCACCCTGCGACGTGCCCTGGCTTGCCATGGAGGTGGTGTTAGCCATTCCGCTTGTGCCGTTGGTGTTCGCGCTCGCCGGTGCACTCGCGCCCCCGGCAGGCGTTTGAGAGGTCGGGTTTGGCGCTGACATCGCAGACCCGGATGCGCCAACAAGTGCTCCCACATCTGCATTCCGCTGCGTCACAATCCCGGTGAACGGCGCCGTTATGCGCTCATAGCTTTGCAAGGCAATCGCCCGTCGCAGATTCGCTCTGTAGCTCTCCACATTCCGCTCGGCAGAAGCAACAATGGCCTGCTGCGCACGATAATCCGTCTCGCGCTGGTCTCCATCCTGCCGGCTGAACACGCCCTTCGCGACCAGCGTACGCCATCGTTCCCATGTCACTCGCGTAAGGTCCAGCTGTGCCTTCTGCTGGGCAACCTGGGCCTCAGCCTGGCGCAATTGCTGACGCGCCTGGTCCACCTGCTGGTCCAGATCAGGCGCGTCCAGAATCGCCATCAGCTGGCCTTTCACCACGTGATCACCAATGTCGACGTACCGCTTGCGGATGTAGCCGTTGGCACGCGCATACAGGTATGCCTCTGTCAGCGCCGAGGTCGTACCGGGCACGGTAAGTTCACCCGGAGCGTGGGTCTGTGCTACCCGGATGACATCGACCTGTGGGTGCTCACGGTCACGGTCCGCCGCCGCTGCTTCGATCTTCTTGTTTCGGCTATGACGTGGCAGATACCCAAGCAGGAAGATGAGCAGCAACAAGACAACAGCTATACCAATCCACAGCAGAATCTTTCCCCACGGCCGGTGTTGCTGCTTCTTCTTCTTATCGAAGTCCTGCTGTACCTGGCGGTCGTGCGCGACGCTTTCATGCCGCTTGCGCGCTGCTTGCCGTGCCGCACTCTCCTCGCGCTCCCACTCGCCCCGCGTCATCTGCCGATCCGGGTTGTCCTCAATCGCACGCAGGCGCTGGTCTTCCGGATAGATACGCTCCCGCAGGTCGTCGCTCATGCCTGGGCCCGTTGCGGCTGTGAGTCACCATTCTTTTGCACAGCCTGCTCTTCCGCGTAAACGTCGTCGATCTCCTTCGCGTAATCCTTTGGCGGCTCTGTACGCAGCCACGCATACATAATCGGGACCACAATAAGCGTGCCCAGCGTCGCAAAAAGCAGTCCCCCGATGACGGCACGGCCCAGTGGCGCATTCTGTTCCCCACCTTCACCCAACGCCAGCGCCATTGGCAACATGCCAATAATCATGGCAAGCGCCGTCATAACCACAGGACGCAGCCGGGTAAAGCCGGCATTCTCCGCTGCATCCAACGAATTCTTCCCAAGCGCACGCTCATCATTCGCAAACACCACCATCAAAATTGAATTGGCCGTCGCCACACCGATCGTCATAATCGCACCCATCAGTGACGGCACGTTAAAGGTCGTCCCCGTCAGATACAACATCCACAAAATGCCTGAAAAAGCGATCGGCAGCGACATAAGAATAATCAGCGGATCGAGCCAGCTCTGAAAGTTCACAGCCATCAGCAGGTACACCAGAAGAATTGCAAAGACGATCCCAAGACCAAGCCTCTCGAACGAATCCGTCATCGTTTGCACCTCGCCACGCAGCGCAAGCTGCGTACCGGTCGGTACATTCTTCTCATACTTGGCCATGATCTTGCGTATCGCGGAGGCAACACCACCCAGGTCACGCTGATCTACATCGGCGTAAATGTCATACACGGGCTGAATATTGTAGTGATCGATAATGACGGGTACTTCATCCCTTTCGAAATTCGCGACATTGCCAAGTAACTGACTTACATTGCCGGCGGGTGATGTTACCGGCGTGCGTGCCAGCGATTGCAGCGAATCGACCCGGTACTGCGGTGTCTGCACGACCACCTGATAGTTCACACCGTTCACAGGATTCAACCACTCGTTGGGCGCGGTCTGCCCGGTGCCGGTCAGTGAAATCAACATGCTTTGCGCCACGTCCTGCTGCGTCAGACCAATCTGCCGCGCCTTCAAGCGGTCGACGTTCACGTTTAACGCCGGCAATGCGATCTGCTGATGGATATGTGCATCAGCAATACCCGGTATGGCTTGCACCTCTTTCAGCATATGCTGCGTCAGCGCAAAATTCTCTTTAGCGCGGCCACTTACCTGCAAGTCGATAGGAGCGGGTAGACCGAAATCCAGGATCTGGTTGGTGATATTCGCCGGAGTGAAGAAGAAGACAGCGTTTGGAAACTTGGTGTGTAAGTCTGCTCGTAACTCGCGCATATACTGCTGCGTGTCTCGCTTGCCTGGTTCCAGTGAAATCAGAATGTCGCCGTCCGAATCGGAGATGGCCCCACCGCTGGCAAAAGCAAGATTGATACCGCCGTTTGGCAGGCCGAAATTATCCAGAATCAGTTTGACCTCTTCCGACGGAATCACATGCCGTATCTCCGCCTCAATCGCCGCAAACAATACTTCGGCATCTTCCGGCCGTGTACCCTGCGGCGGATACACGTGCAGCCGCATCTGGCCCGAATCCACATATGGAAAAAAGTCCTGACCAATAAAGAGGGTGAGCGGCAACGATAGAACGACAAAGAGACCGAAACAGGCAATTGTCAGACCCTTGTTCTCCAGCGTCCAGCCCAGGAATCTTTTGTACTGCAACCGCCGCCGCTCAAACCATTCGTCAAAGCGGCTGTGCCACCGCCAGATCCAGTTCTCCTCCGCTTCCTTCTCGCTCGCCTCCGGACTCTGATACAGGCCAATCTCGCTGGCGAGCAGAAAATGCATCATCGTCGGCACCAGCGTGCGAGATAGAAAATAGGACGCGAGCATGGCGAAGACCACGGCCATGGCAAGCGGCGTAAACAGGAACCGCGCCGGACCCGTGAGCAGCGACACTGGCAGAAACACCAGGCAGATAGACAACGTAGACACAAAGGCGGGTGAGGCTACCTGCTGCGCGCTATCAAGGATCGAGCGGACCAGTGGCTTGCCTTCAGCCATGTTGCGATGCGTATTCTCGATCTCCACAGTCGCGTCGTCCACCAGGATGCCGACGGCTAGCGCGAGTCCGCCCAACGTCATCACATTAATGGTCTCGCCGAGTGCATACAGGATCACCAGCGAGGTCGCAATGGACAGCGGGATCGACGTGCACACAATCAATGTGGAGCGCCACGATCCAAGAAACAGCAGGATCATCAGACCGGTAAGCGCTGCGGCAATAGTGGCCTCACGCACCACTTCGCTTATGGATTCCGACACAAAAATAGATTGGTCAAAAAGCGGCGTTATCGTCAGGCCTGGGGGTAGACCCGCCTTCGCCTGCGGCAGCAGCTTCTTCACGTTATTCACGATATCGAGAGTAGAGGTATCGCCATTCTTCAGCACCGTCAGCAGGGCACTGCGCTTACCGTCCTGGCGCACGATATTGACCTGTGGAGCATACCCAAGCCGCACCTGAGCGACATCTTTCACCTGCACAACGGCACCATTTGCAGCGCGGATCGGCAGATCATTCAAGGCACCCACAACAGCAGGCGAGCTATTCAGCTTGATAATGAATTCGCGGTCGCCCATACGCGCAACGCCGGCTGGCAGAATCAGATTCTGCTGGTTAAACGCTGTAGAAACATCCGTTGCAGACAGGTGGTGGGCATACAGCAGATTGGGATCCGTGTCGACCTGGACCTGGCGCACCTTGCCGCCGTACGGCAGTGGAATAGACGCGCCTTTTACGTTTGAAAGCCGTGGCCGGATAAAGGACGTTCCCAGGTCGTACAAGTCCTCCTCGGTAAGACCCTGGCCAGACAACGCCAGTTGAAGGATAGGCACGCTCGAAGCGTCGTACTTGATGATATTGGGCGGGTAAGTGCCAGGTGGCAAAATACGGAGGATCGTCTGAACGACGGCGGTGATCTGCGAAACGGCGAGTTCTACCTTCACTGTCGGCTGGAAATACACCCGAATAACAGAGACACCCTGGTAGCTTTCGCTGCTGGTGTGCTCTATATCGTTCACGGTGGTAGAAAGGGCACGCTCGCAGATCGTGACGATGCGCCCTTCCATATCCTGCGGCGGCAAACCACTGTAGCTCCACACGATGGTCACTACAGGAATGTTGATGTAGGGGTAAATGTCCTTGGGCGCAGTAACAGCCGTACCGATACCGAGCAGCAGCATCAGCAGCGAAAAGACCACAAAAGTGTAAGGACGCCGAAGCGCCAGTCGAACAATCCACATGCCAGCGTTACATCCTTAACGTGCGTAGACGCAGTGAGATGCAGATTTGACCCCGTAGAGGGAGACGCCAACTTGCGATAGCACCTCTGATCGCCAGTGCGAGATCGTTCTGGTCTAATCGAAGAAAGCACATGAAAGTTTCTGCTTCTCCATTGAACGGTCTGCTGGTCCTGGATAAGCCCACTGGCCTTACTTCCCATGACGTTGTTTCGCTGGCACGAAGAGCCACTGGTGAGCGGTCGATAGGCCACCTGGGTACGCTCGATCCCATGGCAACCGGAGTCCTGCCTCTGCTGCTTGGCAAGTGGACACGGCTGGCACAGTTCTTCAACGCAAGCAACAAAACCTACACGGGAACTATCCGCTTCGGTTTCGCAACCGACACCTTCGATGCAGAAGGTGCTCCCGCCGGCGAACCCCGCGACTTAACATTTGGTCTGGACGATCTGCGTTCACTTTCGACTCGCTTTCACGGCACCATCGACCAGGTTCCCCCCACGTTTTCTGCCAAGAAGATAGGCGGCGTACCAGCCTACAAGCTCGCACGCCAAGGCAAGCCGGTCGACGTAAAACCAGTTCGGATCACCATCCACGACTTCACGCTGCTCGCGCTCGAGGGCGACACAGCAAGCTTCACAATGAGCGTCTCCGCCGGTGGCTACGTACGCTCCGTGGCACATGAGCTAGGCCAGCTCGCCGGGTGTGGAGCGCACCTGGCGTCGCTACGCCGAACGGCCGCCGGCCCCTTCGATCTCTCACAGGCCGTCACACGTGAGCAGCTGATTGATGCCGCAAACACAGGCACCATCGCAAGCCTCTTGCCGCACCCGCGCACCATACTGCCCGACATGCCGGCGGTGCTGGCCGACGAAGCAGCGCTCACCAAACTCCGCAATGGCATGGCAGTAAATCTGCCGGACTTCTCCACCACACCCCTCGTCCGCATCTTCGCATCGCAGCGAGAGCTTGCCGGCATCGGCCGACGCATCGCCGGCACACTGATCCAGCCACACCTTAATCTGCTGTAACAGCACTTATTTCGTAAGTTTCGGCTGCAGAAAGCCAGCAACATTGCGTGCAACCTGCAGGCACCCCTGCGCCGTTGGGTGGATGCCATCCTGCTGAATACTTCCCGCCACGCCGTACACATCTTTCAGCAAAAACGGATAGAGCGGTACACCATACTTCTTCGCAATCACGACATACGTGTCATTGAACTGGTGAATATAATCCGAGCTGAACTGCGGCGGCAGCGTAATTCCGGCAAGCATCACCTGCACCCCAGCAGAACGTAGCCGCGCCACAATCGCATCCAGGTTCGCACGCGAACTGCTGATCGGTACCCCACGCAAGCCATCGTTCCCACCAAACTCCACCACCGCAACCGCAGGCCTGATCGCAATCACACGGTCCACCCGCGCCAGGCCGTCCTTGGTAGTCTCGCCGCTGATCCCCATGTTCACCACGCGATAGTGATACCCCTTATGGTCTAGTTCGGCCTGCAAACGACTCGGGTAAGACTCCTCCGGATCAACGCCATAACCGGCCGTAAGGCTGTCGCCGAAGCAGACAACCACGCGTCGGCCATCCGGCGTAGACTGCTTCTCCAAATCGCTCGTCGGTGCCGATGCCGCCCGCTCTGTGGGTAGAGTCGTTGCCATGCCGTTCGAATCCTCCTGCTGCTTGTTGGTGGGCTCCGGCTTACATCCCATCCCGCTCACCAACACTACCGTCCACACCGTTACTGCAAACCACTTGCCCATTCTGCGATTCCCCTTGAAACCTGCCACCCTGGTGCAAGACTACGCATCAGCAGTGTCTTTTCGCGAGATACTAACCGTGTGACTCTATCCGCTTCCCTGTCTGTGCCGAGCATCCGTGTCAGCAGTCTGACGAAAACCATCCGCAATGGAACGCGGTCTGTAGAAATCTTGCGCGGCATCAGCTTTGACGTATGCCCGGGTGAATTCGTCGCGATCATGGGATCGTCCGGCAGCGGCAAAAGCACCCTGCTCGGTTTGCTGGCCGGGTTGGACTCGCCCACCAGCGGCGACGTCATCCTGCAGGGCACATCCATCAGCTATCTCGCAGAAGACAAACTCGCCACCCTGCGCGGCAAGCTTATCGGCTTCGTCTTCCAGAGCTATCAACTCATCCCCACCCTCACCGCGCTCGAAAACGTTCTGCTCCCCTTTGAGCTCAACAGCTCCGCAGCCCAGACCGAAGGCCTTGACCGTGCACGCGGCTTGCTTGCAGCCGTAAGCCTGGCCGACCGCGCAGATCACTATCCCGTCCAGCTCTCAGGCGGCGAGCAACAACGCGTGGCGTTGGCCAGAGCCTTCATCCTGCGTCCACCCATCATCCTTGCAGACGAGCCCACCGGCAACCTCGACTCGAAGAACGGCGCGCAGGTCATGGACCTGCTCCTCGACCTCAACCGGCGCGAGGGCACAACTCTGGTTCTCGTCACGCACGACGCGGCAGTCGCGGCCAATGCGTCCCGCATCCTCACCGTTCGCGACGGCGCCCTCCTGTCTGACCTCCCGCACGTCCCGCAAGGCTCCATGGTGACGGCCTAAGTGGCGGCGCTCCCCTGGCCAACCGCCGCGCGCATCGCCGGCCGTGAACTGCGCAACAGCCGCGGCAAATTTCTGTTCGTCATCCTCTCCGTCGCCATCGGCGTCGCCGCACTCACCGGTGTGCGTGGCTTCTCCACGGCCTTTCGGCAAACCCTCCTCGTCCGCGCGCGCTCCATCCTCGCCGGCGACCTGGGAGCGCGCATGTTTCAGCAGCCCACAGCCGCTCAACAGGCCAAGCTTGACGCCGCCATCGCCGGCAAAGGCATTCGCGTTTCGCCCGTCACGGAAATGGTCGCCATGAGCACCGCGGCCAACGCGCTTGACCCGCTCCTGGTCGGCCTCAAGGCCATCGACATCAATGAGTACCCCTACTACGGCTCCGTCACACTGCAGCCCGCCATGCCTTTGCAACAAGCCGTCGGCAACGGCAACGTCGCCGTCGGTGACGACCTCCTCATCCGCCTCAAGCTCAGCGTCGGTGACCGCATCACCATTGGCGACGCCACCTTCGCCATCAAGGCCGTCGTCGCCAGCGAGCCGGACCGGCTCAGCGGCCAGTTCGCCGCAGGCCCACGCGTTCTGCTCACCCAGCAGGAACTCGCCGCAACCCATCTCCTCGCACCCGGTTCGCGCGCCAGCCAGCGCTATCTCTTCAAACTCCCGCAATCCAACGACGCCGCAGTCGCTACCCTCAAATCAGCCGTTGAAGACGCTCTGCCCGAAGCACAGGTCACCGACTACCGCGAGACCAATCCCGCCATCACCATGGCGCTCGACAGGTCCACAAGCATCCTCTCCCTCGTTTCGCTCGTAGCCCTTGTGCTGGGTGCCCTCGGCGTCGCTATGGCCATGCGCACCCACCTGCTTGAGCGCATGGATACCATCGCCATCATGAAATCCCTGGGTGCGCAGAGCTCGTCCATTCTGCGCATCTACTCCCTGCAAACGGTCCTGCTCGGCCTGCTCGGCGGCATAGTCGGCGTCGTGCTCGGCATCGGCGTGCAACTTGTCCTACCCCTTCTACTCGGCAAGCTGCTGGGCCTTTCGCCGGAGCTGCACATCGCGGGTGGTGCCATCATCGTCGGCCTGCTTACCGGCCTCGTCATCACCGTGCTGTTCACGCTGCCGCCGCTCCTTGACATCCGCGGCATCCGCCCCATCCTCATCCTGCGTCGCAACATGGAAGAGCCACCGGCAGATGCAGGCGCATGGTGGACACGTACCGTGGCCAAGGTCCGCGCCTCCGCAGCGCAGGTGGGTGCCATTGCTCTCATCCTTCTCGGCCTCACCCTCATCGCCACTACCCTCTCCGACAGCAAACTCGTCGGTCGCATCTTCACCGTCGGCCTCTTCGCCGTCCTTCTAGTCCTCCTAGCCACCGCCGCTCTCCTGCTCTGGGCCCTGCGTATCTTCCTCGCCCGCACTCGCCTCGCTTTGCCCTCCGTCCTTCGCCACGGCCTCGCCAATCTCTACCGCCCCGGCAATCCGTCCTCCGCCCTCCTCGCCGCACTCGGCCTCGGCGTCATGCAGATCGCCATCGTCCTCTTCCTCGGCCAGGCCTTCACCAAAGAACTCAAAATCTCCACCAACCCCACCCTGCCCAACGTCTTCCTCATCGACATCGCCTCCAACGAAATCGACGGCGTCCAAAAGCTCCTCAAGCAGCAACCCACCGTCCACGGCACGGCAGAGTTCCTCCCCGTCATCGCCTCCCGCATCCTCTCGGTCGACGGCACACCCGCAGCCAAACTCAAGCTCAAAAACTTCCCCCAACGCATGCTCCAAACCATCACCCTCACCTGGTCCGACGACTTGCCCGCCGGCACCAAGGTCCTCAGCGGCAAGTTCTGGAAACCCGGCGAAACCCGCCCGCAGGTCGCCATCGGCGAAATGCATGCCAACCGCCTCGGCGTCCATATCGGCTCCCACATCGTCTTCGCCGCGGCCGGCGACCCCGACAATCCCGTCGACGCCGTCGTCTCCGCCATCATTCGGTCCGACGGCCAGCACGCCTACTCCCGCGCCGAGTTCATCCTGCCCCCCGCACCCCTCGCCCAGCTGCCCGTCGTCTGGTACGGCGCCGTGCACAGTGACCCCGACCGCGTCGGCCAGCTGCAGCGCGCGCTCTACGCAAAATACCCCACCGTCACCGTCATCAACGTCGCCCAGGCCATGGAAACCCTGCGCAGCGTCCTCCTCCAGGTCTCGCTCGTCGTCCAGTTCCTCGCAGGCTTCTCCATCTTCGCCGGCCTCGTCATCCTCGCCTCCGCCATCGCCGGCACCCGCTACCGCCGCATCCGCGAGGTCGTCGTCCTCAAAACCCTCGGCGCCACCCGCTCCCGCATCGCCGCCATCTTCTCCGTCGAGTTCGCCACCCTCGGCCTCGTCGCCGGCCTCGTCGGTCTCCTCTTCGCCAACGCCAGCTCCATCCTCCTCCTGCGCAAGCTCGACCTCGACTACCACTTCATGACCCTCGAGAACCTGCTAGCCCTCCTCGGCGTCGCCGCCCTCACAGTAGCCACCGGCTGGCTAGCCAGCTTCCGCGTCCTCGGCCAGAAACCCCTCGAAGTCCTCCGCGAAGACTAACCCATCACTCGCGCAGGTTAGACAAGTTTCCCGCCCTGGAAGAGCTGCAGCCATTGGCTCGATGCCACAAGCAAGCCAACGAGCCCCAGCGGCTATTAGCTATTATTTCAGCGACTCTTAAGGATGCGAAAGAACCACCGCGCCTCCACTGCTGCTTCAGCTGTCTACGAGCGTTTAGTCGACGATGAGCTTGCTTTGCGGAAGTACACCAGGCTTGTCATTCCATACAAGCGCGCTTATCAGGAGTGATCTTCTGCAGCGGCTAAACTTGTTATCTCCTCGCCTTCATGGCTTCTTCGCCTTGGGTGGCTTGGGCTTGGCAAGGATGATAACTAGATGTCTTCGCAGTGCATCAGCGAGAAGCGGACCCTTGGCGGCCTTGTCATCACCGCCAAGATCCTTATACTTTTGCCATAGCCACTGAAAACCCTCTGAGAGGAGAGATTCTGTAATTTTTGTTTCGTCCAGCTCAGCTAGCTTTGCTCGAGACGGTTTCACACTTTCTACAGCCACAGCGGCTACATACGTTGCGAGATAGAACAAGAGATTGAGGCTATCGGCTCGGCTTAGAGCGCCCTGAGCCGACAAGAATTCCTGCGAGCGTTTCACTGCCCCGACACACTTAGAATAGAGATTGACGGGGTGCTCGTCGCTGAAAAGTTCCTTGTAGTTTTTCTCCGCTACTGTGCCCGGTCTCGCGCGCGCCTGATCGGGCTGCTGCAAGACAACAGCGGTGAGAGCCTGGGCCATGAAGGGGATCGTGATTATCTTAGTTGCTGGCTTTCCTTGATTGCGGTAGAAGTTCTTACGGCGGTCGTAGAAGAAGCCAGCGGTCTTTAATGCGGTCTCGATTGTGCGTTGAACCGACTCGGTGGCATGCAGGTTGATTGAATCGATCTTTGTCTGGCTGTTCGTAGCGTTTATGATCCTGTCAGACGTGTCATCCCTGCTATTCACGATGACTTTGACCATGATAGTGCGCGTATCCTTCTGATCTCCACCCACGAACTTAAAGTGCTGAAACAGCTCATAAGATGTTTGCAGCCCGTTGACGATCATTGGATTCTCAATCTGTAGTGCTCCAGCTCTCAATACAGCATCGCTAGCAATGATCGTGACGCCATTGTTGAGCCACCAGAAATCATCGCCAACCGGATTCGAGAGGGTCGTCTGAATGCCCTTATTGACTTTGACGTCGGGCGCATGGTCACGTACGTTGGCATCGAAAATGCAATCGAGGAGCTGCTCATCCTTGTCGTTGGTTATGAACCTGTAGAAGTCTGGGAGGGTCACCACGCATACATACGCTTGGCGTTCGAAGGTATGCCAGTCGAAATACTTCGATGTCTTGAGCGGGAGGTTATGCTTTGGCTGTTGGTGAAAAAGTTTGATCAAAGCCGAGCCGGTAACTGGAGTGTAGCTGCACTTTGCCGTTGGAAAATTCTGCTTCGTTTTATCGACGAGCAGGTCGCCTCTGGTTTTCACCTTTGAGTGAACGTCGTCTGCATGTGCAACATGGAAATATCTAATCGAAAGCGTAGGCTTCATCGTAAGGCTTGCCTCATAAAGCTTATGGAACTGCCCCACGACGTCACGCAGGGCCTCGCTGTAGAGCTCCGCTGCGTTCTCCTTCGAAGCGCCTAGCCTTAAGCACTCTTCTAAAAATGAACTCATCTTCTGAGGCACTGACTCTTCGAATGAACTCTTGTTTTTCGCTTGAATCACTATTAGCTCGATATTGAGTTGCTGTGCTTTGAAAATGGTGAGGTCCGTGTCCTCCCGCACTAAGCGTCGGTTTACGAATAGGTAGAATCCATCGATGCCGCCGTCATCCACACCACCGACCACTCCACCTTCTATCTCACTCGGATCGAGATCAAAGTCGGAACTCTTCAGCACCTGCTGAGCCGCAAAACCTCGAAATAGTCGTCGAGCCTCATGTGTGGATAGTCTTGCTGCTGAGCTGCCTGAATGATTGCTTTCAGCAAATCGTGTGGTTGGCTCATAGTTTCTCCTTTATGCGTGTGCCGTAGGGGCCAGCATACTTCCGCGGTCGGTGAGATTGATCTCGGCTATTGAGGCAATCGCCTTCCACTGGAGGGGTTGAGCTCAATCGCTATCGATGAGTCGCCTTATAGGAAGCAATCACCAGAGCATGGCGATTGGAGAAGTCAAAGCTCACCCGCAAGAGGACGGAACCAGAAAGAGGTAAGCAATTACTGCGGATACTCCCGCCCTTTCCACTCCATCCGCTTCGCCAGCGTTATCTGCTGCCACGACCGCACCAGCAACACGACAAACAGTGGCACCGCAAACACCGACAGCAAAATATCCACAACCCCTGCGTTCGACCGGCGCACCCGCGTCCAGTACCGCAACAGCACACGCGCCCACAAAATCAGGAATGCCACCCGCTGCCACGTATTCCAGTGATAACCAAAGGCAATCAACGGCAAGCCGACCACCAACGCAAAGTCCAGCAAACGCGACGCAGCAAGAAACAGCGGATTGCCGAACAGCAGCGCCAGGTTCTTCGTCCAGCCCGCCACCATCTCCCCGGTCGTCCGATACATCCGCGCTGACACAGCCTCCGGCGCATACCGCAGCCGGATCGCAAACCGCCGCTTCAGCAGCCGAGCCAGCGCCACATCCTCCAACACCCGCGCCGCCACGGCAGCATGCCCACCAACATCAAAATAGGCAACACGATTCACCAGCAGGAACTGCCCGTTCGCGGCGGCAATCGGGCTCGCCGGATCAGACACCGCCTTCGGCGGATACGTGCTCGCCAGCTCGGAAAACACAATTGGTAAAAACGCGCGTTGCACCACGTTCGCCGCAATCTGCTTGGGCGAGTACGACAGCATCCCCAGCGAATGACGCTCCGCCTCCACCACCGCACGGTGTGTACTCGCTGGCTCATGCAGCGTATCCGCATCCGTAAACAGCAGCCACTTCGCCGTGCGCGCCAGCGGCTGGTTCGCGCCGAACCACAACGCCGCATTCTTCCCCGTAAACCCATTGCGGCTCGGCTTCAACTCCGGCGCACGCAGCACATGCACGCCGGCATGGGCACCCGCAACGCGCTCCGCCAACGCCAGCGTGCCGTCAGTCGACGAGTCATCCACCACAAAAATGTGCCAGTGCTCCCCCAACACAAATCCAGGCTCCGACTGCGCCAGCAGCGAGTCGATGCAGCCCTGCAGATTCGCCTCTTCATTGCGCGCGGGAATTAGCACGGACAGCTCATGCGTGACCGCCTCCTCAGCCTCAAGCTCGATGTACGAGCGAGCCTGCATACGGCGTGGGGGAGCGCTGCCATCCAGCCGCAGGCTGAAATCGCCTGTCGCAGCAACGGAATCGTCGGTAGGTCCTTCAGAGGTCACGCTAGTAGGATAGAGGACGTGACGGTCGGCAGAGAGCAGCAACGGACAGCAACACGGAACAGCGGCATGGTCAGGCGGGGCAAGCGCACTGCGCTTCTACTCTTCATCGCGATCCCACTCGCAGGCTGCAACCGTGGCGACCATCCCCAGCAGGTGCTGCAGCCTGCCCCTGACTTCGTCGTCCACGATGGCCTTCAAACCGTCTCGCTGGCCCAATTCAAGGGCAAGGTCGTCGTCCTCAACTTCTGGGCCACCTGGTGCGCGCCGTGCCTCGACGAGCTGCCGAGCCTGCAGCAACTCCAAAAGCAACTTCCCGCCGTACAGATCGTCGCCGTCTCCATCGACGACGACAAACCCGCCTACGACGCCTTCCTGAAGCAGTACAGCATCAGCCTGCTCAGCGTGCGCGACGGCTCGACCGCCAGCAATCTGAAGTTCGGCAGCGTGCGCGTGCCGGAAAGCTACGTCATCGACCGACAGGGTCTCATTCGTCGCAAGTTCATAGGCCCGCAGGACTGGACAAGCGCCGAGATCACGAGCTTTCTGGCCAAGCTGTAGCTTTGCCGTGTCCCCCAATGTGCAGCCCTTTCACATGGCCGCAAAGGTCTCGTTTGAAGATAAATTTAAGGCTGAGAGTGCCATTCACCTCGACCGATACGTTTGAAGCGATTTAGCCAGTGTAAGCTCTCTAGCACGCCATGACCCCACAGGGCGAATGTCTCTAATCGGACTGCCCCGCAGCGCTGGTCTCACGCCAAGCCGCGATCGTGCGCAGATAGGCGCGGGCTGTTTCGGTAATGCGCTCGGGGCGGCCTTCGGCAATCGCTTTACCATCCGCAAGGTCAGCTCCTACGCCGAGAGCGAATGCACCGGCCTCGAGGAACTCTGCGGCAGTTGCCACCGAAACTCCTCCCGCGGGAACCAGTTCTATCTGCGGCAAAGGGGCCTTGAGGCTCTTAAGGTACTTTGCACCACCCATGGCGCTGGCCGGGAACACCTTGATCACATCCGCGCCAGCCTGCCATGCCGTAATAACTTCAGTAGGAGTGAGCGCGCCAGGCAGAACGGCACAGCTATATCGGCGGCACATCTCGATGGTCTTCACATTCATTGCCGGACTGACAATGAATTGCGCGCCCTCCAGCATGCAGGCACGCGCTGTTTCGGGATCAAGCACCGTGCCCGCACCCACCAGCATCTGGGGCTTTTCGCGCACCAGCGTGCGGATAACGTCCATGGCGCCGGGAACGGTCATGGTAACTTCGAGCACATCCACGCCGGCGGCTGCAATGGCCTCGGCGATGGCCAGCGCCTCGGTGGACGATGTGGCACGCAGCACCGGTACCAGCCCCGTCTTCTTCATGCGCTGAAGAACTTTTGACTTGGTCATGCCCTCTCTGCCAAATGCTGTCTCATCGTCGCTCCTATCGTTGCACGCCTGCGTAAGCTCCGGCCATCAAGCGTTCCACTTCCTGCAGCTTAGCGAAGTTGCTGTCGCCAGGGGTCGTCATGGCGAGGGCCCCGCTGGCAACACCGCACTGCAGCGACTGCGCCATGGGCCACGCCTGCAGCATGCCGAACACCAGACCTGCCACAAATCCATCGCCACCGCCGACGCGGTCTAGGATATCCAGATCCTGCATCTCCGCAGCGCTGTGCATACCAGCACCGTCAAAGGCGTAGCCACCCCAATCGTTACGATTGGCCGTGCGCGGCTTCCGCGTGGTGGTAGCGATGACCTTGAGCGTAGGATGAGCTGCCTGCACACGATCGGCCATGGCAGCATAGGTCTCCGCTGTGTGCGAAGGCGGGCCGCTGGAAGCCTCCATGGGCTCCGCGGACAAATCGCCTTCGTGGCCGAACAACACGTCGACGTTCTCCGTAAGGCTAGAGTTTGCAGCAGCAGCGGCAAGCCTGCCTCCGCGTGACTTCCAAAGCGAAGGCCGGTAGTTCGCGTCGTACGAAACAACGGTGCCGTAACGCCTGGCCGCAGACATGGCTTCCTGCGCAACAGCCATGGTGGTATCGCTGAGTGCGGTGAAGATGCCGCCGGTGTGGAACCAGCGAACACCTTCCCCGCCGAAGATGTGGTCCCAGTCGATGTCGCCGGGCTTGAGTTGCGAAACAGCGGTGTGACCGCGGTCCATGCTGCCCAGTGCGCCGCGCACACCAAAGCCACGCTCCAGAAAGTACATGCCGTTGCGGCTTTCTGTACCGACACCGTCATAGGGCCGCCACAGGACGTGCGATTGGTCGACGCCACCCTGCAGCATCAGGTCTTCTACAAGGCGGCCCACCGGATTATCGACAAGCGCCGTGACGATAGAGGTGCGCTGGCCGAA
Source organism: Acidobacteriaceae bacterium (assembly GCA_903642225.1). Taxonomy (GTDB): domain Bacteria; phylum Acidobacteriota; class Terriglobia; order Terriglobales; family Acidobacteriaceae; genus Terriglobus. The sequence goes on along the minus strand of CAHJWI010000005.1, from coordinate 65,561 downwards.
GCAGCGGCGAAGCGCGCGTGCGGCATTGTATTCACCGCCACCTTCCCACACGCGGAAGTGACGGGTGGTGCTGATGCGCTCCTCGCCTGGATCAAAGCGCAGCATCACCTCACCCAGCGAGAGAAAATCCCACATGCAGGTTCCGGCCGGCTTGATGGAAAGCGGCTGCATGGCTACTGGTTGACCCCGCTGGCAAGAAAACCACCATCGACCGTGATGATTTCGCCATTGACGAACGCAGCAGCGTCACTGGCCAAGTAAACCGCCGCGCCCACAAGCTCTTGCGTTTGGCCAAAGCGGCCCATGGGTGTGCGCATTTTCAGTTCACGACCGCGGTCGCTGCCGTCAAGCAGCGCGGCGTTAAGCGCAGTGCGGAAAAGGCCGGGAGCGATGGCATTCACAGTCACTCCCTTGCTGCTCCACTCCACTGCCAACGACTTTGTAAGCGCGCCCACTGCGGCCTTACTGGCGGAGTAGGCCGTCACCTCCATGAACGAGACGAAGGTCGTGAGCGAGGCGATGTTGATGATGCGGCCATAGCCGCGGTCGAGCATGGACTTGCCAAAGATCTGGCATGCGCGCAGTGTGCCTGTCACATTGGTGTCCATGATGTCGTTCCAGGTTTCCTCGCTAAGTGTAAGGGTCGGTTCACGCTTGGTCTTGCCGGCGCAATTGAGAAGGACATCCACTTGTCCGAACTCGTCAAACACCGCGTCGTGCAGCTTCTGCAGCGACACCCGCTCGCTTACCGACGAGGTGATGCGCAACGTGCGCGCGCCTGCCGCTTCTACCTTGTCGGCGGCCTCATTGACCTGCTCCTCGCGGCGAGACGATGCCACCACGTTTGCACCTGCGTTTGCCAGGCCCACAGCCAATGCCAAACCAATGCCGGACGTGCCGCCGATGACGACGGCCGTCTTTCCGGACAAGTCGAAAATATTCTTGGTCACTTATTTCCCTTCCTGAACGGCTGGGTTCTCGGAGATATGTTCGCGGTGCAGAATCTCGTCCACGACCGCCTCCGGCTGGCGATCGTTGGTAACGGTGATGGCATCTTTTGGCTGCTCCAAGGTCGCAAACTGGCTGTCGAGCAAATGCGCGTTCATGAATTCGTGATTACGGTGTGCCATGCGGTCGGCAATCATCTGCCGGGAACCCGCGAGCAATACAAAGTCGAGCTGTTCCGGAGGTATGTCCTGCAGCAGAACATCGCGATAGACCTGCTTGAGCGCAGAACAGGCGAGAACGCAACCTTTGTCTTTGTGCTTCTGCAGTAATCCATTCAGCGTGTGCAACCACGGCCAGCGGTCATCGTCCGTCAGTGGAATGCCAGCATGCATCTTGTCTTTATTTGCCTGCGGGTGAAAATCATCGGCGTCCAGGAATTTGATGCCGAGCCGCTGGGCCAGCAGCTGACCGATAGTCGTCTTACCGGAACCACTCACGCCCATCATGACAAAAATGTTTGCCTGAGTTGTCATTGCATCACTCCACCACCGTTGCCGAAACGCTCGCGAAAGGCCCACAGGCCCAGGCCGGGATTGGACACGAAGAAGATGTCTTCGCCGTTCACCGTGTTCCAGCCATCCTGCAAGATTTCTGGAGAGTAAGTGCGCAACATCTGGTCTAAGTCACCGTACTTAAAGCCGGCTTGTCGTATTTCTTCTTGGGATAAGTGACCTGGGCAATAAGTAATTTCAAAACGACCTTCACTTGAACCGTGGATCAGGTGTGCGGCGGCGCTCAGATTGCTGGCCAGCTCCGGGTCTGCCTTGGTCCACTCCAATGTTTGCGGTGTGCCGTAGTAGCCGTAACGGCGGATTATCTTGTCGATCGTTGGATCTTCCCCAAACTCGTGCACGCCAGGTGCAAGGACGATGAGTTCGGCGTCATCGGCAAGTGCCATGCGGGTGCGATAGATGCTCTTGTTGCCAAGCCATGTGGATTTGAACTCACGCGGGTCAAGGTACACGACAGCCTTCTCAATCTCGCGATCCATCATGACGAAGTTAACCTGCAGGGCGAGTGCTGCCGCTTGGTAAAAGCACTCCGAATCGTCGCCGATAAACAGGCCGCGCACGGCGAGCTTACCCGCTGCGTTCTTGCCCACGACTGTAAGCACATACACAATTGGAAGCTGCTGCGCGAAGTGCTCTGACGCGTAGTTCAACACGGCTCGCACCGGGTTATCCGCGCGGCCCATGATGCGCTCCATCCCATAGACGGCACCCAGGAAGTGCGAGCGATGAATACCCATGACACCGCCCGTGCCGACAAAGACATTCTTGTTGTAGTTCGCCATGCCGATGACTTCATGCGGAACCACCTGGCCGATAGACAGGATCAGGTCGTGGCCGCCATCGCGAACCAGTCTATTCACCTGCGCCGGCCACTCGTAATCGAGCACACCCTCGCTGACCTGGTGTACAAAACTGCCGGGAACCTCACCAAGCGTGACAACATCGTTCCGCCAGTCGTGCACACGAAACAGCTCTCGGGGAGTCGAGCCGAACATGGCGGCCATCTCCGGCTCCGTCATGGGGCGGTGCGTGCCGAGAGCCGGAAGTACGTCCGTCAACGCGGGCCCGTAATGGTGCCAGACCATCTCTGTAAGCATGCCGGCCTGCGAGTGGGCACGGGAGTAGTCCGGCGGAATGGCGAGGACCTTTTTGCGCGTACCAAGACTCTCAAGTGCAGTCTTCAGGTGTTGCTCCATCTCGGCAGGCGATAACTCCGTCTGCGGTGTGCCGATGCTGAGGAACGTGCTCACAGACGGTATATCTTTCGCACTAGGTTCACGGTGAGATCCTCGATGAGCTCGAAGGCCTCGTCCTCATCCAGACGATGTTCTGCGACCAGGCGAGCCAGAAAAGCGCAGTCGACCCGGCGTGCTACGTCATGCCGCGCAGGGATCGAGAGCAGCGCACGTGTGTCGTCATTGAAACCGGCTGTGTTGTAGAAGCCTGCCGTCTCCGTGACCTGCTCGCGGTACCGCATCATGCCTTCCGGCGAGTCGTGAAACCACCACGCGGGGCCGAGACGCAGGCACGGATAGTGTCCGGCCAACGGTGCCAGTTCGCGCGCATAGGTGGACTCGTCCAGGGTGAACAAAATGAGGGTAAAGCTCGGGTCGTTGCCGTACCGGTTTAACAGTGGGCGAAGGCCACCAACAAAATCGGTCCGTGCTGGAATATCGGCACCCTTATCGCGGCCAAACTGCTGGTACAGCGGTTGGTTATGATTGCGTACGGAGCCGGGATGCAGTTGCATCACAAGACCATCTTCCACGCTCATGCCGGCCATCTCTGTCAGCATTTGCGCCTGGAACAGCGCAGCGTCTGCGGCTGAAGCCGAACCGTCATAGACCTTGGCATAGAGCGCGGCAGCGTCCATGGTAGCAAGGTCTGCCGTCGCCGCAGTCAGGTGGCCGTGATCGGTGGCGGTCGCGCCCACGCTCTTGAAGAACGCGCGGCGCTGGCGAAGTGCGGCGAGATAGCCGGCGTAAGTGGAAACGTCGTCACCCGTAAGCCGGCCGAGCGACTCAAGATTCCCGCGAAAGTTCGGGAACTCCACGTCAATAACAGGGTCGGGCCGAAAGGTCGGCACAACACGTCCGCTCCAGCCGGAGTCACGAATCTTCCGATGGTGTTCGAGGGAGTCGAGCGGGGAGTCTGTGGTCGCGAGCACCTCCAGGCAGAAGCCGTCGTACAGCGCGCGCGGGCGCATGGCAGGCGTCGCAAGTGCGCGGTCGATTGTGTCGTAAAAGCTGTCAGCGTTCTGCGCAGACAGCCGTTCTTTAAACCCAAAGTTTGAATGAAATGCGTGATCCATCCACATGCGGGTGGGTGTCCCACGGAAGAGGTAGTAGTGCTGGGCGAAGATGCGCCAGACCTCTCGCGGGTTCGCCGGAGTACCGCCGATGCCGAGTAGTTCGAGCGGCACCCCCTGTGAATACAGCATGCGAAAAACGTAATGATCGGGTTGGATAAAGAGTGCGGTCGGATCGGCAAACGGCTCGTTGTTGGCAAACCAGGCTGCGTCTGTGTGGCCGTGGGGACTAAGGATCGGCAAGCCCTTGGCGACGCCGTAGAGCCGGCGCGCGATGTCCCGGGTGGTTGGGTCTGCTGGAAATAGCCTGTCGTCGTGCAACAGCATCGTCCGGAGTCCTGCCTTGGCCCACCACTTCGCTTTGATCGCGGTGCTACGGCATAGTCAGCGTACCAAACGGAGCGCGTTGGTCTGCATCACGATTGAAACTAGGCGCAACCGCCCATAGAACTGCTTTCTGTCGCGGGTTGCGACGAGTTCATTTAGCTTCATGTCATGCTTGCTGCACTCCCCCTGGTTCGTTTTGTTGCGCGCTGCGCCGCTCTTTCGCTAAGTGTCGCCGCCCTGTTCGCCTCTGCCGCTCCTGCGCAACTCACGCTCCTGCCTGCCCCGCGAGAGATTCAACAGGGTAAAACGCTTTCGCTAAGCAACGGCGTGTCCGTTGTGTGCACAGCGTGCGATGCCAATGACACTTTCGCCGCAGAGGATCTGCGGTCGTCCCTGCAAGGCATGGGAGTTTCGGTCGCAGCCGGCGCGCCGGTAAACATCACCTTGCTGCGCGCCGACACACCTGAGGGGCGTCAGATGCTGGGTGGCACGCCCATGATCCCCGCCATGCAACCGGAGGGGTATGTAATCGCGCCGCACGGTAATGGCATCGCTGTGGTCGGTGCCACTGCCGAGGGTATCTTTTACGGTGCCCAGACCGCCAAGCAGCTTGCGGAGGTTGCACCCGGCGGTGGTGCACTCCTGCACCTCGTAACGATCCGCGACTGGCCCGCTATGCGCTACCGGGGTTTGCACGACGATCTTTCACGTGGCCCTGTCCCAACGCTTGAGTTCCAGAAAAAGCAGATCCGCACGCTCGCGGCCTACAAGGCCAACATCTATTCGCCATACTTTGAGAACACTATGCAATACGTCAGCGAGCCGCTGGCTGCGCCTCCGGGAGGCTCCATCAGCCCCGCTGAGGCACGCGAGCTTGTGGCCTACGCGGCCAGATACCACGTCACCGTCGTTCCGGAACAGGAGGCCTTCGGACACCTGCACTTCATGCTTGAAGAGGAAATGTACGCCCCCCTTGCTGAAACACCACACGGCCACGTCATAGCCCCGGCAGCACCAGGAGCCATCCCTTTGATCGGCCGCATGTTCCGCGAGCTGGCGCAGAACTATCCCGGCCCATTCCTGCATCTGGGAGCCGACGAAACGTTAGACCTTGGCAAGGGTGCGACCAGGGCCGACGTGGATGCACGCGGACTTGGGCCCGTATACCTCGACTTCCTGCAACGAATCGTCACGGAACTAAAGCCACTCAATCGCACCTTCCTCTTCTGGGGGGACGTGGTCCAAAAAGAACCGGCGCTTGTAAAAGCCTTGCCTGCAGACTTCAAACGCAGCACCATCGCAGTCGCCTGGGAGTACAACCCGCACCCGAGTTTCGTACCGTACGTGAAGCCGTTTACTGACGCCAACCTGCCCTGCTGGGTAGCACCGGGTGTAAACGACTGGAACCGCGTCTATCCCGATAACAATCTGGCGCTGCCGAACATCCAGGGTTTCACCGCGCAGGGCCAGCTCTCCGGCTGCACCGGGCAGCTGAACACGGTATGGGACGACGACGGCGAGGCTCTGTTCAACAGCAACTGGTACGGAGTCCTGTTTGGCGCAGCTGCCGCCTGGCAGCCGGGTGAAAGCTCCATCCCCCAGTTTCAGCGCACCTACGGCCGCGTCTTCCATGGCGACAGCACGGGCAAGATCGACCAGGCACAACAGGAATTGATGGCAGCACACCTGCTGCTAAAAGAATCGTTCGCCAGGAATGCCGACGCGAATGACTTCATCTTCTGGCTGGATCCATTCACCGCCGAAGGTCAGCGAGCAGCGGCGAAGATGCGTCCGCTGAACCATGATCTGCGCATGCATGCAGAGCGCGCCCTTGTACTGGTACGCGAGGCTCGCATTGCATTCCCGCTGCGCGAGCAGGATGCGCTGGACGCCATGGAGCTGGGTGCACGGCGTATGGACTTCATCGGTTTGAAGTTCCAGATTGCGGACGAGATTGCCGCGGACTACGCGCGTGCCTTCGCCCTGCAGGGCAGCAAGGTAAAGACAGACCGCGCCGAACTCATACGCTCCATGAGTGACATCGCTCACCCAAACTCCGTCCAGGGAAAGATGGAGGATCTGCGCAACAACTTCAGCATGCTGCGGGACCTGTATGAGGCTGCCTGGCTCAAGAGCTACCGCCCCTATTACCTGAGCAATACGAGTGAGCGCTACACACTTGCGGTGGACACGTGGATCCAGCGCGGGGACAAGGTACGTGCGGCTCGGCGCGCCTGGAACGATTCAGGCGTGCTTCCACCGGCAGCCGAGCTCGGTCTTCCGCTACCAGGATCAACCGCACCATGAGCACACTCGCACCGGAACTGCCGGGTGCGCTGGATGTGGTAGCCCATGCGCGAATGGTCGGCGTGCGGGTGTCGCTTGGCCACTCCAATGCGCTCGCCGCAGCGGTTCGTCTTGCAACGCGCAACCCCGCCAGCATGCTCGGTCTCGCAACAGGGACCTGACCGCCGGCATCGTTTCAAACCTTGTACTCTTTCCAGGGCCGGCACCTGCGCGGCAGCATCCTATGCGGTACGCGCCTGACTTAACTGAACGGTGCAACGACCGGCACACATACACTGCTTGATATGCCGACACGGCTTCAACCCTTTGATCTTGCGCTTATCGCCGTATACCTCGTCGGCATCACGCTCTTCGGTTTGCGCTTCCGCTCAAAAGATAAGTCACTGTCCAGCTACTTCCTTGCGGGCCGTAACGTGCCGTGGTGGGCGATCGCCCTCTCCATCGTAAGTGCCGAGACAAGTACGCTCACCATCATCAGCGTGCCAGGCATCGCCTTTGGCGGTAACATTACTTTTCTGCAGCTTGTCTTCGGGTACATGGTGGGACGCATCCTGCTGTGCGTGCTCTTTCTGCCACGCTACTTTCAGGGCGAGTTGTTTACCGCGTACCAGCTGATCGACCGACGCTTCGGACCGGTGCTGCACAAGGTCACAGCCGGCCTGTTTCTACTCACACGCGCCGCAGCTGAAGGTGTCCGCGTCTTTGCCGTCTCCATCGTCGTCGGCCTCGCGATTGGCACGAATGACATCGCAAGCATCGCGCTTATCACCGGGCTCACGGTGCTGTACTCGTTTGAAGGCGGCATGACTGCGGTCATCTGGACCGACGTCGTGCAGATGGCGCTCTACATCGCCGGCACGCTGGTCGCGATCTTCACCCTGGGCGCCAAGGTAGACGGTGGATGGACAGCAATCCACGCAGCAACGCAAGCTGCAGGCAAGCTGCGGGTCTTCGACTTCGCGCTGAACCTGACCACGACATACACCTTCTGGGCCGGCCTGTTGGGCGGTGCGTTCCTGACCATGGCCTCGCATGGTACGGACCAGCTTATGGTGCAGCGGCTGCTTGCGGCAAAGAACCTTCGGGACTCGCGCCTGGCTCTGCTTGCCAGCGGCGGCATCGTGCTCTTGCAATTCACGTTGTTCCTGGTCATCGGTGCGGGACTCTTTGTGTTTTACGGCCAGCATCCGCACATGCTCACAGTCAGGGGATCGGACCGTATCTTTCCTGCATTCATCGTGCAGCAGATGCCGATGGGCGTTGCAGGCTTGCTGGTAGCGGCGATCCTTGCCGCAGCCATGTCCAATCTTTCAGCGGCGCTGAATTCGCTTTCCTCCACGACCATCGTGGACTTTTACCTGCGCTGGCGGCCAAACAGCACAGACCGCACACGCAACCTGCTGAGCCGGGTGAGTACCGTCATGTGGGCCCTGGTGCTGTTCGCAATCGCGGTCTACTCCGTCGCCAACGGCGGCAAGGGTCACGTGGTAGAAACCGGTCTGTCCATCGCTTCCGTAGCGTATGGCTGCCTGCTCGGAGTTTTTCTACTGGGCACACTGACTGACTTTGCGACAGAAGCCGGAGCCATCATCGGCATGGTGTGCGGCTTTGCGTTTAACCTGGCCTGTTATCTGCCAAAGGTCTTTCCGCAGGTTCCGTCGCTGCACGTCGGCGGCGTTGCCGTGTCCGCAATTTCGTTCACCTGGTACGTGCTCTTCGGGTCGTTGGTCACGTTCGCCGTCGGTGCGTTTGTAAGTCTCGTTCTACCCCGGCGAAAGGCAGGCATCGTGATGGCATTGTTGGTGCTGGTGCTCACGCCGCGCCTTCTCCTGGCGCAGGCCGTGTCTGCAAATACCACATCAGCCGATGCGCCTTTCGCAGGTGTGGATCGCGTCTTGACCGACGCCGTCGCACACAACGATTTGCCAGGCGCCGTGCTCGTCATAGGACATAACGGCACCGTCGCCTACCACCAGGCCTACGGCAACCGGGCTATCGATCCGGCTGTCGAACCCATGACCGAGGACACCATCTTCGACATGGCCTCACTGTCGAAATGCCTTGCTACGGCAACAGCCATCATGCAGTTATATGAACAGGGCAAGCTGCAGTTCGACGACCCCGTCGCAAAGTATCTGCCGGCGTTTGCCGCGAATGGCAAGGGCACCATCACAATTCGTCAACTGCTGACTCACTACAGCGGCTTGGGCGAAGACGTGGTTCTGACAGACGTCTGGCAGGGCAAGGCCGAAGGCGTGCGCCGCGCCTTTGCAAGCGTGCCATACGGCCCGCCAGGCACAACCTTCAAGTACTCCGACATCAACTACATCACCCTGGGCGCGCTGGTCGAAACGCTAAGCGGGCAGCCGTTGGACGTCTATGCCGAGCAGCACATCTTCACACCGCTCGGCATGGCGCACACCGACTACCTCACGCCCCACTGCTCTGCCCTGTGGAGCGTCGAAGCCAAGCCCGCCTCACCCACACTTCACTGCATTCGCCAGGACGGACTCACAGGCCCAGCACAAACGGACGATCTCCAACAGTTCGCCCCCACCGCTCACAATGACGACAAAGCCATGACCCACGACGAGCTCCTGCGCGGCGTCGTGCACGACCCCACCACCCGGCGCATGGGTGGCGTCACAGGCCATGCTGGCGTCTTTTCTACCGCGAACGACGTCGCGCTTTACGCACAGGCGCTGCTCGACCGGCTCGCCGGCAAGCCCAGCACCTTCCCCCTCCAGACCGAAACCCTGCGCCTTATGTGTGAGCCCCAGCAGCCCGTGCGCGGCAGGTACCTGCGCGGCCTCGGCTGGGATATCGACTCGCCCTACTCACGCCCCCGCGGCACAGTCTTCCCGGTCGGCAGCTTCGGCCACACCGGCTTCACCGGTACCTCGCTCTGGATGGACCCACGCTCCAACACCTACGTCATCTTGCTCAGCAACGCCATCCACCCCCGTGGGCGTCCGGCAATCAGTGCCCTCCGCGGCAAGGTCGCCACCGCGGCCGCACAGGCGCTGCGCTTGTATGGAACGGCATCCGATGGCGGTGTCACAGCGGCGACAACTCGCTGCACAGACGGCTCCGGCCTCAGCTACTGCGACAGGATTCCTTCCGGTGTGGCTGTAGCCGTCGTGCCAGGAGTCGAGGTGTTACAACGGTCGGACTTCGCCGCAATTGCGGCGCTCCAAAGAAATGCCGGATACCCGCTTCGCCTTGGCCTGCTCACAAACAACACCGGCGTCGACCTTGCCGGCAGGCGCACGATCGACGTACTGGCGACTGCCATGCCGACGAAGGTGCCAGACGCACGGCTTACCGTCCTGTTCTCGCCGGAGCATGGCATCGCCGGTGCGGAAGACAAGGAGGGTATCGGCAGCACCGTGGATGCCTCCACGCATCTGCCGGTAATTTCGCTCTATGGTGCCAGGCCGGAGGACCGCCGACCGAAGATCGCCGATCTTGAAAGGCTGGACGCGGTCGTCGTCGATCTGCAGGATGCCGGTGTGCGGTTCTATACGTATGAATCTGTGGTTGGATATTTCCTCGAAGCCGCAGCAAAGGCACCCAATCACCCGGCCATCATCGTGCTTGACCGGCCTGCGCTCATCAGCGGCGTGGTGGTGAACGGGCCGGTCAATGATGCAGGGACCGAACGCTACATCGCCTACATGCAGGAGCCCACGCAGCACGGCCTCACCCTCGGCGAGTTCGCCCGGTTCATTAACCTGGACCGGCATTTGGGTGCCAATGTCATCGTTGTTCCCATGCAGGGGTACCAGCGGGGGCTTTGGTATGACCAGACCGATATGCCATGGCTAAACCCAAGCCCCAACTTGCGCACACAAGCCGCGGTAACGCTCTATCCCGGTGTGGCGTTTCTGGAGTTCACAAACATTTCCGTCGGTCGTGGCACCGACACACCGTTCGAGCAGATCGGCGCGACCTGGATCAGCAGTGATGCGGAAGCGCAGAAGCTTACGGATGCTCTGACGGCGCGCAAGCTCAACGGCATTACGGTCGCACCAACCAGGTTCACGCCAGCGTCGCCCTATCCCTTCGCAGGGCAAGCGGTCAACGGCCTGCGCTTCACGATCACCGATCGCCAGCGTTTCGACGCAGCGCAGTTCGGGCTGGAGCTCTTGGCTGTCCTGCATAGGCAATATCCACAGGCATTCCAGCTGGACAAGGCGCACGGCATTCTGCTGAACGACACGACGATGAAGGCTCTTGCAGCAGGCGTTGATCCACACGACATCGAGGCTGCGTGGGAGTCGCAGCTCAGCGACTTTCGTGCTCGCCGCTCCAGTGCCATTATCTACGGGTATCTGCCGCCAGCCCTTGGCAAGACAGTGACTTCGGTTGAGCAGATCTCGACTGACTAAGACCAAGCGTGCATTGAACCTACCGGGCCACATCCCGTCTGCGCGTTCCGCCGCCCTTCCCATCCAGCAATGCAGCCAACGGTTCGAACAGAGATGTCGGCCCCTTCCACCGCAGCTCGTCAACGTCCGTGAACAGAGGAATATCCGTGCGCAGCGTGGCAAGCGTGCGGAACAGCACGGCATCTGCAAAGTGGTCATGCAGCGTCTCTGCCAGGCCACCGGCATTGCTCACGCGCACCAGCCAGTTGGTACCGTGCTGCGGAATCGCTTCCAGGTGGCCATACTTCGCCAGCACGGTTGCCGTAGACTTTGCACCCCATCCGGCTAGACCGGGGTACCCATCCGCTGTATCGCCAACAAGCGCCAGATAGTCCGGAATGGAAGCAGGAGACACACCGAATTTTGCAATCACCCCCGCTTCGTTGCGAAGCTCCTTCTTGCGGCGATCCAACTGCACGACGTGGTCGCCGACAACGCACTGCGAAAGATCCTTGTCCGGCGTACAGATCAGCACCTGTGTCACGCGTGCATCCGCTGCGGCCAGCCTTGCACCGGCGGCGAGTGCGTCATCGGCCTCAAACTCCACCATCGGCCAAACCACCATGCCCATCGCCGCAACAGCTTCCTCCAGCAGCGGAAACTGGCTAACCAGATCAGGCGCCACACCTGCACCGTCCTTGTAGCCGGGGTACAGGTCGTTGCGAAACGACTCAATGACTTTATCAGTGGCCACGGCCAGGTGAGTCGCTCCATTGCGCGTCATCGAAAGCAGCGATGCAAGCACCCCACGCACCGCGCCGCACTCGCGGCCCAAGGCGTCCTGGTGCTTGGGCACGGCGAAATAATGACGAAATAATTCGTAGGTGCCGTCGACCAGGTGTACTTGCATAGCCCAAGACTACCGCTGTGCGGCATGCAAATCGAGTACTGCCTCCACCGCAGGCCCAGCGATAACCAGCAGCGGCGCGGGGCCTGCATGCAAATCCGCCAACCCATGCAGGCGCGTGGTCGCCACCTGCTGCTCGGGCGTAGCCGCCTTTGAGATCGCAAGGCACGGCGAGTCTGCCAGCATGCCAGCCGCCAGCAAATCCTGTGCCAACCGGCCCAGATCCCGACCCGGCATATACACAGCGACCGTGGAGGCTACGGGCAGCGTGCCCGGCCACAGCGCCCCTGCATCCGGCTTGTCCGCGGCGTGATGACCGGCCAACAATATCAGTCGCGACGAGCTGCGCCGATCCGTAAGCGGCAGATGCAGTGCAGCACCAGCTGCAAACAACGCAGTCACGCCCGGAACGATCTCCACCGGAACGTGCGCTGCAGCAAGCGCGGCAAGCTCTTCCGCAGCTCGACCAAAAATGAGCGGGTCACCTGATTTCAGGCGCACTACACTCCGGCCCGTCTTCGCAGCTTCGACCATCAGCACGTGAATACCGGCCTGGGTGATGCGCGCGCTGCCACAACGCTTGCCGACGCTCACCCGCTCAGTACAGGCACCGCACACCTCCAACACGGCATCGGGAACCAGGTCGTCATAGAACACCACATCGGTAGTCGCCAGCAGCCTCGCCGCACGCAGGGTCAGCAACTCCGGGTCGCCAGGACCCGCTCCGACAAGGTACACGGTTCCCTGCTGTGCGGTGGTGGGAGTCAATGGTCCCTTCAGGCGGCGGTGCCGTTGCGCTCGGGATAGTACTCGCGGGCATGAGCACGTGCCATCTGGCGCGAAGGGCAGGCTTCCGCACCGCACACCTCACGCGTTGCAAGAGTATGCAGCAACATCTTCCGCGGTTCGCCCAGCGGCTCCATGCCGATCACCTCACGACGCAGGCGGCCAAGCTCCAGCAACCACGGACCCAGGTCGAGCGGCAGCTGCTCGTTCAGCTCCTTGCGCAGGCGTTGCGCCAGGGCCGGGCTTTCACCAGCGGTGGAGATGGCAATCTGCAGGTCACCACGTCGCACGATGGATGGAAAGTAGTAATCACAGTACGGTGGATCATCCACGGCGTTTACCAGGATGTTTTGACGTTGTGCTTCAGCGAAAACGGCGCGGTTCACCTCTGCCACATTCGTGCCTGAGACGACCAGAAAATTTCCGTCAACGTCACTCTCAACAAAGGGTCGCAGGTGCAGCTTAAGAGAGCCCTCCGCAGCCAAATCGTGGATGCGTGGGAAAGCCTCGATCGAGACCACCGTCACGTCGGCCTCCGCCTCAAGCAGGCTGAGAATCTTGCTCTCGGCGATGTTGCCGGCGCCAACTACCAGGCAGCGGCGTCCGGTGAGCTTCAGGAAAATAGGAAAGAGACTCATCGGTTGCTCCCTAGCCCACGTTGGCCGGGACGGGACCCGTAGGCAGGTCGCGCTCCACGGGTGCGACCTCGGCGCCGGCCAGCTGGTTGCGCAGGTCCTCGTCCGTATGTCGTGCAAAGTAAGCGCGAAGGTTCTCCTGTTCGCTGCGCTGCGCAAGGTAGCGCTGAAGCAGCCGCTCCATCGCATCGGGCACCTCCGTCGCCGGAACGCGGTAACCAATGGCGCGGGCGAACCGAGCATGCTGCCCAACCGCGCCACCAACGCAGAAGTAAAACGCATCGACCATCTTCCCATCGACCTTGATCTTCTTGCCTTCCAGCCCAATGTCAGCGATCCAGTGCTGGCCGCAGCTGTTCGGGCAGCCGGTCACGTTGATGCGCAGCTGCTGGTCGAACCCCGGCATGCGCTCATCCATCTCATCCGTAAGCCAGCGTGCAAACCCTTTTGTCTCCGCGATAGCCAGCTTGCAGAACTCTGTGCCGGTGCAGGCAACAGTGCCGCGCCAGAAGTTTGTGGCTTCCACATGCAGTCCAAGGTCGGTAACGGCCTGAACCACTGTTCCAATCCTGTCATTCAGAATGTTGATCAGCAGTATGTTCTGCTGGACCGTGCAGCGCAGCTCCCCGCCGTTGCCATGTTCTTGCGCAAGGGTCGCAAGCGCGTGCAGCTGTGTGCTGGTCATGCGTCCGCGTAGGACGGAGATGCCGACACTACTCAGACCAGCCTGCGCCTGCGGGTTTACACCCGTGTGGTCGCGGTAAACATCGTCCGGCACGGCCTCTTCACCGGCTGGCGCAAGCTCATACCCAAGACGTCGGTTGAGCTCGATCAGGAAGCTCTCAGCCGTCCAACCCTGCTTCATAAACAGGTACTTCAGCCGCGCGCTGTTGCGGCTTTCACGTAACGCTGCCGCGTCTTTAAAGATGCGGCAGATCTCGATGCACACCTGCTCCGCTTCTTCCTGCCGGATGAATGCGTTCAGCCGCAACGCAACGTGCGGCTCCTTCGATAGGCCGCCACCCACGCGAATGGAATAGCCCACTTCACGCTCTCCGTTTACAGTGCGGGTGGACGCAGTCAAACCGATGTCATTGATCTCCGGATAGCTGCACCACACCGGGCAGCCGGTGATGCAGATCTTGAACTTGCGTGGCAGGTTCACAAACTCCGGGTTCGCGGTGAGAATGGCCGCAACACGCTGGGCCAACGGTGCCGCGTCCAGCAACTCATGGCTGTCCACGCCAGCCAACGGGCAGCCGGTAACGTTACGCACAACGTCGCCGCAGGCACCCTTGGGGCTCAGCCCAACAGACTCCAGAGCATCCACAACCAGCGGCAGGCTCTCGATCGTCAGCCAATGCATCTGGATATTCTGCCGTGTGGTCACGTCGCCAATGCCGCGCGCGTACTTCTCCGTAATGTCGGCAATGGTGTGTAGCTGCAGCGGCGTCAGGATGCCGTTAGGAATTCCCACCCGCATCATGAAGTACTCGGACACCTTGCCTTCGCCGCCGACACCCCCGACAGCGCCGACGCCGTCACCCTGGGTGTAGATGCCCCACCACTTGAAGTACGTGCCGGCCCACTCCGGCAACACACTTTCGCGACCTTCCGCCGCAAACTGGCGCACCTCAGACCACGCATCCCAGGGGTTCTTCTCGACTTTAAGTCGTTCAACCTTCTGCGTCTTGGTTTCTTTTGGGCTTACGGAGGGTACCTTGTTCAGGCCCTCTGCGGCGTCCCCAAGAAAGGCTTCCTGCTTCTCGTCAGCCATGTTGTGTCCTATGCTCCTGCCAACTCCGCGGTTCCACCCACGCCTGACACATGCCGCACGTCTGCACCGCGAACCCAGAAAATAACGTCTTCCGCGATGTTGGTGGCGTGGTCCGCGCTACGTTCCAGGTTGCGGCAGACAATGATCGAGTTCAGTGCCTGATCGGTGCGTTCCGGCCGCTGCTGCATGGATTGCAGCAGCAGCGCCTGCGATTCACGATTCAGCCGGTCGATGTCGTCATCCATCACAAGTACGCGTTCCGCCTGCTCCGGATCGCCCTCCAACAGCGACCGCAAAGCGTTACGGATCATGCGGCGAGCAATTTCGCCCATCCCCGCAATGTCGCCGGGCAGCTCCGCCGGGTTGCTGCCGGAGGGTTCCGTCTCCATCAGCGCACGGGTTTGTTTCACGGTGTTGGCGGCCTGGTCGCCAATCCGCTCCAGGTCCACGTTGATACGAATCACCGCCAGCAGAAAGCGAAGATCGACAGCCATGGGCTGCTGCTTTGCAAGCAGCTCATACGCCATCTCGTCCACCTCGCGCTGGGCCAGGTTGATGGCCTGTTCAATATCGACGATGTGATCGCACAGGCCTGCGTCTCGCGTCAGAAAAGCTTCGACAGAAAGCTCCAACGCCTGCTGCGCAAGCGCGGCCATCACCAGCAGCTTGTCCTTCAAAATCGCGAGCTGTTGGTGGAAGTGAATGCGAGGCATGGCGAGTCACTCCATTCTCGCCGGGATAGGGCCTGTCAGCAAGTCAACGGTTTAGTCACTGAGCGATATTGGCTCGCCTTTGCGTTCTCCACACGCAAGCGTCATCAGGCAAACTGCCACCGCAACGATCCCCACCGTGTACCCCAGCACCGGTTGCAGGGCACCCGCAAACAAGCTGGTCGCCAGGCCCGCCTGAAAGACAGCATTGCGCGAAGAGAGCAGGTTCCCCAACTGGTATGCCAGGCCGGGAACGATAGCCCGAACGGATGACGGGGAAAGTTCGTTCAAGTGCGCTGGAATGATGCCCCACGCACCCTGGACCATGAACTGCATGAAAAAGCCGCCCACCGCCAGCATGACCGCGGTATGCGACCACAACCAAAGCGGAACCATGGGAATGGCCAGCAGCGACGCCAGAATGATAGTGCGGCGTCGACCCAGCCGTTCAGACAGGGTTCCGAACGCGACGCCGCCAAGCAGCGCTCCCACGCTTGCTATGGACGCGATCTTACCAACGGTGGACGGCTCAAAGTGCTTGCCCTTTTCCAGGAACGTCGGGTACAGGTCCTGTGTACCGTGGCTGAATGCAGTAAACGCCGTCATCAGCAAAACCAGCAGGACAAACGTGCCAATGTTCTTCCACAGCAGGCTGCGGGTGGCCGCGGTAGGCGCTACCTTCACCCGCTCCCTGCCGCGGCCGGCAAGCCATGCCGGCGACTCCTCCACTCCCGCGCGGATGAAAAACACCAGCAGCGCCGGCAGTGTACCAATCAGAAACATCACACGCCAGTTGGTTAGCATGCCCGTACCGTGCAGGTGCGGAAAGACCAGCCAGTACACCAACGCCGCCAGCAAGTTGCCGCACACATATCCTTCCTGTAGCAGACCGCTGAAAAAACCTCGACCCTCCGCCGGCAGCGTCTCAAAGGTCAGTGCCGCGCCGACACCCCACTCCCCTCCCATGGCAATGCCAAATAGCCCGCGCAAGAGCAGAAACACCGGCAACGTGGGCGCAAATGCCGAAGCACACTCAAAAACCGCAAAGCTCACAACGTTAATCATGAGCGTCGGCTTGCGGCCAAACCGCTCCGCCATCGCACCAAACAGCAGCGCCCCCACGGGCCGCATCGCCAGCGTCCAGAACAGGCCTTCCGCCACCTGCCTGGTGCCCACATGGAAGTCCTTTGCAACCGCGCTCAGGCAAAATGTCAGAATAAAAAAATCAAAGGCGTCCAGCGTCCAGCCCAGAAAGCACGCAACAAAAGCGTTGCGCTGCACAGGTGTCAGCCGGCTAAGATTTGCGCGAAGTCTGGTCATGACGGGTTTTGTCATCCTCGCATAGAACCGCTCTGGCCGCAGAATGCTGCGACGTCCGCCCCAGGACAATCCGGCTCATGCAGCCCGGCTGTCTTTCGCCACGCAAGGCCCAAATATTTCGTACGACATCGAAGTATTTAGAATCGCCACAACTTTATACCTCATCTGTTCATGCGACGGCTAAGCTGGCCTTTGCCACTGCTGATCCCGCACAACAGTGAAGCCTGCGCCCACCGCACAGGCCAATACACACATGAGGACACACCACATGAAGGCACTCCACTTCGCGACGACCGCCGCAGCCATGCTTCTGGCCGCTTCACTCTCCGCAGCACCGCTTGCGGCGCAGGCGTCCACCTGGACCATCGACTCCGCACACAGCGGCGTTGGATTCCAGATCAAGCACCTGGGCGTCAGCACTGTACGCGGCAGCTTCTCCGGCGTCAACGGCACCGTCGTGTGGGATGACAAGAACCCTGCATCCTCGCATGTGGATGCCGTGATCGATGCCAAGACCGTAAGCACCGGTCAGGAAAAGCGCGATGAGCACCTCAAGAGCCCGGACTTCTTCGACGTGGACAAGTACCCCACTCTGAAATTTCATTCCACCAGCGTCAAGCACGCCGGCGACGGCAAGCTGCAGATCATTGGCGATCTGACGCTCGGCGGCCAGACCAAACCGGTCACGCTCGACGTGGATGGCCCGGCTGCACCCCAAAAGGGCATGGGCGGCAAGACCGTCAGTGGATTCTCCGCGACTGGCACACTGAGCCGCGCGGCATTTAACTTCGGTCAGAAGTATGCTCCACCGATGCTTGGCGACGATGTGAAGTTCACCATCGATCTGGAAGTGGGTAAGTAAAGTACGGTTCACCAGTGTGGAAAGGGGGCTTCGCCTCCTTCCACTAGGGCTTGCTAGCCGTCTCAGCACGAACGAGCCGGACATCTGTGATGGTCTCCACACGCTAACAACGTTCAGCGTAGCTCCTGCGTGGGATACTGCTTCAGCAACTGATGGTGCATGCAGTAAAGGGCAAGCTCCAGCCGATCGCTCACGCCCAGCTTGTCATACACCTTTCGCAGGTAGTTCTTTACCACCTGCTCCGTGGTGCCTACCTGGTAGGCAATCTCCTTGTTCCGCATGCCTCGCGTAATGCACGTAATCATCAGCAGCTCCTTCGGGCTGAGCTTCAGCTGCGTACGGGGTTCGGTCATGGCACTAGCCTGCGAGCGATACGCATCGATCACCCAGTTGATCGAACGGTTGTCGATCCAGGTCTCCCCAACCGCAATCTTGCGAATGCACTTGATCAACAGGTCCGGTGAAATCGAGCGCGGAACAACGCCTCGCACGCCGCGGCGATACAGCTCCACGGTATTGCTCTCATCCTTGTCCACAACCTGCACAATAATTTTGGCGTCTGGCGCCTGTCGCACCAGCTCAGGAATCGCGTCCACCGTGCCTGCCAGCAATTCCCCTTCAAGCACCACAATGTCCGCCGGGAAACGCTGCAGCGCAATGTGCAGGTTGGCCAGCGTCTCTGCCTGCGCAACCACGCGGATGTTGTCTTCTACCGCAAACACCTTGCGCATGCCTACGCGGTAGATCGCCTGTGAGTCGGCAAGGATGACTCGGACTGTCGCCTGTTCCAGTTCGCCGGCCTCGGAGTCCGGTACTGCTTCATCAAGGAACCCGTCACTCATGCTTGTTCATCCTTCAGCTGATAATCATCAATCAGGGCACCCACCCGCACGCCGTCTGCATCCACACGCGTCCACACCACTCGCCCAACGCAATCCACATCCACGGCATTCGGCATGCCCATCACCGCAGCGGGCAAGTGCAGGTTCCACACCAGCAACGATCCAACACGGGGTGCTACCTGAGTCAAAAATCGAGCACCCGTGGAGGAGATGTCTTCCGTCAACGCTTGCAGCAGGCCACCATCGACATGCAGGCTGACTGGCAGGTGCAGGGGGAAGCGTACCGCAGCACGCATGGGAGATGGCATACTTCCCATAATCTTCTTCGTCCTCTGCCGCAAATCCATCTTTGCTTCGGTCACTCTCTCGCTCACCCGGCGCTCTCTTGCCGAAGTTTAACGTACTTCTCAACAGGGCTAAGTGCGGCGGACGACTGTGCCCGCACCGGCGCTGCCGACACAAACCCGGCAGACCCGCCAACCCACTTCTGATCCTTGTTGTGATCCACTCCCATCATGGCTCCACGGCCCAGCCGGACAAGTGTTCCCGCCGGTTGCAGACTACCTCCCGACGGCCAAACATACAGAATGCGAATTTCAGCCCGTGTCATGCCAAAGGGTGTTTCAATGACCGGCTCAAAATGCACACGCTGCTGCAGCAGGTAGCTGGCACGCTCGTCCGCTGGAATAGCCTGCAGGCTCTCCTCAGACGGCGCAAACTCAATGCCTTTCCCGGCAAACGAGAACAGCGGCTTCAGAACCCACTGCGAGCGGTCCTGCGACAAGCGCTCTCGGCCCTCACCCCGCATCCACGCGTCCAGAAAGACGGCCGGCGGTACCGTTGGCCGTTGCAGATACGGCAGCGAGAACTTGCTCAACAGGAAATACCAGTTGGGATGGCCAGCCCACTCCACGTCCAGGTCCGCCGTCAGGTCGAAGCCCGGGACAATGCCCTTGCGCACCATCTCATCCGCGATGGCCCGGTTATAAATGCGATGAATCGGCGTCTCCACACCATCGCGCCTCCAGTACAACTTGCGTCCGCGCTGATAAATTTCCGAGATGTCGACGGTCCGGATACCCAGCCGATCCTCGTGCACGTGAAAGTCTGGCAGCGTCTTCTGCTCCTGCGGGGTGACCTCCATCAGCACCACGTGCGCGGGGTCGTGGTCGGCCACAACTGCCTGCCGCATCAGCTCCCAGTAAGCCTTTTCGTCCATGTTATCCAGGTAAGAGTTCAGTCCGTGCGGCAGTCCAAACGCCTCTCGATAGCAGTCACCAAGCGCCGACTGATACCCGTACACCGACGGAAACGCCTGCAGCTCCACCAGCCGCGGCGCAAGCAGGTCCACATCCCCGTTCCAATGACCTTCGCCGACGTAGACAAGGCCAAAGTCAACAGTCATGAAATTAGGATGTGCATCCTGGTTCGCGACGCGGAAGGCTGCCGGGATCGTGGCCGCAGCGGCCTGCAAGTACTCCTGATCGTTCACCAGTTGCATCGTCATGGCCGCGCCTTCGTCGACCATCTGCTGTAGCAGGTCGCCCGGCAGAAACACCGGGGTCTCTGCCACACGAATCGTCAGATGCGTTCGTGTACGATCGTCCATCGCGCGCAGCACGGCACGGTACTGCTCGTCGGTGTAGCGCCGATTGAACTCTCTACGCAGGCTTTGGATCATGGTGCAAAGTGTACGCGCGGATGGCGCGACCGGATTGACCACTACACTCGGTCTATGCGTCTCAAAGCCCGATTTCTACTTTCTGCGTTCGCGGAGGACCAGTTCCCCGCTGTCTCCCGCACCTCCAGCGCGCCGGAGATTGCATTTCTTGGCCGGTCCAACGTGGGTAAGTCAAGCCTCATAAACGGCTTGCTTGGCGACGTCCAGGCGCGCGTCTCGTCCACGCCAGGACGTACAAGATCCATCAACTTTTTTGCGCTTCACGAAGTTACACCTGCCGGCCAGGTGCGCCAGAAGCCGGAGCTGATCTTTGCCGACCTGCCAGGATATGGTTACGCCAAAATTTCCAGATCCATCTCCGCTGAGTGGTCCGGCTTTATCGACCCGTATCTCACCAACCGGGAACAACTCGCCCTTTGCTGTTGCCTGGTGGACACCAACATTCCACCCCAGGACAGCGACAAAGCCCTCATCGACTTTCTGCGCTCCATACGGCGAGAGTTCGTCGTCGTCGGCACCAAGAGCGATCGCCTCTCCAATAACACCCTCGCAAAATCACTTGCAGCGTTAAAGCGGGACCTTGGCGTACCGGAAGTTATCGCCTGCTCCGCAAAATTGGGTAAGCAGGACAAAGGCATGAAGGCACTTTGGACCCGGCTACTTTCGACACGTGTAGATGACCCTGAAACCACCGAGCAGGAAAGTACTGAGGTAGAAGAACCCGCGGAGAGTGGGGACACGGCACCATGATTGCACGGATGGAACGGTACTTTGACTTTGCCGCACTCGGTACGAACTGGCGTACGGAGATCGTGGCAGGCTTCACCACCTTCATCACCATGGCCTACATCATCTTCGTGAACCCGGCAATCCTCGCTAAAACAGGCATGCCGATTGCAGCGGTCACAGCCGCCACTTGCCTGTGCGCGGCTCTGGGTTCGGTACTGATGGGTGTGCTGGCACGCTACCCCCTGGCGCTGGCTCCGGGTATGGGCCTGAATGCCTACTTCACCTACACCGTTTGCCTCAAAATGCACGTGCCATGGCAAACCGCCCTGGGTGCAGTCTTTTTGTCAGGAGCAATCTTCTTATTACTTACCGTGGGTGGCGTTCGACAATTGCTGGTCGGCGCAATCCCAAAGGAATTGCACGCAGCCGTGGCCGGAGGCATCGGCTTGTTCATCGCTTTTGTGGGATTGATTGAAAGCGGCATCATCGTCAAGGATCCCGCAACAACTGTAACTCTAGGCAACCTTCATTCGCCTGATACCGCTTTGGCACTCTTTGGCCTCATTCTTATCGGGCTACTGCAGGTATTGCGCGTACGCGCATCCATTCTCATCGGCATCGTAGGCACGCTGCTCACAGGCTTCATCTTCCACCGCGTACAGTGGACGCCACAGCATTTTGCCTGGCGCGACATGACAGCAACAGTAGGTCAGCTGGATATCCGCGGAGCACTAAAGCTCGGTGGAGTAGAAATCATCTTCGTTTTCTTGTTTGTCGACTTATTCGATAACATCGGAACCTTGATCGCTGTTACAAAAAAAGCCGGACTCATCGGCAACGACGCACAGATTCCAAGGCTGAATCGTATCTTTTTTGCGGATGCCACAGCCACCGTGGTCGGCTCACTTACAGGCACAAGTACTGTCTGCTCCTATGTCGAGTCGTCGGCAGGTGTTGCAGCAGGTGGCCGCACGGGAGTGCCTGCTATCGTCACGGGCCTTTGCTTCTTCGCGGCACTCTTCATAGCGCCGTGGGTCGGACCCATACCCCCGTCAGCAACGGCACCGGCACTCATCATTGTGGGTGCGCTGATGGTGGGCGCAGTGGCTGAAATCGAATGGTCCGATCCGCTGGTTGCCATCCCCGCCTTTCTCACCCTGACGCTAATTCCACTGACCTACTCCATCGCCAACGGCCTCGGCATCGGCATCACCAGTTACGCCATCCTCCGCATCTGCAGCGGCCGCGCACGCCGGCAAGATTGGCTGCTCTTCCTGCTGGCAGCACTCTTCCTTGTACGTTTTATCTTCGTCAGAACCTAGCAGCGTCGGTTCGGCTCAGGGCCGAAATCGCGCAGCAATCGGAAAGCGCCGCCCACTCCCAAAACTCTTACTTGTAATCTTCAACACCGGTGCAGCCTGTTGCCGCTTGTACTCACTTCGTTCCACCAGCGCAATCACCTGCTCTACGCGCTCCAGCGGCAACTGCTGCGCCTCCGCAATGTGCGCCGCGGACTCGTACCGCTCCACATACGCCTGCAGCAGCGGGTCCAGCACGTCATACGGCGGCAACGAATCCGTATCCATCTGACCGGGCCGCAACTCCGCAGATGGCGGCTTGTTGATGGTGTTCGCAGGAATCACCTCGCGTTCCCGATTGGCGTAGTACGCCAGGTAGTACACGCGCGTCTTCCACACATCGCCGATCACGGCCAGCGCTCCAGCCATATCGCCATAAAGGGTGCAATACCCGGTCGACATCTCGCTCTTGTTGCCGGTAGTAAGCACCAGCGCCCCGAACTTGTTGGAAATCGCCATCAGCAAAACGCCGCGCAAACGCGATTGCAGGTTCTCTTCCGCCAGGCCAAATTCAGTACCTGCAAACAACGGCCGCAATGTGCGGTCCATCGTCTCAAAACCCTCACGGATAGGCAGAACCTCAAAGCGAATGCCGAGATTCTGGGCGAGAAGACGTGCGTCATTGATGGAATGCCCCGAGGAATACTCACTCGGCATACCGATCCCCATCACGTTCGCCGCCCCAAGAGCCTCCACAGCAAGAGCCGCCACCAGCGCTGAGTCGATGCCCCCGCTCAGTCCAACCAGCACGCTCGTAAATCCGGTCTTCTGCACATAGTCGCGCACACCCATCACCAGCGCCTGCCAATCGGCTTCAACGTCCCTCGGCAGTGTTGCCGCGGCAAGCGGTGCAGCGTCCGTGTCGAAGACGACCACATCCTCCACAAATGACCCTGCCTGCGCCGCAATGTCACCGCTTGCTGTCAGCGCGAACGAAGCTCCATCGAACAACAAACTGTCGTTGCCCCCAACCTGGTTCGCAAGCGCAACCGGCACACCATGCCGCACCGCAAGCGCAGCCAGCATCTGCCGCCGTACGGCCTGTTTGCCCCGCCAGAACGGAGACGCCGAGATGTTCAGGATGATCCCTGCGGCTCTTCCGTCAGCGGTCCGTTTCGCCATCAGCCGCTCCACCGGATCGTCCGGGTACAGCCGATCCAGCCAGAAGCCCTTGTCGTTCCAGGCGTCCTCACAAACGGTAATGGCGAGCACTTCCCCATTTAGCTCGACAAGGTCCTGATCGCACCCCGGTTCAAAGTAGCGCTGCTCATCGAACACGTCATAGAACGGCAGCAGCACCTTTTGCTGCACCAGCAACACTTTGCCACCCGCGCAAAGCACGGCAACATTGCGCGCACCCTTACCTGGCCTTTTGCTGGATGGCAGCAACGTTCCAAACAATATGGCAGGCACTGCTGGGTCCAGAGTCGCTGCAACAACGCGGTCCATGGCAGCCGCCGCTTCCGCTAAAAACTCCGCCTTCTCAATCAGGTCTGCCGGAGGGTATCCGCTCGTACTCAGCTCCGGAAACACGGCCAGTTCCGCACCCATCTCACCAGCTCGCCGCGCCGTCTGCAGCAGGTGGTCGGTGTTCGCGGCAAAGGCACCAATGGTGGGGTTGAGCTGGGCAAGCGCGATCTTCACAGCTTCAGTTTACGCGCGCCGCACCGAGAAGCTGCCCTAGCTGCCGGTGCCGCCCAGCACAACGTTCACGGTCCGCACCAGAATCTTCAAATCCAGCCACAGCGTCCAGTTTTCGACATACGCCGTATCCAGCGAAATATAGCTGTCGAAGGAGGGGTCCTGCCGTGCCTCCACCTGCCACAAACCCGTAATCCCCGGCAACACGTCAAGCCGGCGCAGGTGGCTCAAGTCGTATTGCTGCACCTCAGAAGCGATGGGCGGCCGCGGTCCAACCAGGCTCATCTCACCGCGAAGCACATTCCAGAACTGCGGCAGCTCGTCCAGGGAGTACTTGCGCAAAATCCGGCCCACCGACGTCACTCGCGGATCGTTTGTCACCTTGAACAGAATTCCATCGCGCTCGTTCAGGTGACCCATGTCCGCCTTTAACGCGTCGGCATCCTGCACCATGGTCCGGAACTTGAAGCACTTGAAGGTGCGCCCTTTGCGGCCAATGCGATTCGCCTGGTAGAAGATCGACCCATTCGAGCTCGCCTTCACTGCGATCGCGATGGCGAGCAGAATCGGCGAAAGCAGCATCAATGCAATGGCTGATAGGCTCACGTCAAGCGCCCGCTTGGCCATGAACGATCCAATCGGAAAGTCGCGCCGATGCAAAGGTATCGTCGGAAACTGACCGACGTATTCAACAGACGCATTCCATGCCAGGCCGTCGTACAGGTCGGGAACGACCCGCACATCGATACCCACCGCACGCGCCTCTTCGACCAGTGACATCACAACATTGCGGTCTGCCGGTACGCTGAAAAAGATTTCGTCCACAAACAATGCGCGTGCCAGGCCCACGCACTGCCGCATGCCGCCGATCAGGTCCGGCTCGCCACTCTCACGCTCCCGGTCGTCTAGGGCAATAAACCCTTTAAAGCGAAAGCCAAGGTGCCGAAGCGACTCCAGGTGATTGCGAAGTGCATGCGCCACCCGGCCTGAACCGACGATCAGCACATTGCGCGTATCCACGCCATCGCGGTACCGGCTGTACACCAGCGAGCGCCACAAAGCACGCCGCGCGCACAGCATGGCACCCGTCAACAACACCGAGAGCACAACCACGATGCGCGACACCTGCTCACCGCGCGAAAGATAAATGGTGCCACACAGAATAAGACCGGCGACCAGCGTCGCCTGAATCGTCATCCGCTGCTCGTTCAACCCGCTGCGGCTTTGAATGGGCCCATACAGACCATAGGACCGTGTGAAAAAGATCAGGCACAGCGCAAACCACAACAGGTACACACCAAAGGTTCCCCACAGCTCGGCGCCAATGTGACCCGCACCCGTAACACCGCTGCTCTCTTCCACATCGCTGCGGAAGCGTAGCGCAATCATGCTTGCAATCAGTGTGGTGGCAATATCAAGCAGTGCCCAGGCTGCACTGGTAACGGATGGACGACCGAAAAGCGCTGTCCCGCCACCTGCCCGGGTGCTTCGGCTGAACTGCCGTCGCTCCAACAAGCGTACTTCCTGGACTGCCTCGCGTGTCGCCATGTGCCTCTAAGTGGTTCCGTACGGTTCGAAAAGAGACTTGCCGCTGTTGCAACGCTGAACCTGCCGCCAGGCTCAAGCCGGTGCGGCGATTCGTCGTGTGTGGATGAGAATACGGAAAAGTCGTGCCCTCGGCAATGGAGGTACAGCGACTTACGTGGGCAACAGTAACTCATCCATTGCAAGGAATTCCTTGACCACCGGGTCTTGCGTGTTCTCCAGTTCCTGAACCGAAGCAAAGAAACGCGCCGTCCCCTCGTGCAGAAAGAGTACGCGGTCCGCCAGCTTTCGAGCAAAGCGCATGTCATGCGTCACAACAATGCTTGTCAGGTGCAGCTGGCGTTTGAGCCGTTCGATCAAGTCGCCCAGCAGGTGCCCCATCAGGGGATCGACCATCGTCGTCGGCTCGTCGTACAAAATCGCCTCGGGCTGCGATGCAAGGGCGCGTGCAATGGCAATCGACCGCTTCATGCCGGTGCTCAGGTCGCTCGGCAGCAGGTCGTCCATGCCGGCCACGCCCACCATCTCCAGCAGACCTTTTACCACCTGCCGTATCTGCTCGTCGTCCAACTCGCCCTTCTCCCGCAGCGGAAACGCAACATTCTCCCCCACGGTCACGGAATCAAACAGCGCACCATTCTGAAACACCATGGTCACCTTGCGACGGACTGCCTGCATTTGCTTTTCCGTAAATCCGGCGATTTCTTCTCCAGCCACCTTAATGGAGCCAGTGTCAGGCTTCAAGAAGCCCATCAGCATCTGCAGCGACACCGACTTGCCCACGCCGGAGCGGCCCAGGATGCACAGGGTCTCGCCATGGTTCAGCGACCAGGTCACATCTTTCAACACGTGAAAGTCACCGAAAGACTTGCTCACATGGTCGAAGGCAATGTACGCCGTATCCGCCTTCTGATCCGCCTGATCGTTCTGCTCGGCAGCCTCGGCTATGAAGTCACCGACCTCCTGCTGAACGTCCTCGGATACCTCGTCGATGAGCGGCTTGTTCAGCGCATCCTCATCCATCACCAGTTCCGGCGCGATCAGGTGCTCCCCTGGCTGCTGGCCAAGGTCGATGCGGTGCTCTGTGGGTGCGGGTTGGACTTTCTCTTCAGCCATGGGTCGGGTTGCGGTCTCACTATTGTAAGGCTGACAAGGCTGCAGGAGCTCGACCGGGAAACGACGACAAAATCCACTTGGACCAGCATTTCCTTATCAGCCGTCGGCAGACTCTGCACTGGTAACATCGGCCGGACTATTCAGATTACGGAACCACTCTGACTGCGATCGAAATGCCTGGTACGTGTGCAGTGCCACAGCCTGCACTGTCGGCAGAACGCGACGTTCACCGCGCCCTAAAGCTGCGCAAATCCCGTCACGGAGCGAGCGGTGAAGCAGCAGGGGCAGCGGTTCGGCACCCGCCGGCTGTGTGAACCATGCCGCCTCCGCCCGCGAACGCTCCACTTCGGCAACCAACGACATAAACGCGGTGGACGGCAGATAGGGTTGGTCAACGGGCACAATCAAAAGCCATTCCGTCGGTACGTCATGAAGCGCGGCATCGATTCCGCCCAACGGCCCCGCGTTCGGCAAACGGTCAGGGACAAGCATCCCAAAAGGCGCCAGTTGCGCCGCGCGGTCGGTCATCTGTGCATCGCCACTCAGCAGACGGACGGCGCCCAAACAAGCCACACGATCCATCGAATGCTGCAACAGGGTTCGTCCCTGCCATGGCAAAAAGGCCTTGTCACGCCCCATGCGGGTGGATCGGCCCCCCACCAGGACATACGGCGTAACCGCTCTCAATACTGGTTGGTGCACACGCGCCCTCGGCTGAGATGGCCTGTCACAGCTGCCGCATCAGCGAACCTACGCAGGAGCGGAACAATCATGTGGAACCACCGGCTAAACCACACGCCGGGCATCACCCGCAGCGGCCCATAAAGGAAATCAGTCTGCGTGTAGATCGGCCGGCTGCGATGCGGCCACTCTGTGTGCATTACCTTCACAGTTCGGTCTGCATTTCAGAAGGATGCGGAACAGAGAGCAATCCCGCCAAGGTCAAAAACCGGACCAGGCTCTCGATACCTGCATAGAAATTCGCCACGTTGAATTTCTCATTCGGCGCATGCAGGTTGTCATCCGGCAGACCGAAGCCCATCAACAGCGTGGGTATGCCCAGGTTGCGTTCAAAATCACCCACGATCGGGATCGACCCACCGCCGCGAACAAACACCGTGTCCTTGCCGAAGACCTCTTTCATGGCCTGCGTCGCCGCCGCAACAAACGGATTCTCCGTTCCAATCACCACCGGATCACCAGAGTGAATCAGCCGAACCTCCGCCGTCGTCCCCTTCGGCGTAATCGCCGCCACATAGCTCTTCAGCTTGTCAAACGTGTCCGCTGGCGTCATTCCGGGTACCAGCCTCAACGACACCTTCGCTGTCGCCTTCGCCGGAATCACGGTCTTCGCCCCCGCGCCCGTAAAGCCGCCCATCACGCCATGCACATCCAGCGTCGGCCGCGACCAAAGCCGCTCCAGCACCGTGTACTCCGCCTCACCCGTCAGCTCGGTCGAGCCTACCTCGTGCGCCAGATACTCCGCCTCGTCAAACGGCAGCGACCGCCAGGCCTTCAACTCCGCGGCGGAAGGCCTCTCCACACTGTCGTACAGCCCGGGTATCGAGATGTGTCCCTCCGCATCCTTCAACCCGGAAAGGATCTGCGCCAGCGCCACAAACGGGTTGGGCGCAGCGCCCCCGTACATACCGCTGTGCAAATCCGTACGCGCACCTTTAACCTCGATCTCGGTGTAAATCATGCCGCGCAGACCAACACACAGCGTGGGCAATCCGGGTGCAAACATATCCGTATCGCTCACCACAGCGACGTCGGCCTTGAGTCGCTCAGGGTGCGCCCGCAGAAAAGCTGCGATCTGCTCCCCGCCCACCTCCTCCTCGCCTTCCGCGATCAGGCGCACATTCACCGGCAGTGTCGCGTCCTGCTGCAGCAGCGCCTCAAGCGCTTTCACATGCATCCACAGCTGACCCTTGTCGTCCACCGCGCCGCGCGCATAGATATTCCCATTGCGCACCTCCGGCTCAAACGGCGGACTCAGCCACTCCTCCAGCGGGTCCGGCGGCTGCACATCGAAGTGGCCGTAGCACAGTACCGTCGGCGTGCCGGGTGCATGCAGGTGGTCGGCATACACCAGTGGGTGTCCCGGCGTGTCAATAACTTCCACATGCTGCATGCCGATGCGCAGGAGTTCAGCCGCCAGAAACTCCGCGGCGCGGTGCACATCACTGGAGTGGTCCGGCAGTGTGGAAATGCTCGGAATACGCAAGAAGGCCTTCAGCTCTTCCAGTGCTGCATCCTGGTTCGCCTGCGCAAATGCAAGCGCTGCTGTGGGGTCGGTTGCGGTATGCGCCATGCTCTTCCTCGAATCAGGTCTGCCGATAAATGTTTCCGCCATGCTCCCTGCCTTGCAGAATCGGCCAAAAGCATAGGAGATGGCAAATATAGCAACCCACCCACAGACAACGCAGCAGCGGGACGCGGCGCTGTACGCCGCAATGGTTGCCAAGTCGCCAACCTCGCCCTAGGGATCGTCACACGACCTGAACCGTACAGAGGTTAGTAAAGCGGAATACTGGGGTCGATCTCACGGCTGTACTGGTCGATCCCCCCGGCGAGCGACTGCGCTTTTTCAAAACCCTCACGACGCAGCCACATGGCCACCGAAAGCGATCGCATGCCATGGTGGCAAACCACCACTACCGGCTGATCCGGGTCAAGCGCGGTATGTGCCTGCAACGGTATATCGCCCATCACGATGTTCAGCGATCCGGGAATGCTCGCAGCGGCAATCTCCCAGGGTTCACGAACGTCTAACAACAGTGCGTTCCCATCGGCCTGGCGAATCAGTTCAAACTGTGCGGGAGTGATTTCGACATCCAACATACATCCAGCCTACCCGATGCTGCGTCGACTTTCGGCGCAGCAGACGAATGCACCAAAAGTTGTTCCGATGGACGACAATAAGCCTGCAAACCAAAGTGAGGAACGAATGGCGCAAACCAAAGTCCTGATCGTAGAGGACGAGCAAAATGCGCGTGCCGGGCTGGCAGAACTGGTCGCCGGCTGGGGCTATCGGACAGAAACCGCAGCTGACGGAGCAGCCGGCCTTGAGATGGTGCAGCGCTGGTCGCCCGCCGTTGTCGTCACCGACCTTATGATGCCGCGCATGGACGGCCTGCAACTGCTTGACCGCATTAGCGAGCTTGCAGAGCCGGTGGCGGTCATCATGGTCACAGCGCACGGCGCTATCGATTCTGCCGTACACGCCATGCGCATGGGCGCCTTTGATTATATTCAGAAGCCGATCGACACAGGCCGGCTGCGAGCCATCCTCAAAAACGCAAGTGAGCAGGCCACAGCCAGCAGCGAAGCTTCGGCCCCAGGCGAAAACTCTTCCACCATGGCCGGCGGCACGGACCAGGTCGGCGCACTGCTCGGCAGCTCACCCGCCATGCACACCATCTTTCGCACCATCGAGCGCATCGCGCCCACCAACGTCAGCGTACTCATCACCGGCGAAAGCGGCACCGGCAAAGAGCTCGCCGCGCGTGCACTGCACCTGCTCAGTGGCCGGCGCAACAAGCCGTTCGTCGCGGTCAACTGCGCCGCCATCCCGGAAACACTCATCGAAAGCGAGATCTTCGGCCACGAGCGAGGTGCCTTTACCGGCGCACAGGAACGCCGTGCCGGCTGCTTTGAGCTGGCCGAAGAAGGTACGCTCCTGCTGGACGAAATCGGCGAGATGCCTGCCGCCACACAGACCAAGCTGCTGCGCGTGCTTGAGGATAGGCGGGTACGGCGGCTCGGCGCACGCGAAGAGATTCCGGTAAACGTGCGAGTCATCGCAGCCACCAATCGCGACCCGGTAACCGCCGTTGCGGCCGGTCTGCTCCGCAGCGACCTGTACTACCGGCTCAACGTCTTCCACCTGCAGATGCCGGCGCTACGTGAACATGCGGAAGACATCCCCACCATCGCCGCAGGCATGGTGGCAGAGATGAACACGCGGCACGGCACAACGGTGCCCGGCATCTCCACCCAGCTGCTGGGCAGGCTCGTACGGTACAGCTGGCCAGGCAACGCTCGCGAGCTGCGCAACACCATCGAGCGCGCGGTCATCATGGCAGGCAGTGAACGGCTCACCATGGCTCACCTGCCCTTGAATTTTGACGAGGAACCCGTCGCATCCGTGCCTGCTGTCACCACGTCCGCAGCAGCGGCGGCTCCCGCCGCACCACGGTCCGGCATCGTAGAGGTCTCCGTCGGCACCACCGTAGACGCGGCAGAAAAACAGCTCATCCTTAAAACGCTGGAGTCCACCGGCAACAACAAGACTCGCGCCGCAGAGATCCTGGGTATAAGCTCCAAAACATTGCAGAACAAGCTCAAGGAATACGCCGGAACGGCGGCTTAGGTATGGCAGGCGGTGCACAGTGCACAGGTCGGCAATGCGGCTGAAAACACGTCTCGTGCTGGCAACATCGTTCTTCACGGTGCTGCTCACGGCGGCATTGGGCTCCATCTTCTTTTCAGAACTGCTGCGCGGCCGCATGGCGCAGGCTCAGGCCTCAAACGACGTCCTCGCGCACGAACTGCTGCTCAGCATGCGGGGCGCGCTTCTCAACCCGGCAGCACCTCCGCCCACAGTCGGCGGCGAACGCGGCTTTGAAGAATTCGTCAGCAGCGCCCTGCAGCACGACACGGCTCTGCGCCAGACCATGGACGCCATTGTGTCCTACTCCCTCACCGTGCAGGACGTAAGCGTCAGCGGCGCAAACGGACGCGTGCTGGTCAGCACCGATCCCGCACTGCTGATCGCCCGTCCACCCTCGCGCCTCAACTTCAATGCCCTTGCTCAGGGCAGTTTGCCGCAGCAGTGGGCGATTATGTTCGGCAAGCCAAAAGTCCTGGATGTGGTGCTGCCCCTGGAGCGCAACGGCGGCCCGTTCCTGTATGCGCACATCGGTGTGCGCTCTTCCCTGCTGCGTGCCGCTTTGCTGCCCTGGCTTCGCGAGGCAACGTTCGTCATTGCCGTAGCTCTGCTCTGCTCCCTTGTCGCAGCCGTGCTTCTTTCGTCCGTTGCCTTGCGCCCCATCGAGCGGATCTCGCGTCAGCTTGAAGCACTGCGAGGCAGAGATGCCGTTTTGCCGAACGCCGCAGAGACCGTGGACACCGAAACCCGCGTCTCCTCCACCATCGCAGAAATCGACCGTCGTATTCAGGTGTCGGAGAAGCAGGCGACCAATCTCTCAAACATGCTGCACACCCTCAAAGACGGCATGCTGCTTGTGGAGGCGGATGGAACCGTGTCCATGATGAGTGATGCGGTTCGCCATTTCTTGCCGGCACCGATTGCGGTAGGCACATCGGTCTTCCAATTGTTCGCACCGGAATTGGATGTGGAGAGCATGCTGCGCGAGGCCCTGGAAGACCGGCGTTCCCTGCGCGGCATCGTCGTGCAGCTAATGCCGGAGCGGGACGTAGAATTATCCCTCGACTTTGCTAATGTAGGCAACGGCGCGGCCATGCTCACGCTGCACGATGCCGCCGCGCGCGAACAGATCGAACGCGAAGTCGAGGTCTCCCGACGCATGGCCAGCATCGGCCGGCTCACCGCAGGTGTGGGCCATGAGGTCAAGAATCCTATCCATGCCATGGTGCTGCACCTCGAGTTGCTGCGCGGCAAACTTAACGCGTCCAACACAGCCGATGCCGCACGCCACGTCGACGTACTGGCAACAGAGATGACCCGCCTCGACCGCGTCGTGCAGGTTCTTGCCGATTTCACCAGGCCCATGGAACCGGTACTGTTAGATATGCCGGTTCAGGGGGTTGTGCAAAGCGTGCTCCAACTGGTCAGTGTCGAAGCCGCGGAGCGCGGTGTGCGCATCCTCCTCACCGACGACTCCAACGGTGCCAACGCCCATATCGACCGCGAGCTGGTGCACCAGGCACTGCTCAACGTCGTTCTCAATGCGCTGGATGCAATGAGCGTCCCCGGCACCCACACACAGCACACCCTCACCGTCAGAATCAGCCGCGACCGCGGATCGGTCGTCATCGGCGTTCGCGACACCGGCACCGGCATCGCGCCCGATATGCTCGAACGCATTTTTCACCTGTATTTCACAACCAAGTCTGAAGGCAGCGGAATCGGCCTCGCTATGAGCTGGCGCATCGTCCAGATGATGGGTGGAACCATCACGGTGGAGTCTTCCAACAGGTCTGGCGCACGCGACCGAGGTACCCTGTTTACAGTGAAGTTTCCCCTCGCAGCCCGTCCCGCCTCCAACCCCGCCAACGCCACCGCCGCCGGCGCAAGTGTGCGCGTATGACGAGGCGCGGCGCACTCTTCACCATTCTTCTGGCCATCACGGTGACCGGATGCCGGCATCGCCAGCCAAAACCGCTGGCCATCGTCCCCCCACCGCCGGATATCAGGCCGGCCATGGTAAGCGTGCCGCCACCAACCCACCCCTCTGAACCCCTGCCCGAACCGGAGAAACCCGTCGTCGTAGAGATAACACCGCCTCCGCCGCCCCCAAAAAAAGTCCGCAAAAAACGGTCTCTCCCCGTAGCACCCCCTACCCCGGCACCCGTTCAGGTCGCGGCCGCGGAACCGCCCATCTCCCTGGGCCAGCTCAGCGCAGGCGGCGACGCCGGAACCGGCCTGCGCTCTGAAACCGAGCAGACCATGGCCTCTCAAAAGCAGCGGCTCGACCGCCTGCCCGCGCCGCTTGCTTCCGCACACGCAACAGATGTCGACCAGGTACGCCGCTTCCTCAAAGGCGCCGAGACCGCCTGGCAGGCTGGAGACGTTGAAGGCGCCCATACCCTCGCTCTCAAAGCCAAAATCCTGCTCGACGACCTCCTCCACTAGCCCACGTCACCACTTCTGTTCTGCCGCTGGGTCTGGTCCGTAAGGAACGCCTTTGGAAACCCCGCCACCAGGCTTTACTGTGGACGGAGGCACGTCTAAGTGCCGGAGGAACAATGTTCGGGACAAAACTCGCATTCGCTGCCGCGCTTGCATGCACCACGGTCGTATCGCTGCCTGCACAAACTCTTACCGCCTCAGACAGGGATTTTCTGACACAAGCCTGGCAGAACAGCCTCGCAGAAATGAGCCTTGGCAGGCTCGTCGTGGACAAGAGCGGAGACCCGAACGTCCGCTCCTTCGCCTTCCGCATGATGCAGGACCACGCCCTCATGATTAACGACATCCGCCCCTTCGCCATCCAATCCGGCGGCAAAGAGCCGGAAACAACATCGCCGCAGCAAAAGTCCGCCTATGCCGCACTCAAAGCAAAAAGCGGTATCGCCTTTGACCGCGCCTACGTCGAAATAATGGTGCAACAAACCCACCAGTTCCTGGCAGCCTATGCAAAGGAAGCCGCCCACGCAAAGGATCCAAACCTGCAGCCGATCATGGCAAAAGACCTCATCATCGTTCGCAAACATACTGAGGTAATCGACGACGTCGCCCACATGGGCGGCATCCCGACCCCACCCATACCGGCCGGCCTGTAACGATCGCATCGCCCAGACATCGAAGGCCCCGCAACTCGCGAGGCCTTTGTCTTGCTTTTCAATCCGTCAAACTTACAACTCACGGTTTTGCTACCGGCGAACTCAGCATCCCACCCAGCTACTGCCGGCTCGTACGCTTCGGCTTCTGACTCCGCCGACCCTTATTCGGCGCAAAGTTCTGGCTATCCCCATTCGCCGTTCCGTTAGTCCCAGTAAACGGATTCATGCTGTTCTCGTCAGAATTGGCGGACGCCGGCTCATTCATGCGCTGCTCCTGCGCACCCCGGAACGGATTCTGCGGCAGCGACGGCATCGGCGGCGGCGCAATCGCCTCCTGTGCCGCGCTTCCCCCCTGCTGCTGCAGCGCGTGCAACTGCTCCAGGCTCTCAATCGGCGATCCGTCCGGCGCCAGAATCTGCATCCTGAAGATGTTTCGCAGCGTGTCCTGCTGAAACCGGCTCATCATCACTTCAAACATGTCGAAGCTCTCGCGCTTGTACGCCACCAGCGGGTCCTGCTGCGCATACCCACGCAGACCGATGCCCTCCTTTAGGTGGTCCATCTGCAACAGGTGATCCTTCCACAGGCCGTCCAGCACCGTCAGCATCACCACACGCTCGTGGTATCGCAGCGTGCCCGGCGACAAAATCGTCTCCTTCACCTCGAACCGCTCCTTCAGCGCTGTGAACAGGGCCTCGCCCAGCTCGTGACGATTCAGCCTGGTCGCATCAATCTGCGGAAACTCCGTGCCAAACAGATCCACGAGCTTACCCTTCATCTCGTCGATCTTCCACTGGTCCGGGTGCACCTTCTCCGGCGCATCCGCGTCCAGAATGTTCGAGAGCTCGGAAGTCGTGTAGTCCTCCAGAATCAGTTCCTTCTGGTCGATCCCCTCCAGCAGCGAGTGACGCAGCCCGTACACCGCCTCACGCTGCTTGTTCATCACGTCGTCGTACTCCAACACGTGCTTGCGCGACTCGAAGTTCTGCGTCTCCACAGCCTTCTGCGCGCCTGCAATGCGGTTGGTGATCATGCCACTCTCAATCGGCTCGCCCTCCTGCATGCCCATGCGCTGCAGCAGCGTGCCAACCCACTCCTTGGCGAAGATGCGCATCAGGTCGTCTTCCAGCGACAGGAAAAAGCGTGAATCACCGGGATCGCCCTGGCGGCCCGCACGGCCGCGCAGCTGATTGTCCACACGCCGGCTCTCATGCCGTTCCGTCCCGATGATGTGCAAGCCGCCGGCCGCCAGCACCTCATCATGATCCTTCTGCCGATCTTCCTCATAGTGCTTGATCGTCTGTTCCCACTTCTCCGCAGCCACTTCGTATTCCTGGTTCGAGTAGTAGAAGCGAGTGAACCCAGGCCCCGCCACAGGCTCAATCTCACCCTCCAGCGTGCTCAGCGCCTTGGCCGTTCCTGACTTGGCCAGGTCCTGCTTGGCCATAAAGTCCGCATTGCCACCCAGCAGAATATCGGTGCCGCGGCCCGCCATGTTCGTCGCAATCGTCACCATGCCAAGCCGACCGGCCTGCGCCACAATCTCGGCTTCGCGCTCGTGGAACTTCGCATTCAACACCACATGCCGAATGCTCTTCTTCTTCAGAATGCCACTCAACAACTCGCTCTTCTCGATCGAGGTCGTACCCACCAATACCGGCTGCTTCAACGCATTCAGACGCTCAATCTCATCGGCAACCGCAAAGTACTTTTCCTTAGCCGTCCGGTACACCACGTCCTGGTGCTCCACGCGCCGCATCACCCGGTTCGTTGGAACCACAGTGATCTCCAGCTTGTAGATCTTGTCGAACTCGGCAGCCTCGGTCTCCGCCGTGCCGGTCATGCCGCTCAGCTTCTTGTACAGGCGAAAGTAGTTCTGGAACGTAATCGTCGCCAGCGTCTGATCTTCCTTGCGAACAGCCACGCCCTCCTTCGCCTCCACCGCCTGGTGCAGGCCGTCAGACCAGCGGCGGCCCGGCATCAACCGGCCGGTAAACTCGTCGACGATGATGATCTCGCCGTCCTTCACCACGTACTCCACGTCGCGCCTGTACAGCGAGTGTGCCTTGATGCCGACCTCGACGTGGTGCTTCAAGTCCCAGTTCTCCGGTTCGGCGATGTTGCCGATGCCAAGCAGGCCCTCGATCTTCTCCCAGCCCTCGTCCGTCACCGTCACCGCGCGCGCCTTCTCATCCACGGTGTAGTCGCCGGTGTACTTCTTCTCGTCGATCGTCTCGGTAAATTCGCCCAACTCCAGCTCAGGGATGATCACGTTCACGCGCTCGTACTTGTCCGTCGTCTGGTCTGTCGGTCCGCTGATGATCAAGGGCGTGCGCGCCTCATCAATCAAAATCGAGTCCACCTCGTCCACAATCGCGTAGTAGTTGCCGCGCTGCACCAGCTCGCTCAGCTCAAACTTCATGTTGTCGCGCAGGTAGTCGAACCCGTACTCGTTGTTCGTTCCGTATGTAATATCGGCGGCGTAGGCGGCACGGCGTTCCCGGTCATCCAGGTTGTGCACGATCACGCCCACCGTCAGCCCAAGAAAGCCATAGATCTTGCCCATCCACTCGGCATCGCGCTTGGCCAGGTAGTCGTTCACCGTCACCACGTGTACACCCCGGCCGGCCAACGCATTCAGGTAGCACGGCAGCGTCGCAACGAGCGTCTTGCCCTCGCCGGTCCGCATCTCCGCAATCTTGCCCTGGTGCAGCACCGCACCGCCCAGCATCTGCACATCAAAGTGACGCATGCCCACGGCACGCTTGCCTGCCTCGCGCACAACTGCAAACGCCTCCGGCAACAGCTCGTCCAGCGCCGCCTTTTCGGCGGCATGGATTTCTTCCTTGTCGGTCAGGCCCTCAATCTTGGCGGCAATCCGGGCTTTGAATGCGGCGGTTTTCGCACGCAGATCCCCGTCCGACAAATCCACCACAGACGGCTCCAGCGCGTTGATCTGTTCGAGCAGCGGCTGCATCTTCTTCACGGCGCGTTCGTTGCTGGTACCGAACACCTTGCTGAGTACGGAGTTGATCAAAGCTGTCTATCCCTGTTGCTGGGTGTTGCCCAGGTTGGCCGGCGTTCCCGGCAAGCATGCGTGGCGCACTCAAGCCGCCTGCGCGCTACCTCTAAGTATATCGTGCGTGTCTCAACCATGAGACAGCCCCCGATAGCGCACCGGCACCGCGACTGTGCGTTTCTCAATTTGATAAACCAACCTGGAAGAGGTTGCGTTGCCGCTATGCCCGCGGATGGCTCCGGTCGTACACCTGCTGCAGCTGCGTCGTCGTCAGCTGCGTGTATCGCTGCGTGGTGCTCAGCCGCTCGTGGCCCAGCAGCTCCTGGATCGCACGCAGGTCAGCACCCTCCTCCAGCATGTGCGTGCCGAACGCATGTCGCAGTGTATGCGGATGCACGTCCGCGGCCAGCCCCCGCGACACCGCAGTCGCCTTCACGATCCGCCCCACCGACCGCGTCGTCAGCCGCGCCGCTCCCCGCGCTGTCTGGTTAATCAGCAGCGGTCCACTGTGCAGCAGCATCTTGCCCCGGCTGCGCAGACGATCTTCCCGCACCGGCAGGTACAGCTCCAAAGCGTCGCGGGTAGCGTCGGCGAGCGGCACATACCGCTCTTTCCGCCCCTTGCCCCGCACCAGGATGGCATCGTTCGCCCAGTGAATGTCCGTCAGATCGATGCCCACCAGCTCTGAATTACGAATGCCGCAACCGTACAGCAACTCCCAAATCACACGGTCTCGCTCCGGCCACAGCGTGGCTCTCCCCTCGCGGTCGTCAGCCGTTCGAGCCTCGGCCGACTCCGGCAGCGTATCCAGCACGCGGTTCACCTCCTCTGCCGAGGGCACCCGCGGCAGATGCTTCGGCAGCTTGGGCGTGCTCACCAGCTTTGCGGCATTCTGTTCAATGTGCCCGGCCTGCGCCAGCCATTTGAACCACGACCGAATCGCTGCCAGCGCACGTGCCGCTGACGCCCGCGTTAAACCCCGGTCGTACAGCACCGCAAGGTAGGCGCGAATATCCGTGTGCTCCACCGACCGGATCTCCATCGCCGTCCTCTTGCTCTCGCACAGGTACTCCGCAAAGTTTTGCAGCTCCCGGGTATACGCGCGCAAGGTATGTCCGCTGGCACCACGCTCATGCTGCAGCACTGCCAGGTATTGCACAGCCAAAGCCTGCACCGCGCAGGACGTTTGCCCGTCACAGTCGCTTAACCCAACGGAAGGAACAGATACAGGCGCTACGTCATGCGCTGCTTTCACTATTTCTCCAAACTGATTCATACCGACATGCTTACGCGACGTCCACGAGGATGGTGCAACCGGTGTACCTCCTTCAAACGACCCAGTGCAAGGTGCGTATACACCTGGGTCGTCGCGATGTCGGCATGGCCCAACAGCGTCTGTACCGACCGCAAATCGGCACCATGCTCCACCATGTGCGTGGCACAACTATGCCGCAGTTTGTGCGGACTCGCGTTACCATCCCGCGCCTTCACAATCGACCAAACCCACTGTGTTGTCAACGGTTTACCGGTATGGCTCAGAAACAATGCACGCTGCAAACCGCGGCGAACAAGCGCTGGACGACCCCGCTCAAGATAGGTCCGGACTGCCTTGATCGCTGCCATCCCGAGAGGAACGATTCGCTCCTTATCTCCCTTGCCGCGCACCTGCGCCCGCCCCTGATCCAAATGCAAATCCTCCACCCGCAGCGCAACAATTTCACCAGCGCGCAATCCTCCGGCATACAAAATCTCCAAAATCGCGTGGTCGCGCAGGTGTAAAGCGGTAGCCTGCGGATGCGTCGCCGTGGCCTGCGCACCTGCAAGCATGGTCTCCATCTCACTCTCGGCTAACGACTTAGGTAACACCCTCCAGGTGCTCGGAGCCTCCACGTGCAGCGTCGGATCATGCTGGATTCGCTGGTCCAGCAGCGCCCACTTGTACAGGCCCCGCAGGCAGCTCAGCTTGCGTGCGATGGAGCGGTCGGTGCGGTCGTGCTCGCGCAGGTGCTGCATCCATCCAGCCACGTCCTGGTGGCCCGCCGTCAGCAGCAGGCGGTTCCGTTCGCCCAGATACTCTGAAAACTGCTCCAGATCCTTGCCATAGCTGTCGCAGGTAAGCGGCCGCAGACCACGCTCCACCCGCAGGCAAGTCAGATATTCCCGTACCAGCGTTGTGTCTGCGGCAAGTTGACCGGATGTCTGCATCGGAATTCAAGTATGTGCCTCTCGCAGCCGTCGTGCGCCTGCGCGGAACCTGTCTGGTACCGGATTTAGTGAGCCGCGGCAATTACGAATGTCATTGTTGATCAGTGTATGGAAAGATCGAATGAAGGCAGCTGAGCCCGATTGGCGCATTGGAATTTTGTCGGACACACACGGCCTGCTACGGCCGCAGGTGATGGACGCCCTGCAGGGTGTCAATCAGATTCTGCACGCCGGCGATGTCGGCACCTCAGCGATTCTGCAATCCCTGCAGAGGATCGCACCGGTCACAGCCATCCGCGGCAACGTGGATATTGATGGCGATCTCGCCCGACTGCCCGCCACGGAGATGGTGCGTCTCGGCAATTCCACGCTGACGGCCTACCTTATCCACTCGGTTCACGATCTCGACATCGACCCCGTGGCTGCCGCCGTGTCGCTGGTTGTCAGCGGCCACTCGCATTCACCCTCACTCACTGAGCGCATGGGCGTCGTGTACCTCAATCCCGGCAGCGTAGGCGCTCGCCGGTTCAAGCTGCCCGTAAGCATGGCCTTTGCCACCATCCGCGGGAACAGCCTGTCAGTGGAATTCAAAACGATCGACCTTGAAAGCACAGCGCTCGTGCACTCCGTCACGTAGCCACCATCGTAGTGCCGTCCTAGCGTGCAGATCTGCTACCTGCCGAATCGCCGTGGACACCGTTGCCCAGGGTCACGGATCCAAGCAGCGTCGCCAGGCGCTTGTCCACGTCGTCCAGTTGCGCCGGCGTAATCTCCTGCGCGCCGCTCGTCTCCGCGCAAAACGTATTCACCACCAGGTCGAATCGGAGACAGTTCTTGCCCTGCATCGTCGTAAACACCTCATCCCTGGCCTCCGTACACACCTTACCGTGGTGATCGGTGCCATGGTGAAACGGCGTGCCGTCGATCTGCGATTCCGGCAATGGCCTCACACCCCGCGTACTCGTCTGCGCCGCGCACATGTCCGCCTTGGCCCGAGGGATTACCGAATAGTAGAAGAGTGCTCCGGCAAAGGTGGAGACTGGCCACGGATTAAAGTTGATTGCCGCCACCCCACGAACATCCGTCTTGCGGCGCGCCGTCGGCGTTTCCACCCCGAAATTCGACAACAGGCCGTCCTTCTGCTCGAAATTCCAGCCAGCCGGAACGGTAAAACTCACCTTGTACTTGCCATCGTGGAAGGGCCGAGTATCGGCCGGATCCGGAGTCACAGGTTCGGCCGGTTCCGTCAGCCCTCGCATAGGTAGTCGCGGCAAGCGCGGCGTCACCGGCTTTGGCCGGGGCCGCGCATGCAACTCCGGGGGTGTGGGAGCGGCGGTTGGTGGCGACGCCTGACTCGCGACCTGCGCGGCGACGTCTGTCACAACTGCGCCTGCGCGGAACAACAACAGCGCAAGTGCAGAAAGTGCACACCATCGGGTAGGAATGACCATTCTGCAAAGAGACGCTATAGCACGCTGGATGGTTTACATGTCGCGTATTTCCTTCAGAACCTGTTCCCCAAATGGGCCTGCAGGCATGTCAGGAATACTCGTCGGTCAGCAAGCAATCGCGAAGCAGACCCATTTCCACAATAAGCCGGTGAGAGGCTGCAGCAATGTTCGTTATGCTGTGAGGGTTCCAGCAAGCAGCCCGTGATCCCGTCAGCGCGTTCTCACCGGCCCATTCCCCATGCTCTACCGTGTATCCCGGAGATCCTCTCATGGCAACTCGCCTGACCCGTACCATCCTGGTGTCGCTCTCCTGCCTGGCGGCGCTGCCATTCGCCACTGCACAGGCTTCGCTTTCAACCGCTCAGGGTCCGCTTGAGACGACGTCGCTGCTCGGCCGCAAGCTGTACGCACAACCGGAAGACGAGAGTGTCCGCGCAGCGCAGGCGCAACTTGCCAACGATCCCGGCAGCGCCAGCGCCGTAGCCCTTTCAAAGGCGCAGGCCGGCCGCCGCGAGTACCAGGAGGCCGTGAAGACAGACACGGCAGCGCTTGCCACCTACCCCAGCGACGCCGATCTCCTGCTGGAACGCGGCCACCGTGAGCTCGGTCTGCGCGAGTTCGCTATCGCGCAAAAAGACCTGGAAGCCGCCATTGCCGCCGATCCCACCAAGCTCGATTCGCACTACCATCTTGGCCTGGCACATTACTTCCAGGGTCAATTTGACCAGGCTGCCCACCACCTGCGTCAAGCACGTGACCTGTCCAAGTCCGACGATTCACTCATTGACTGCACTGCCTGGCTCTATGTCTCCTTGCAGCGCGCCGGCAAGAAAGCCGATGCAGCCGAGGCCCTCAGCCGCATCACACCGGCAGTCCACAACACAGAGCCGCACCTCGCCTTTTACCTCAAACTACTGCACTTCTACCAGGGCCGCGCAACAGAAGCGCAGATCCTGCCGGCGAAACCGGCCCCGGGCGATGGCGAGGCTGAGCTTGCCTACAACACCATCCATTACGGCGTAGGCAATTGGCACCTGTACCGCGGGGACAAGGCCGCCGCGATCCCCTACTTCCGCAAAGTGGTCGCCGGTGATGCGTGGAACTCATGGGGCTTCATCGGCTCAGAAACCGACCTCGCGCGACAATAGGCTCACTCCCGAATCCGGGGATTGGCGATGGTATACGCAAAATCCGTCAGCAGGTTGGCCGCAAGATACGTCAGCCCGATGGCCAGCGTGCACCCCTGCACCACAGCATAGTCGCGGTTCCCGATGGCGGTGATCGTCAGCCGTCCAATGCCCGGCCAGCTGAAGATCGTCTCCGTCACAATGGCACCGGCCAGCAGCGAACCGAACTGCAGCCCCACCACGGTCAGCACCGGCACCAGCGCATTGCGCAGGGCGTGCCGGTACAGCACCTGCCGCTCAGTCAGCCCCTTGGCGCGTGCGGTGCGGATATAGTCCTGTCCAAGCTCCTCCAGCATGCTGGTGCGCACCATGCGCGTCAGGATTGCCGCCAGCGAGAGTGCCAGCGTGATGGCAGGCAGGGCCAGGTGCTGGACCGTGTCCATGCTTAGCACCCCGCTGGTCCCCGCACCCGAAACTGGCGTCCACCCCAGTCGAATGCTGAACAGGATGATCAGGATCGGCCCCAGC
Organism: Acidobacteriaceae bacterium; assembly: GCA_903642225.1. Classification (GTDB taxonomy): domain Bacteria; phylum Acidobacteriota; class Terriglobia; order Terriglobales; family Acidobacteriaceae; genus Terriglobus. Next base: position 22,999 of record CAHJWI010000005.1, on the reverse strand, counting down.
GCAAAGTTCGGAAAGCTGAGCCCCACCAGTGACGCAGCCCCGATCGCCTGGTCTGCCGCCCGGCCACGGTGCAGCGCACTCGTCACACCCGCCGGCACCGCCAGCAACAGCGCCACCGCCATGCTCACCACGCTCAGCAGCAGCGTGTACGGGTAGCGGCTCGCAATCAGCTTGGTCACAGGCTGGTGCGACCGCAGCGACGTACCCAGATCCCCATGAAAAATCCCGATCCAGTAGCGGATGTACTGCAGGTGCAGCGGCGCATCCAGCCCGTACGCATGCCGCAGCGCAGACAGATCGCCCGCGGACGCACCCTCGCCCAATGCCTGCGCCACCGGATCGCCCGGCACAAGGTGGATCAGCAGAAACACAAACGACACCACCAGCCACAGCACCGGCAGCGTCAGCAGCACCCGCCTGCCGATGTGCATGAAACGCTGCAGCAGCGCACGGCGGCGATTGTCCGTCTCCACCGCAACAGCAAACTGCGACGGACTGATATTCATGCTCAACGTGTCGGGGCCGTCTCCGCCTCGGCTTCCGGATTCACGTCAAGCGCAGGTACGAGCAGCTCCGTACGAATGCGACTGATCCGGCGACCTTGCAAGTCAAGCACCGTAAAGCGGTGATCGCGAAACGTAAAGCTCTCCCCCGGCTGCGGCAGATGGCCAAGCTGCGCCAGCAGGAACCCCGCCAGCGTCTCCACACCGGCCTCCCGCGGAAAGCTCCAGTGCAGCTGCGTTGTCAGGTCCCGCAGCGTCACCGTCCCTTCCAGGTCCAGCACACCCTGCGCGTTCGGCTGTGGGATCGCGCGTCCCGTGCCGTCGAACTCGTCCTCCAACTCGCCCACAATCTGCTCCAGCGCGTCCTCCGCCGTCACCAGCCCCACGGTCGATCCGAACTCATCCACAACGATCGCCATCTGCCGCCGGCGCTCCTGAAACTCCTGCAGCAGCTCCACAGCCAGCTTGGTCTCCGGCACGACCAGAGCGTCGCGCATCACCGTGCGCAGCTGCAGCGCTGCATTCCCATAAGCCGCGGGCAACCGGCTGTCCCGCCGAAAATGCATCAGCCGGCTGATGTCCTTGCTGTACACAATGCCGATGATGTGTTCCGTCCCCAGCTTGGGGTCATACACCGGCACGCGCGAGTGCTGCTCCTCCACAATGCGCGCACTCGCCAGCTCCACCGGCATGTCCGCCGGCAGGCAAAAGATGCGCCCGCGCGGCGTCATAATCTCCCGCACAGTCACGTGGTTCAGGTCGATCGCCCGGTGAATGATCTGCTCCTGGAACGCAGGCAGCAAGCCACCCTCCCGCGTCTGCGTCGCCACCAGCTTGATCTCTTCCGGCGAGTGCACCTCCCCGCTTTCCGCACGCAACGGCGCGCGAAACACCCGCAACACCCGCGAGGTCGCAAACTTCAACAGCCGGATCGCTGGCCGAGCGATGCGGATGAACACATCCATTGGGCCCGCCACCGCCAGCGCAATCCGTTCCGACCGCTGCAGCGACAGCGATTTGGGTACCTGCTCGCCCAGCACCACTTCAAGAAACGTAATCAGCGCAAAGGCACCCGCAACCCCTACCCCGTGCGACACGGCAACCGCATGCCGTTGCAGCGTCGGCAGGGCCTGCAACGCGTGCGTGCGATGCAGCAGCCGCTCGATGATCTCTGCTACCGCCTGCTCTCCCAGCCAGCCCAGCGCCAGCGAACACAGCGTCACCCCAAGCTGGTTGGCCGCTAGAAAATCGTCAATCTGCCGCTTTAGCTTCAGCGCCGCGCCCGCGCCGGTGCGGTTTTGCGCCAACAGCTGTTCCAGCCTCGTCTCACGCACGCTTACGATCGCAAACTCGGCACCAACGAAAAATGCCGTGGCCAGGATCAGCAGGGCGACAGTGAGAATGCGCAGCAGCGCCCACTCAAGCATAGGTGCAGTGTACGTGCACGCCGTCTATTCGTCGGCCTAGGCACCGGAGCTGTACTGCTCTTCCGTCACCTGCTCCATCCACTCGACAGCTTTGCCGTCCAGCCGCTCGTGAATGGCAATGTGCGTCATCCCCTTGGTGGTCGTCGCGCCATGCCAGTGCTTCTCCCCCGGCGCAAACCACACCACGTCGCCGGGTCGAATGGTCTCCACGACCCCATCCTCGCGCTGCGCCCAGCCGCATCCTGCCGTAACCACCAGCGTCTGGCCCAGCGGATGCGTGTGCCACGCCGTGCGTGCACCCGGCTCAAACGTCACGCTTGCTCCCTGCACCCGCGCCGGCTCCGGTGCCGTAAACAGCGCGTCCACCCGTACTGCCCCCGTGAACCACTCTGCCGGCCCCTTAGAGGAGCCCTGCACATCCACTCGCCTGATCTCCATCGCTCCCCCACGGACAAAAGCGCCCGGCACAATGGCCGGACGCCCCTTGAATACTCGGAAAAACTTACGCCGAGACTTCGGCCAGTACCTTGGTGACCGACTTTTCGATCGTGTCTTTCGGTACAAAACCAACAATCTGGTCCGCGATCTTTCCATCTTTGAACAAGAGCAACGCTGGGATGCCGCGGATGCCGTAACGGCCTGGGGTCGCGTTATTGCGATCAACATCCATCTTCATCACCTTCAGCTTGCCCTGGTACTCAGAGGCGACCTGATCGACGATCGGAGCGAGCGCGCGACACGGACCGCACCATGCTGCCCAGAAATCCACCAAAACCGGGGTGTCGCTTTTGAGCACACTCTGCTCAAACTCTGCATCGTTCACGTCTGACACAAACTGTGACGCCATGTGACCTTCTCTCCTGTTCCGCTAAGCGGACTTGCTGTGACGCAGCGGAACACGTACAGCTTGCGCCACACCACAGAAGGAATAGATGCAAATGCGCCAAAAGAGTTTCAACCTCGTAACATCGCGAGTCCACCTTGGGCGCGTTTGCGAAAATAACATCATGCCTCTGTCGCACGATAATTTCCTGGCGCAGGTCGCCGCCGCGCAACCCCGCACTGCCGTCTTTGACTACGATGGAACCCTTTGGCCCGGCGACGCCGGCACCGGCTTCATGCACTGGACCGTCAATACCGGCCTGCTCTCCCCCGCCAAGGCGCAGCAGGTCCTCGGCCGGCACGGCGCCTATCATCGCGGCGAGGTAGACGAGTCCACCATTTGCGGCGAGATGGTGCAGATCTACGCCGGCCTGCCAGAATCCGTCGTACGCGCCAGTGCGCAGGCCTACTTCGCCGCAGAAGTTGAACCACACCTATTCCCCAGCATGGTCGATCTGGTCCGCTCCCTGAAACAGGGCGGCGTCGAGATCTGGGCCGTAAGCTCCACAAACAACTGGGTCATTGAGGAAGGTGTTCGTGCGTTGGGCATCGCTCCAGACCGCGTGCTCGGCGCATGCGTCCAGCCAAGCACAGAAGGCATAATCAGTAAAACCATCTGCGACATCCCCTCGGACGAGGGCAAGGCCGTAGCCCTACGGCGCGTCGGCCTTCACACACCAGACGTGGTCTTCGGCAACAGCATTCACGATGCAGCCATGCTCGCCCTGGCGCGCGTTCCCTTTGCCGTTAATCCCAGCCCAGGCCTGCAGGCATTAGCCGCGAACCGTGGTTGGGCCGTGTACTTTCCGGCCACTCCCAATCACTGGAGGAGCTAAGCGGCTTCGCAGCCCGCCTCTGCGTCTAAAGTCAGTTAACGAGCGTGACTCGCAGGGTTAATCAAGCAGGTGGCTTTGAAGAACGGCATTCGAAGACTCGACGGACGAAGAGGTGCGGTCTCTGCCACAGGCACGCGCACTTTACGCCTTGTCGTGGCCGCCCTCATCCTACGCCGCGTGGACTCGGGCAGCGAAGAGGTCCTCATCTGCCAGCGAAAAGCAGACCAGCCCATGGCTCTTAAGTGGGAATTTCCGGGCGGCAAGATTGAAGCCGGAGAAAGCCCTGAAGAGGCTCTTCGCCGCGAGCTCAATGAAGAGTTGGGTATTGTCGCGGAGATAGGCGCACCCGTCACCCAGATCCGCCACAACTACCGCAACGGCGGCGCCGTCGATCTCCAGTTTTTCGTCGTCCGCCACTTCGCAGAAGACCTGGACAACCGCATCTTCCAGGAAATTCGCTGGAGCGGCTTTGACGCCCTGCCGCGCTACGATTTCCTCGCAGCAGACGTCGGCCTGGTGCGCGATCTTGCCGAAGGCAAGCTCACCATTCCTGCAGCCTGACACTCCAGGTTCCTGATACCCAACCTGACTACTGCGACAGGTCCAGATCCTCGACCGTCCGCTGCCGCGTGTTGCCCTTCTGCAGCAGGACCTGCACCCGGCCCTCTGCAGCGTCCAGCTCCTTCTTGCACGCGTCCGACAAACCGACACCCTGCTCAAAAATCACCAGCGACTCTTCCAGCGGAAGATCCCCGCGCTCCAATCGCTCCACAATGCTTTCCAGCTGTTTCAGCTGCTCTTCAAAAGTCTGCGCCATTTACGCCACCTCCTGCGCCTGCATGAGTTGTTCCACCTGTCGGGACGGATCCGGCACGGGCTCCAACACACTGTCCAAGACCTGCGCCGCCAACTCATACCGTCCAAATGGCGCGCTCACCTGCACGCCCTGAATGTGCGGCTTGGATTCGGCCAGCATCTCCTGCGCAATCGCAACACCTTCGGCGCGGCTACCCTCCGGCGTTGTCTGCCGGCTCATCCGCTCCACAATGGTGTCCGGCATGCTCACCCTCAGGTCGTTGCGCATGAACAATGCGTTTTTCACACTGGTCAGCGGCCAGATTCCCGCAACCACCGGTATGCGGAACGTCTCCACCCGTCGAAGAAAGGTCTCCAGCAGCCGCAGGTCAAACACCGGCTGCGTAATGGCAAACTCGGCGCCTGACTCAACCTTGGCGGCAAAGCGTCGTACCTCCGCGTCCATGTCCGGTACACCGGGATTCGCGGCGCACGCCAGAACAAACCCGGTCGACTGACCGATGGACTGCCCGCCCACGTCCAACGCGTGGTTCATGTCGCGTGCGATCCGCAACAGGCCCACTGCATCCACGTCAAAGACGGCCGTCGCGTCGGGGTTTGATCCCATCTTCGGCGGATCTCCCGTCAGGCAAAGCACGTTGCGCAACTTTAGCGACGAGAAGCCCAACAGGTCCCCCTGAATACCCAGCAGGTTCCGGTCGCGGCACGTAAAGTGCAGCACCGTGTCGATGCCCACCTCACGCTCAATCTGCAGGCAAAGTGCACCGGCGCTCATGCGCGCACTCGCACGCGGACTGTCCGGCACGTTGATCGCATGCACCCCAAGCGCCTGCAGCATACGCGCTCCGGCAATCTCCTGACGGCTGTCGATCCCGCGCGGCGGAACAATCTCCACCATCGTCACAAACGTACGGTCCGCAATGTGCCGGCCAATCACGGTGCGCTCCGCAAGCGGCACGGGCTCCACGGCAGCTGCCGCTTGCACACGTGCCTGCGGCGTCTCCATGCCGTCGGCCTGCGCTTGCACCGCGCGCACACTGGACCGCATGGCCTTGATGTGTGCCGGCGTCGTGCCACAGCAGCCACCCACTATCAGCGCCCCACCGCGCAGCGCCTTGCGCGCAAAACTCGCCAGGTACTCCGGCGACGACAGATAGATGCTTCGCCCGTCCACACAGTTCGGCACACCGGCATTCGGCATCGCGACCAGCGGCAGCTCTGTCTCGCGTCGCATGCGCTCCACGGTCTGCAACACCAGGTTCGGACCATCGCTGCAGTTGCATCCAACTGCTGCGGCACCCGCCGCCTCAAGCCGCCGCGCCGCATCTTCCGGCGTCGTTCCGTCCGCCATGTTTCCGGCGTCCGTCACCGTCACAGTCACTACCGCAGGCACGGCAGGCGCGATCCGCCGCACCGCATGGAGTGCTGCCTCCGCTTCAAAAATCGACGTCACCGTCTCGATGAAAAACAGGTCCACACCCGCACAGTGCAGCGCCTCCACCTGCTCCGCATAAACAGCTTCCGCGTCGTCAGCATCGTCAGGCTTCAACCCTAGCGATCCGATCGACCCAGCCACCCACGCCTCGATTGCATGCTTCTCCCGCACATGGTCGACGGCTTCGCGCGCCAACTGCACGCCGGCGGTATTGACCTCCGCCACCTTGCCCTGCAGCTCAAACCGGCGCAGCCGCACGCTGTTCGCGCCGAAGGTGTTCGTTTCCACCAGCTCCGCTCCGCTCAGGAGGTAATCCTCGTGCAATTCGCGCACCAGCAGCGGCTCCACCAGGTTCAGTTCATCGTAGCTACGGTTTATGAACACACCGCGCGCGTAAAACATCGTGCCCATGGCGCCGTCGCACAGCAGAGGACGCCGCGAGCGAAGACGGTCAACAATGGTCTGTCGTGGCTGCAATGGTTCTCTTTCCGCGCTGTTGTCTCCGCCGGACGCGCGTTCTCCTGCATCCGAGGGGGGTCCTCCTATCCTATGCGAAGCCAAAGCGTTCCCGCCCGCCTGGCACACACGACGCCTGCCATGCCGCAACGTCCAACACTCATACGCGGCGCGGCCAAGGTACCGGTTTGGTATACTTCGGCTAATTGCGGGTGTGCCTGTTGCCGCGTTTCGAGGTTGTTTCTGTTGAAGAATATGGAGTCTGCGCGGACGGGTTTTGTCCTGCTGCTGCTGTGTGCCACCGCCCTTCTTGCCGGTTGCGGTGACCGCCCCTACAAGACGACTCAGTATCTCTACGCAGGTCGTCCCGTGCCCCCGTCCAAGCTGACCAAGCGTGTCCTCACGGCCATCGCCAATACCGGCGGCGCCGGCAGCGCCGGTCTTGAAATCCTTGACGCCAGCCGCGACATCCGCTTTAACGTCTACACACCCAACAGCATTTTTCCCGTCAGCGGTTTCTCCGCCAGTTCGGCACCGGTGAGCATCTTTAACTTCCCGGAGCAGACCGCAGGTGTCGTGTACACCGCAGACGGCAGCAGTTACACCGTCAACTACGGCACGGAAGCCGCCTCCGGCGCAACCTTCAATCCCGCGTTGCCGTCCGTCTCCTCCGGCATCCAGATTCCGTCCGACCTCGCCTTCGGCTACTCCGCAGAAGAAGTCGCCGGCCAGTTCGTAATCGCGGACCGCACCGCCGGCTTCAACTACGTTTTCTCGCTGCCCGGTGCCTTCCGCGTCGCTATGAACCCGGCCCACACGGTGGTGCTGGTCCTCACCCGCAACAACGACAGTGTTTATCGCCTCTTGCGTCTAAACACCGCTCAAACACCACCTGCCGGTGCCACAAACTGCCAACCCATCACTCAGCCCGTCTACTGCATCCTTCCTGTTGGCAACTCTCAGGCAGACGGTACCGTGAGCGACCCCAGCTTTCACCGGCCCCAGAACGCCTACTTCTCACCCGACGGTTCACAGGCCTACATCCTGAGCTGTGGCCGCGAGTGCGGCGGAACCGGCGCTGACGCCGCACCCGCAGTCCACCTCGCCAACACGGACACCATCCGTACCGACGCCTATCCCACGTCCGCCACCTACACAACGCCAGTCGTCAACACCATTCCGGTCGCGGGTGCCACGGTTGCCATCAGCGACGGCAACACCCTCTACGTAGCCGGCCAGCAACTGCTCACCGACAATCACTTCTCCGGCGTGCTTTCGGTCATCCCACTCGCCTCAAAAACCGTCAGCACCGCGCTCAACATCTCCGACGGCACGCACACCAAGATGCTTTTCGCCGACGACAACACCCTGTGGATCGGTTCGCAGAACTGCGCCAGCGGCGAGCGCGCCTTTAGGGCTCAGAACGACAACTGCCTGACCCGCCTAGACATCTCCGCCGTCACCGCATCCATTGTCCCGGCCGTGACCCCCGGCAGTTCCACCGCGACCGTGCCCTATCCCAACGAGAACCTCGACCCGTACTACTACGGCAGCCTTACCGGCCTCTGCTGGGTCGAAGGCCTGCACAAGGTCTACACCGCATACGGTGGCCAGGTGCACGCCTTCAACACCGTCGACGGCTCTGAGATCAACAACAGCAACATCACCATTCAGGGAACCGCCATCGACGTCTCCTACATGGACGCTACGACCAACGTCGCGAACTAAACCAGCCCACGCTTCACACGAAAACGCCTGGCCATGCCGGGCGTTTCGTCATCTGGCGGCTCTCACGCGGGCATCTTTGCGGAATTTCTACAACGGCTCATGATCTGCCCGCGTAGCTCCTCAGGCAGCTCTCCCTCGTTCAAAGCGAATACCGGCTTACCCCGCAGCAGCGACGCAGACACTCCCGCCCACTCCCATCTCTCTGGCAGCCTTCCGTCCGGCGTCAGCAACGCATCGGCCCGATCCAGGTAACGCAGCGCTGAGGGCTTGAAGTCCGCCACACCCGGGTCCAGTACCGCCAGATACATCTCCGGCTTCAGAAAGCGAAGCACGGAATTGGACTCCAGCAGCAGGTTTTCCGCAGTTGCAGCCTCCTTCCGAATGCGCGGCATCGCCTCCGCTAGGCCGCCCTGCCGCGTACGCACCCACAGCACCCGCCGCGCTCCCGCCTGCAGCATCCGCGATGTGTCGGTACCGCTGTCGTTTCGTCGCTCCTCACTCACCGCAACCAGGTGCTCCCCCGTGTCACAGTCGCACGCCTCACCGTTCGCGGAGCACACACCGTGCCCGAACTGCGTGATCTTCATCGCGGTCCAGTCAAGCTCCGGCGTTGAACGCAGAATGGCTTCCATCAGCGTTGTCTTGCCAATGTTGCGCGTGTGCCCACCCACCACCACCACGCTCACGCGCCACCCTTTCGCAGTCGCGCAAGATCGCGTAAATATTGCTTCAGCGGTTGCGCCGGCCGGCCCCAGAAGACCTGGCCTGGCCCAAAGAGTTTCTTGTTGCTCAGCACGCCGGCACCCCCGCCAAGGATCACCCCCGGCCCCACCAGCGCATGCTCCCCGATGCCCACCTGTCCGCCCAGGATCGCACCATCCTCCACCACCGTCGATCCGCTGATCCCCGTCTGCGCCGCCAGGATCACGTTGCGCCCAATGCGGCAGTTATGGCCAATATGCACCAGATTGTCAATCTTCGTTCCCGCCCCGATCCTGGTCTCGCCAAGCGCACCCCGGTCGATCGTGCTGTTTGCCCCAATCTCCACGTCGTCTTCAATCACAAGCGCGCCCTGCTGCGGGAACAGCACATACGCGCCATCTGGCCGCCGCGCATAGCCAAACCCGAGCGATCCAAGCACCGCACCCGCCTGCACGCGCACTCGCTCCCCCATCACCACACCTGCCTCCACCACCACCCTCGGCCCCAACACCCCACCCGCACCCATGCGGACGCCCGCAGCGACCACGGCCCCGGCACCCACCAGCACTGAAGGATGCAACGACGCCTCCCTGTCCACAACCGCACTCGGATGAACTCCCGCCGCTGGAATCCGTGCCAGGCGGACCGCCAACTCGCTAAATGCTAGCCGCGGATCACTCACCACCATCAGCCGTGCATCCGCTGCCACACTCGCCTTGGCAAGCACCAGCCCGGCCTTTGACAGCAGCGCCGCCTGCAACGCCGCGTCACTCCCAGCAAACACCGCACTCTCCGGCCCCGCATTCTCTACGGACGACACCCGCATGATCTCCGCATCGGCACTACCTATGCCCGCCGCTACGCCGAGCCACTGCGCGATCTGTTCCCTGCTCGCCATGCCGTGCCCTCAGCCTACCGGAGGTTGGGCAGTACCGCGCGCATACATGGGCGGCTCTCCCGGCGGCCGCGTCTTCCAGCGCCGATGCAGCCAAAGCCACTGCCCCGGATACTCGCGTATATACCCCTCCGTCACCCGCGCAAACAAGGCAGTATTCGCAAGCGCATCCGCATCCGCATTCTCCGTGTGCTGCAGTTCTAGCGCTTTCCCAAAGTGCAGCACGTAGCGGTCCTCGGCATCACTCCACAACAGAAAACCCGGCAGCACAGCCGCACCTGTCTTACGCGCGACCCGCGCCATCCCTGAAGCCGTACACGCCTGTTCGCCAAAGAACGGCACAAACACGCCTTGCGGCGGCGTCATGTTCGTATCCATCAAGATTCCCACCGTTTCGCCGGCGTGCATCGCCCGCAACAGCCCCCGTGCAAAGTCGTCCTTATGCAGGATGCGATTGCCATGCATGCATCGGATCCCATTTACCAGATCATCGAGCAGCGGATTGTCCAGACGCCGGATCACCATCCCCATCGGGTAACCCAGCAGCGAGTGCACAAAGCTCGACAGCTCCCACGCACCAAGGTGCCCCGTCAGCACCAGCACACCGCATCCCTTGTCGCGCGCCGCAAGGTAATGCTCAAGGCCTTCATATCGCATGACATCGTTCGTCACCTGCGACGCGCTGTACTTGCGCATCTGCGCAAACTCCGCCATCAGCAATCCCAGACTGCGATACTGCTGGCGCAACAAATCGTCACGCTGCTGCTGCGACAACTCCGGGAACGCAATCTGCAGGTTCCTGCTACCGTACCGGTTTAAACGGCCCAGCAACGGACGCACCATCACCGCAAATCCCAGACCCAACTGCCTGGCTCGCGCGCGAGGTAACGCTCCGAGCACGGCCAGTAAGAGACGCACCGCTCCGTACTCCAAGCGATCTTTGAGCGGTATCGTCGATGTGCCGTCGGGAAGGCTTGTTTCCACAGGTTCAGTGTAGCCAATCCGGTGCAATCCCCTAAAACGGGAAAGCCTCCCGCAAGGGGAGGCTCCCTTCGCCACACAATCGCCTACTTGGTCGCGTGGAAGTATTTTGCCACTGTGCGAACAAACGGCTTTGCATCAACTGGTGTGGCCGTGCCACCACTCAGCACGGTCTTGTATGGCACGTTTGCTCCGTAAAAGCTACGCATCGAGTCTTCGTCGTCCGAGAGCACGGTTCCATCCAGATCGATACCGGCAAACAGTCCCTTGGATCGCGACCACGTCAGGAATTCAGCATTCAGCTTCCAATCGGTGCCCGCCTGCGCATTGCGGCCTACTGGACCTGCAGAAGCGGCAGCGTCACCGCCAATCTTGAACTTGCTCGACAGCATGTGCTGCAGACCCTGCGCGTTGGTCGCTACCAGCACCAGGTCAGTCGATTGCCCACCAATCTGAAATCCAAAGCTGCCCCCGGTCAACTGGACAAACACAGGCGCGGACCAGCCCTTGGCCGTCTTGCACGTAGCTGCGCCCTTGCCGTACTGCGCTCCAACCAGAAAGGCACCCTTCTTGTACGCAGGAATGACGACCACGCAGTCGGCCTGAGAAAGAATCTGGTTCGGGATCGCCTTGTCCGGCGTTGCCATGATCTCATCCAGAACATTCTTCGAGTTTGTCAGACGTTCGTCCAGCTTGCCCTTGTCGTCCGCTGCTTGCATCTGCATTGCACCCGCAAGAACCACACCCGCACACAATGCTGCCGTAAACTTCTTCATCTCTAATCCTCCTCACAGTCTGGCCCGGGTAGCCGTGGGCCCCGCGTCACCAAGGAAGATGTTCATTCTGTCGCTGAAGTTGTTCGAATAGCCCACAAGCGGTGGCGAGGTTTGGCGTACCCCTCTCAAGCTAGCCCGATGTGCCGACCGTTACGTCAGTCCGGCCTGACTCAGGCACTTATGGAGAAGAGCCCGACATCAGTCGGCAACCTTGGACACACCTGCAGACCGTTCGTCGGCTATAGGCGACGCACAAAAAAATGGGGCTGAACCACACCGGCGATGCCGGCAGGGTACAGCCCCTCTTCTCCCAGGTCTGTGTTACGTAGATTCAAGATGAAGCAATCCCACCTTCGCGGCAAGTTACGGAGTACTGACGTGTTTCGTAACCATCAGAGTTTATGAAGTAGTACACACGATTCACCGCTGCTGGACGATTCAGAGATTGGGCCCAGAAGCTTATGTAGCGGCCGTTTCACCCGATCAGCATGCGCTCCAGCACCCGCACCGTCAGAGCGACCCTGTTTCCAACGCCGACCTTCACCAATAGCCGGCTCACCATCGTTTGCACGGTGCGTGGGGTCAGCTTCATCCTGGACGCAATCTCACGGTTACTGTGGCCGGCCACAAGCAACTGCAGCAGCTCGCGCTCACGCGGCGTAAACTTCACCGCCGACATACTGGTGGTTTCCCCCGGTGAGTAGCTGTCGATCAGGCTCGCCAAAACCTTGCGCGGCGCCCAGATTGAGCCATCTGCAATCACCTGCACCGCCATGGTGATCTCTTCAGCCGACGCCAGATGGGAGAGGTACCCTTTGGCACCTGCGGCAACCACCTGGCCAATGAATCTCGGGTCGGTGCTCTCTCCAAACACAAGCAGCCGCAAACCTGGCCGTGCGCGCCGATATGCCGCCATTAGCGCCAGTATTTGCTCCGTGGCATCAATCAATACCATTGTCAGCTCGGTATCGCGCAAAACGTCTGTCGGCGACATGGGCAGCAGGTCCGCAATCGGCGACAGTAGTGTGATCAGGCCTTCCATGCGCAGCGGATCGTCAGACACGGTGCCGATGCGAAAGCGCACCCGCTCCGCACCCGCCGCCTGTGGTATCGGCATGTCGACCGCCCTACAGCTTCGGCAGCGTTATGCCGACCTGCCCCTGATATTTGCCGGCCCTGTCCGCGTAGCTTATTTCACACGCCTCGTCAGACTGAAAAAACAGGATTTGGCACAGGCCTTCGTTGGCGTAGATCTTCGCCGGCAACGGCGTTGTGTTCGAAATCTCCAACGTCACGAACCCCTCCCACTCCGGCTCAAACGGCGTGACGTTCACAATAATGCCGCACCGGGCATAGGTTGATTTGCCGACGCACAGCGTCAACACGTCCCGCGGAATCCTGAAGTACTCGATCGACCGCGCCAGTGCAAAGCTGTTCGGCGGCACAATCACACTTGCCGACTGCACGGCAACAAACGAGCGCTCGTCGAAATCTTTTGGATCGATGATGGCGCTGTTCACATTAGTAAAAATCTTGAACTCGTCAGAAACGCGCAAGTCATACCCATACGACGACAGACCGTACGAGATGCACCCGGACCGCACCTGCTTCTCGCTGAACGGCTCAATCATGCCGGACTTCGCCTGCTCCCGAATCCAGCGATCACTCTTAATTGACATGCTGCTCCCCTCGGCGCGAGTCTGCGGACACTTGTGCATCGCGTCGGTACTCAGGCTGCTCTATGATGGTAGCGCGGGTCTGAATACGGTAGGAGTTCCATCGCGTCAACCGTTAACATAAGGTGCGTTGAACCCTAGCATCGCATCGTCGGGAGAGCGGGCGGCAATGATTAAGCAGGACCTGATTCAACGGATCATCGACCGCACGGGTCTACCCAGAACCAAGGCGGAGCAGGCCGTTGAAGCGGTCTTCCGCACCATGAAACGGGCGCTCGTTGCCGGAGAGCGCATTGAGCTGCGTGGTTTCGGCGTCTTCACCATCAAGCCGCGAAAGACCGGCATCGGCCGAAACCCACGTACCGGCACGGAAGTCGACATCACGCCAGGCCGCGCCGTCCGCTTTAAGCCGGGCCGTGAGCTGCAGGCGTTGGACGAGGCCCCCAGCACGCGGGCCGAACCGGAGTAAGTCGTAGGTCCGCCGCAACTCTGCCCAACGTCCAGTTTCGCCGTTGCACGCCGATAAGACTTTCAGGTCAAGATCCTGGAGTCCGCGTGAGCACTGTCACCTTCCCAGCCGAGCCAACCACCGCACACCGCCTGCATGCGACCGCCGCATGGCACTCCCGGCTGCTCACGCTCGACCGCATCCTTGGGCTTCCGACGCTTGCCGCCGCCGCATTTGCCCTGCTTGTCTATCTATGGATGCCAAAGTCCATGGCCGACCCAGACATCTGGTGGCACCTGCGCGATGTCGCTGTGCAATGGGATGCCCACAGCTGGCTTCATCACGATGTTCTCTCCGCGACCGCCAACGGGGCGCCCTGGATCAACCACGAGTGGTTATCGGAGATCCCGTTCTATCTTGGCTGGACACTTGCCGGTCCTCGCGGCGTCCTGCTCGTCAGCATGGCAGTCACTGAAGCGGTGTTGCTGCTCACCTTTCTGCTCTGCTGGCGGTACACCCGCAGCGCAGCCCTTACCCTGGTGTTCTCTTCGCTCGCAGCCGCAAACGCTACGGTCTCTTTTGGCCCGCGTACGCTGCTGTTCGGCTGGTTCTGCCTCATCGTTGAATTACTGCTGCTCGAGCGGTGGTCCGCAGGCCGGCTTCAACCCGGGACCGCGTTGTGGGCCTTTCCCGCACTCTTCGCCTGCTGGGTCAACCTGCACGGGTCCTGGCTCATCGGCATGCTGCTGCTGGCCACCTTTCTCGTTTGCAATGCGCTCATGCGGGTATCCGAGTCCCCTGCCTTCGCACGCTGGCAGCTCTCGTCTCTGTACCACATGCTTCAGCGCCCGCGACGCCGCGACAGATCGCTCTGGCAAGCTGCCGGCCTGTCCGCCTGTGCACTCCTGCTGAACCCCTACGGCTGGCGTCTTGTCGCCTACCCCTTCGACCTTGCCTTCCGGCAGACGCTCAACATCGCCAGCGTGCAGGAATGGCAGTCGCTCGACATTCACACCCCCCGCGCCAAGCTCTTTCTGCTCACCCTTTTGGTGCTCTGCGGCGTCCAGCTGCTGCGCCGCTCGCGTTGGGCGCTCTGGGAGCTGGTTTACGTCGCCGTGGGCATCTACGCTTCCCTGGCCTACTCGCGCTTTCTGTTTCTGGCTGCATTACTCGTCTGCCCTCTCGTCGCCAGACAGATAAGTCAGTGCCTGCGTCCGGACCCGGCGCCCGCACACCAGCCCACCACGCCAGGCTGGCGAGCCCTGCTGCACGCTGTCCTCATCGCAGCCATGCTGCACATGGTCGCAGCGCGCTTTCCGTCCATACAAACCATGGCCGCGGCCGAAGGCCCCACCTACCCCACCGCTGCGCTCCGCATGCTCCAGACCTTCCATCCGCGAGGCCCCGTCTTCAACCAGTACATCTGGGGAGGATTCCTGGAGTACAACGCGCCTCAGATCCCGGTCTTTGTCGACTCCCGCGTCGACATCTTCGAACGAAACGGTACCTTTCAGGACTACCTCGACGTCGCTCAGCTGCGCCACCCGTTCGAAACCCTGGACCGCCGCGGCATTCAATATGTTCTTTTCGAGCGTCGAGCTCCTCTTTCTCTTTTGTTGAAGTCCACAGGTCGCTGGAAAACCCTTTACGAAGACAGCACAACAGTCCTGCTGGAGCGAGCACGGTGAGCCGGGTCCAAAGCCAAATTCAAACCCAGGGCTCAACCGACGCTCAAGCCCCTGATCGGGTTAGTTTGGCCACCACGGCGCGTCCCCTTCAACCCGGCCGCTTTCACGTCGCACATGCGCAGATTGCAACTGGACTCGCGCGCCGCGGCCCAACGTTAGCATTTTTTCTAAATGGTGCCGCAACCCTGCATCTCGTCTGGTTTTACCTCACGCTCGTCCGCTGCTACATCAACCTCGGTGATTACGAGACCGGGACAGCAAGCACCCCCTACCAGCACCGGCTGCTGCTCATGGTGCCGCTGCGTTGGGCGCATGCGTCTGTCCTGTGCCAGTCCATGGCCGCAGGCCTTACGTCCATGCGCGCGTGGTTCCCGTTCGGCGTTCGTGCAGAGAACATCGTCGAGTTCCCCATCGATGTCGCATCCGTGGTGCTTGCCGGCCTGGTCACCCACAAAATTTACAAGGCGGCCAGCCCCACCGGCCTGCTCACGCCCCTTGTCTATCCGCTCACGTTGCTCATGGTGGCCGGCACCTATGCTCTGGGCACCATGCACCGGCTCCGCTTTATTTACGATCTGCCCAGTCTCGGCCTGTTCGCAGGTTGCTTGTATCTGCTGTATTTCCGCAGGTCCTACTGGAATTTTGCCCTGCTTTTCATTGTCGCTACACTTAACCGCGAAACGACACTCTTTCTTCTGGCGCTCTTCGTCCTGACACGTTGCCTGGACACACGCGCAAGCCACAGCCGAGGCTGCCAGATGATCCGACTGCCCTGGAAAGACGGCGCCTTCGCCCTTGCCCTGCTGGCACTTTGGGTACTGTGGCACGTGTGGGTCACGCACCGTTTCGCGGCCAACCCAACGGAGTCGTGGAGCCGCGTCCGCCTCAATCTCTGGATCCTTGCAGTACCGGCATCCTGGTTACAGCTGCTCAGCTGCTTCGGCTTCTGCGGTCCGGTGCTGTTTGCATATCGCCGCTTGCTGCTGGACCAGACCTTGCGCCTGTGGCTTTGGATTTTTCCCGTCTGGGCGATCTTTATGCTGCACTACGGTCTGTTCCTGGAAACCCGTATCTTCGGCGAACTCATTCCAGTCGTCGCCTGCTGTATCGCCCTTATTACAGAGCGAGCTCTGCTGCAGCGGCTGAATGCGGCACAACTTTTCCCCTCGCCCGCGATCGCTGCCATTTGATTTTGACCACAGCCGTCACGTTTGATATAACTGGACTTGCGAGTTGAGCCGGCGCCCGCCCGCCGGCACCTCGTCTTCTTGTTCCGCAGTAGCTCAATGGCAGAGCATTCGGCTGTTAACCGAAGGGTTGTAGGTTCGAGTCCTACCTGCGGAGCCACTGCCTCAGCTACGTATGCGATCCTCCTCTGTGTCTGTCGAGACCGAGCAAACGTTCCCAGACCGACAAATCCGCCGCTGCACCCTCGCATCCTGACCAGATCCCTACCATTTACGTATTCCTGCATATGTCTGCGTGCGGCATTATCTTCTGATGCGCTGCCACATCGATTCCAGACACTGTACAGCGCAGGTGCGCCGGGCGGCGCGCATCTTGATCGCCCAGGATCAGAACCGAGTAATCTCTGTGCGGTGATCGAGTAACCTGCAGCCGATAACCATCGCCGAGAAAATTTGCAGGCTATCCCCACTAAGTTCCGAGCGGCGGCCATCGTAGTTAAAGGACGACAGATTGCGGATATCGATGCGGCCTGCGCCTTAACTCAGAACCTGAAGGATTTTCTCCCATGGCACACATCTCTGTCCGGTTCGGCATGCGGCTTCGCAGTCTTCGCAGAAGCCGCGGCTTCACTCAAGTTCAACTTGCAGACTTCCTCGGTATTGATCGCTCCTACATCAGCGCGCTCGAACTGGGGAATAAGTCACCTACACTGAGCTATCTTGAAACTGTTGCGCAAGGCTTCAAGCTCTCGATGTCAGACCTCCTCACAGACCTATAGCTGGCAAGCAGGCCGTTGGCTGAGGTTTGACGTCAATCAGCAGCTACCACGGCGGCGCCTTTCTGTTCCCTTGGTGCATTGATGCTAAGGCAGCAATCGTCGCTGCTTCCTGCTCTCTCCTGAAGAAGTGAACCATTCTTACCTTTGCAGGTGTACTTTGGCCGGCTGACGAACCATGGCCGGCCTTAGTTTTCCGCGTTCGTAGCATGCAGCCCAGTCCGGCTTCTCTTCCACTGCTCCGGCAATACGGCTCAGCATCTCGCCAGCACCGGATGACGTGCACCGCAGGTGCTTGGCAACAGCAGCTACCGCACACGTCATCGGTACAGCATTACAGCGATACTGTAGGTGCTAAAACCGGTACGGGCCGGGGCACATGCACCCACGGCGGCCTTTCCATAGAGGCCGAGCTTCAGGCGTGCCAGCAGCTGCTGTGGCAATCGCGCCAGATCGGCGGTCGTGTAACGCATTACAAATCCAGGCCGCGCACCCACATAGCCTGTGTCCTGCTTGCACGTCTCACGCGCCTCCTGTGTCGAATCCACCGGCATGCCAACCCGGGACAACACTCCTACCACGTGCTTTTCCTGTTCCAGCAGGCTTAGAGTTGTGACCTCAGTGGCAAAATCTTCCACTGCCCACAGCTCGCCGTGGTTGCCGGCGATGGAGATCGCAATTGTGTCCACGGCGGGGTCCAGGATGTTGTCGCGATGGTGCGGCGAGTGCATTAGCGCATCGTGCATCTGCAGCGCTGATTCGCCGGCAGCAACGTTTTCCGACACCCGCGAAAAGTGAACCCCCGCACGGAACGCACGCGCAAGCAGGTCCGCCTCACCCTCCAACTGGTGCGACAACGTGTTCTTTTCCCGCATCTGCATCGCATGAGCTGAGGCAGCATCGTGGAGGTTCGCGTTCCACCGCAACGCTGGCAACCCTGCCGCGGCACGCTCTGCATTGACACTGTTGTAGAGATATTGCTCCGCCGCTGCCTGCGGCCCCTGTTGCGCCTGCAGAGCGACAACCGCAAGCAAAAGGCAGCAACCAACCACAATCCGCAGAGCGGTAGGACTATAGGCGACACGGTAAATCGCGAAACGACGTAATATGGCGTTCGTCATGAGCGCAATATTTTCAAAAGAGCGCATCAGAGGGAATAGCACGAACAGGGTAGAAGCAAGCCAACTGCCAAAACCCTCCTACTCCCATTACAGGAATCAGAGTAGGTAACTGCCGCTTGTTACCCCTGCGTACTCGGCGACAATGGCGGCAGTTGCGATCGATACCGAAACATGAGTGGCA
Source organism: Acidobacteriaceae bacterium (assembly GCA_903642225.1). Taxonomy (GTDB): domain Bacteria; phylum Acidobacteriota; class Terriglobia; order Terriglobales; family Acidobacteriaceae; genus Terriglobus. The sequence continues at coordinate 4,485 of CAHJWI010000005.1, read as the reverse complement.
GCAGATCAATCGCCCCCAGGTAACGCGGCCCATACCGGTACGGTTCATCCAGTGTCCGCAACAACCAACCCAAGTAGAACCGGTCTGCCCACTCCGGGATTGATACCTGGTCGCCTGACAGGAAGGCGATGGCCGCTCCGATGCAGTGAATGCCCGGCATATAGGGCAAGCTTTGTCGCAAATACAGTCCCAGCCTCTCCTGCGTCCCTCCGCCGATCGTCACAATGATGTGCTCCGGTCGCAGTTCCTGGATGCGTGCAAGCAGCGACTTGTCTTCTAGCGCACCACCCGTGTTTCCATAAATGGGTGCCAGATAGACGTGGCTGGGTGGCACCTCAATCCCCTCCTGCTTGAGCCAGGCAAGATTGCGTTGCGCAGACTTCTCCCCGGCCATGATCCACATGGTTGATCCCGGGTAGCGGATTTCGACGCGCGGCAACAGCTCCCGCAGATATTTCAGCCCCGACACACGATGCAGGCGGGTGCGCGGTCTTAAAAGTCGCCACACCAAGACCATGTAGGCGCTGTCCGGGATCACCAGATCCGCGCCCAGCATCGCCTCTCGATATGCTGCTTCAGTCTGCACATCTTTCAGCGCCGGCGCAGCCGGTACGACCAGCAGTCCGCCGTCCAACATGCGGTCGACAGCTTGCTGCACCGTTCCCGTAAAGAAAGGAATGCCCAGTATTCGTACACTCTTGGCATCTACAATCATCTGCGTTTCAGGCGCTCCCGCCGGTTCTAATACGCACCTAAAGGAACAGCCGCGTGCATCTCCCGTTCGATCCACGCATATGTCAAGGCCAGACCATCCCGCAGTCGAATGGATGGCTCCCACCCCAGCGTCTTCAGAATGAGGGTGTTATCGCTATTGCGCCCGTTGACACCCTTCGGTGCTCCTAAATTGTACTTCCGCTCCAGCTTGATACCGGCGATGTCTTCCGCGACATCGACCAGCTGGTTGATCGTCACCAGCTCGCTCGAGCCCAGGTTCAGCGGCTCCCGCTCGTCCTCTGTCGCAATCAGCTGAGAGCCCTTGATGCAGTCGTCAATGTACATGAACGAGCGGGTCTGGTGGCCGTCTCCCCAAATCTCAATCTCGTGTCGGCCGCTTTCCTTCGCCTCGATTACTTTGCGACAGACGGCCGCTGGTGCCTTCTCCCGGCCGCCGGTCCACGTTCCCAGCGGGCCGTAGACATTGTGGTAGCGCGCAATCCGCGTCTCCAAACCGTAATCCTCAAAGAAATGCCGGCACATGCGTTCTGTAAAAAGCTTTTCCCAACCATATCCGTCTTCCGGCAGCGCCGGGTAGGCATCCCTTTCCCTCAGTGCCACAACGTCCGGCGACGTCTGCTTATCCCCGTTGTAGACACACGCCGACGACGCAAAGAAAAAGCGCTTCAAACCCGCGTCCTTTGCGGCCATCAGAAGGTGCGTACTGGTCAGAACACTCAGCATGCACAGAGCCTTGTTGTTCTCGATAAAACCCATCCCGCCCATATCAGCCGCAAGATTGAAGCAGACTGTCGCATCCTGCAGCGACCTGTGACAGTTGTCCAGGTCTTTTAGATCCAGCGACAGATTTCTCAGTGACGCACCTTCTGACACCTGGTACCACTCCTCCAGCGGCTTGAGATCTGTGGCCGAAACAACCTCGACACCCTGGTCTACCAGCGCGCGAGTTAGGTGACCGCCAATGAATCCACCAGCGCCCGCAACTGCGACGCGCTCGTTTCTCAGGTCCATGCTCAAATCCAGGTCTCCAGGTCGGTTCAGTTTAAGCAGGCCGCAATTTTTTTTGCTCGTTCACCCGTGCCGTCAACTGACGACGCTCACCAGCAGTTTCGCATGACTGGACTACTATGCAAAGAACCACGAAGGACTTATGCCCGTGGTACAGTGCCGTTGCAGAAGCAGGAACACCAATTACGATGGGCAGTATGACGCGTACGTCCATCGCCGCTGCCGCCTTTTTGGCGGTCTTCGTCGTCACGGCCATCTTTGCACCCGCACTTGCTCCGGCAGACCCCACCGCTGTGCATCTTACGCAGCGTCTGCTAGCGCCCGGTGCCGGCAATCCCTTCGGTACCGATGAACTCGGCCGAGACATCCTCTCCCGTGTGCTTTTCGGTGCGCGCATCTCGCTCGGCGTCGCCGTCACGGTCGTGGCCCTTTCGCTCCTGCTCGGTATTGTTACTGGGGCTGTCGCAGGCTTCTATGGCGGATGGCGAGACACGGTGCTCAACGTCTACGTCATGAATGCTTTTATGGCCATGCCCGGCATCCTTCTGGCCATCGCTTTCGTCGCCTTCCTTGGTCCCAGCCTGCGCAATCTTGTATTCGCCCTGGCGCTTACAGGGTGGGTCAACTACGCACGCCTCGTCCGCGCCCAGGTACTTGCCGCACGCGAGCGCGAATACGTTGAAGCTGCGCGAGCCCTCGGCGCTAGCGACCTCCGCATCCTCTGTCGCCACATTCTGCCCAACATCGCCCAACCCGTTATCGTCCAGGCCACCATTGGTATGGCCGCAGCCGTCCTTGCTGAGGCCACACTCTCTTTCCTTGGGCTGGGCGTTCCGCCGCCGACCGCAAGCTGGGGATCAATGCTTAACGATGCCCGCGCCCACCTTTTCGACGCGCCCTACATGGCAGCCTTTCCCGCCGCTGCCGTCATGCTTTGCGTTCTTTCCTTTTCTTTTCTGGGGGACGCTCTACGAAATCTCGCCGACCCACGCACCTAAACTGCCGCCTCCGGTCAAGAGAAAACGCCCGGATCGTGAGATCGACGGGCGTTCTTCGCACTGCAACTCTCCCCAAGAGTCGCTTGCAGCTTGACTTTACCATTGGCGCGATTTGGCGTCTATCTTTACCTTCACTTAAACCGTCAGCGCCAGCTCCGCAGCCCGGCCCATGTGCGACACGATCACCTCCGCAGATTGACCACAAGCCGCCACAGTCGTCTCCACGAGCGCCTTCGCAGCCCCAATATCTGCGTCCGCTGCCAGCACCAGCAACACGGATGGCCCTGCACCGGAAAGAGCCACGCCCGCAATCCCGCTTGTTCCCGCCAGGGGCTTCAGCACCGATAGCAACGGACACATTGCCGACCGGTAAGGCTGGTGCATTCGGTCCGCCATGGCCGAGCACAGAAGATCGTCGCGACCTGTGGCAAACGCTGCCATCAGCAAAGCCAAGGCCTGCACATTCGCAATTGCATCCGCCTTGCTATACATCTCCGGCAGCAGCGCCCTCGCTGTTCTGGTCGAAAATGAAGTCGCAGGCATTGCCAGCAGCAGCGGCCAATCCGTTCCTGTCGGCATTGCCACCGCCTGCACTATCAGGTCACCCACACTGCTCATCTGCATCGCAGAAGCCGTCAGCCCACCCAGCACACACGCGGCCACGTTATCCGGATGCCCCTCCCGCCGTGAAGCCTCATTAAGAACCTGCTGCCGCGACCAATCCAAACCGCCAAAATGCACCGCCAGCGTCACTCCCGCGACCAGCGCCGCGGCGCTCGACCCGCACCCCATTCCCAGCGGAATCTCGTTATGTAACGTCAGCTCCAGCTCCGGCGCAACCTGCCCTTGCTCCGCCAGTACTCCGCGGTAGGTCTGCAGAATCAGGCTGTCCTCCAGCCGCTCCACCACGTCCACGTTCCGGCCCGTCGCCTTGATCGCCGTCCTGGAAGCCTCAGCCGCTTCCACATGCAGCGCAAAGTCCATCGCCAGTCCCAGCGCATCGAACCCCGGCCCAAGATTTGCCGACGTCGCCGGCAGGCGCAACCGTACAGAACTCACGCCGACTGCATCTCCGCTTCCAGCGCGCGCAGCACCGCGTCCTGATTCGCTTCCAGGACCAGCGGAGGCTTCCGGTACGGATCGGCCTCTACTTTTCCGGTCGCTAGCAGGTCCTTGTGGAAGTCAATCGTGTACTCCGGGTCTTTGAGCGTATGTCCGGTCAGGATCAGCACCACGCGCTCTCCCTGTTGGATCTTGCCGGCCTTTACCAGCTTTTTGACACCCGCCAGCGTCACCGCGCTTGCCGGTTCGCAGCCAATGCCCTCCGCACCAATCTGCGCCTTGGCCAACGCAATCTCGTCTTCGCTCACCTGCTCGCACCATCCGCCGGTCGCGTCAATCACGCGAGCAGCCTTGCGCCAGCTCGCAGGGTTCCCAATGCGGATTGCGGTCGCCCGCGTGTCAGCCGTCACTGGCTGCAGGTGCTTCTCCTCGTTCGTGAACCACAGGAACAGAGGGTTCGCCCCCTCCGCCTGAATCACCGAGATCTTCGGCACGCGGTCGATGAACCCAAGATGCTTGAGCTCCGCAAATCCTTTGCCCAGCGCCGACCCGTTCGCCAGATTGCCGCCCGGCACAACCACGTGCTCCGGCACCTGCCAGTCCAACTGCTCGCACATTTCAATCGCCGGCGTCTTCTGCCCTTCCAGCCGGTACGGATTAACAGAGTTTAAGAGGTAAATGG
>CAHJWI010000004.1 GCA_903642225.1 Acidobacteriaceae bacterium | reverse complement strand
CCAGCCACTGCAGGCTGCCGACCTGCACCTCATCGCCTGGCCTGCCGGCACACCCGTGCAGGATGCCTTTGCATCCGTCGACGCTGCAGTTGGCCGCACGACCCTGTATCCCGTTGCTGCCGGTCAGCCGTTGCTGGACCACGACCTCACCCCGCGCGGCTCCGGCCCGGGGCTTGCCGGCCGCATCCCCGACGGCATGCGTGCCCTGGCCATCAAGTCCGACGAGGTCGTCGGCGTGGGTGGCTTCCTCAGCCCCGGCCTGCACGTCGACATGCTGGTGACGCTGCACACCGATGCCGGCGCCCAAACCAGCACCGTGCTGCAGGATGCAGAGGTCGTCGCCGTCGGCCAGCAAACAGAGCCCGACCCCACCGGCAAGGCCGTCACGGCGACCGTGGTCACACTTTTGCTCACGCCAGACCAGGCACAGCGTGCTCTGCTCAGCGGCAGCCAGGGTACCGTCAACTTCGTCTTGCGCAACAGCGCAGATCATGGCAACGCGCACGGCGGGCCGGTGACCATGGCAGATCTCGGTGCCGCGAGCGCCCGTCCCGCGCTGGCAATCCTGCAGCCTGCTTCAGTGCCGGTTGTGCCCCATAGCTTCCCACCCAAATACAGCGCTCCTTCTGCTGCCAGGGTCCCGGCAATGCCTGAAGTCATTTTGAGCGGTCGCACCGCAGATGGGAAAACGAAATGATCAGGACCATCGTCTCCGCAATGATGCCACTGCTGGCTCTGCCGCTAACCGCTCACGCGCAAACGCCGGCCATGCTGGCCAGCTCCTCCCTCGCCGGGTCCAACGCGACTATTTCGCTGACCGGTGGCTTTGCCTCTGCCTACGCCGACATGCCGGGTTCAGCCATGCGTGTCGTGTCCGGTCACTCGCTTGTGCTGCACACAACGCGTCCCATGAAGCGCATTTACATCGGCAACCCGGACCTCCTGCAGAGCTTCACAAGCAGCCCCACAGAGGTCGTACTCACCGCCAAGGCTCCCGGCACCAGCACCGTCGTCTTGTGGGACGCGTCCGATCAGTCTTACCTGTACTCCATCAACTCGGAGCCCGACGTTGCCAGCCTGCGCATGGCCCTGCAAAGCGCGTTTCCAAGCGCCGACTTCGCACTGGAAACCCATGAAGGCCGGCTCTACCTTACCGGCTCTGTGCCGACCGACGCCATGCTCGAAGCCATTGGCAAAACCGCTCAGGCGTACAGCAAAGACATCGTCAACGGCATGCGCGTCGTCGCCGAACATGGCAAGCAGGTGCAACTCAAATTGCGCATCGTAGAAGTTGACCGCGCGCGCGCCGAGCAGTTTGGCGTCAATCTCTTCGGTACCGGCACAAGCAATCTCGGCTCCGGGTCGACGCAGCTCTTTCCTTCGCTCGCCACCTCCACCGCAGCCACCGCCTCTACACCGGCAAGCGTCAGCGTCTCTGACCCACTGAACTTCTTTCTCTACAACTTCACCCACGGCATTGGGGCCACTGTTAAAGATCTGGAAAACAAACAGGTGCTGCAGATCCTCGCCGAGCCCACGCTCACCACGCTCAGCGGCCTGCCAGCACGTTTCCTGTCAGGCGGCGAGTTCCCCGTCCCAGTCGTCCAGGGCGGTGTCGGCACCAGCAATGCGGTCACCATCGTCTTTCGCCCATACGGTGTCAAGGTCGACTTCACACCCCTTGTAAACAGCGACGGCACCATCCACCTCAAGGTCGCTCCAGAGGTCAGTGCCCTCGACTATACCAACGCCGTCACCGTCTCCGGCACCACCGTCCCCGCGCTCAGCACGCGCCGCGCCGAAACCGAAGTGGAAATCAAGGACGGCCAGAGCTTCGTTCTCAGCGGCCTGCTCGACCGGCGCACCACGGACAGCTTCAGCAAGACGCCCGGCATCGCCAGCGTTCCCATCCTCGGCCAGCTTTTCAAAGCCAAGAACCTCAGCCACAGCACCCTCGAACTCGTAGTCATCGTCACCGCAACCGTAGTCGACCCGTTGCAGCAGATGCCGGCCGTCAGTCAGCCCAGCATGGTCGTGCCGAACATGGACCCGAATGACTTCGACAAGCAGCTTCACAAGCTCGTCGGCTCCAACATCCGCCATGCCGCGCAGGACAGCACCGTCCCGGCCACTTCGCCCGTCACACCCCTGTCCGACACCAGGCCAGCCGACAACAAGCCTGAAATGCTGAACATCGCGGCGTTCGCGCAGCAGGAAGCTGGCCAAAGCCTGCTGCGTTCGCTGCATCGTCGCGGCTATTACGCCCTGCTTGAACGCAACGGCAAAGACAACCTCTTTCACGTCCGCATGGGCCCGTTCAAGTCCCACGCAGAAGCCGTGTCACTGCGCGCCGAACTGGTGGACGCCGGCTATAACGCCACCCTGCAGTAAAGCTCGCAGCAGAAAGGTGTACCCATGTCCGACCCATCCCAAACGTCTCAAGCCACGCAGGCCGTCTTCTGTGTCTGCACATCAGACGACGTGGTCCGTGCGGCGGCGGACTGCAGCAGCGACACCGACGGCTTCTTCTTTGCCGGCGCGTTCGCGGACTACATCACCGCCGAAAAGCGGCCCCACTTTCCGCCCGTCATGAAGGCCGCCGCCGGCTGCGTCGCCCTCGTCGACTTCGACACCGACCCTGAACTCGCACTTAAATCGGTCGAGCGCCTGCGGCAGATTTTCCTCAAACGCATCAGCATCATCGCGGTGGGCACAGACCTCAATCCGAACCTGCTGCTGCAGGCCATTCGCCTGGGCTGCGTGGAATACCTGACCAAGCCTATCAGCCTGCCGGACCTTCGCAGCTCTCTGCGCCGCTTTGCTGAAAACCTGGAGTCGGATCAGCCGGCGCGCAATTCCACGGGGCGCGTCATGGCCTTCTTCGGTGCAAAAGGCGGCGTAGGCACAACCACCCTTGCGGTGCACCTTGCCACGCACCTTGCCATCGCGCACGGCCGTAAAACACTCATCATCGACCACAAGCACCAGCTCGGCCACATCGCCCTCTACCTCGGTCTCAAAGACACCCGCTATCACTTTGAAGAGCTGCTGCAGAACGTCGATCGCCTCGATGCAGACCTGCTCAGCGGCTATGTTCTGCACCACTCCAGCGGTCTCGACGTCCTCGCCTCCCCGGACCGCTCCGCGAACTTCCGCGAAGGCACGCAGGAGGAGTTGGAGCGCGTCATGGACTTCCTCCGCCGCGAGTACGACTGCGTCCTCATCGACTCCTCACTCACCTACCAGGAAACCAAGATGTCGCTCATCGAGCAGGCAGACGACATCTACCTTGTTTCCACCGCCGACGTTGCCTCTCTCCGCGACCTTGTCCGCCTCGTCGACCACATCGTGCAGGTGCCCAACGCCGACAGCAGGCTCCGCATCGTCATGAATCGAGCCACCAGCAACGAGTCCATCACCGCCGAACAAATCCGCAGAATCGTCCGCTTCCCCGTCGCCCATACCGTGCCCAACAACTACTTCGAGCTGATTAAGTCCATCAACCTAGGCGAACCAATCCCGCCGGGAGACAAAACACCCTTTGACCTGGCACTCGCACGCTGGACCGCTGAAATTGTCGGCACATCCTCGATTGAAGTTCCTGGAACAGCCGCCGAAAAGAAGATGAAACGCCGGCTCAGCATTTGGCCGCCACGCGGCCTCTTCGCACCATCCCCGGCATAGCTGGCAATCACCCGACTTAGCAGTCCATCCCATACGGAGGAGCGTACCCATGGCCGAGCAATCGCTGTACATGAATACCAACGCAGGTGCTCCTCCTGCCGCTTCACTGGATCTGCGCGTCACCAGCACGACACTGTCAGAGTCGGCACGCAATCAACTTAAAACCGCGGTCCATAACGATCTGCTCAAGCGGCTTGACCTCAACCGCCTCAACAGCATGCAGGCCGAAGGTGCCGCCAGCCGCAACCGCCTGCTCAGCACCGTGCTCGGCTTTGTCAGCGAACAGGGTATTCCGCTGAGCGCGGGCGACCGGGACAAGGTCGCTAACGAAGTGCTGGATGAGATCTTCGGCCTTGGCCCCCTCGAACCCCTGCTCAACGACAACTCCGTCAACGACATTCTCGTCAACGGCTTTCGGGACGTATACGTGGAGCGCCGCGGCAAGCTGGAAAAAACCACGGTCAGCTTCCGCGACAACGACCACCTCCTCCACATCATCGACAAGCTCGTCTCCGCCGTCGGCTGCCGTGTCGACGAATCCACTCCGCTCGTCGACGCCCGTCTGCTCGACGGCTCACGCGTCAACATCGTCATCCCGCCCCTCGCCATCGACGGCCCATCCATCTCCATCCGCCGCTTCAGCAAAACGCCCATGGGCATGGATGGCCTGTTGCGCCACAAAGCACTCACGCCGCAGATGGTCCAGGTGCTGGAGTGTGCCGTCCGTTCACGCCTCAACATCGTGGTCAGCGGTGGAACCGGCGCCGGCAAGACCACACTGCTCAACGTCCTCTCCACCTTCATCTCGCCGGACGAACGCATCGTCACCATTGAAGATTCCGCTGAACTCCGCATCGCGCAGCAGCACGTCATTCGCCTGGAATGCCGTCCCGCCAACCTCGAAGGCAAAGGTGCGATTCGTCAGCGCGAGCTCGTGATCAACGCCCTCCGCATGCGCCCCGACCGCATCATCCTGGGCGAAGTCCGCGGCGAAGAAGCCCTCGACATGCTGCAGGCCATGAATACCGGCCATGACGGCTCCCTTACCACCGTCCACGCCAACACGCCGCGCGATGCCATCGCCCGCATCGAAACCATGTGCCTCATGGGCAACGTCGCGCTGCCCGATCGAGCCATCCGCGCGCAGATCGCCTCCGCCGTCCACATCGTGCTACAGGCCGCCCGCATGTCCGACGGCTCGCGCCGCATCACTCACATCTCAGAGGTCACCGGCGTGCAGGGTGAAACCCTGTCCATGCAGGACATCTTCGTTTTCGAGAAAACCGGCCTCGACTCCGACGGCAAAGTCCGTGGACGTTTCGCCCCCACCGGCGTCATCCCCCACTTCGCAGAGCACGCGAAAGCCTGCGGCTTTCCCCTTCCGGCAAACCTTTTCGAAGATCGGGTGGAGGTTTAACGCACGATGTTTTCCGGCCTTCTTTTCTCTGCCCTCCTCTTCGCCGCGTTTCTCGCCGTCTCCTTTGGCGCAGTGCTGCTATGTACGCAGCCTCGGCGCGACGACGACACCCTGGCCGCACGCCTGCAGGGCCTCTACCGCCCTGAAGACCAGCAAAGCAGCACTCTTGTCAGCATGGCTGAGAATGCCGTGGGCGCTGCAAACATGCTCCAGCAAGCGCTGCGTCATGACGCTTTCAATGGCTTCCGCAAGCTCCTCGTGCAGTCGCAATGCAACCTGTCCCTTCCCGCATTTCTGGCGCGATCCCTTGTGCTCGGTGCGGTGCTCGCCGTTCCAGCGTTGCTGCTTGCACCGGCTGCTCTCCCCGTCAGTCTCGCGGTGTTTGCTGCGGGAGCCATGCTGCCCTGGCTATGGCTGCGGCTGCGGCGTAACAAACGTATGCGCAAATTTCAGGAGGCCCTCCCAGGTGCTGCGGAGTTAATGAGCCGCGCCCTGCGTGCTGGCCACTCCGTCCAGCAGGCCCTCGAACTTGTCGGGACAGAAACCAACGGCCCGCTCGCCGACGAGTTCCGCCAACTCCACCAGGAGCAGAAATTCGGCGTGCCCCTGCGCGAAGCTCTGCGCGCCCTGGCCGCACGCATACCCTCTCGCGATCTGCAGTTCCTAGTCACCGCCATCGTTGTCCAGAAGGAAACCGGCGGCGACCTCATCGAAATTCTCGACCGCACCACCCACGTCATCCGCGACCGCCTGCGGGTCCAGCGCGAAGTTAGGACCTACACTGCCCAGGGCCGTCTCACCGGCTGGATCCTCTCTGCTCTGCCGGTCGTCCTGCTCACGCTTACAGCCATCATTACGCCCACATACAGCTCTGTCATGTTTCACGACCCCACCGGCCAAATGTTGCTCGCAGCCGCGGCAGCCCTCATCGTCACCGGCTCGCTCATCATCCGCAAAGTCGTCCAGGTAGAGGTCTAAGCGCCATGCTCCCCATCTATCTACTCGCCGCAATCACCGTAGCAAGCGCCATCGTTGCCGCGATCTTCCTGTCGCGCTCCGATGCAGCTCTGGTGCCGCCAGACCGTCTCCAGCAACTCACCCGCATCAGGGTAGACCTCCGCTCCGCGACCGGCCCTTCGCCCGCTCAACGTATGGGTGCGTTCGGTGCCCGCCTTCGCAGCCGCTTCAGCCGGCACGATCAATCGCTGCTCCAGCTTCGTCTGCTGCGCGCCGGCATCCGCACCGAGCACGCCGCAGACCTGCATCTTGCCGCACGCTTCCTCGGTCCCGTCGCCGCTTTCGCGCTCGCCTGCTTTCTTCCAGGACCGCTGTCCGTCACCGGGACCTTACTTCCGGCAGCAGCGTTTCTTGCTCCCGACCTCCTTCTGCGCCGCCGTATCAACGCTCGTCGCAAAGCCATCAGCAAAGCCGTCGGAGACATGCTCGATTTGCTCGTCATCTGTGTCGAAGCCGGCCTCGGCCTCGATCAGGCAGTGCTGCGCGTTGCGGAAGAGCTCCTCCTCCCGCATCCCGCCATCCACGAAGAACTCATACAGATCAACCGCGAACAACGCGCCGGCAAATCCCGCGCACAAGCCTGGTCCGATGCCATCCTTCGCATGGACGTGCCGGAGATGGCAGCCTTCAGCACCATGGCCATGCAGGCTGAACGCTTTGGCACACCCATCGCGCGTGCACTGGGCGACTACGCCAACGACGTGCGGCTCACACGCATCCAGCTTGCAGAGGAAAAGGCCGCCAAGACCACCATCAAAATCATCTTCCCGCTGGCGCTCTTCATCTTCCCCAGCATCTTCATCGTCCTGCTCGGCCCAGCCGTCCTCACCATCATGCGCAACTTCTAAAACATCAGGTCACCAGGAGGCCCCACTTGAACTACCAATGCACCCTGATGAATCCACGCACGTCCCGACCCGTGTGCGAGGAAGTACAGATCGCTAAAACCTTTCTCGGCCGCCTTGTCGGCTTGCTTGGCCGGCAAGAATTGCGCCACGGACAGGGCCTCTGGATCCGCCCATCCAACGGCATCCACACTATGTTCATGCGCTTTCCCATCGATGTCGTCGCCTTCGACCGTCACGGCACCGTCGTCAAAACCATCCAGAACCTTCGCCCCTGGCGCATCGCCGGCGTCCCGCTCAAAACCCGCAGCGTTCTCGAGCTGCCTGCAGGTCACCTCAGCCGCAACCCCATCACCATCGGCGAGCAGGCCTGGCCCACCTATGCCTGAAACAGTTGAGCAGCCAGGGGAGACTCCCTGACTGCTCTCGGCTCAATACAGCTTGAAAACTGGTTTCAGAACCTCTCTTACTGCCGTCCAAACCGGTATACGATCCCGCCATTCACACCCAGGTTGTTCTCCAGCGTTGACCCGAACGTCGTGCCCACATACGTCGGCTGCACCCTGAGCGCCACATTGTTGTACACGTTGTAATCAAAATTTACGCTCACGGTAAACGTGGGGTTCGCGTTCGAATCCTGCCACATTCCCAGGTCCTGTGAACGCAGCCCCTTCGCATCCCCTCCGAATTTGCTCAGCGTCACGCCCCCCGTCGCAGCTACCGCAACGGAGTACTTTTCGGTACCGATAAAGCGATACTGCGCACCCGCCGTAAAGTTGTATTCGCTGATGTTTGGCCGAAACACGTTGTTCTTCGAAAACAGGTTGGGAATCTTCGCCGTGCCGTAATTTCCACGCACGTCCGCCACCAGACCCCAGCGCGGACTCCATTGGCGAACGCCGGTCATGAAGAAATTGACCTCGCTGCTTTTTTGCAGGTACTCGCCGGTGCGAAAGCGCAGGTACCCACCGCCCCCTGCAACCTCATACCGGTGCGAGTAGCTGTCCTGAATGTTGCGCGCGATCCTCGCCTGCCGATTGGAGTTGCGCCGGCGACTGCGGCTCACAGCTACAGGAGACTGCGGCGTACCCACGGGAGCCACCGCCGATGTGGGTGCCTGCAGCGGAGCCGCATCAGTCGGCGGCGTGGATGAACTTTGCGGCGTGGATGAGGAACTCCCCGTCTGCGCAAACGCACCCGCAGACAACACCAGAGAAAAAGCAACGGTACCTGCAACAGTGCGCACACGGCACCCGGCCGGCATAACAGAACGGAACATCAACCAATACTCCCAAAAACCGCTGGGGCGCTGCTACGGTCAAAGCTGCAGCAACCCGCTCCCTCCATTAGAACATCCGCCGCACACCATACCCGCACGCCACGCCCTGCTGGCCAAAGGAGCAACACCATACCAAAGCCTTCAAACTACACCGGCGGCAGCTCGTCGGGTCGCAAAAGCACCGCAGGCAAACGCTCCAGCGGCAGGTCCAAAAGCAGCCCCACAGCCCGGCTTTTCCTTGGACTTCTCCTGGGCTGTCTGCTCACCATCGCAGCTTCTGTCGCCTACTTCTATCTGGGCAATGCCCCCGTCGCCGTCTCTGACAAGCCTGCCTTTTGGGAGCACCTCACCAGCACCGTCCCGCTTCATCGCCGGTTGCAGGCAGAGGCCAAACACCCTCCCTTTCCAGCCGGTGAGGACGGCTTTGAGGCCGCCGCAAAAATCTATCGCACGCAATGCGCCCAGTGTCACGGCAACCCCGGCCACGAATCCGCGCTTGGCCGCGCCATGTTGCCGCACGCGCAACAGTTCTTTGGGCGCGACAGCAGATCCACCGCAGCCCGCCCCATAGGTGAACTTTTCTGGGTCACAACAAACGGTGTCCGCCGCTCCGGTATGCCCGCCTATACACGCACGCTCAGCAACACTGACCTATGGAACCTGGCGCTCCTCCTCCACAGCACAGACGGTGAGCTCCCGGATCCAGTCCGCGCTCTGCTCGCACCCACGATCCCACCAACCCTGCCGACCGGCACCGGGTCCGTACGCTAGCCTAGAATCATAAATGGCAATCTCCCGTTATCGCAGCGAATAGGTCAGCCCGGTAACGAACCGCAGGCTGTTCTTCTGATATGCCGGCGACGGAGTATTCCAAAAGTCGTCCGTCGCTCCTACTGACAGGTTGAATCGCTTCACCAACGGTGCGAGCAAGCCGATGTTCCGCCGAGTACGCACTTGTGTCATTCCAGGCAGGTGATATCGACGCACCCTGCGTCAACACCAGCTTCAAGATCAATTGCGCCCTGTCTCTGTTGTGTGCAACATCCGGTGCACTCGCCATCGTCTGTGCCAGTCCAAACGCCGCCAGCGGCGACGCTCCGCTCCCGCAATTCGTAGCACTCTCCGCCATGGTTCCATCACAGCGCACAATCGCACCTTCCCGCTGGACATCAGCTTTCACCCTCAACGCCGGACGATGGCGAACGACGGAAGCCGGCCGGGGTAAACTGCAGGTTGTCCTTTGTTATGCACAGCAGTCACTCCATCGCCGCCGCTCTGCACATCCTCGCCATTCCCCTTCCCAGGGCGGACAGACTTTCCAGCACCGCCTTCCATTTCTTTGAGATCACGGCCATTGTGCTGGGCGCGCTCGGCGGCGGCCTGGCCGCCCGTCGTGACCGACGCTCACGCTTTGACTTCACCGGCATCCTCGGTCTTGGTCTCATCAGCGGCGTCGGCGGCGGCGTTACTCGCGACGTCATGCTGGGCGACGGCCCACCGCTCTCTCTTCTTCACCCCTCTTACCTGGCCTATGCCATCCTTGGCGCGGCCCTTTCGCTGCTGGTCGGTCGCTCCCTCGGTCCTCGTACCCTCTACCTCATGAACGTCGTCGACGCACTTTCCCTGGGCTTCTTCACTGTCGCCGGCAGCACGCGCGCCATGAACGCCGGCCTCGGTTTTCTCCCATGCCTTCTGCTCGGCATCGTCACGGCGGTGGGCGGCGGTTCGCTGCGCGATCTCTTCTCCGGCCACTCCCCCAGGGTCTTTCAAGAGGGCGAGCTGTACGCCTTGGTATCGGCGCTCTCGGCCTTGCTTTTCCTGGGCGTGCAGCGGGTGGGCGTGCCGGTTGACCGCGCTGCCACTGTCGGCACCGTTACCGGATTCGGCGTCCGCATGCTCGCCGTTCGATACGGCTGGCGAACGCATTCGGTCGGGCATCTTTCCGACCCTGACCTGCTCGCCACGGTTGTCGTAGTGCAGGACCCAACTCCTGAAAGCGTCAACGGCCCGCATTAAATAGGCAAAAGCATGCAAATACGTTCGCCCCAAAAACAGTGCTTGCCAAAGGTTTCAACAGCGGCATAGTATTCGCTTCGCGATCGGATAAGTCCGCTACAGGACAGGCCAGGCCGCTTGAACAGCTTTGAAAACAGCTTCTTGTACTCATCTCGCAGCTACCGGCAAATGACCGGTCGCGCACACTGAACGGAGCTCTACCGCCATGTCCTGGTACGCGTATTGCATCACGGAACGCAGCGCATTCCCGGAGCTGCTCCGCCATCGCCGCCCAATGCCGTTTGAAGGTGTCGCCGGCCTTTTCGGTAATCAGACGTTCCTCTTTCCAGCCAGTGACCTGGCCATCGTTGTCTCGGAACACTCCCCTGAAGACGCAGCCCGCATGGACCCGCAGTGCCAGCGCGACCACGCCCGCGTCATCGCAGACTGTTTCCGCAACTCCACCGTGCTTCCCTTCCGCTTCGGCACCACTTTTGAGGACGACGACGCCCTGCGGCGCTCCGTCCGCAGCAATCATCGCCACTTCTCGGCAAACGTCGAACGTCTCCGCGGCAAGGCAGAAATGCACCTCAAGGTCCTCGTCGACGACAACTGTGCCACCCTACCCTGCGGCAAGGTTCTCAGCGGATCGACCGGCAAGGAGTACCTCACCAGCCTGCGGGAAAATGCCAGCGCCCAGCGCGAACGCCAGTCCCGTGCGCGCGCCCTCTCACTGCAGATGCACCGCATGTTTCTGCCCATCGCGGAAGAAATTACCTGCAAGCGCGCCGGCGATGGCAAAATGCTCCTCGACATCGCGCATCTCATCGACAACAAGTGCATCGAGCGCTATCAAAACAAATACAGTACCGCCACAACGTCCATGAAGGACTGCCGCATGCAGCTTTCCGGCCCGTGGCCTCCCTACCACTTCGTGCACCGAAATCAGCCGGCGCACACCTCAGCCAACTAACCTTGGCTCCTTAACACGCACTACAAACAAGAAGGCCCGCTCTCATGAGCGGGCCTTCTTGCAGTTCCGGCAGCTAAAGCATCGATCTCGACTCCCGCGAATCCAAAGACCCTTGATGCAATCCAAAGATCCTTGATGCACCCCAAAGCCTTGATGCACGTCCTCGCCCTCATCCTCGGCCTCTTCTTCTGTCTCAGCGTCATGCTCGACGCCTTTCAGACGGTCATCCTCCCCCGCCGTCCTACGGGCCGGTTCCGCATCACCCGCGCCTTCTTCCTCGTCACGTGGCGTCCATGGGTCGCCGTGGCCGGCCTCTTCCGCAATCCACGCGTCCGTGACCAGCTCCACAGCATCTTCGGTCCGCTCTCGCTCCTTCTGCTCCTCGTCGTATGGGCAACAGTCCTCGTCGGCGGTTTCGGCCTCCTCTTCTTCGCCCTCGGCTCCCGCTTCCACGACGCGCTTGAGCTCCAGCTTGCTGTCACTCCCCACCTGCTCACCGATCTTTACGTCAGCGGCACCAGCCTCTTCACCCTCGGTCCTGGAGACGTCACACCCCTCAGCCAGGCCACCCGCGCCCTCATCGTCTTTGAATCCGGCGTTGGCCTCGGCTTTGTCGCACTCGTCATCGGCTACGTCCCCGTCATCTACCAGGCTTTCAGCAACCGCGAAGTCCTCGTCGCCATGCTTGACGGCCGCGCCGGCTCACCACCCTCCGCCGGCGAACTTATCCGCCGCCACGCTTACCCCGGCGGTGACCAGGCCATCGCCCAGCTCCTCATCGAATGGGAGCGCTGGGGCGCCGAAGTTCTCGAGTCCCACATCTCCTACCCCATCCTCTGTTACTACCGCTCCCAGCACGACAACCAGAACTGGCTCGCAGCCCTCGTCTGCATGCTCGACACCTGCGCCCTGCTCATTACCGTTCTCGAAGGCGAACCCGTCCGCCAGGCCCAGCTCACCTTCGCCATGTGCCGCCACGTCCTCATCGACATCGGCCACATCTTCCAAATCAGCCACAACCTCATCATCGAGCGCGATAGGGATCGTCTTCCCGACACCACCTACCGCCACCTCTGCGACTCCCTTGAAGGCATGCACCTCAAACTCTGCGACAATCAGGACTCCCGCATTCGACTCAAGCAGATCCGCGAACTCTACGAACCATCCGCCGAACTCATCGCCCATTACATGCGCATTCAGCTGCCAGCCTTTATCGCGGATTCCAGCAAACGCGACGCTTGGCGCACCATTGCCGCCCTCAGTAACGCCCCTACCCACCCCATACCTGTACCCGCGACAGCCACCCTGGAAGAAACCCTCCACGACAAGGACCACGTCCTGTAAGCCTGTACAGACGTGCCTTCGGAGAAGGCGAAGCGAAGAGAGCAGTGCCCTGAAAGCCTGAACAAGCGGTCAGTACGGAAGGGGTTTCAGCCCCGTTCTCTCACCGCAGCTACGCCGTCTTCTTCCGGCTCAATAATGCACTCGCCTGCACTCGCCGGCTGTCCCCAGCGCGGCTCACCTTGCTCCAGAACGCCACAAAGTAGTCCACCGCGCTCAAGATCGACACCAGCGTCATCCAGTAAATCGCCACAACCGCAATCACGTGCACCGGGATCACAAACCACCCAAACCCCGTTCCGCCCAGCAGGTTCGACCCCGGCCCAAACACCCACTCGTGATACCCGCGATCGAACACGCACGCCACCACGCTCACAATCTGCAGCACCGTCTTCAGCTTGCCAATCTCACTCGCGTCAATCGTGAACCCCTCGTTCGCCGCAATCGATCGCAACCCGCTCACCAGGAATTCCCGCCCAATCACCACTACGGCGATCCACGGCTTGACCACTGCCGGGTCGAACGCCACCAGCGCCACATATGCCGAACACACCAGCAGTTTGTCGGCTAATGGGTCCAGCAGCATGCCCATCGTTGTAATCTGTCCTCGCTTGCGCGCTAGGTACCCGTCCAGCCCGTCTGTCACGCTCGCCGCAATAAATAGCAGCGACACCGCCCACTCCTGCTCATGGCCGCGCAGCGGCGAACTCGCGCTCAGCAGCCAGATTAGTAGCGGCACGCACGCTATGCGGCTCAACGTCATGGAGTTGGGAAGATTCACGCCACTCACCCACACACCGCAACTTCGCTCTGCCACGGCGTACGCCAACATTCTCCCACACCCGCTACAACGCCACGCTAGCGGCTTGGCTTCACCAGCGATTTACCCAGCGCTGCAGGCTCCCCAAAGTTCGGCGTCCCATCCGTGTTCCACGTAAACCGCTGCATCCGCGGCGACCGCAAGCTCCCGCATCCCTCACCCGCCGCCGGGTTTGCATGGTAAATAATCCAGTCTTCTTTCCCATTCGGCGACTTGAAAAAACCATTATGCCCAGGGCTGAACGCCTCCGCCGCAGCGTCCGTGCTCAGGAACGGGTGATCCAGCTTTTTCCAGCTCGTCGCATCCAGCGGATTTGCCGAAACCTTCGCCTCCAACACGCCCAGCGAATAGTTGTCCGTCCAGCAGGCGCTCGCCGAGTACACCACGAACATGTGCTCACCATGCCGCAGAAACTCCGGCCCTTCATTCACATTCACATGCCTGCCCGGCAGGTCGCCGTGCGTCTCAAACGCGTACGTCGGCGTCGAGATCTTGGTTCGCGGCGAATCGATCGTCCACGGGTTGCTCATGTGCGCGATAAACAGGTCCTGCTCTCCATCCGCATCGCCCTCCCACCCGCTCCACACCATGTAGTGCTGCCCATTCACCTCAAAAGTCGTCGCGTCGATCGCCCACTTATCTGTCGCGTCCGTGATCTTGCCCTTCAGTGTGTACGTCCCTGCCGCTGGATCTGAGTTCGGGTTCTCCAGCACGTAAATACGGTGGCCTTCATTCTTGCCCGCATCCGCCGCCACGTAGATGTACCACTTGTTTCCCCACCGATGCAGCTCCGGTGCCCACAGGTCCTTCGACCATGGCTGCCCCGGCTCCGGCGTCCACACCACAACCTTTTCAGCGTTGCGCAGGTCACTCAGATCGCGCGTCTTCAACAACGTCACATTCGCGCCGGTGGTATTGCTGTAGTAGAAGTAACCCCGCCAATACACCACCCAGGGGTCAGGTCCCACGGCCAGCAGCGGATTCGTGAATGTCGCGGAGGACGCGGGCGCCTCCGTCAGCTGGGCTAGTCCTACGTGTGTACTGCCCGACAGTACACCCGCAACCGCAACCACCAGCATCTGTGACATCTTCCGAACCTTCATGGCAACCTCATGGATGTAACCGCTTACTTCGCCGTGGAGATCATAGCCGTCTTTGCATCGATGCGCCAGGGTGCCGGCGCAGGTGAGGCCATCTTCGCCGCATTCACGTCCATCGGGATCCACAGATTCCGCGAGTCGGACAGCTCCTTCGGCTTTCACACATCACAGACAAAAATCACGCGCTCCCGTCCATCGCTGCCCATCACCTTCAGCAGCTCCGCACTCTGCCCGCAAAAGGTGTTGGTCTCAGGCGGCGCAAGGTTCTTAAACGTTGACCACGGACCCCAGCCTTTGCCGTCGCATACACGTTCGGAGCCACCTTCGCCTCAATGTCTTTCGCCGGCCGCGCAAGTCCGTAGCCTCCATCCGAACCAGGCAGCTACGCCTGCGCCCAGATCCACTTGCTGCAACTGGCAAGACCACCAGCAGCAGCAGGCCTCGCTAAAAATTCCAACACCTACGCGTAAATACCACGCTGCTTGGTCGTATACGCCACCCGGTCGATCGCAAGCATGTAACTGGCAATCCGATTGTTCACCCCATGCGACTCCGCATAACGAATCACATCCGTAAAGCTCGCTGACATGATCCGGTCCAGCCGCTCATTGACTTCATCCTCGGTCCAAAAATATCCCATGCGATCCTGCACCCACTCAAAGTAGCTGGCCGTCACACCACCCGCATTCGCCAGGATGTCCGGCACCACAAACACCCCGTTCGCCTGAAGAATCTCATCCGCTGCCGGCGTCGTCGGCCCGTTTGCACCTTCGCATAAAATGCGGGCGTGAACCCCAGCAGCATTGCGGCTGGTGATCACATTCTCCGTTGCCGCCGGAATGAGAATTTCGCACTCACTCGTCAGCAGTTCGTCGGAGTTCGCCTCCTCCGCCCCGGCAAACCCGCGGATGCTCCCCGTCTTCTTTCTATGCTCAATCAGTGCCGGAATATTGATCCCCACGGAGTTGTACAGACCACCATCCCACTCAGCGATAGCCACCACCCGATACCCCTTCTCCTGCAGGAGTAGCGCCGCATTTGACCCCACATTGCCGAACCCCTGCACCACCACCCGGCACTCGCCCGGCGTCATGTTCAGGTAACGCAGACTCTGATCGCAGGCCACGCTCACGCCGCGACCGGTCGCCGCGCTCCGTCCGCGCGACCCACCTATATTCACCGGCTTGCCCGTGACCACGCTCGTCACCGTCTGCCGCATGTGCATGGAGTACGTGTCCATGATCCATGCCATCGTCTGCTCATTCGTATTCATGTCCGGCGCGGGTATATCTTTCTCCGGCCCGATAAATTCCACAAGCTCACTGGTAAACCGCCGCGTCATCCGCTCCAGCTCGCCCTGGCTCATCTTCTTCGGGTCGCAGATCACGCCACCCTTGGCGCCGCCAAACGGTATATTCACCACCGCGCACTTCCACGTCATCCAGCTCGCCAGCGCCCGAACCTCATCGAGCGACACGTCCGGCGAGTACCGGATCCCACCCTTTGCCGGCCCGCGCGCAATCGAGTGCTGCACCCGGTACCCGGTAAACACCTCGATCTTGCCGTCGTCCATCACCACCGGAAAATGCACAATGATCTCGCGCGCCGGCTGCCGCAGAATCTTCCAGATTCCCTGGTCCAGATCCAGTTGCTTCGCCGCAAAATCGAATCGCGCCGCCTGCGCTTCCCACGGATTCAGCTCCGCGGCAAACCCTGCATTCACGTCCACTTTCTTCATCTCGTCAAATGCCGAAGTACTTGTTGCCATACCACTCGCCTTGCCTTTCAACGCTCGTTCGAACGCTCACAGTTTTGACGCCCACCGCAACCGGGCGACGCATGAAAGCTTCGCCAACACTGCCGCTGGAACATCAAAACCGACGCGAAGTATAGGCGTCCGCAACAACAGCTCGCAATTCACCGGCGCCACCTTCAGACCTGATTTCTCTGCACCGTCCCGTTGCGGGAAGCATCGCCTGCTATCTCACAAGGCGGCGGTACTACTCCGACCGCCGCGGCTCCGCTCCGCTCGGCAGAAACATGGAAAAAATCGTCCCATGTATGCGCTCATCCCGCGTCGATCGCACCCGCAGCTGCCCCTGATGCCGCTCCACAATACCTCGCGAAATCCATAACCCGAGCCCATTCCCGTTCAGCCCCTTCGTCGTGTAAAACGGCTCAAACACGCGGTTCAGCGTTGCTTCGTCCATCCCCTGCCCGGTGTCTGCCACCGTGATCCGCACGCCCGGGCTGTCACTACGCAGGTCACGCGCGTTGTGCGCTCGCACCAACAACCGGCCGCCACCTCGCATCGCATCGATCGCATTTGCAATCAGATTGTTCAAAATCTGTCGAATATCATTTTCAAAGCACAAAACCGTCCGCACCGTGCTGTACGCTGCCTCCACGTGCACCCGGCTGTTCACCAACCGTCCCTGAAACAGGTTCAGCACCGGATCCACCAGCTGCGCCGGCGTCACTTGCGTCGGGTTGTTTTGTTGCCGGTGGAACCGCAGCGTCTGCGTCGCAATCTGCGACACGCGTCGCACCTCGTCCTCCGCCATCTGCACGTATTCCTTGCCGGCTTCGCTCAATCCCGGCTCCGCCGCCGCCAGGTAAAGCAGGTTCGTCACCGCCTCCAGCGGGTTGTTGATCTCGTGGGAGATCGACGAAGCCAGCCGCCCCACCGCTGCCAGCTTTTCGCTCTGCACCAGCGCCGCTTCGGCCCGGCGGATATGTGTGATCTCCTGCACGGCACAACTGATTGCTCGAACATTCCCGGCGACATCAAGTACTGGCGCATAGTTCACCGTGAACGAGCGCACATCTCCAGGCTTGCCACGGAACTCCGTCGCAAAGGTTGCATCCCGCACCGTTTCACCGCGCGCGACTCGCGACAACAGTTCCGGCACCACGTCCGTTGTCGCAATGTCCTGAAACCGCTTTCCAATGATCTCCTCTTGAGGCAAACCGATGATCTCCGCCTGGCGTTTGCTCACACGCAGGTAGCGGAACTCCTTCGGCTCAAACAGCGCAAGACCGACAGGCGCGGCGTCATAGATAACCTCTAGCTCCTGCCGTTGCCGTTCCACCGCTTCACGCTCGCGCTGCAGTTTCTTCTTTGACTGGCGTTGCTCGTGGATCTCGTCCGCCACTCCCAGCCACGACATAATTGCGCCATCGTCCCCACGCATCGGCAAAGCGCGCAGTCGCCACCAGCGCACTGCTCCATCGCTGTCACGAATCAGGCGCGCTTCGCAGTCGTAGTCCTCACCCGTTTCAACACTGCGGGTCCATCGCTCCACCACGCGCGCACGATCCTCTTCGAAGAAGGCACCGAGCCAACCGTCGTCCCCCAGGCTCGCTGCAGGTGCGAAACGCTCGCCGATGTACTTCAAAAACCTTGTATTCGCATAGGTGATGCGGCCATCCGCAGTCCCCATCCAGATAGCCGTAGGTCCCAGCTCCGTCAGAACGCGATACTTCGCCTCACTTTCACGCAACGCGGCGGCGTCCTTGCGGTCCTGCGTGATGTCCCGCACAAACACGGCAATCCCGTCGTCAGACGGACGAACATCCAGATGGAACCACCCATCCATCGGCCCGCCATAATAGGCCTCAAAGGACCCCGGGATGCGCTCCACCATAGCACGGTGATAGTGCTCCACATACGGCGAACCTTCGTAGATCTGCTCCGGGTAGGCGTGCCAGTTGTTCCTCCCCAGCACGTCGCCCATTGGCGCACTCATCTGCCGGGCCGCGTCGTTCATAAACACAATCGTCCACTCACGGTTCAACCCGAATACAGCATTCTGAGTCGCTGCAAATACCTGCTCTATCTGCCGTAGGGCCTTGTCACGCGCCTCCTCCGCTACATGCAACTGCGTTGTGTCGGTATATTGCAGCGCAATGCCTGACTCCGTCGGATACGCTCGCACCTTTAGCCACGCCTGAAACGGCGCATAGTAAAACTCCAGCTGCTCCGGCTCGCGGCCCTCCATCACTCGCCGATAGAAGTGCTCCACCTCCGTACCGATCGTTGCCGGATACAATTCCCAGTGCGAAGGTCCGTTGATATGCTCGTCGCGCACCCGGCTGATGTGCCGGCCCACAGGGTTGGCATATGTAATCTGCCAATCACGATTCATTAGCAGCAGCCCGTCCGGCATGCGCGACAATGCGTCCAGAATGTGCTCCGCACCACCCGCGGCAAGTCCGGCTTGGCTTCCGTTGGGCACAACTACTTTGTCCAACTCACTCATACTCGCTCATCACCATCCACCGCGCCGTTCCCACAGTCTACCCGTCCCTAAGTGCGACCCGGGGGAAACACCTGCGCCCCATTATCATCGGATAGACCCTTGTTTCAGAAACCCACACTGGCGCTCACCCGAACACAACGGGTCACACTTGCCCTGTTGCCACCTGTGGCAACAGCAGTAATCCGGCTACTGTGTGCCACACTTCGCTTTCAAACGGTCGCCGCCGGTTCAGCCCGGTCAGCCGACCGGGCTGCAGGACCCGACCTGTACCCTTTCTGGCACGACACCCTCTTGCTGGCCGCCTATCGCTACAGAAACCTCGGCATTCACATCCTCATCTCCCAGTCCTTTCACGGCGAACTCATTGCACGCGTCGTCCAGCGTCTCGGCTTTGTGCCAGTACGCGGCTCCAGCAGCCGCGGCGGCGCGGCCGGTCTGCTCGCCCTTACGCGAGCTCTGCAGGCTGGTGGCAAATGCGCCATCACGGTCGACGGCCCCAGGGGCCCCCGACACATCGCAAAACCCGGAGCAGCAGCAGCCGCAGCGCACGCCGGCATCGCCTCCATGAGCCCCTTCCACCTGCATCCCGCACGCGCCTGGCGCCTCGGCTCCTGGGACGGCTTCCTCATCCCCAGGCCATTTACGCGCGTTACCTGCAGCTGGTCCGCACCCGTCGCGATCCAGGGTCCCACACCATTCATCACGTCCGCACTCCAGCGGACCCTCGACTCCATGTCCGAGCAGCCACCCTGCTAAGCTCACCCCGGCACTCAGCGGAATGCGACACTGAGCACAGTGCGCGTCTCCGACTTCGATTTCCTGCTCCCCCCTGAACTCATCGCCCAGCACCCACCCATTCAACGGGACGGCGCTCGCATGTTAACCGTGGACCGCGCCACCGGCAGCCTCTCCGACCGTAGCTTCCGTGACCTGCCCGGCTTGCTCCGTAAAGGCGACCTGCTCGTCCTCAACAACTCCCGCGTCATTCCCGCGCGCCTGTTTGCACGTCGCGCTGGCCTTCGAACACAACCCAACTCACCGGCACCCGCGGGCCGTATCGAAGTTCTACTCACCCGCCAACTGAACTCCACAGACTGGCTCGCTCTCGTCAAGCCCGGCCGCAAGGTGCAGGCCGGGGAACACCTGATCTTCATTGACCCTGCCTACCCCGGCAACCCACCCCTCCTCACCTGCGAAACGCTCGGTGCCGGGGACTTCGGCGAACGCACCCTTCGCTTTTCACCCTCGCCGGACTTTTTTACGGCTCTCGAACGCCTCGGCCACATACCGCTGCCACCCTACCTCCACCGTCTGGATACACAGGCCGACCGCGAACGCTACCAGACCGTCTACGCCGGTGCGGACACCCACGGCTCAGCAGCCGCACCCACCGCCGGACTTCACTTCACCCCCGCCATCCTTGCCGGGATTGAAAGCCGCGGCGTGCAGATCTGCACCCTCACCCTCCACGTCGGCCTCGGCACCTTCCAGCCGGTCCGTGTGGATGCCCTCGAAGACATTCATCTGCACGCGGAAAGCTATTCCCTGCCGCAGAGCACCGCCGACGCTCTGAACGCCGCGCAACGCGAGGGCAGGCGCATCGTCGCCGCAGGCACCACCACTGTGCGAACCTTGGAGCACTGTGCGCAAGCAGCCGGCGATGCTCCGCTACAAGCCCACTCCGGCCAGACGAGCATCTTCTTAAGCCCAGGTCATCGGTTCCGCCTAGTCAGTGCCCTGCTTACCAACTTCCATCTGCCCCAATCCACCCTGCTCATGCTGGTCTGCGCCTTTGCCGGCACAGACCACGTCCTGAGCGCATATCGCCACGCCGTGTCGGAACAATACCGGTTCTTCAGCTACGGCGACTGCATGTTCCTATCCTGACAAAATGCCATCAACTTGCGCTGCACCGGGAAAGTTGCAGATCCGGCACATTTCTTCACTTGACGGACCCGTATCCAGCCGCTATTCTCACCCCAACTTCGACCCGACTTGGTGACTCTCGCCAATCCGACTCGCAACCCCGACTGCACTGGCGTCTGCCTGTCGCGTCCGCATCGAAGCCCTTCCGCACTCATCCAATTCATGGAACGTCAACCCCGGCATAACGGAGGCATAGCCCGACTTGGTCACAAATCGCGTTAAGAGCTCGCTTGAGATTTCGCCCAACACTGAAGCACTTTTCGGCCTCAGGGATGAAAATTTGCACCTCATGGAACAGACCCTCGGCGTCACCATCGATCTTCGCTCCCACGGGCTTGAGATCGCCGGAGAAGCCGAAGCCGTCGAACGCATCCAACGCATCTTCAGCGACTTCGACAGCCTGCGTCGAAGCGGCATCCAGCTCGCCGGCCCGGAACTTAACGCTCTCGTCAAGCTCGCGCTCTCAGACCCCAACGTCACCCTCAAGCAGATCGTCGACAGCGGCCGCCAGCGCACCGCGACCGGTGTCAAGCGTATGGTCAACCCACGCTCGACCAACCAACGCAAATACGTCGAAAACATCGAAGCTGCTGACATGACCTTCGGCATCGGTCCAGCCGGCACCGGCAAGACCTATCTTGCCGTCGCCATGGCGGCAAGCGCGCTCATGGCGAAGAAGGTCAGCCGCATCATTCTTGTACGTCCGGCAGTCGAAGCTGGTGAACGCCTCGGATTCCTCCCCGGATCGCTCCAGGAGAAGGTAGATCCTTATCTAAGACCGCTTTACGACGCACTCTATGATCTGCTGGATAAGGAAAAGGTCGATAAGATGCTCGAAAAAGGCATCATCGAGATCGCGCCGCTCGCCTTCATGCGTGGCCGAACCCTCTCAGACGCCTTCATCATCATGGACGAAGCCCAGAACACGACCATCGAGCAAATGAAGATGTTCACCACTAGGCTCGGTGCGGGTTCCAAGGCCGTCATCACCGGCGACCTGACCCAGATCGACCTGCCGAATCCCAAGCGCTCGGGCCTGCTGGATGCTCTAAACATTCTGCAAGAGGTTGAAGGCATTCGATTTACACATTTTGAAGACGTCGACGTCGTTCGTCACAACCTGGTGCAGCGCATCGTGCGTGCGTACGACACACACGCGCGCCAGCAGCAACTCTCTCTCGGGCTGGTTGATTCGGGACTGGATAGCCGAGTGTCTGTTCCCCCACCCCCACCTAAAATGCAGTGATTTAACAATCAAGGCAAGAAAAGCTGTAACGGTTCTCCCACGGGAGGGCCGTTTGTCTTGATCAGGTCTCTACGGCAAAGTCGAAGCCTATTCGCACGTGAGCCGTACACATGTGTTCACAAGCTTCTAATGCGTTTGACGCACAGGAAGACCAGCCGTGCAGCCCTCGCGCCTGCCATACCCACACTGGCTGCTCGTGAAATCCACGAGCAGCCGCACACCTAAGCGCAACCCTGGCTGGCTATGCGCGTGAAGGTTCCTCCCTCGCAGAAACCTGTGACCCGTTGCGCCAGCGGCTTCGCGATGCGGACGGCCGAATCGTCATCGCCGCGACCGACGCGGCCCGCCAGGACCTGGACACAGCGTTACAACAACGGCAAGGTCAGGAACTCGGCTACTTGGTACGTTTGCTGCTGCGCCGGACCAGCCGGTCAGACCAGCCATCGCCTGCGCTGGCAGCATTCTGGAGCACGTTCCAACCGTGCGCGAAGCACTCTTTGCAGAGGTACGGCTCGAATTTGCGAGCCGGTCGCATGTTGCCCGGTATCGTTGATCCGATCGACGGTGCGCTGTGGCGCGTGCGCGACGCGAATACCTTGAACACGCGCCTTGGCGGGCTGACGACAACTCGAGCGCGCGCTTCATCCCCGAAGCAGGTCAGGCCGGGTGGCGGCAAGTTTGCCTACCAGTTCACCAAAGAGGGTATTGGCCCATGCGAACCAGGCGCGCGTAAACTTCGCCGGGTCGTCCTTCCAGTAGCTCTCATGCACAAAGCCCGTACCCGCAGTGGAAGCTTTCAGCATCATCAATGCCTGCCGGATCTCCGCATCCGAGGTCGAAGTGAGTGCGTACATGATCTGAGACATGGGCCAAATGTACCCGGAACCGACGTGTGGGCCGCCGATGCCTTCGGCCGCCGTACCCCGAAAGAACCACGGATTCTTTTCACTCCAGACAAATGCGCGGGTTCTTGCATACAGAGCCGCATCGGGAGAGCTGCCCAGATACGGTAGCGCCAGCAGGCTCGGCGCATTGGCGTCGTCCATCAGCAACTGGCCCCCAAAGCCGTCGACCTCGTATGCCCAGATTGTGCCCTGCGCGGTCGTCGCAACGGCGTGCTGACGCAGCGCCGATTCGATTTCTGCCGAGAATGACGTTGCCTCGTTTGCGAGATTTGTGTCGTGCAGGATGGTTGCGGCCATGGTGGCAAGCTGGCGCAGTGAGGTGACTGCAAGCAGGTTGGACGGCACCAAAAACGGGAGCACGCACGCGTCGTCCGAAGGCCGAAAGCCGGAGAAGACCAGGCCAACCGGATGGACCGGTTGGCCGAAACCCTTTTCGCCGAGCGTCTCCGTCGGAAGATTGGCCTTCCGCTGGAACCTGTACGGTCCAAGACCATCTTTGCGCTGCTGCACGCGCATGGTGCGGACGACGAGACGTATCGCCTCGAGCCATTCTTTATCGAACGGCTGGGTGCCACCTGTCACTTTCCAATAACCGTACGCCAGCCGGATGGGATAGCACAATGAGTCCAACTCGTACTTGCGCTCGAAGACACCCTGACGCATCTCCGTGTCGTCACCGACCGGCGCGGGTGCGCTGAGGTTTACGTGGAAGGCGTTCGCGTAGGGATCAATCAGAAGGCATCGTGCCTGCCTGCGGATGACCCCCTCCAGGAGCGCTCGAAGCCGCTCATCCTTCGCAGCCAGTGGCAAGTAGGGCCACACCTGCGCAGACGAATCGCGAAGCCACATCGCTTCAATGTCGCCGGTAATGACTGCTGTGTCCGGCTTGCCCTGAAAGGTGCCGGGCTGCACCGTTGTGTCGAGCGTATTCGGAAAACAATTGACGAAGAGACGCGAAAGTTGAGAGTCGGCGATACTTTTTTGGGTCTGTAACAAGTATTGCTCGACGGCTGCGGAGGTGAACCGTCGATCTGCAACCGCAGGCCGCTCGCCGGTGCTGACGGGAGACTTTGCCGCTACCTGTGTCAGCGCGCACCTACCTGTCGACCACAGTGCAGCCGCGCTGCCTGCCTGCCACAACAATGTTCTACGCGATGGCATCGTCAAATGACCTCGCTTGTCAGATTAGACCCTTTTGTCTCCGGGATCATGGCGAGGCCAATAAGCGTGAGCACGGCGCTTGCTGTGAGATAGTAGCCCACAAAACGCAGGCCATAGTGCTGCGCCAGCCAACTGCCGATGTACGGTGCCAGCGACGCACCAAGGATACTCGCGAAGCTGAATGCCAACGACGAGCCGGTATACCGCACCGACGTTGGAAAGAGTTCGCTGATGATTGTTCCCAACGGACCATAGGTAAGACCCATCAGGCTCAGACCGATGATGAGCATCCAAAGCGCACCATGCTGCCCAGCCTGGAACAGAGGTGCCATAGCAAAGCCAAAGATGCCGATCAACACCGTGATGACTGTCATGACGCGGCGCCGGCCGCTTTCGGCGAGTTTCGCCGCAACAGGGATGCCGGCCGCGAAAAACACGATCCCGACTAGCTGCATCTGCAGGAAGGTTGCACGGCTATAGCCTAGGGCGGTTGTTCCCCAGCTAAGGCTGAAGACAATCATGAGATAGAAGCAAACGAACGTTGCCAGGCTGACCAGGATGCCCGCGATCAAGGGTCTTGTGAACCGCGTGAAGACCGCACCCATCGGCAGAGGCAACGGACGATGCTGCTGGCTCTGTGCCGCGAAAACAGGCGTTTCTGTGATAGTCTGCCGCACATAAAGGCCGAGCAACACCAGCGCAGCGCTTACCAGAAAGGGCAGTCGCCAGCCCCAGGCAAAGAACTGCGCGTTTGAGAGCCCTTTCGACAAGACCAAGAAGACCGACGAGGAAAGAAAGAAGCCAAGCGGCGCTCCTAGCTGGGGGAACATGCCGTACCAAGCACGCTTGTTCGGCGGTGCATTTTCCACCGCCAGCAGCACGGCACCACCCCACTCGCCACCAAGGCCAATGCCCTGCCCAAACCGGCACAGGCCAAGCAAGAGCGGCGCGGCGATGCCGATGCTGGCATAGGTGGGTAGCACGCCGATGGCAAAGGTGGAGAACCCCATCGTGCCGAGTGCCAGGACGAGCGTTGTCTTGCGTCCGACTCTGTCGCCGAAGTGCCCGAACAGTGCGCTGCCGATAGGTCGTGCCAGAAACGCAATGCCGAACGTTGCAAGCGAGGCCAGTACCGCACTCTTTGGGTCACTGGACGGAAAGAACAGCTTCGGGAAGACCAGCACCGCAGCTGTCGCGTAGATGTAGAAGTCAAAGAACTCGACAGCAGTGCCAATCAACGATGCGAACAACACCTGCGCCGGTGAGTTAAACGTGCGGCGTTCTGTGACTGTTTCCGGCATCCTCAGAGGATCGTTCATTCGGTTGGGCTTTGTCACGCGCTTACTCTGGATGCGCTTCCACTGAAGTCGTTCCGGCAGTGCGTGGCAGGTCTATGCCCCACCGACCGTTGACCTGGGTCATGGGAGCAGCCTGGCGATTGACTGTGGCACGTCCGGCGTTCTCCGGCCAACCTACAAACTCCACGCGATAGCTGGTCCACCATGGCGTCCATTTGCCTTCCTGCGCCGCAATATCCACATGCGCGGAGCCGTCTGCGGTAGCAGAACATGTGAGTTTTACGCGTGCGTATGCGCCTTGCTTAAAGTTAAGAGTATGGCCATCGTCGGTGTACACCTCTCCCGCGCATGGCTCACCGGGTTGCGGCGGGTACACGCGCAGGGTAAGCGGACCTTGTGGGAGCTCTGCGGTGCTTTGCACAAGCGGCGCGATGGGGAGGATGGAGCCGGCACGCACATACACCGGCAGTTCTTCCAACTTCGGTGTGACCATCAGAGGCTTCTGCGCAATGACTTTGTCGCGCTGCTCCAGATCGATGGCTGTGGCCGGCAAGGTTCGCACGTATCTCTCGCCGGTCCAGTAGTCGTACCAGGTGCCAGGAGGCAGGTGAATTTGATACGACGCGATCTCTTCCGGCGAAGGATTGGGCGCGACCAGGATGCTGCCGCCAAACATGAACTCTGCGCCGCCTGTCGTCAGGTCAATGGGTGCGCCATCGGCAGTCGCGTGAGGGAATTCCAGGAACAGGGGGCGGTTGATCGGCAGACCGTCGCGGCTCGTCTCTTCTGCCGCGGTGTAGAGGTATGGCATCAGCCGATACCGCTCCTCGATGAAGCGCCTTCGTATCGCCTCCTGCTCCGGCCCATCGACCCAAACCTCATGCAGGCGGGTGCCTTTGGCGCTGTGGTCACGGTCAATGGGTTGAAACGCTGCAACCTCAATCCACTTGGTGAGCAGATCTGGCGGCGGCGAACCGGCAAAGCCGCCTACGTCGGCGCCTGCCAGCGAGAATCCACTTAGCCCCAGGTTCACAAGCTGCGGCACGGTTTGCCTCAGGTGATTCCAGGTCGCGCTGTTGTCGCCGGTCCACGTTGTGCTGTACCGCTGCCCACCCGCATAGCTTGCGCGAGTCATGACGAAGGGCCGTTCGTTGGACCTTAGAGTAACTTCTCCTTCATAAGTGCCGCGCGTATTCTGCAGTCCGAAGATGTTATGTATTTCCAAGTGAGTCGCTGTTCGCTTTTTGAATCCAGGTTCGTCGATGCGATGCTGCACGTCGTCCGGCATGGTCTTGCCTGGCACGTCAAAAACACTGGGCTCGTTCATATCGTTCCAGAATCCGGCGACTCCGTCATCGACAAACGTTTTAAATTGCTGACCCCACCACGTGCGGGTTCGCGCCTGCGTAAAGTCGGGGAACACCGCCTGCCCTGGCCACACATGACCGTGATATACGCTACCATCCGGATTTTTCACGAAGTGGTCGCCGGCCGATCCCGTATCGTAGGGCGCGTATCCCACGTTGGGTTGCTGGGCCACGTGCAAGTCCGTGATGACGACTAACTTGAACTGTTCCGCGGCTAAGTCCTTCACCATGCCTTTGAAATCTGGATAGTTCTTTTCGTCGACGGTGAACGGCCAATTCTCATGCTGGAAATCAATATCCAGCCAGAGTACATCGCTGGGTATCTTGTCTGCCCTAAGTCGCGCGGCAACATCGCGTAGTTGCGACTCAGGAAAGTAAGAGTACCGCGATTGCTGAAAGCCAAGTGCCCACAAGGGTGGCAATGGGGTAGGCCCCGTGAGCCAGGCCCAGATGCCAACGACGGCCTTCGGCTCCGGCCCATACATCAGGTAGTAATCCACCGGTCCATTCAACGAACCAAAGGTATAGCGTGCGTCGTTCTTTCGCCCAAAGTCAAAGTTTGTGCGCCAAGTGTTGTCGAGGAACACGCCCAAGGTACGACCTTGCTTCACGTCAAGAAAGAACGGGATGTCTTTATAGATAGGGTCGGTCGACTCCTGCCATCCAAAGGCATCTGTATTCCACATGGTGAATGCCTGGCCGCCACGGTCGAGCGGCCCAGGCTTGTCACCAAGGCCAAAGAAATGGTCATCAAACTCGCGAGACTTGGCCACTTCAAAGCTGTTGCCCTCCCACCGCACAGGTGCTGCATCCCGCTGCAGGACATTTCCTTGCAGGTCGGCCACTGTCAGCATCAGCCGGTTGTCCACGCTTACCCGCAAAGTCTTTGTCGCAAAGCCGTTGGCCTCTGGCAGCACAGCCACGGTGCTGGTGCGCGCCTGTGGCAGCACTGCCCAGCTTGCATCCTCAGGCACAGCGTTACCGCGCCACATACGCACCCGGAGTACGTCGTCGCGAAGGGCGGTTACCTGCAATGACACGTCGTCTGCCGTGGCCGTGGTGCCGTTCGGCGCCGGTGAAAAGTGCTGTGCCCGCATCAACATCGGCATGAGGCACCACCCTAAACCCGCCAAGGCTGCCCATTGTGAGAACTTTATCTTTTGTACGTCGTACATCCGCATATGCACTCCGTGGACCGTAAGTAGACCACGGGAGTAGCAGAGCATTCACATACGCAAAACGCAAGCATTTGACTGACTCCAGGTCTTGCTTCGGCCATTGTTGCCGCGACAACACTCACCTTTACCGCAGTAACACGGGCCAGCCGCTTTTGCTTGCAAGCTGTGTTGAACCGCGATGGCTGGTGCGTTGAGTTGGAGGAGAATACGGGATTTAACGCTTCTAACACTTAAGTCGTACCGCCATACATCTTTCAATTGGCGTTGCGCGAATTAGACTGCGAATAGAAATTTGCTTGACCTGGGAGAGCCCCCTCGAACTTGAGGGGGTCATTTTTTGCCCAGAACGCAATCTCAACAGGCGGACGCGCTGCATGCTGCCGGGGAATAGCGGCCCAGCCCAATGGCGGCAGACTTGGCCGGCCGGGTCGCCATTGCATTCGTGCTCCTCTCCACCATTGCGGTAAGCGGAACACTTCTCACACGCACAATGTTGGTATGAACAAGCTGCGAGAGGGTCGCAGGCCGGATCGCTTGAGCTACACCTTACGCAGGGCGAGGTAACGCTCGGTCACGAAGTCCCAGTTGACGACGTTGTAGAAGGCTGCAACGTATTCGGGCCGACGGTTCTGGTACTTCAGGTAGTAGGCGTGCTCCCAGACGTCGATGCCAAAGAGCGGCTGCAGACCCTGGCTGAGTGGTGAGTCCTGATTAGGAAGGGTGATGATCCGCAGGTCATGGTCCTGGTCCATGACGACCCATGCCCAGCCGCTGCCGAAGACGCTTAGAGCGGCCTTGGTGAACGTGGTCTGGAATGAGGAGTAGCTGGTGAATTTTTTGTCCATCGCGGTTGCAAGCTCAGCTTTGGGCACAGCACCGTTGTTCACCTTGAGCGAGGGCCAGAAGAGCGAGTGGTTGGCGTGGCCACCACCCTGGTTGCGGACGGCTGTTTTCAGGTCTGCAGGAAGGGTGTCGACCGTGGCCACAAGGGTTTCGACCGGAGTGGCCATGAGTTTGGGATCGCTACCGATAGCTTTGACGAGGTTGTCGACGTAGGCTTTATGGTGCTTGTCGTGGTGCAGTGACATGGTTTGCGCGTCAATGAAGGGCTCGAGTGAGTCCGGCGCATAGCCGAGTGGCGGCAGGACACCGGGCAGGTGGGTGGCGACCGCGTCAGAAGCGGCCGCGGCCCAGAGGCGCATGGACGGTGTGAGAGCCACGGCTGCGGTAGAGATGAGGGTGTTGCGCAGGAAACGGCGTCGGTCGAACATAGGTCCTCCAGGTGCGTGCACAGTGATGGTACCCCCTCCCCCTGCACTCCCTGTAAATTCCTGATTCTGTTGGATCGAGTCTAAGGTCTCGCGACACTGAGAGGTCGTGCGACGTTCGGCTGTCAACTCCCGGCTGTTTCCGCCGTAAGTTTGTCAAGCCAGGCGGCTTCGTCGGTCAGGGCGGAGCTCAGGACGATGATCTGCTGACGAGCTTCGTCGTAGCGGCCGTCTTCGATAGCTTCCCGTACGCCGGGCAGAGTGCTGGCACCATAACCGGTGAAGATGCCGGGAGCGTAGAGCAGGTGCTTGACCCAGGGCCGGTGGGGCAGGCCATCCGCACCGAGGAGCTTGCGTTCGGCGGTGGCGAGGTCGTCGTTGATGGCCCTGCGTTTGGACGGTAAGAGGTTTGGCGAGGAGGCAATGGTGCTGTCGTAACGGGTGGCGGCTGCGGCAAGTTTGGTGATTGCAGCGTCAAGCAGCGCGAAGTCGAGGGCTGGCGGCACCGGCAGGGGAGCCGGCGGCTGCATGGGAAGTTTAGGGTCGTCCGCCAGCTTGTAGGTGCCATCAGCGAGAGCCTTGTTGCGGGCGTTTGCGTCCGTGGTCAGGGTCTTGACCTCGGTCTTGAGATTGTCGGTGTAGCCCTTGACGGTGAGGGCAAGCTCGTTGAAGCGGTAGGGCATGATATCTGCGTCGGCCATGCGCAGGACCATGAGGCCGGCGGTTTGGGCGAAGAGCTTGCCGTAGACCTGCTTGGCGTCTGCGAAGGTGTCCCAGTGCCAGGGAGTGTCATAGCTGGAGTGGTAGGTACCGCTCCTGTCCTCGCCGCCGTAGCCGATGTTGATGCTGGCAACGCCGAGGTGGTCGATGAAGCCGGCGAAGTCTGAACCACTGCCTGCAGGTCCAAGCTCGATGGTGGCGCGCGCGCTTGCCTCGGGGTGGACTTCGCGACCATGGCCGGCAGACTGGGCCGCTTTCTGACGCTGGAAGACGGTTGCGCCGGTTTCCGGGTCGGTCATGTCGCGAGTAACATCGCCTACCATGGCTTCGACCGCCTGGGATCCTTCAGCGCCGAAGTAGCCCCGTCCGTTCTCGTCGGAGTTGATGTAGAGAGCACCATGTTTGGTGAGCTCGTCGGCATGGGTTTCCGCCCATTCGGTGCTGCCTAGCAGTCCGGGCTCTTCGCCGTCCCATGCGGTGTAGATCAACGTGCGCTTCGGCTTCCAACCCTGCTTCGCGAGTTCGCCGAGGGCGCGCGCTTCTTCAAGCAGAGCGGACTGACCGCTGATGGGATCGTCTGCACCGTTGACCCAGCCGTCGTAGTGATTACCGCGAACGATCCAGGTGTCGGGTTCTTCACTTCCCTTCATCGTAGCGATGACGTCGAGAACCGGCTTGGTGTCCCAGCTGGAGACGACCTTGAGGTGGACCTTGCTGCCGTCCGCGGCGGGGCCGAATTTATACGTCATGGGCAGGCCGCCGCGCCAGGTAGCGGGAACGGTGCGACTGGACAGGTTCGTGCTGAGCGAGGCGAGGAGGGGTTCGGCATCGCCCCAGCTGATGGGCAGCGTGGGGATGGGCATGATGACCTTTGCCTCTTCCCTGGTGAGACGCTTTGCGCCGGGGACGGAGCCGACCCCGGGCGTGAGCGGATCACCGGCATAGAGAGTGGTGTCAGCGACGCTGCCGCGCTGCACACCCCACTTGGGCCGCATGGGGCCTTGCGGAATCGTGTCGCCCTGGCCGTAGCCGTCGTCTGCCGGGTCAGAGTAGATGAGGCAGCCGACCGCGCCGTGCATGGCGGCGAGCTTGGGCTTGAGACCGCGCCAGCCGCCGCCATAACGTGCGATGACAACGGCTCCCTGGACGGAGATACCGTTGCGCGCGAGCTCTTCGTAGTCTGCTTTGTTGCCATAGTTGACATAAATGAGCGGCGCGGTGACGTCACCGTCTGCAGCGTAGATGTTGTAGGGCGGGATGCGTGGGCTGGGGTCGGCGGTATACGGGTCTTCGGCAACGACCGGCTCCTCAAGCCGCGCCTTATAGGGGTGTGGGCCGGTGAGCTCTAGAACTCGAGTTCTGGGGGTGGGATAGAGCACGTCGAACTGCTCGATCTTTGCGTCCCAACCCCAGGATTTGTAGTGCTCGACGAGCCAGTCAGCATTGGCTTTTTGCGCGGCAGAGCCGACGTGGTGCGGGTGAGCGGCAAGGACGTGCATGTTGTCGACGATGTGCTTCGCGTCAGGCAGGGCGAGAAATTTAGCCTCCCAGGTGCGCTCGGTGGCGGAGTCTGCGGGGGTGAAGCCAGGGAGCAGCGCGGAGGTCGTTGCCTGTTGCGCGAGCGATGTTTGCTGCGCAATGCTTGGGGTGATGGCGGCGAGCAGGGACAGGACGGCGAGGCGGCGCATGGGGGCTCCTGAAAATAGTGGTGCGTAAAGATGTTTCGGTTGAACTCTAGTTATAGCGCAGGCGAAGGAAGAGACGCTTGGAAGATGCGTGTGGACAACCGCTTCTGACGATTAACTATGTTGAGCCGCTGGGTCTTTCGGTTGCACATTTGCCGGAGAATCAACGCTACGGCGTCGCCTGCTGGAGGATGCACAACCCGCAGATTACCGTGATGCAACTTGGACTCTCTGCAGGCGACGACTTACGAAAGCTGCGTTTGTCACGACTTGCTGTAGACGTGTTGCCGTTCACCTCCTACTGTGGGAGGAGCTATGGATGCGCATGCAGGGAGATCACAAGTGATTGGAGGTGGGACAAAGCCACACTTTGCGGTGCTCGACGGCCTGCGCGGTGTAGCCGCGCTTTGCGTCGTGATCTTTCACTTTTCAGAGATGGTGATCTGGGACTACGGCAAGCTTTGGATCGGCCACGGCTTCCTTGCCGTTGATTTCTTTTTCTGCCTTTCCGGCTTTGTGCTCGGCTACGCCTACAACGATCGCATCGCGGAAGTTGGCCTTGGCCGGTTCCTTAAAGCGCGGCTCGTCAGACTGCAACCGATGGTCATCTTTGGCGCTGTGCTCGGCCTCGTCGCCTTCTATGCCAATCCCTTCGGCAAAGCGCTAGGCTACAGCGGCAGCAGAGTAGCTCTACTTTTTGTCGCTTCCATTCTGCTGATCCCCTTTGGAGGCATGCGCGAACGGAGTCAAAATCTCTTCGGCCTGAACGCGCCGGCCTGGTCGCTGTTTTGGGAGTACGTCGCAAGCCTCGTCTTCGGTTTGGTGCTGTACCGGATCCGGCGTGGCACGCTGATCGTGGTCACCATTGCAGCAGCTGTAGCACTGTGCTGGGCAGGTCATCGCGCCGGCAACCTGTCCGGTGGCTGGAGTGCCCGCAACTTCTGGGATGGCGGAGCGCGCGTCGCCTTCTCGTTTTCCGCAGGTCTGCTGGTCTATCGCCTCGGCTGGAAGCTCCGCACCCGCTTGGGCTTTGTTGTGCTCAGCCTCTTACTGTTCCTGGCGTTTGTGATGCCCTACACGACAGGTGCATGGGTCCGGGAAGCGATGGTCATCATCGTTGGTTTTCCACTGCTTGTGGCGCTTGGCGCGGGTGCCACCGTCAGCCCAAGAATGGAACGGCTGTGCCGCTTTTCCGGAGACCTCTCCTACCCGCTCTACATGACTCACTACGGCGTTATGTGGATCTGGGGTGACTACGCCGGGGCGCATCACCTCGCATCTGCGTCGCTGTGGACTGCTGTTGCGCTCGGCGTGTCCATCATGCTCGCATTTGGCTGGGCAGTTCTAAGGCTCGTCGATGAGCCTGTTCGCCGATCCTTGACATCAAAAACCGTCCCCAGAGATCGTGACCGGCAACTGGTGAGAAGTCGCACTGTGGGCAGTTGAGCCAAAAGAGTTGCGTTCCCATACTTGCGAACGCCGGGAAGTCTGCGTTCTGGATGAGAGCAGAGCGTGCAGAGCGATATGCGACAGCTGTGGTCGGCTTTTGAGGTATTCTGAAGAAGTTAGCCGTTTCGGAGTTGTCGATTGCACCTGGCGGAGTTAGCTCGTGGACAAAAGGCTGTGATCACCGGCGTGGCGCAGGGCGCTGCGTTTTGCCAGTTATGCGGGCTGGGCATGGTGGCGGGTGCCGAGGTGGAGATTGTGCGCGCTCTGAGTGCGAAGACGATGCTGATTGTACGTGTAGATGGAAGTGACGTGGCGTTGAGGGACGGCACGGCGAGCACGATTAAAGTGCGGCCGGAGTAGAGCCCTGATGCAGTTCAAAACGATTGGCCTTGTGGGGCCGCCGAACGTTGGCAAAAGCACGCTGTTCAACCGGCTTACGGGGCTGCGGCAGAAAGTGTCGAACTACAGCGGCGTGACGGTGGAACACCGGAGCGGGACCCTGCGTCGAAGCGGGCAGACGGTGATCGACCTGCCGGGCGTATGGACGCTGACACCTTCGTCAGAAGATCAAAGAATCGCGGTGCAGGTGCTGCGTGGCGAGGGGCTCGACCTGCCCAAGCTGGATGCGGTGCTGCTGGTGGTGGACGGTACCCAGTTCCACAAGTACAGCTTGCTGATTGGTGAAGTACTGGCATGCAATTTGCCGACGATGCTGCTGATCAACATGGCAGATGAGTTGAAGCAGCGGAACGGGTTCATCGACGCACTGGCAGTGGCGCGGGAGCTGCGGACGCCTACTGCGCTGATCAGCGCAGCGCGTGGCGAGGGAATGGATGCCGTAGACAAGTGGCTGGCCAACGAGCACGGCGCCGCAGCAATTCTGCCGGTGTTACAGGCTGGCGGCAACGCGGCGACGTGCGCGCCGAACTGTAACAGCCTGACGGCAGAGGGTGCGTACCGGCGGCCGGAGCATAGCTCCGTGACGCGCGCGATTGATCGGTGGGCGCTGCAGCCGGTGGTCGGGCCGCTGCTGTGCGTTGCGCTGCTGCTGCTCGCATTTCAGGTGATCTTTCGGGTGGCGTACCCGTTTGGGCAGTGGTTGAGCAACTGGCTGGGCGCAGTAGGCGTGCGTGCCGGCGCTGTGCTGCCGGACACGATTTTGCGGTCGGTGTTGGTGGATGGTTTGTGGAACGGGGCTGCGTCCATTGTCGCGTTCTTGCCGCAGATTCTTTGCCTGTTCGTGGTGATCACTGTGCTGGAAGACAGCGGCTACATGGCACGGGCGGCTGTGATTGCGGACCGCACGATGGGGCGCGTGGGGCTGAACGGACGTTCATTCCTGCCGCTGTTGTCGGCCTATGCGTGCGCCGTGCCAGCAATCATGGCCACGCGTGCGATCCCTTCAAAACGGGACCGCCTGGCGACCATACTGATTGCACCATTTATGACGTGCAGCGCTCGCCTGCCGGTGTACGCGCTGTTAATCGCTGCGTTTATACCGGCCCGGCCCATGTTTGGCGGACCGCTGGGCGGGCTGCTGGGAGTGCAGGCGGTGACGATGCTGGCGCTGTATGGTACCGGGCTGGCGGCCGCGCTGGGTACCGCGTGGGTGATGCGGTCTAGCGTGATGAAGGGGCAAGCGGCAATGTTTGCCATTGAGCTGCCGAACTACCGCATGCCGCGACTACGGACGATCGGTCTCGCAATTGTGGACCGGACCAAGGTGTTTCTGAAGCAGGTGGCAACGGTGATCCTGGTGTTGAACCTGGTGATCTGGTTCTTGTCGCACCTGCCTTTGCACAACGGCCAGGCTGCGGACGTGGGTGCGAGCTACCTGGCGCGCATCGGTGACTGGATTCAGCCGGTGCTGCATCCACTGGGGCTGAACCGGGCTGTGGGAATCAGCCTGCTCACCGCATTTGTGGCACGGGAGAGCGTTGTGTCGACGTTGTCGACGCTGTACCACTCGGTGCATCCGGGCGATCTATTGCGGGCGGATATTGGGCTGGCGGGTGCACTTGCGTTGCTGGTCTTCTTCGCATTAGCGATGCAGTGCACGGCAACGCTAGCCGTTGTGCGGCGGGAGACGGGAAGCTGGCGGTGGCCGGCGATCCAATTTGGGTACATGACGGTGTTGGCGTATG
The DNA here is from genome assembly GCA_903642225.1 of Acidobacteriaceae bacterium. Lineage (GTDB taxonomy): Bacteria > Acidobacteriota > Terriglobia > Terriglobales > Acidobacteriaceae > Terriglobus. The sequence goes on along the minus strand of CAHJWI010000004.1, from coordinate 105,382 downwards.
CTGCGGCATTCCTTACGTATCGGGTGGCGCTGCTGCTGCACCTTTAGCAACTAGGGCTGTGGCCACTCGCTAAGTGCAGTGGCGATTTGCCAATGCGTTGGAATCGATGGCTGAGCGCCGTGGCGGGTGGTGGCGAGCGCCGCTCCAGCTGCCGCAAAGCGGAGTGCCTGCGCAAGAGGGACACCGCGAACGGTTGCAGCCGCCATAGCACCACAAAAAGTGTCGCCGGCGGCGGTGGAATCAACGGTTTTGACGGTCATGGCAGGAGTGGTGATGGTGCCTTGTTCGTAGGCGCACACAGAGCCGCGGGCACCAAGGGTGACGATCGCAGCCTGAAAACCGTGGCTGTGCAGACCGGCAGCGCACGCGGTGGCCTGAGATAGGCTGCCGACGGGCATACCGGTAAGCTTTGCCGCTTCTGCTTCGTTCACAACAAGGGTGGTGCGCGTACCGCTCAGTTCGGCGACGGTGAGAGTACCCGCAGGTGCGTAGTTGAGCAAGATGCGCGCAGATGCAGCCTTTGCAGCGGCAAGAACGGCAATCAGCGTTAAGGGTGCGAGCTCGTTCTGCAGCAGGACCATGTCAAAGGTGGGCAGGGCCTCAAGTGTGTCGGCAAGATGCTCCGGCAGCAGCGAGAAGTTTGCGCCAGAGGCAACAGCGATGCTGTTGTTGCCGGCGTCATCGACCAGGATAAGAGCGACTCCCGTGGGCTGGTCCGGGTCGGTGCGGCTCTGTGTTGTGTCGATGCGTTCGGTACGCATGCTGTCGAGGACACTTGTGCCGTAGGCATCGTTGCCAACAGAGGTAACGAGGGAGACAGCCGCCCCGGCACGGCGTGCGGCTACCGCCTGATTCGCACCCTTACCGCCCATTGCCTGCTGAAACGTGCCGCCGGTAACGGTTTCGCCCGGTGCCGGCAAGTGCGGGACTCGAGTGATGAGGTCGACGTTGGCGCTGCCGATAACGAGGATCCGGCCAAAGTCAGGCATGGAGACACCTGCACGGGTACGGGTTTGGCGACTCACACAGAGAGATCATGCTTGTAGGGCAGCGTTGTCGGACGTGCAGCCCTTGCACCGGGAGCATGAAAGCTTCGGAAGTATAGAGGGGCAAGTTCATAACCAAGCTCCGTGCCAGCGTACATATATTGACGAACGACTTACTCAAGGCGCACTCTTCAACCTATCTTATGGAGGTAAATTGAGTCTGTATATCTTGCCCCTTCTACTCATACTGGCTGCTGCTCCGATAGCTCGTGCAGACACGTACCAGTTCGACTTTCAGGGTAAGTATGTTCCTGACCCCGTCGAGGATCCACTCAATGGTGGGCCTACGTTCAGCTTCTTCTGGCAGATCTCCGCTGCGCCAACGACCGTTATCTACAATGGGGAGTATCCCGTGTACGAGTTCGTCTCGGTCCCGATCACCAGCAGCGCAGGTAACCTTGGCGGAATTCTGAACCTGAGCATCGCTCCAGAAGAAAACCCAAGGGAAGTTGGGTTTTTCACGAGCGATGGCAGCATCTATGACACGTACGGCATCGCATTCCTGGATACTGCGAAGTTGTTCTCGACGGGTCTAGATAGCAATCCGATCTTTCTTCCGGGTAGCTACGATGCTAACTTCCAGTTCAGAACCTATAGCGAGTACGATGGTACGCTGACGATTTCAGATCTCAGTACCGTGACACCAGAGCCGTCAACCTTCGCTCTGCTTGGAACGGGGCTGATTGGCATAGCAGGCGTCCTACGGCAGAAAACACGTGGACTTCGGTCATAGCCAACGAGATCTATGTTCCTCGGGCATCGTAGCAAGCCTCTAAAGCAGACGCATACTAACTTGTGGCGAAAGCTGTGACCAACTAGAGGAGCTTTGAGGCACAGCGAAGAACGTTGCGGCTCCACTGGCAAACAACCGCTGTTCAGACTGCGACGGCGGCAACCTTGAGCAGTTCCGGGGTAAGTGCATCTATGAGTTCCGGTGCATAGGCAACAAGAGGGTACCCGGCGTTACGCCAGCCGTCAAAGCCGCCCTTAAGTGGGCGCACGCGGCTGACGCCGAGCTTCTGGAGACGCTTGGCCAGTGCGGCGCTGGTCTCTTCGCTGGGACAGGTGCAGTAAAGAATGACGTCGCGGTCGCGCGGCAGAAGAGCGCATTGGGCTTCGAGCTCCGCGGGCATGATGCGGACAGCACCGGGGATGACGCGAGGGTCGGGCAGGAAGTCCAGCGGGTGACGGAGGTCGACGATGAACGGTGGGTGCAGGTCGGCGGCTTTCGCATCGGCAACCATGGTCTGCAGTTCTTCCGCGGTGATACGGGCCTCGCGCAGAGTCTTAAGAAATTCACGCTGCCGCCAGATTCGGCGAGCGACGAAGGCCAGCACCATAAGTGCGAACAGGGGCACCGAGAAGCGGACGAGGAAGTGGATTAGAGGTGCGAAGCGCTTGGCAAAGTCGCCGAAGAAGCGCCCACCGAAGACGTACGCGGACGCCCATAGCGTGGAGCCGGCAAGGTCGTAGAGCAGGAAGCGGGCGTACGGCATGCCGCTTTGACCAGCGATGGGAGGCGCGACGGCGGACAGGCCCGGAACAAACTTTGCAAACAGCAGGGTGACGCCGCCATGGCGGCCAAAGAGACCTTCGGTCCTGCGCACGCAGGTGCTTGCCTCAAGCGAAAGCCGGCAGATAAGGCGGACGACCTTGCCGCCGTACCGGACTCCGGCAAAGTACCACATGCTATCGGCGACGGCGCACGCTGCGAGCACCGAGGCCATGACGGGGAGCGCGTGCAGGCGATGCGCCGAAGTAAGCGTGCCAGCCGTGAGCAGAAGGGGGACGGATGGTACAGGTATGCCTAGCTGCTCAACGAGCACCCACAAAAAGAGGATGCCGTAGGCGTAGTGGACGAAAAATTCGATGCCGAGCGACATAAATGGAACCTGTGTTGGTAGATGTGGCAACACCAGTATGCGATGCGCAAAGGTGGGACGTCTGGACAAATCAGGCGTGCCTGAACGCCTGCATAGAGATCGCGGATGCCATGGCAGGTGCCGTGAAGAAGAAAAGCCCCGCCGAGTTGGCGAGGCTGCTCACGGAACAATGGGGAGAGCTTACTTAACGTGAACCTCCGGGTCCACAGAGTAACCGGGGCGCAGAAGTTCATCGTTGTTTGCGTCTTTTGCGAGATTGATGCGAACGGGGATGCGCTGGACGACTTTCACATAGTTACCGGTTGCATTTTCCGGTGGAAAGAGTGAGAGCTTGGAGCCGGTAGCGCCGCCGATTTGATACACATTGCCCTTGTACTTGCGACCGCCGAGAGCGTCGACCTTGATGTCGACCTCCTGGCCTTGGCGCACGTGCTGCAGTTGGGTTTCTTTATAGTTGGCGGTAATCCACAAGTTGTCGAGGGGGATGATGGTCATAAGATTCTGACCAATGCTGACATTGCCGCCGACGGCGATGCTCTTCTTGTTGATGATGCCGGTGACCGGGGCAATAATCCTGGTATAGCCGAGGTTGAGCTCGGCCTGCTTGAGCTTGGCGCGGTTCTGTTCCACGTCCGCGTGGGCGGCTGTGGCACGTGCCTGCTGCACCTGAATTTGCTTTGGCGCGTTGCGCTTTGCCTGCTCCGCATCGGACCGCGCGGAGGCAAGCCGCGATTGCGCCTGCTGCACTTGAGCCTGCTGGCCGATGACATTTTGCTGAGCTTCAAGCAGTGCCGCGTTTGCCGCCGCCGCCGTAGCCACAGCCTGGTCAAACTGCTGCTTGCTGATGACATCCTTCGCGACGAGTGGTGTGTAGCGATCCACATCGAGCTGCGCCTTCAGGGCATTGGCCTTCTGCTGATCCACACGAGCCTGGGCAGCGCCGACGGACTTACTTGCCTGCGCCACAGTGGCGATTGCTGTCTGGACATCTGACCCTGAGGTGGAGACCTGAGTCTGTGTTTGAACACCGGTGATCGGTACGTTGGCGTCGGCCTGCACAAAACCTGCTTGGGAATTTGCAAGCTGCGCCTGGGCCTGGGAAAGCTGTGTTTGAAAGTCGGCCGGGTCAATGATGGCGATTACGTCGCCCTTGTTGACCTTCTGGTTCTCCGTCACATTGACCTGAACCACACTACCGGCGATACGCGCGGACACGGGATACAGGTCGCCATCGACCTGAGCGTCGTCCGTCCCCTCAGTAAACGTAGAGCGGTAGTAAAAGAAGAACGCGATGCCCGCAAAAAGCAGCACGGCGAGCACGATGAGGAAGTTGCGCCGCGCCTTTGCCGCAGGTGTAGCTTCAGGTGGCTTGGGCTTGGTGTCGGCACCGCCGCTCGCGTCGCCGGTATTCTGGCTGGCGTTCTGGCCTCCGCCGTCGGCATCACCTTCACCCTGGCCACCCTGTGCGTTGCTGTTTTGCTGCTGATCGGTATCTGGCACGATCAATGTCCTCCGGCTAAAGCGTTTTTGTAATTGGTGCCGGCAGTGCCGGTCGCACGCGCCAGTGTTAGTTTGGCAACGTTGTGCTGGTAGAGCGCGCTGATGTATTGGTCGTTGGCCTGCTCAGTTTGTGCCTGGGCCTGGCTCACGGCAAGGTTGTCTGCAACGCCGGCGCGAAAACGCTGCTGGGCTTCGGCGAGAGCTTCGTTGGAAAGGTCGACGTTCGACTTCGCTGTCGCGACAAGCTGCTGCGCAGTCTGGATGTCGAGAAGGGCGTCACGCACGTCCTGATTGATCTGTTGCACCTGGTCGCTGTAACGCGCCCGCTGCTGCTCCAGTGCAGAATCCGCAACACGAATATCACCACGGGTTTTGGCGATTTGGAGCACGGGGACGGATGCTTCGCCGGTAGCTGTATAGGTACCGTGGTTGTGGCCCAGCGTATTGCCCAGAGTGCCGAAGTCACCGTTGAAGCTGATCGTGGGGTACTGCTCCGCGACTGCTGATTTGCGTTGAAGATTGGCGGCTTCAACGTCTTCGGCGTACCCCTGTAAATCCTTGCGGGTGCGCAGGGCCTGCTCAAAGGCCTGCTCGGGCGTTGTAGCATCCGCCTCGGCATAAGGTACCGCGTCTGTCAGTCGGAACTGCTGTTCCGTGGGCAGGCCGATGACGCGGGCCAGAGCCAGCTTGTCTTTTTCAAAACCGTTGCGGGCCTGGATGAGTTGTTGCTGCGCATTTTGGTAATCGACCTGAGCGCGCAGCACGTCGAGCCGGGGGCTGGTGCCAGCGTCATGTGCTGCGGTGGCCTGGTCTAGCGAGACCTTGGCATTCGCCAGTTCGGCTTCTTCAGCGGTGATCCGCGCGCGGTCTGCGATGACGAGCAGGTAAGCGTTGCCCACGGTGAGCACGACCATGTTGCGCGCGTCATCTGCGGTAAGTTGCGCGCCGGTAAAGTTGTGCTTCGCCGCAAGATACTTATCCAGCGAGGAGAGGTTGAGCAGGGACCAGGTGAGATAGGCGCGGAAATCAAAGACCTGAAATGGTCCGACGATGGGTTTGATGCCGGGAAAGTTTAGGCCGTACGCGGCAAGATTAATCTGTTGGACGGTATAGCTGGCGTTGGCCGTGACGGTGGGCAGCAAATTTTGCAGTTGCTGCAGGCGCGCACCGCTGGCGTTCTTTACCGTGCTTCCCTGCAAGATCAGGCCAAGGTTGTTGCGAAGGCCGCGTGCGATAGCGTCGTCAAGCGACAGGTCAATGACGCCGGCGGTCGCAGTCCCCTGCACGACAGATCCCTTGTAATCGTTCGCGGAACTGCTTGCGCCAGATGCACCGGAGCCGCCCTGGCCGGTGATGCCGCTGCTAAGACCATTCAAAGTTTGCTGCGCCGCCTGCACAGTTGCTGGCCCGGATGCCTGCTGGCCGCCGCCTGACGATCCCTGCCCAGGCGTTGTGCTGGAAGTGGTTCCCTGGGCGCACAAAAGTTGCGGCACCAACCCGGCTGAGACTACAAGAGCCGCACGGCATAGAGATGCGCGTACCTTGCGCTTTGCCGGATTACCCGGCGCTCTCACTTGCATGTTTTCCACCACGCTTACGTTTCCCTCACACCGTAGCGGCACACAGGCGAAGGTGCTGTGGCCTTGGATTGGCTCTTGCCTGTTCTGAACCGGTTAGGGATGAGATGCAGAGGAGGCGCGGAAACGATGCAGAAACTTTCTGCACAGGTTTCCTTTGGCACATTGCCGCGATGAACGCAGCACGCGCGGCGGATCGTCCATGTAGTCTTTTGCATGTGACGGCTTTGGATGTTCAAGTGGATTCAGTGAGTCGGGTGGCGGAACCGGTGCGCACCGGTGTGGTCGGCTTTGGGCTAGCTGGACGCGTGTTTCATGCCTCCTTCATCGCCGCCGTACCGGCGCTTTCGTTGGACGGGATCGTGCAGCGGACGGGTGACGATGCGGCACGCGCGTATCCTGCGGCGACCGTGTACCGGAGCCTGGAGGAATTGCTCGCGAGTGATGTGGAGTTGGTAGTGGTCGCCACGCCAAATGAGACCCACGTAGACTTTGCGACGGCCGCGCTCCGGGCCGGCAAGCACGTGGTGATAGACAAAGCGTTTGCGCCGACGCTGGACGCTGCGCTCCGGCTGGAACGGCTGGCAAACGAAGCTGGCAGGCTGGCGGTGCCCTTTCATAACCGACGGTTCGACGGCGATTTCCTGACGCTGCGAAGACTGTTGCACGGTGGCGAATTGGGCCGCGCCGTGACACTGCGCTCGCGGTTTGATCGCTTTCGGCCGATACCGCGGGGTCATACGTGGAAGGAAGCGGAAGGCTCGCAGAACGGCCTGCTGATGGACCTGGGGCCACACCTGGTGGACCAGGCGCTGGCTCTGTTTGGCCGGCCACGCACGGTGTGTGCCAGCGTCCGCAAGGATCGCGATAACGGCGCAATTGAAGACGCGTTCGACATTGCCCTGGTGTTTGAGCAGCAAGGCCGGAGTGTTCGTGCCGAGCTGGGAGCGACGATGCTGGCCGCTGTACCGGAGCCACGCTTTCGGTTGGAAGGAACCCTGGGGAGCTATGTGAAGGTAGGTTTGGACCCGCAGGAGCCGGCAGTTGTGGCTGGTGCGGTCGTTCCACGAATGGGTAGCGGCACCGACTGGCTGAGCGAAACCGAAGACCGTTGGGGCATGCTGACGACGGCAGCAGACCCATCGAAGCCGGGCGAATTGCAGACCAGGCCGATGCAGACGGATCGGGGGGATTACCGAATGTTTTACCAGGCGGTGGCGGACGCTATTCAGAACGGTACGGAGCCGCCGCTTACCGCGCGTGATGCCGTGCGCGTGGCGAGAATGCTGGAGATGGCGCGCGAGAGCAGCAGAACCGGCACGACCCTGAGCGTTCAAGACAAAGAATGGTGAGGGCCACAGTGAGTCAGGTGACAGGATTTTTGCCACGCGGTTTTGCATGGGCTGCTGTGACGGCAGGTATCAAGGCGAGTGGCCGGCCGGACGTTGCGCTCGCAGTGGCAGATGTAGGCACCACAGGCGCAGCGCTGTATACACGGAATCGTGTGGTGGCAGCGCCGGTCACGGTAGGGCAGCAAAATTTACTGGCAACGGGTGGCCGGGTCCGTGCCGTGGTGGTAAATGCGGGCAACGCGAACTGTGCGACTGGCGACGTGGGTCTGCAGAGTGCGCGCGAAACGTGCACCCACCTGGCAGAGCTGGTGGGCTGCGACGCGGCAGAGGTGGTGCCTTCTTCTACGGGCATTATTGGCGTGCCGCTGCCCATTGAAAAGCTGGTGGACGCGCTGCCTCGGGCTGTTTCAATGCTGGGCACGCGCGTAGGCGATGCGGAGGCGTTCAGCACCGCCATCTTGACGACCGACACACGGATGAAGGTCGCGCAGGCGGTAGTGGAAGTCGGCGGGACTGAGGTGCGGTTCTTCGGATGTTGTAAGGGTGCGGGCATGATCGGTCCCGACCTGGGACAACCGGCGAGTCCGCCGCACGCGACGATGTTGGTGTACCTCTTTACAGATCTGCGGGTCGAGTCGGCTGAGCTGCGGGGTCTGCTGGCATCAATGGTCGCTGCCACGTTCAACAGCATTTCTGTGGATGGTGACACGTCGACAAACGACACGGTGCTGCTGCTGGCGAGCGGTGCGAGCGGTGCCGAGTGGGCAAATGCAACGCAGCAAGAAAAAGGTGCCATCCGTGCGGAGCTTGGGCGTTTGTGCGGCGTGCTGGCGTACAGCATCATCGATGACGGTGAAGGTGTGACACACGTGGTGACCCTGCAGGTGAGCGGTGCCGCCACGGACGAGGCAGCGAAGCAGGTGGCCCGAACTATTGCCAATTCCCCACTGTGCAAGACTGCGTGGTCCAGCGGAGACCCGAACTGGGGCCGCATTGTGGCGGCTGCGGGACGTGCGGGTGTGCCGTTCAGCACGGGTGATCTGTCGGTGTGGATCGCGGGACTGCCTGTCTTTGAACGCGGCATGCGTTCGCCGGTAATGGACGAGGCTGCCGTGCACAAACGCATGCTGGAGCGGCACTATGAGATTGCCTTGGAGCTTGGGAACGGACCGGGACAATGCAAATTTGTGACGTGCGATTTAACGCCGGAGTACGTGCACATTAACGCGGATTACTCCACGTGATGGAGTCGGGACTCGACGGAAGCCGTTCAATGATTGACAGTTGCCGCCGTCGTACCGCACGGGTAGGCTAGGGACGTGCAGGCACTGTTAATCAGAATGACTCGTCGGATCGCGATTTGTCTTGGTAGCCTGCTGAGTGTGCAGGCGGCACAGGCGGCGGAGCGGGTGACTTTTGTCAACGGATTCTCCATGGATTGTCAGCGGCATGTGTCGGCGGACGCAGGGCACACGAGGTTGTTGCTGGACGCCGAGGGCAAAGGCTACATGGATGTGGAGACCACTTCCATTGCCACTGTCGAACAAGTCGAACCCCCTGCTCCGCTGACGAGCACGAAACTGATTGCGGCCAAGGGCGCACCTGCTGAGCCCATGGATTTGACGCAGATGATTACGGCTGCCGGAGCAGCGCACAACATCAATGTAGCGCTGCTGCAGAGCGTGGTCAGTGCAGAGAGCCGTGGCCACGCGGGTGCCGTGTCGCACGCGGGAGCACAGGGGCTGATGCAGCTGATGCCGTCGACGGCGCGCTCGTTAGGCGTGCATGACAGCTTTGCGCCGGAGGAGAACCTGCGTGGCGGATCAACGTACCTGGACCGCCTGCTGACGCGTTATCACAACAATGTGACGCTGGCGCTCGCGGCGTACAACGCGGGTCCGGGTGCGGTCGACAGGTACCACGGTGTGCCGCCCTACCGCGAGACGGTGCTGTACGTGTCGCGCATCATTCGCGAGTTCAACAGACGTACGCTCCTGGAGCAGAAACAGGCTGCGATGGCTACGAACGCCGCTATGGTCGGAGCGAAACTGCCTTGAACGTTCGCAAATTGGTGACGTGGTCCGCTGTTCTGGCGTTAGTTGCAGTGCTGCTTTGGAAGCTGCACACAAGCCACTTTGACTGGTTGGGTTTCTGGCATGCGTGCCGCAGTGTGAACACGCCGCTGCTGCTGCTGGCGGTGGTCATCATCTATGCGGGGTTTCCGCTCCGTGCGGCGCGGTGGATGCTGTTGGTGCGGCCTTCCCTGCCGCCCGGTACACCGGTGCGCTGGTATCAGCTGATCGGCTCGCAGTACATCGGCTTTGCGGCTCTGGCGGCGCTTGGGCGCATCGGCGAGCTGGTGCGGCCGTACCTGGTCGGCAAGCGCACGGGGCTGAGTTTTCCATCGCAGATTGCCGTGGTTGCGGTCGAGCGCATCTTTGATCTGGGTGCGTTTGCGCTGATCTTTTCATTGAACCTGCTGTTGTCACCGCAGTTGAACAGTCTGCCCTACCATGAGCGCTTTCGGCAGATGGGGTACGTGGTTGCAGCGCTGACCGCGGTGCTGATTGCCTTTGTGGTGGCCGTACGTCTCGCGGGCCCCAGGGTGGCTTCGACGGCGCAGTCGCTGGTGGGGCGCTTTTCTGCAAAGGCCGGCGAGGCAGTGCGGGAGAAGATCCTGGCGTTTCGGGATGGTTTAAGGACCATCGACAACACGCGAGACTTTGTGCTGGCAGCGGTCTACAGCCTGCTGCTGTGGGTGACGATTGCGGCGGCGTACATCGTGGTCATGCGGGCGTTTCCGTCGCCGGTACACAACATGACGGTGGCCTACGTGCTGCTGTTAATGGGCTTCAGCGTGGTGGGGTCGATTGTGCAGCTGCCTGGCATCGGCGGAGGTGCGCAGGCCCTGACGATTGGTGCGCTGACGTTGCTGTTCAGCGTTCCCAAGGAGCTGGCGTCGAGCGCTGGCCTGATCCTGTGGGTAATCACGACGATGAGCGTGCTGCCGATCGGTCTGGTCTTCGCGCAGGTAGAGCACGTGTCGTTGCGGGGCGTGACAGAGGCCAGCGAAGAGGTAGCGGCAGCTCGGTAACAGGACGTCGACGGGTCGCTTGGTACACTGCAAATGCCCATGAAATGTCCATTCTGCGCTTTTGCCCAAGATAAGGTTGTCGATTCGCGCGAAAGCAAGGAAGCAGATTCAATTCGCCGTCGCCGGGAGTGCGAGCGCTGCGGCAAGCGTTTCACCACCTATGAGCGGATCGACGAAATACCATACATGGTGATCAAGAAGGACGGCAGCCGTCAGAAATTTGACCGGCAGAAGGTGCTGACAGGCCTGATGCATTCGTGCCAAAAGCGGCCGATCAGCATGACAAAGCTGCAGGGCATTGTGGATGCGACCGAGGCCTATATCGTGGATTCACCGGAGCGGGAGCGCTCTACCAACGACATCGGCCAGCTGATTATGACGAAGCTTCGGGAGCTGGATACGGTGGCATATATCCGGTTCGCGTCGGTGTACCGCGACTTCAAGGATGTGGGCGAATTCGAGTCAGAACTGCGCGCACTTCTGACATCGCAAAGAAAAAAGCAAAGTTAAGTTCAATGCTCTGCATCACATGCAACGTATGAGATCGACTGCACGTACCCTCTCCGATTTCGCCGTGGTTATGGTGGTGTTGATGGCTGGCTGTAAGCCGGACGCCGCGGTTCGCCGAGCCGAGGTTCTGGACGATCAGGGCGTGAAGTTTGACCCGGCTCCAAATGCAGCCTCAACCGGAACGCTGACCGGAACGGTGCTGTTCAGTGGGACGGCGCCGGCACGTATACCGATAGACATGAGCCAGGATCCTGCATGTTCGTTGAGTGGCGGAACGAATCTGTCAGAGCAATATGTTGTGGATCATGGCAAGCTTGCGAACGTGTTTGTGTACGTAAAGAACGCGCCCAAACTGAAGCCAGCGAAGGTGTCAGTCCTGATGAACCAGAAGGGCTGCCGTTTTGATCCCCACGTGATCGCTGTGCAAGCAGGGGGCGTCGTGGAGTTTACGAACAGTGACCCTACAATGCATAACGTGCACAGTATGGCGGTGCAGGCAGGGAACAAGAGCGTTGATGTGTCGCAGGCACCAGGTGCAGCGCCGGCCACCGTGAACTTCAGTGATGCTGAAAACTTGCTTCCCGTGCGCTGCAACAATCACCCTTGGATGAGCGGCTTCGTCAACGTCAGTTCAAACAGCTTCTACGCTGTCAGCGGATCGGATGGCAGCTTTACGATTTCAGGTTTGCCACAGGGAACATGGACGGTGGCGTTTGTACATGAGAAGCTGGGCGAGCGTGATGTGCAGGTGACAATTACACCGCAGACTCGCACAGTTGCGACGGCCACTTTCAACGCCGGCTAGACGCAGCCGACCCCGTAGACTCGAGCAGGAGAGGACAAGCGCATGCACACGATCACCTTTACGTTCATCACGCACATGCTTCCCTTTTGGTTTCTGGTGCTGAGCCTGTTCCTGCCGCGCATTTCGTTGTTGGTGCTGTGGTGGCAGGGGCAGCCGGGGCCGGTGCACACGCTTGGTATTGTGCCGCTTATCTTTGCCGTTGTTCTTCCTCGATTGCTTATTCTCTACCTGATCTACAACGATCTCGGAATCTCTGGATGGTTTCTGCTGCATTTGGTGGCGTTGCTGATTGCGTGGGGTGGCATCGGTGGTGGGCAGGTTCGGCGGCGGCGGTCGTCGGACCTTTAGTCTTCGCTAACTTCACCAGGCCGCTTACCCGCGGCACGTTCATGGGCTGGTCGCGTATCCTTACATCCAACACGAGTTGGCAAGGGGTGCAGCGGCACGATGGAGCGCAGGCGAGTAGGAGTGTTGGGTGCGACCGGCACCGTGGGTCAACGGTTCATCCAGATGCTGGAACGGCACCCATGGTTTGAGGTGGCTTGGCTGGCGGCGAGCGATCGGTCGACCGGCAAGCGTTATGCGGATGCCTGTGCGTGGAAGCTGGATACGCCGATGCCGCGCGCCGTGGCGGACATGGTGCTGCAACCAAACGTGCCTCCGGTTGACGACAGTTCCCTGCCGAGGATCATTTTTGCCGCGCTGGATGCGGAGATCGCACGCGAACTGGAGCCGCACTTTGCAGGGGCAGGATGTGCGGTGATTTCAAACTCGAGCGCCTTCCGCATGACGAGGGACGTGCCGCTGGTGCTGCCGGAGGTGAACGAGGCTCATCTGCCGCTGCTGGAGACGCAGGCTACGCGGAAGAACGGCGGCGGCTATATCGTAACCAACGCTAACTGCAGTGCGATTGGACTGGTGCTGGCTCTGAAGCCTCTGGAGACTTTGTTTGGCATCGAAAGCCTTTTTGTGTCGACGATGCAAGCGGTGAGCGGCGCGGGCTATCCCGGTGTGCCGTCGCTGGACATTCTGGGCAACGTTGTTCCGTTTATCAGGAATGAGGAAGAGAAGCTGCAGGAGGAGGTTGGCAAGATGTTGGGCCGCTACACCGGCTCTGAGATTGAGTTGCTCCCCGCCAGGATAAGTGCGCATTGCAACCGGGTAGCCGTGGTCGACGGGCATACCGAGTGCGTGAGTGTGAAGCTGCGCACACCGGCAACGCGGGAGCAGATCCTCGCGGCTTGGCAGAGCTTTCAGCCTCTGGACGGGCGTGCGTTGCCCTCCGCGCCGGATCACCCGGTAATGTACAACGACATGCCGGACCGGCCACAGCCACGGCTGGATGTGAAGAACGGCAACGGCATGAGCACCACGGTTGGGCGGCTGCGGCCGTGCACCCTGCTGGACTGGAAGTTTGTGCTGCTGAGCCACAATACGGTACGCGGCGCGGCAGGTGCGGCTGTGTTGAATGCCGAGGTGCTGGCGCGGTTAGGAAAGCTGCCGAAGGAAGCAGCATGAGCCTGGATCGCAACAAGATTGTGGTGATGAAGTTCGGCGGAACCTCGGTCGAGGATGCCGCAGCAATCACGCGGACGGCGGCGATTGTGGAGGGTCGACTGGCGCTGGGTTTGCGACCGCTGGTCGTGGTGTCTGCCATGGCAAAGGTGACGGACCACCTGCTGGCGGCGGCCGACGCTGCTGGAACGGGGCAGCGTTCGGGTGCGCTGGCCATTAGTGCGCGGATGCGTACGCGGCATGCGGAGACGGCCGGCTCGCTGCTTGGGCCTGCGCAGGGCGGCACCATCATCAACGACCTGCATGCAGAGTTCGACTCGCTGGACGACCTGTTGCGCGGTATTGCAGCGGTGGGGGAGTTGACGCCTCGCACGACGGACCTGGTGGTGAGCTTTGGGGAGCGGCTGAGCAGCAGGATTGTGACGGCTGCTCTTGCACGGCGAGGTGTGGCGAGCGCCCATCTGGATGCACGTATGTGCATCGTGACCACCGCTGACTTCGGCAAGGCGGTGCCGCTGGAAGATGAAATCGAGCAAAGGTTGTTGAAGCACGTGTTGCCGCTGCTCCAGGCGGGAAATGTGCCTGTCATGGGCGGCTTTATCGGCGCTACGGTCGACGGCATTACGACCACGCTGGGCCGGGGTGGCAGCGATTTTTCCGCCGCGCTTGCAGGCGGTGGATTGCGCGCCGGAGCCATTGAGATCTGGACGGATGTGGACGGCATCATGACGACCGATCCGCGCATTGTGGCCGAGGCCCTACGCGTAAAGACGATCAGCTTTGAAGAAGCGGCAGAGCTTGCCTACTTCGGGGCGAAGGTGCTGCACCCGGCGACCATTCTTCCCGCCGTGCAGCAGAACATTCCGGTGCTGGTGCTGAACAGCCGCAACAGCAGCAGCGAAGGCACACGCATCACCGCGGTTGCACCGCGGTGCAAGTCCCCTTTTAAGTGCATCGCGATTAAAAAACGGCTGACCATTGTGGACATCGTTGCGAGCCGCATGCTGATGTCGCATGGATATTTGAAAGCTGTGTTTGACGTGTTCGACCGGCATCGCGTGGCGATTGACATGGTCAGCACAAGCGAGGTGTCGATCAGCGTGACCGTGGACACGAGCGACCGACTGCCGGCCATCGCGGCCGACCTGCAACGCATCGCAGACGTGAAATACGAGAGCAACAAGGCGCTGGTGTGCATGGTGGGCGAGGATATTCGCGGCCACAACGGCATCGCCGGCAAAGTGTTCACCGCAGTGCAGCACGTAAACGTGCGCATGATCAGCCAGGGTGCGAGTGAGATCAACATGAGCTTCATGATTGAGGAAGAGGACGTGCCGGAGGCGGTGCGATCCTTGCACGCTGCATTTTTCACAGACCCTGATCCGGCCATCTTCGACTTAACAAACCGCAGTGCCGGCGCGACACTGGCACCGGCTTAGCAAAGGACACAACAAACGATGCGCATTCTTGTATTAGGACATGGAAAGACCGGCAAACTTGTGGCAGAGGTGGCGCACGAACACGGACACGGTGTACATGTGCTGGATGCCAAAGAGAATCCAGGCGCCGCAGCATTGACCGCACCATTCGTCACCGGGTTCGACGTGATCATCGATTTCACGACGCCAGAGGCCGTGGTGACGAACCTGCGCGCGCTGCTGGCGACCGGGGCAAAGGTGGTGGTGGGTACGACCGGCTGGTACGCAAGCCTGAAAGACATGAAGGACCTGGCCGACCGCAAGGGTGCCGCACTGCTGTACGGGACGAATTTTTCCGTAGGCGTACAGGCGATGTTGAAGCTGGCGAGCCAGATGGCACAGGTGCTGGGCGGTGCCGGATACGATTTTTCCATTGAAGAAACGCACCACAGCGGCAAGCTGGATGCGCCGAGCGGCACTGCGATCACCTTGCAAAGCGCGGTAAAGTCGGCGGGTGACGTGCCGATCGCATCGGTCCGCGAGGGCGACTCCGCCGGGCTGCATGTCGTGGAGGCGCGCAGCGATGCAGACAGGCTGGTGCTGACACATGAGTCGTTCAGCCGACGTGGGTTTGCAGAGGGTGCCGTCCGTGCGGCCGAGTGGCTGAGCACGCGGACCGGCACGTTCGATTTTCAGGCAGTGTACGAACAGCTTTAGCCACAGGCCTACAGCCGTAACCAGAACCGTACAGGAGATCTGATGACGCCGATCGCAGAAGAAGCACTGGTAAATCCGGCATCGATGCCGAAGCGCAGCTTTGACGAACTGACGTTCAACGAAAAACTTGACCGGCTGGCGCTGGTTGCGGTGCGCGTCGGATTGAACCTGCAGCCCGGTCAGGAGCTTGTGATCACAGCCGGGTTGGACCATGTCCCGTTTGTGCGGCGGATTACGGAGCACGCGTACAAGGCCGGCGCGCTCGCGGTTACAACGCTGTACAGCGACGACGAGACGGTTTTAGCGCGTTACCACCATGCGCCGGATGCGAGCTTCGACAGCACGCCCAAGTGGCTGGCCAACGGCATCGCAACGGCATACGCGACGAACAGCGCGCGGCTGGGCATTGCGGGCATAAACCCGGCTCTGCTCAAGGATGAAGATCCGTCCAAAGTAAGCAGGGCAAATATCGCAGCGAGCAAGGCCATGAAGCCGGCCATGGAACTGATTACCCGGCATGCGATCAACTGGTCGATACTTGCAGGAGCCACACCGGCCTGGGCAAAGCTGGTCTTTCCGGACTTGCCGGAAGCAGCGGCAATCCCGGCGCTATGGGAGGCGATCTTCCGTGCTTCGCGCA
Source organism: Acidobacteriaceae bacterium (assembly GCA_903642225.1). Classification (GTDB taxonomy): domain Bacteria; phylum Acidobacteriota; class Terriglobia; order Terriglobales; family Acidobacteriaceae; genus Terriglobus. Next base: position 89,325 of record CAHJWI010000004.1, on the reverse strand, counting down.
TAACCGGTGACGACCCAGTGGCGGACTGGAAGACGCACGGACGCAACATTGCCAAGCGAGTGGATGTGCTGAACGAAAAGCGATACGCGGCTTTGCACTTCAAAGGACCCGGCACGAACCTGACGGTGGGCCTGGCCGACGATCACATGTGGGCCGGCGGTGGCGGAACCGGCAGCAACGGTATCTTCTGCAACGCCAACATTCCCACGGAAGAGTGCTTCACGACGCCGCACAAGGACCGCGTCGATGGTGTTGTGAGCGCGTCGAAGCCGCTGTCGCACCAGGGCACCCTGATTGAAGACATCCAGTGCCGGTTCGAAAAAGGACGCATCGTGGAGGCTACGGCAAGCGCCGGAGAAGACGCACTGCGCAAGCTGATTGCGGTGGATGAGGGAGCGAGTCATTTGGGCGAGGTGGCGCTGGTGCCCCATGGCTCCCCCATTGCGCAGAGCGGCCTGCTGTTCTGGAATACGCTCTTCGACGAGAACGCAGCGAGCCACATCGCCTTGGGTCAGGCGTATGCCACGTGCATCCGCCAGGGCGAATACATGGACGATGCAACGCTTGCCGGCAAGGGGGCAAACAGCTCGCTGATTCATGTGGACTGGATGATCGGATCGGGAGAGATGGATGTGGACGGAGTGCTTGCGGACGGCGACGAAGAGCCCCTGATGCGCAAAGGCGAGTGGGTATAAGCGTTGCGGAAAGCGAGGTCTCCGCGCGCAATCTCGCAGGCGTTTGTGCATTCGCTCCTGTCATTCCGGTTGAACATACCGGTATAGCTGCTGGAATCGTGCCTGAGAGAGCATACGGAGACCGACTGCCAAGCGCACCACCGTCGCTGACCGAGGATGCTTTCCAGTACACTCAGTGGCGGTATGGACGCTTCTGTTGCACTGCATGGCTTAGGTACGGCTCTCGTTACGCCCCTGCTTGAAGATGGCTCGCTGGACCTGGTGTCGTTGCGGTCTTTGGTGGAGTGGCAACTTGCGAGCGGTGTGGACATGCTGGTGGCATGCGGCTCGACCGGCGAGGCCGCAACACTGACCGGACAAGAGACGGAGCTGGTAGTGCGGACGGTGGTAGACGCGGCAGCTGGGCGCGTCCCGGTGTTCGCGGGAAGCACGCACAACAGCACGGCAGAGGCGGTCCTACGCGCTCAATCGCTTGCGCGGATAGACGGTGTCGACGGCATCTTGACCGCGAATCCGTACTATTCGAAGCCGAATCAGCGTGGGCAGTTTCTGCACTTCAAAGCGATCGCAGAGGCAGTCGGCAAGCCGGTGCTGCTCTACAACATTCCAGGCCGGACAGCTGCCAATCTGCTGCCGGAGACCGTCTTGCGGCTGGCCGAGATCGCGAACGTTGTGGGCGTAAAGGAGAGCAGTGGAAACGTGGAACAAATTGCCAGGGTGATCGCCGGTGCTCCTAAGAACTTCGCGGTGCTGGCAGGGGACGATTACCTTGCCGTGCCGGTGATGCAGGCGGGCGGGCACGGGCTGATTTCGGTGGTAGCGAACGCGGTGCCGGACCGGGTGGCGGCCCTTGTGGGCGCGGCGCGGCGCGGCGCGTGGAACGAGGCACAGGCTGCGGCCGGTGTGCTGGCGCCACTAACGGCAGCGCTGTTTGCCGAGCCGAATCCGGCGCCGGTCAAAAGCCTGCTGCACAGTCTCGGCAGGATCAGCACAGCGGCGCTGCGTTTGCCCATGGTGCCGGTCGAAGAGGCGCTCGCGGCGAAGCTGCAGGAGCTGGTTGCGACGCTTTGAGTTCGAGTACGGCAGGAAGCTTCAGATCGGAGATTTGTCCTCTGAACTAGCGGAGTCGGGCTGCGCTCGACACAGGTCGTCGAACCACTCGCGGTAGGGAGAGTTCCGGGCCATGTGCCGGTTGTAGTCGGGTGCGCCGTCTGTCCACCAAGGTTCGCCGCGTTCACCAAGAGCGTGCTTGGCGGCGTCCACCGCCTGGCGTGCGTGCTCGCGTGCCCTGGGGTCGCCGGCACGCATGGCGCGGCCCTTGCTGGCCCTCGCGGCCATCAGTTCATGCACCAGGCGCTCACGGACTGCGGGATTGATCGAAGGATCGGCACACCGCCACAGCCGGCCGCGAACGACGAAGTAGCGGCCGTCGGGTGTGGTGGGATAGCGCATCTGCTGTTGGATGCAACTGCTATTCGGCGCTACGTGGAACACTGTATGTGAGGGGGCCTTGACTGAACGGGCCGCAGAGAGGGGTCAACACTGACTACTGACGGCTTTGCCTATTTCGACACCCAGGCGCTTGCGCTGCAGTTCCCGGACGTTGCGGAGACGATGCTGGTCGACCGTTACCTGCAACAAACCCCAGAGGCGAGCACGCGCATCTTCCGGGTATACCGGCCCAGCCCTCCGCACTTTCACGAACACTGCGACGAGCACCTGCTGGTGGTGAGTGGGCGTGGAAGCTTCTGGGCTGGGGACATCTCGAACTGCGTGGAGTTTCGACCGGGAATGCTGCTTGTGTTCAAGCGGCGCACGGTGCACGCGATGCCTGTGATGCTGCAGGAACCCATCGTCTTTCTGGCGCTGGATACGCCGCCGCGAGACCCGGCAGATGTGCACTTTGTGGATCCGCGGGATGGCACGCCGCAGACCTTCATCCGCGGCTACAGCCAGGCTGATTGATAGACTTTGACCATGGTTGAGGAACAGGTAAAACAGGTGAGTTCGCTTCAGGAACGGATTGAGCATTGGTTTGCGCAGGGCCCTGCAGCAGCACAGGAACGTGACGCGCTGGACGCCTTTTATGAGTTGCGCGGCATGCTGGAGAGCGGCGAGGTACGCTCCGCAGCACCGGATGCCACCAGCCCGCTGGGATGGCGTGTCAATGCGTGGGTAAAGCGTGGCATCCTGCTGGGATTTCGGCTGGGCAGTATGGTGACAATTGATGGAGGCGCGTTTGTAGACAAACACACGTACCCGACCCGGGTCTTCACGGTAGACGATGGTGTACGCATAGTGGCGGGCGGATCGAGTGTACGCAGCGGTGCGTTTTTGGCAAAGGGTGTAGTCTGCGTGCCGCCCATGTGGGTGAACGCCGGCGCGTATGTCGATGAGGGCACGATGATCGACAGCCACGCACTGGTGGGCAGCTGTGCACAGGTGGGTAAGCGGGTGCACCTGAGCGCGGCCGCACAGGTCGGTGGCGTGCTGGAGCCGGTGAACGCGAACCCGGTCATTCTGGAAGACGACGTTCTTGTGGGCGGTAACAGCGGCGTGTACGAAGGAACAGTAGTGCGGACAGGCGCTGTGCTGGCGGCTGGAACTATACTGACCCGTGGAACGCCCGTGTACGACGTGGTGAACGATAGGGTGATCCGCGCCACGGAAGAGCAGCCGCTCGTCATTCCTTCGGGTGCCGTCGTCGTTCCAGGCTCGCGTGCTATCCACAAGGGCAGCATGGAGGGCCTAAGTGTGTACACGCCGATCATCGTGAAATACCGTGATGAGAAAACAGATTTGTCGACAGTTCTAGAAGACCTGCTGCGATAAATCGGAATGTTTGTACGTTGCGAGGGTAATCAAGATTACCCTCGCAATCCTCTATCTACTTCTTGCTCTTTTTCTTCTTTTCGGAAGGCTCTTCCATGGTTTTGCGGCCTTCCTGGGCTGACGCACCGGGACTGTCCGACGTGCTGCCCTGGAAGCGGGAGTGCAGGCCGTCGTTTGGCTGCAGGGGAGAGATGCCACCCTTCTTCATGAGTTGCGCAGCAATTTCATAGATCTCCTCCGGCGCGTAATCCGGCGAGAACAGCGACGTGTTGCCACCAATCACCGGACCCTCCGCCGCGTACTCCGGCGCACCCTGAATTACTTCCAAAGGCTCGCCGTCGGCCCAGTCCGCCGGTCCGGACCACACACCGGCGACATCGGCGTATTCGCCTTCATTGCTAAACGTATACAGTTTGCGATGGCTGCCGATCGCCTGCCATTTGCGCGCTTCAGGAATTTTGGAGTCGTCGATGTTGGGCGTCGGCAACATCTTGGTCATCTCAACGCCGGTGATCTTGCGCAACGCCATGGCATACGCTGCCTGGTGCACACCTCCGCGCACCATCAGGTAACCGATGACATTGCGTGCCGCTGCATTCGTTGTCATCTGGTAGCAGCGATGCTTGTGCATGCGCGCGCCGGTCTCCAAGAAGAAATTGTGCAGCAGGTCAGACACTAGGTTGCCCGACGAGAAGACGTGCTCACCGCTCCAGAAGTGGCCCATGGAGTCCATCACCTGGTGGCCGCCGCCGCCCACAATGCTGTGGTGCGTGTTGCGCAGGTTCTTCGCCTCTTCCAGAGGTGCAGAAGTCGGATCGCCCTCGGGCAGGCTGTCTTCCAGCATCAGGTTGATGGCCGTCGTGATGAGTTCGACGTGGCCCAACTCCTCCGCAGTAATGCTGGCAACCAGGTCATAGAAGGGCTTGAGCTTCTTCTTCTCCTTGAAGCCGAAAGACTGGTGCAGGTAGTTGTTGAGCGTCGACATTTCGCCAAATTTGCCGCCGAGCAGTTCCTGGATCGCTGCGGCACCATTGGGGTCGGGGCTGGCTGGCTTTTCGAGCGGGATGAGCAGCTTCTCAGAACGGAAGAACATAGGGAAACCTTTCGTGCTTCGGTAAGTTGAGGTGAGTTCAGGCGTGCAACGTGCAGCGGCTGCACGAGGTTGAAATGTTGAAGCACCCCTGATGCTGCAGACGCAGAAAGAACAATGCAAGCGTTATTACGCACTTACGCATGTTGGCGCAGGGCGTGTAGCAAAATGGCTCCGCTTTGTAGGTGCGGTAAAGTTAGCCTTTTATTTACCAGTGCAGACAAGGTACGGCTCAGAGGAGCCCCCCTCCATGGTCTGCTGACCCGGCGCGGAACCTTGATCGGCCTGACACGAACGTCCATGGTGGAGACTCCGGTGCCTTTGTTCTCGCAGCGCTGGTCTGCAGCATCGCACGTGTCATGCCGTTGCAAAGGCCTTCTTTGCGTGTTGGTTTTCATGATGATCGGGCTTTTAAAATGGGCAATGGGACGGTGGCAGGAAAATTGGCACGCGCACACATGTCTGCAGCGCAAAAACACGCGCCACGGTCGTAAGTGCCGCGCCCTGCTAGCATGAAGGATGAATGACTACTGAATCTTTGAAGATTATCCCGCTCGGTGGCTTGGGCGAGTTCGGCATGAACTGCATGGCTGTCCAGTGGAAGGATGACATCATCGTCATCGACGCTGGCCTCATGTTCCCTGAAGATGAACTGCTCGGCATTGACATCGTCGTCCCTGACATCACTTACCTGATCGAGAACCGCGAGAAGGTCCGGGCTATTCTGCTGACGCATGGACACGAGGACCACATCGGCGGACTGCCGTGGATTTTGAGCGAACTCAAGGTGCCGGTGTATGGCACGGAGTTCACGCTGACCTACGTGGAAGGCAAGCTGGAAGAGCACAAGCTGCTGGACGACGCGGACCTGATCGAGATGCTGCCCGGGCAAAGCTTTGAAGTGGGGCCGTTCCGCGTGTCACCGATCCGGGTCACGCACTCGTTGGTGGACTGCGTCGCACTTGCCATCCGTACGCCGGTTGGAACGATCGTGCACACGGGTGACTTCAAGATCGACCTGAGCAGCCCGGACGGCAAGCCCTTTGACCTGCAGAGCTTCGCGGAACTGGGAAAAGAAGGTGTGCTGCTGCTGCTGCAGGACAGCACCAACGTCGATCGGCCTGGCTATACGCCCGGTGAGCTCGCTGTGCGTCCGCGACTGGACGAGATCTTCGCCCGGACCGAGCGCCGATTGTTCTTCAGCTGCTTCTCGTCATCCATCCACCGGATCAAGCTGGCCATGGAGTTGGCGCACAAGCATGGCCGCAAGGTGGCGCTCATTGGACGGTCGATGGACAATTCTACGGAGATCGCGCAGGACCTGGGCTACATCGACCCACCGGCAGGCCTGATCATCCACAGCGGCCAGATTAAGGAGCTGCCGCCGGAGAAGGTGTGCGTCCTGATCAGCGGAACACAGGGCGAACCGATGAGCGCGTTGAGCCGTGCTGCCGTGGACAATCACAAGCATGCGCGGATTGAGGCAGGGGATACCGTGCTGTTCTCGTCGCGCGTCATTCCCGGCAACGAGAAAGCGATCGGCAATGTGGTCGACCACCTGTATCGCCGCAAGGCAAAGGTCATTCAGGATGACGGCCGCAACGGCATGATCCATGTGAGCGGCCACGGTTCACAGGAAGAGCTGCGGCTGATGATCAACCTGCTGCGGCCCAAGTTTTTTGTGCCCATCCACGGCGACTACCGCCACCTGACGCTGCATGTCGAAGTCGCGATGGGTACTGGTATACCGGAGAAGGCCGTGCTCATTGAGGATGGTGAGGTGCTGTCGATCACACCGACCACCGTAGGCATCACGTCGAAGGTGGCAAGCGGACGGGTTCTGATCGACTCGGGATCTACGTCAGACGTGGTCGAAGAACTCATCATTCGTGACCGCAAGCACCTGTCAGAGGCCGGGCTCGTCCTCGCAATCATCACTATCGACAAGATGACGGGCAAGCAGACCGGGCCGCCGGAGATTGTGACCCGCGGCTTTGCCGTAAATGAGCAGAGCATGATCAACGAGGCGCGCCAGATCATCGGCCGCACCCTGGAGAGTTCCTCCGCCGAAGAGAAGCGCGATTACATGCTGATCAAGGAAAAGGTTCGCTCGGACTTGAAACGGTACATCCAGAAAAGCACGGCACGACGACCCATGATCATGCCGGTCATTCTGGAAATCTGATTGCTGTAAGCCGCCGGCGCGCTTTGCTGTGCGGCCGTTCTCCTTCTCTCGTTCTGAACTCTGCTTGAGGTTTCGACTCCGATGGCCAGGCGCTTTCCACGGCCAAGATCACTTGAAACACGTCGCCATCGTGACGTGGGTGTGGCGGCGGCAAGCCGCGGCATGCTGCGGCAGCGATATGAACAGGCACGTACCTCTCTACCTGGCTGGCGCATTCCCGCTGCTGTAGCTACGGTTCTGTTCGTGCTTACATCTGTGCTGCTGTCGCCATGGATTCATGCGCATCTGCAATCGCTTGCCGTGCTGAAACTGGTGAGCGGCGACACCATCAGGCAGCCGCTGAAGGGCCTTGCCACGGAACCTACTGAGACGCGCGACATCGTGCTGCAGACAACGGCTGGTTCTGTGCGGGCACGCGTATACGGGCCAGTGCGTCATCCGCATGCGCCAGGGCTTGTCGTCTTCCATGGCGTGCATCACCTGGGACTCGATGAGCCTAGGCTCATGAGCTTTGCGCGAGCCATGGCAGCCTGCGGTCTGCAGGTGCTCACGCCCGAGCTGCCGGACATCAAGGACTACCGCATCGGCGATCGCAGCATCGCCGTAATCGGTGCATCCACCGTCTGGTTCGCACAGCAGCAGGGCCACCCGGTGAGCGTCATGGGCCTCAGCTTCTCCGGCGGTCTAAGCCTGGTGGCGGCGGCGAATCCGGCGTACCGGCCCAGCATGAAGATGGTCTTCGCCGTCGGGTCGCAGGACGCCATGGAGAGGGTCGCCACGTATTACCGCACAGGCCAGGCTGCCCGGCCAGACGGGTCGACCGAGCGCTTGCCGGCCCATGAGTATGGACCGCTTGTGCTGGAGTATGAGCACGTGGAGGAGTTTGTGCCGTCGCCGGACGTAGCAGGCATTCGAAATGTCCTTCGCGCTCACCTGTACGAGGACAAGGCTGCGGAAGAGGCTGCCATGGAACAGCTCTCGCCGCGGCAGCAGGCAGAGGCGGCAGAGCTGATGGATGCCGGCAGTAGCACCGTGCGTGCCATGCTGCGAACGAGCGAGCTGCGGCATCGCAAGGAGTTTGCAGGGCTCTCACCCGAGACGCATCTTGGCGAGCTCACCGTGCCGGTATTTCTGCTGCATGGCGAGGCGGACAACATCATTCCTGCTGCTGAAACGCTGTGGATGGCATCGGAGTTGCGCACAACCACGCTCCAGGCCGCATTGGTCAGCCCGGTGCTGTCGCACATCGACATGGAGAAGGCGCCAAGCGCATGGGAGACTTGGAAGCTGGTGCACTTCATGGCCATGGTCCTGCACACAGCCGAACGATGATCTCGCCTGCCTGCGACAATGAACGCATGCAACTTGTGGGACTCGCCGACATTAAAGCTGCCGCAGAACGTCTGGAGGGTGTGACTGTTCGCACCGGGCTCTACCGTTTGGATCTAGACCTGCTGCGCGCCATGGGTTTCAGCATTCCGGACACCCTGCCGACGATCTGGCTGAAGGCGGAAAACGAGCAGCCTATCGGCAGCTTCAAGCTGCGCGGCGCATACAACAAGATCGCGTCGATGAGTAACGATGAACTGAAGGACGGTGTGGTCGCGCACAGCAGCGGCAACCATGCGCAGGGCGTGGCTTATGCCGCGCGCGAGATGGGTGTACACGCCACCATTGTGATGCCAGAGGTGGCACCGCGTGTAAAGCGCGATGCGACCATCGCACTGGGTGCCGAAGTGCTGCTGTGTGGGCCGACCAGCAGCGACCGCATCCGCATGGCAGACCAGGTGCTGGCTGAGCGCGGCGGTGTACTTGTCCCACCGTACGACGATCCGTACATTCTGGCCGGCCAGGGCACCTGCGGCCTTGAGATCGCGCAGGACATGCCGGAAGTGGAGCTGATCCTTTCACCCGTGAGCGGCGGCGGCCTGCTTGGAGGCGTTGCTACTGCGGCCAAGCACATGCTGCCAGGCGTACAGGTGTGGGGTGCGGAGCCGGCGTTGGCGGCGGATGCGAAGCAGAGCTTCGACACAGGCATACTGACTGAGTGGGCAGGCGCGCAGACCGCAAAGACGATCGCAGATGGCTTGCGCACGCAGAGCCTGGGCAAGCTGAATTTCGAACAAATTCTGAAGTATGTCGACGGTATCCTGACCGTGACTGAAGAAGAGATCCTGGACGCAACGCGCATGCTGCTGATGGCGACGAGCCTCGTCGCGGAGCCAAGCGGAGCCGTTGCGCTGGCCGCCGCGCTGTTCCATACGGAAGAGTTGCCGAAGGTGAGCACTGTCGTGTGCGTGCTGAGCGGTGGCAACATCGACCCCGCGCTGAAAGACGAGCTACTGACCGCCGAGGATTAGCCTAACGGCGTTCTGATGCCGTCTAATTCCGTATGCTTCGCTTTGTTCTGATTCTTGCAGCAACCACCGTGCTGAACGCGCAGACCGCGCCGCGCCGCACCGGAGAACGTGCCACTGTTCTGCACACCGCCGTTGTGTATGTCGATCCAGACGCCGATTCGCAGAAGGTGTCAGAGGTTTCGCCGGGCAATGAAGTGGTCGTCATTCAGCGGTCCGGACCTTGGGTCAAGGTCTTCGCAAACACCAATGTGGAAGAGAAGAACGAGGCAGATGAGCCGGAGTTCAGCGTGGACGATGCGGCTGTTCCACGCGCAGGCTGGATCAGGGACAAGGGCGTTGTGAGTGCGCAGACGCCCAATGGTGATCGCCTGCTGTACGGCGCAGCGGCTACGGCAGAGGCTCAGGCAGGCGAACCGCACGCGCCCAAGCTCGCCGCCGGCGAGGCACACCTGCTGTATCGACGCGTCGCCGAGTACTTTCCTGCTTCACCGCTGGCAGGTGAGAGTGCATGGCGCTCAGCAGACATTCGCTGGCAGGAGGAAAAGTTCGACGCCCGGTCCCGGCCATCGTACAACGACCCCGACCCGCACAACCGGCCTGCGCTGTACCAGGATGGCCTCAGAAAAGTGATGAAGCAGCAGCCCGGCAGCAGGTATGCAGCGTTGGCCGCATGGGACCTGCTGGATGCAAAGATGTGCGGCGACTGGCAGGGTCTGCCCAAGTGCCCGGCCATGGAGAGCGATATATACGAGAAATATGCCTCGCAGTTCCCGGATAGTCCAAAGGCGGCAGAGGCGTTGTGGGACGCGGCTTACCGCCAGGGTGTGCTGGTGAGCATGTACACCGCGGAGGAAAGCAGGAAAAAGTCGGATGCCGCTGCGGCACACGCGCATGCACTGCGCGACGAGCTGATGGCGAAGTTTGCGGCAAGCGACTACACAGCCCGAGCGCAGGCAATGGTATACAGGGTGGAGCAAGGCATCGCGATTTATGGCAGCGACCGCGACTAATCAGCGACGAACGCCGGCTTGAAAAGGAAACCTCTGGCTTGAACGATTACCTGTTGTCCGTCATCCTCGGCGTGGTCGAAGGACTTACCGAGTTTTTGCCCGTGAGTTCCACGGCGCACCTGCGAATCACTGAAGCGCTGCTGCACATCTCGCTCACCGACCCGTACTGGAAGATGTACACCATCGTCATTCAGCTGGGTGCAATTTTGGCGTTGATGCTGCTATTCCTGGGCCGCATAGTCCGCATGTTCCGCACTTTTCCGAACGGCGAACGCCGTAACAAGACGTGGCTTACACACCCACTCACACTGACGCTCGTGGCCTTCGTATGCACTGCCATCCCGGCCAAGCTGCTGACGAAACTCGTCGGCGAGAATCTGGAAAATTTGCGAGTCATCGCGTTCGCCCTTCTCATCGGTGGCATCGTCATGTGGGTTGTTGACGCGTGGGCATCACGGCGCGAGTCCAGCACCGTGCACGTGGAGCAGATGAACTTCGGGCAGGCTATCTGGATTGGCCTGTGCCAGGTGCTCAGCGCTATCGTTCCAGGCACATCGCGCTCCATGTCAACGATTGCCGCCGGCCAGATCGCCGGGATGAACCGCGAAACAGCACTGGAGTTCTCTTTCCTGCTATCCATCCCCACGATGATCGCCGCGACCGGCTATTCCCTGCTGAAGGCCGTGCACCCGAAGGCCGCCGAAGTAGGTGCAGAAGCCATCGCGCCGCTCGTCATGGGACCGGAACGCTGGATCGTGCTGATCATCGGCATGGCCGTTTCGTTCATCGTGGCGTACGTTGTTGTGGCCTGGTTCCTGAAGTGGGTGACGCGACACGGCTTTGCGCCATTCGCCATTTACCGCATGCTGCTGGGCGCAGGCATGCTTGTGTGGCTTCACATGCACCCGTAACGGCGCTTGGGTACGCACAGCAAAGCCCCGCCATGGCGGGGCTTTGCTGATGAAGAGCAAGTGGCATTTACGCGAGCTTGATAAAGATGATGACAAAGGTGAACAAGGCCAACGACTCGATGAACGCCAGGCCAAGGATGAGGAACGTAAAGATACCGGGACGCGCGCCCGGATTGCGAGCCAGCGCCTCAGCGGCAGATGCGGTTGCCTTGCCCTGTGCCAGGCCGCAAAGACCGGCGGCCAGCGCCATGCCGATGCCGGCACCGATGTAGAGCATGCCTTTGGCGGAGGCGTTTGCAGCTTCCTGCGCGAATGCCGGGGTAGCGATGAGCAGCACCGCGAGCGTCATAAAGATGTACTTCATCATTTTCATTGTCAGACTCCAACCTTCAGAATGCCGCGCCAGTGGGTGGTTGAGGATCACCGTGCTGTCCCCCTCACGCTCGCGTGGATAGAACTCCGGCAGCGGTGAAGGCAATCTCCGCAGCCGTCAAACCTGGTGCAACAGCGCTCTAGTGCTCGTGCGAAACCGCAAGGCTAAGGTAGATGGTCGCCAGCAGCATGAACACATACGCCTGTACCAACGAGACGACAAGGTGCAGGCCAAGAAACACCAGCGGCACGCCGATCGGAATGAGCGAAAAGAAGGCAAGCGTCACCAGGTCGCCAGCGAACATGTTCGCGTACAGACGAACCGTAAGCGACAACACGCGCGCACAGTGACTGATCACCTCAATGACGAAGAGCAGAGGCGACAGCCACCAGACCGGGCCCAGGAATTGCTTGATGTAGCCTGCGCCGTTCGAACGAATACCCTCGTAGTGGTAGTAAAAGAAGGTGACTAGCGCCAGGCCAAGCGGCACGACCACATTTGAGGTGGGCGACTCCAGCCCGGGGACAAGGCCGATGAGGTTCATGACAAGTATGAACAACACCAGCACCGACAGGTAGCCGGTGAAGCGCTCAAAGCCGTGGCCGATGATGCTCTCGCCCTGCTCGGAGACGAACTCGTGGACGTACTCAGCGGTGTGCTGCACGGCGTTTGGCTTTTCCACACTCAACGAGATTCGAACGACGACAAAGTACACCAGCAGGACTACCGTCACCAGCAATTCCATGGCGAAGGCGTTAGACATGGGCGCTGCCGGGTCGGCGATGTTGACGTGCAGCGCACGCAGCACTGCGTCAGCGGGCGCGGAAAAGGCGTGATTCAGAATTCTGGTAAAGACTAATTGTTCCGGCATGGTTCTTTCTTGGTCCGCACAGGCTCAGATGGTTCCGCTGCGCAGCAGCCGAACCGCCTCAACGGTGAGCGCAACGACGCCCATCGCCAGCCCCGCTGCAAGTACGGGCACACTGCCGTGCAGATACGTAAGGCTAGCATACAGAATGGCCACAACGACCAGTAAACGAAGCATGAATCCGGCAATCGCGAAGCCGATGGAGGGTGTCTGCGATACTCCGCTTGTTGACGAGAGATGCACCGCTTCCAGTGCATCCATTTTTGCCGTCAGCGCAGCCATCAAGCGTCGCCACTCCCACAAGCCGCTGCCGGAGATTGCGGCGCCCACTGCAAGGGCTGCGGCACCGCGCCAGCCAGCGTAGAGCCAGGCTACAGGTACGCCGATGCAGGTAAGTACGACGACGATGCGGCCGGCGCCGCGGAGACTGGCTGCCGCATGGGCATCGGTGTACGTCGGAAGTGCTGCGACATCTACCTCCTCTTCAGGGGACGACGTCTCCGGAGCGGCACCGCTTGCCCACCACTCAGCATGCGTCTGCGGCTTAACCTGGGCCGAAGACTCGCTGGGAGTTTCAATCTCGCTCATTCCGGATCTTTCATGTACTTGCTGGCCGTGTTATATATCTGCAGAAATCCGCCAGCAGCTCCAAGCAGAATGCCGACGACACCTATCCAGTTCTGATGAAACTTGCCGTCGAGCCAGTGACCCAAAAACCAGCCGATGACGCAGCCAAGCGGCAGCGCAATCGCCAGCTGGATCATGGATTCGGCTTTGACAAGGTCTCCAAGGGTGCCCTTGGGCTTGCCGGGGGTGGACGGGTCGGACATGTGCGTATTCCACCACAGCGCGCGCAAATTGCATACCAGCGCAACATCTCCGGCCCTGCGGGTTCAGAACCTGCACTGGAGTATTGATGGCCTCCCTTCGTTCGCGTGTTCTTGCTGCAGGATGTGCGGTTGTGCTGACGGCGCTGGTGGCAGGGTGTGCCGACCACAACCACTATTACGCGCAGACGCCTCCACCGCCTCCACCGCCTTGGGCCAACAACGCCCTTGTGCAGCAGGCCAGCGGCAACGGCTTTCGGGATGGCCGCTCGGACGGCGAGCGCGACGTACTTGCCGGCTATCGCTACAGCGCACGCGCGGACCAGAAGTTCCGCGTCACACCGGGATACGCCGACCGCCTCGGGCCGTACGACGTCTACCGCGACACCTACCAGGACGCCTACCTGCGCGGGTACGACAACGGCTTCCGGCACGCACAGCGCACCAGCTATTAGAAGGCGGAAACAGCCTTTATCATGGACGATGTTATGGCTTTTCCCATCAAGACGTGCGTTGTGTGCCATGAAGAGTTTGAGCTGCGGCCCGACAAGCCGGGCTTCGCGAACCGATGTCCGGAGTGCAGCTCGCCGGAGGCGGCGGGAGCCGGCAGCAAGGTCAAAGTGGATGCGGACGAACGGCGCACCACAGCCGAGGCTAACGCCGCACGGCGCGAGGCCATGAAGAACCTGCTCTACCGCAAGGACTCCTAAGCCGCAGGTTCAGCTGACGTATGCTGGGTTGCGTCCAATTCCACGCTGTTGAGGCTGTCCGCATGCATCGCGTTTTCTCTTCCATTCTTCTCTGTTTCGCACTACCCTGTTGCGCCCAACGAGTGCCTGCGGGTGGTGCTCCCACCGGACCTGTCGCGGTCATCGATACGACCATGGGACGAGTGGTGTGCCGGCTGTATGCGAAGCAGGCGCCCGCGATGACCGCGAACTTCGTCGGCCTCGCCACCGGCGCGAAAGACTGGAGGGACAGCGCGACCGGACAGGTAGTGCATGGCAAGCCGTTCTACGACGGCACCGGCGTCTTTGGATGGGGACAGGGCTTTGGCGGTGGCGACCGCGTTGGCGGCCGAAAGGGTGTCGCAGGAGAGTCGTTCCCCATTGAGAAGACGGGCCTTATGTACGACAGGCCGGGACGTCTGTCGATGTCCCTGACGAAAGACGGGACCAGCAGTTCCATCTTTCTCATTTCCGGTCATGCGGATGCGGAGGCTGAGGAGGCCCACCGTGGCGCCGTCTTCGGCCAGTGCGACGATGCCGGTGTGAACGTCGCGCAGGCGATTGCTCATAGGCTGGTTCCGCTGGACAACCTGCCCAGCAAGCCGGTAGCTATCAACCACATTGCAATCGTGCAGCCGGGGCAGCCGCTGCCGCCAGTGGCTGCGGATGTCGACCTGGCGACTGTGGTGCCGCAGCCTGGACGCATGCCGATCCCGGCGATTGCCGCGCCGGAACCGGACGGGCCAGGCGTGACCATCGAAACAACCCAGGGCTCTTTGCGCTGTAAGCTGTTCCGGCAGACACCGCTGGCGACGGAGAACTTCGTCGGCCTGGCGACCGGGACAAAGGCATGGCATGATGCCATCACCGGCGCGCCCATGAAGGGTCACTTCTACGACGGCCTCCACCTGGACCGCGTCATCCCGGACTACATGGTCGAGCAGGGTGACCACCCGCACGAGGGAACGCCAACGACCGACAAAGGCATCGGCATCAACTTCGGCGTGGAAGCCGTGCCTGGCCTGGACTTCGATCGGCCGGGCCGGCTCGCAATGGCGAACGCCGGACCGGATACAAACGGCAGCGAATGGTTTGTCACGGAGGTACCGCGGCGATCTCTGAACGGCGACTACACCATCTTCGGCCAGTGCGACGACAGCAGCGTGGCGGTCGTACACAAGGTAGCCAACCTGCCCCGCGACGCCCACAACACGCCGCTCCGTCCCGTCACCGTCACCCACGTCACCGTGGGCAAATAGCCAGCGTTCTTTGCCCGCGTAGTCACTCGAATCTGCCCTATCACACGGCTCCTAGGGCCAAAGGCCCGTCGCATAACAGCCTAGGCCGAAGGCCTAGGCTGGCCAACAAACGAAGACCAAGCGCTGAAGGCGCGGCGTACCACCCGGCTATGCTTTCCCGTTTTCCGGAACGGCCCCCGCGACTACTTCCTGCTTCTTCTGCGGCCGCAGCAGCGGAAACAGAATCACGTCGCGTATGGAACGCGAGCCAGTCAGCAGCATGGTCAGGCGATCAATCCCGATGCCTTCACCGCCGGTTGGGGGCAAGCCATAGCCGAGGGCGCGGACGTAGTCCTCATCCATGTCCGTAGCTTCCTCGTCACCGGCATTCTTCTGATCGACCTGCGACTGAAAGCGGCGGCGCTGGTCTTCGGGATCGTTGAGCTCGGAGAAAGCATTGCCGACCTCAAAGCCACCGATGTAGAACTCGAAGCGTTCGACCCAGTCCGGCTCGTCGGGTTTGACTTTGCTTAGAGGCGACACGGCCAGCGGAAAGTCGTAGATGATGGTGGGCTCAATTAATCGGTGCTCGGCTACGGCCTCAAAAAGTGCGGCGATGGCCTTGCCCAACGCCGCGCCTCCAGATTCCGAGTCAGGACTCCGTTGTGCAGTCAACAACGTCTGATTGATGTCCGCCAGAGTCTTGACCAGAAGGTGTTTCGAGTCCGACCCTTCGTATCCTGCCTCAAGCCATGCAGAAGTACTTGAAGAGGAGGCCAGGGCCATGAATGGCCCAAACCTTTCGATTGATCTTAGGTCAGAGAAAGAGGGTGTTGGCTGTATTTCGCCCGGCCAGAACCTAAGAATGGCTTCCCGCATGGAGAGCCGCTGCCACTTCCCCAGGTCAATTTCCACCATCTCCCCCGCGCGAGCCCCCTTGGGCAACGGAAAGTCGATCAGTGTCGTGCCATTCACCTCGTTGGCGACGAACTTCACCAACTCTTCCGTCAGGTCCATCAGGTCCCAATAATTGGCGTATGCCTGATAAAACTCCAGCATCGTGAACTCGGGGTTGTGCTGGGTGCTGATGCCTTCATTGCGGAAGTTGCGATTGATCTCGTACACCCGGTCGAGGCCGCCAACGACGAGGCGCTTCAGGTAAAGCTCCGGCGCGATCCGCAGGAAAAGCTCCATGTCCATGGAATTGTGGTGAGTGACAAACGGCTTCGCCGCCGCACCACCGGCAATCGGCTGCATCATCGGCGTCTCCACTTCCAGGTAGCCGCGATCGTCAAAGAACTTCCGCAGCGCCTTCAAAACCTGTGCGCGCTTGACAAAGACATCACGTGCCGGCAGCCGCCGCATGCTGGCGGTGGAGGCGGCGACCACCTCGGAGTTCTCGTCTCCGACTGACTCGCCTGGCTGCTCCGGCAGAGAGGTTTCAAGCAGCTCTCCCTCGTCCGTAAACAGATCCAGATATCGCTGGCGGTAGCGCAATTCGATGTCCTGCAGGCCGTGAAACTTGTCGGGCAGCGCAAGCATGGCCTTGCTTAGGAAGGTAAGCGTCTCCACATGGACCGTGAGCTCGTTGGTCCGCGTGCGGAAGAGATAGCCGGTGACGCCGATGTGATCGCCAAGGTCGAGCAATTTGTACATCTCGAAGTTGTTTTCGCCGACAGCATCCTGCCGCACGTAAATCTGCAGGCGCTGGCCGTTGGACAGCAGTGACGCAAAGCCAGCCTTGCCCTGGCGGCGATGAGCGATCACGCGGCCGGCAAGCGACACCTCGACGCGGTCGGCCTCAAGTGCCTCGGCGGCGGTCTCTGCGTACTCCGCTGCAACAAACGGAATACCCTTCTCCGGCTGGATCCGGAAGCTGTTGGGGTAGGTCGCGGCAAGCTTGCTCAGGCCGTTGGCTTCGCCCAGGGCTTCAATCTTCTTCAGCTTTTCAAGCCGTTCGTTGTAGAGCTTTTCTTCAAAATCAGAGGTGAACATGTCCTGTCGAGTATAGAAGGGTGCGCCCGCCGCACACTGTGTAGGCTGGATGGGTGAATATTTTGTTTATCGGGGACGTCTTTGGTTCCGCGGGACGACGCATCGTGGCTGAGCACGTAGGGCACGTCATGGAGACGCATGCGATCGACCTTTGCGTCATGAACGGGGAGAACGCTGCAGGTGGCTTCGGCATTACGCCGTCGATCGCAGAAGAGCTCTTTGACATGGGTGCGGAGGTAATTACGACCGGCAATCACTTTTGGGATAAGAAAGAGTTGCTGGAGTGGATCAAGGTACCGGCGGAGTCGCAGGAGCGAGCCCGCCGTGTGATCCGGCCGGCGAACTTTGCGCCCTCCACGCCCGGATTCGGCGTGTATGAGGGCGTGACTGCGGCGGGTGAGGCGTATGCCGTCATCAACCTGCAGGGACGTGTGTTTATGCAGCAGATTGACGACCCGTTCCGCAAGGCGGACGAACTGCTGAAAACCATCGCAGCCAAAGTGGTGCTGCTGGACTTCCATGCGGAAACGACCAGCGAGAAGGTTGCGCTGGGCTGGTATCTTGACGGTCGTGTCACCGCGCTGCTGGGAACTCATACGCATATTCCAACGGCGGACGAACGCATCCTGCCAAAAGGAACGGCATACCAAACGGACGTCGGCATGAGCGGACCTTACGACAGTGTGATCGGCGTGGAGTACGAGGCGGTAGTGCAGCGCTTCCTGACGGGGGCACCGGCAAAGTTCGAAGCAGCGAAGGGTAATCCGAAGATGTGCGCAACAGTGGTCGAATGTGACTCCACGACAGGTCGAGCGTACGGGGTGAAGCGGATCATGCTTGGCGAGTAAACTTCGTAAATAAAGCGGGGTGGACAAGAAGAAGGGCAGCCGACGTGGCTGCCCTTCTTTGCTCTCGCACAGAGCGGGTTAGCGGCGACGGACCGGAGCCTTGCGAACCGGTGCGGCGGCAGCCTTCTTGGCCTGGATTTCACCACCTGTCATTTTGACGAGCAGCGGCTTCTGAGTGTAGCTGTCCACCGTTGCAACGACCTTGACAGACCCGCCAACGGTGGGAGCAGTTTTCGGCTCCTCCTTCAGCGTGATGTCGAAATCGGCGACCTTGGGGTTTGCCGTCTTACTGTCATCCGAGACGGCAAGCTGGAGGTCAGTGCCGGAAATGGAGACGACGTCGCCCGTCACTTCAATTTCCTTGCCTTTGATGGGTGTGAACTCGCTGTCGGCCTGTTCAGCAGTGCCGTTCTGGATCACGAACTCGCGGTCCATAATGTTGGTCTTGGCGAGGGTGGGGTCGTCTGCCTTGTCAGACGCGAGCAGCGTTGTCGCCTGGTCTGCCGGTGTCGGGGCGGGCTTGATGCTGCTTTTAAACGTATCGGAGGGTGTGATCGAGGCCGCGGCGGCTGTCTTCACCGCATCGTAGCCGTCATCGCCACCGTGGAACTTCTTGTAGCAATAGGTCGCAACCGGTTGGAACTGCGGCTTGAACTGGTCAGGAGCAAAGGTCACCGCCCGAGTGGCGTAGAACGTGCAGCTCAGGTAGTCGGGTGGCGTGGACTGGTAATACGCGGTGGCCAGGTTATACGTGTCCTGCAGCAACGGACCGGGCTGCTTTGTTGTGTCTTCCGGAACCGCTTTCAGTTCAGTCGTGTACGCAGTAATGGCAGCTGCATAGTCCTTCTTCAGCAGGTCATTCGCGCCGAGGGCACCATAGAAGGTCGGCGAGACGGCGGTTTTCAACTGATCCCACTGTGCCTGGTCGACGGCGGCGGGCTTGGGTGCGTCAATGCCCCGCTGCGCGAAACTGGCGGCCTTGTCATACAAGGGCTGGCGTGCGGTGGCGTCGACGGCGGTATCACCCTGCTGCTTTAGAACAGTGGTTTCAATGATGAGACCGCGGATATTGTTCGGATCGGTTTGCAGCAGGCGGTCGCTGGCGTCCAGGGCCTTTGGCAGGTTCTGGGCCTGGTAGTAGGCGACAGCAAGCTGCTCCAGGACTGCGCCCTTCACGGTGCTCTGGGGGTACTTGGTCACGAAGGTTTCCGCCGCAGCAGCTTTCCCGGCCGGATCGGTGGCGGTGGTGACGTTGTTGTACGCGGCGTATTCGTCGGGCGAGAGCTGTACCTGGCCTGCAGCGGCCGCGGCTGGCGCTTGTGCCATGCAGAATGGTGCGGTGACTGCAGCGACCGCAAGTATCGAGGCGAACATTGCCTTCTTCATCAAACACTCCCTGTGGTTAAAAGTCTCAATTGGTGCTGCGCCGCAACGGCTGATGCGTTGGACTGCATCGTGAAACGGTTTGTGTCGAATGTATCGTAAAACGTGAAATTTGCCTGCTCCGTCCGCAGACACTGGCGTAGATGCACGGAAACGCGACGGTGCTGCATGCCGCTGAGTGGTAGTTCATTCGAAAGTGCCCAGACTCCGGACTACATCAGACTGGTAAGTCCAGCGACGGGCAGGCTCTACTCATTGTGATTGCGAGCACCTTATCCACAACCGGCTGCGTGGTACTTGCTTGTGTGCAGGCTGCTGAGGCACTAGCCTGAAGGGTATGCCTGTCCGAGAACATTCCGGCGGCGTTGGAGGCGGTCTGTGCTGAAGCTTAAGCGCGTGCAGATTCTGGGGTTCAAGTCGTTCTGCGATCGCACCGATGTACAGCTGACAGGCAGCGGTATCGCAGCCGTCGTGGGGCCAAACGGCTGTGGCAAGTCGAACATCAGCGACGCAATCACGTGGGTGCTGGGCGAGCAGAGCGCCAAAAGCCTGCGCGGCCTCAAGATGGAGGACGTCATCTTCGCTGGCACGCGCCATCGCAAAGCCACCGGCATGGCGGAGGTGTCCCTGACACTGGTCGACCCGGAGGTGTACGACGGCCACGACCTGCACGTGCCCGTCGCAATTGACACCGCCGCCGTGGGTGACTGGGACGAAGCCGCCGAACGCCAGAAACGGCAAGCGGCTACTGAAGCAGCAGTCGCCGAAGCCCAGCCCGGTCCTCTTCAGCCCGGTGAAGAGGGTGAGACGGAAGACGTACCGGTCGACGAGCCTGCTGTAGAAGGCGACGCGGTTACCGGCACGTCCGTCGTTCTTAAAATCCGCCGGCGCAAATTTAGCCGTGTACCCATCCGCGCGGGGGAGATCACGGTCACGCGGCGGCTGTTTCGATCAGGCGACTCCGAATACCTGCTGAACGGCAAACTCTGCCGCTTGCGTGACATCCAGGACATCTTCTTCGGCACGGGCTTGTCCGGCGAAAATTACGCCATCATCGGGCAGGAGCGGATCGGACAGCTATTGTCGTCCAAGCCGCTGGATCGCCGGTCGATCATCGAGGAAGCCGCCGGTATCACCCGCTTCAAAACGAAGAAGCGCCTCGCTGAACTGCGGCTGGAAGCCAGCAAGCAGAACCTCTCCCGCGTGGACGACATCTTCGACGAAGTCACTAAGCAAATGGCCAGCCTGAAGCGGCAGGCAGCCAAGGCTGAGCGTTACGGCGAAATGCGCGACGATTTGCGTGGCAAACTGCGTGTGGTGCTGAGCAGCCGGCTGACGCAGATGGATGCGGAGCACGCGCAGTCCAGCGGTGTGGTGGCAGATCTGAGTGACAAAGTCGACGAACATGCCACTCAACTGGAGGCCATGGATGCGGAACACGCCGCTGGCGTGGCACGCGGGTATGAGCTGGATGAAGAACTACGCACCGCAAACGCCCAGGTGAATGAGACGCGGGTGGAGCTGGAGCGTGTCACATCACGCATGCACAGCAACACCGACCGCGTGGGCGACTTGGCAGAGCGCATCGCCAGCGGTGCCGATGAGTTGCAGCAGGTCAGGCATTCCATTGAGGCCCTGTCGGCGGATCGCGATGGCCTGCAGATGTTTCTGGAGACGGCAACGGCGGATACAGCGCAAGCACGCAGCACGGCACAGGACCGGCAGCGCGCAGCGGCGGAAGCGCAGGCGCAGGTGAACAACGCCGATCGGGAAGCCCAGAACGGACGCCACCAGAGCATGCAGCTGATGCAACGCATTTCGCAGGTGCACCGCGAGGAGGCGCAGGCGGCCGAGCAGCTGGCAGGGCTTGATCGGGAAGCAGAGCGGCTGATCACGGAAAGCGAAACGGCCCGGCACGAGCTGGAGGCACTGGGAAAGCAGCGTGGCCAGGTCTCGCTCTCGTTTGAGACGGTGAGCGAACGGCTGAAGCGGTTGGAGGCAGAGATTGCGCAGCTACGGCTCGACCTGGAAAACCGGCGGCGGGAAGAAATGGAGACGCGGAGGCGTGGCGACCACCTTCGTGCAGAGGCGGCGACGCTGCTTGGCCGCAAGAACTCGTTGGAATCGCTGATCCGGGACCACAGCTATTCGAGCGAGACGGTGCGCAAGATCTTCAAAGCCAACCAGGGTGGCGCGGGCGTGGCGCCCATGGGAACGCTCGCGGACTTCCTGGATGTGGATGACGAACATGGTCCCGTCGTCGACGAATTTCTCCGAGAAGAACTGAACTACGTCGTTGTCAAGAACTGGGACGCCGCGGACCGGGGCATCGGCATGCTTAAGGGCAGCATGGATGGCCGCGCCACCTTCCTGGTGCATGCGGATGGCAGCTATGCGGAGGGCATGGCGAGCCGTGCGACACAGAACCTGCAGGGTGCACGGCCGCTGCGAGACTGCATCCGTGTGCTCAACGGATTCGGGCGCTCGCTGGAAGTCGTTTTACCAAAACTGCGCGAGGGATTTCTTGCGCCCAACAGCGCCACGGCTCGGACACTGGCGGCTGAAAATCCGGAGTCGTTTTTCCTTTCGCCGAGCGGAGAAACGTTTCACAACCTGACGGTAACCGGCGGCAAGGCACGCAGCGAGGGCCCCCTTGCGCTGAAGCATGAGCTGCGCGACATTTCCGCCAAGCTGGAGGGTGTGCAGAAAGAGCTTGGGCAAACAGAGCTGGCTGTGGGCGGCCTGGCAAAGCAGATTGCAGAGATGCAGGTTGCACTGGAAGCGAAGCAGAACGAGAGGCGCGAAGCCGAGCGAGAGGCGGCAAATAGCGGCGCGGCTTTGCGGCAGATGGAGGGCGAAGCCGCACGCATCGAGCGTCGGCTGGCCGACTGGCAGATGCACAGCGAACGTAACCGCGATGCACGCGCACAGCGGCAGGACACGCGAGAGCGCAAGGCCGAAGAAGCTGCGCGACTACTTACAGAGCGTGAAGCTGTGGACGTGCGTGTGAACGAAGCTGTGACGCGGATGGACGACCTGCGGCGCGCGCGAGAAGAGGCGCAGGCAGCGGCGGCGGCGGCAAGCGCTGCGCTCGCCGGGCTGGAGGAGCGCCGCCGGAATGCTTCTGCCAACTTTGAGCAGAACCAACGCATGGCGAATACACAGCAGCAGCGGGTGCTGCAGCTGGACAGCCAGCTCGCGGCGAACACGTCTGAGCGTGCGCGGCGCGAGGAAGAAAACGTCAACCTCGCGGCGAGCCATGCCGAGCTCACGGAAACCCGCGCACGGCTGACCGGCGACGTGAGCCGACTATCCGCCGAGGCAAGTACGCTGCGCGCGGCCATCGCCGAGAAGAACACCGCGCTGCGCGGTTTGCGAACCGAAACCGATCACCTGCGCGAGCAGCGCGGCAGGCTGGAGACACGGATTGCGAAGCTGACCAGCGACATCGAGCACCTGGAAGCCCAGGCACTGCAGGACCTGAACACAGAGGCGGCGCAGCTTCGCGCGGATGCGTCGATTGAGCGCATCGCCAACACGGAGTTGCTGGCGGCAGCCGAGGGTGAGACGCGCACGCTCAAGGGCAAGTTGGACGCCATGGGTCCGGTCAACATGATGGCGTTAGAGGAGTTTGCAGAGGCCTCGACGCGGCACGGCTTCCTTGATGCCCAGCGAAAAGACCTGCTGGATTCCATCAGCAACACGCAGGGGTCCATCAAGGAGATCGACGAGATCAGCAACGCCAAGTTCGATGAAGCGTTTGCCAAGATCAACCAGAATTTCAGCGACACCTTCGTGAAGCTGTTTGGCGGCGGCCAGGCCACCATGAAGCTGACAGACGAGGCCAACAGTGCTGAAAGCGGCATCGACCTGATCGCCTCGCCACCAGGCAAAAAAATGCAGAACGTGCTGCTTCTGAGCGGTGGCGAAAAGGCGCTGACTGCATTGTCGCTGCTGGTCGGCATCTTCGAGTTTCAGCCAAGCCCCTTCTGCGTGCTAGACGAGGTGGATGCGCCGCTGGACGAGACCAACGTAGGCCGCTTCGCACGCCTGATCCACGACATGAGCAAGACCACGCAGTTCGTCGTCATCACGCACCACAAGCGCACGATGAGCGAGGCCGACGTGATCTTCGGCGTCACCATGCAGGAGCCAGGTATATCGAAGATCGTAAGCGTAAACCTGAACAGGGCGGATGGCCGGAAGGTGGCTTAGGCAAGTGTGCCGCGCAGACCAATGGTGTCTGCACGCATCCCGGCTGTTCATAGCTATACTCCCTGCATGCACAATCTTGTTCGGTCCTCCATGCTGGCCTTTGGCCTGCTGCTTCCCTGCTGTGCCCTCGCCCAGCAGCAGGTCACGGTCCGCTTGCCCTCCTCGCAGTCCGCAAAGCCGGTGGATGGGCGCATGCTCTTCCTCCTGTCGACGAACGACACGCCGGAACCGCGCATGCAGATCAACGACACGCCAAAATCGCAGATCGTCTTTGGCGTGACGGTAGACGGGCTCAAGCCGGGAGTGTCGGTGACAATCGACAACACCGCCGCAGGCTATCCATACGCCAGGCTCAGCGATGTGCCACCGGGAGACTACACCGTTCAGGCCGTCCTCAACGTCTATGAAACCTTCCACCGTGCTGACGGTGCGACGGTAAAGCTGGCGCCCGACCGCGGCGAAGGCCAGCACTGGAACCTTGCACCGGGCAACCTGTACAGCACGCCCGTAAAGATGAAGATCGGTCCGGGTGCACCACCCATCAGCATCTCTCTCGACAAGGTTATCGGTGCTATCACGCCGGAGCCGGACACCGCATGGGTGAAACACCTCACCATCCAGAGCGCGCTGCTGACGAAGTTCTGGGGCCGCCCCATGTTCCTCTCGGCCATTGTTCTGCTCCCCCAGGGTTGGGCGGAGCACCCTTCCGCCCACTACCCCGAGATGGTCTTCGAAGGCCACTTCCCTGACGGCGTGCCAGATTTCCGCACCACGCCGCCGGACCCGAACCTGAAGCCGGACTACTCCGACCGTTTCCACCTAGCCGGCTATAACCGCATTCAACAGGAGGATGCGTACAAGGAATTCCAGCAGTGGACGAGCTCCGGCTTCCCCCGCTTCCTTGTCATCCAGATCCAGCACGCGAACCCATTTTACGACGACAGCTACGCCGTGAACTCGGCCAACGTGGGGCCATACGGCGATGCTATCGAAACGGAGCTGATGCCCGCCGTAGAGCAGAAGTTCCGCGGCATCGGCCAGGGCTGGGCGCGTTTTCTGTACGGCGGGTCCACCGGCGGATGGGAATCCATCGCGGTGCAGATGTTTTACCCCGACCACTACAACGGCGCATTCATCGCCTGCCCCGATCCCGTGGACTTCCACGCCTACTCCACGGTGGACCTCTACAACCAGCCCAACATGTTCTGGCTGCAGGGTGCGAACAAACGGGTGGAACAGCCGTCCATGCACGACTACCTGGGCCACACCCTTATCACCGTGCGCGACAACATCGCCTACGAGGCAGCGCTCGGCGACCACGGCCGCAGCGGCGAACAGTACGACATCTGGCAAGCGGTTTACTCACCCGTCGGCCCGGACGGCTACCCCAGGCCGATCTTCGACAAGGCCACCGGCACCATCGACCAGACAACCGCCGCGTACTGGCACGACCACTACGACCTGAATGCCATCCTACAGCGCGACTGGTCTACCCTGGGACCCAAGCTGCAGGGCAAGCTGCACCTTTACGTCGGCAGCGACGACACCTACTTCCTGAACGACGCCGTGTACCTGATGGAAGACTTTCTGAAGACCACCGGCACCCCGGGCCACGGTGTTCCCTACGACGGCGAGGTCAAATACGGCCCGCGCGCCGAGCATTGCTGGAACGGCGACCCGACGCTCCCCAACGCCTACTCGCGGCTGCACTACAACACCATGTACGTGCCGCAAATCATGCAACGCATAGCAGCAACGGCCCCGAAGGATGCCGACATGAGCTGGAAGTACTAGACCGCTGATAACGCGCTGGGTACACAGAGGTGCGTATCCGCACCGGTTGGTGTTTCACTGGTGGTATGAGCTCCCTGGGCAACATGCGACCGGTGCTGACCGGCAAGGTGCGCGACCTGTACGCGGTCGGCGACGACCACTTGCTGTTTGTCGCGTCAGACCGCATCTCCGCCTTCGACCATGTGCTGGGCAGCCTCATTCCCGATAAGGGCAAGGTGCTCACACAGATCTCGCTCTTCTGGTTCGCGCGGCTGCAAGGGCTTGTGCCGAATCATCTGGTCACAGCTGACATCGCGGCCTATCCCGCCCAACTCGCACCCTACGCGGACGATCTACGCGGCCGCAGCATGCTGGTTAATCGTGCGCACATGGTTGATGTGGAGTGCGTCGCCCGCGGCTATCTGTCCGGCTCTGGCTGGAAGGATTACCAGCAAACCGGTGGGGTCTGCGGGATTGCGCTGCCACAGGGTTTGCGCGAGGGCGATCGCCTGCCGGAGCCCATCTTTACACCCGCCGCAAAGAACCACACCGGCCATGACGAGAACATCGGCTTTGACGACGTGGTGCAGGCCGTGGGCGCGGAGACAGCGGAGACGCTGCGACACTTGACCCTGGCTATCTATGCTGCGGCAAGCGCATATGCGGAGGTCAGGGGACTCCTGCTCGCGGATACCAAGTTCGAGTTCGGCTACGTGGATGGCAGGCTGGTGCTTGCGGACGAGGTGCTGACACCGGATTCGTCCCGCTACTGGCTGGCGAGCGGGTACGCGCCGGGTGGCGCACAGCCCTCGTTTGACAAGCAGTTTGTGCGGGACTACCTGGAACGTATTGCATGGAAGAAGCAGCCGCCCGCACCCGCGCTGCCGGACGAGGTCGTGGACGAGACCCGCGCAAAGTACATTCAGGCATTCCAGCTACTCACAGGTCAGCAGGAGCTGCCGGCATAGCCATGATACCCGCGCCCATGCCGGCACACCCGCAGACGTTCGCGGGTCTTGGTCCGTTGGACTGGGCGTTGGTGCTTGTGCTCGCTTTCAGCGCCCTGACGGCGTTCATGCGGGGTCTTATACGGTCTGTGGTGTCGCTCGCCGGCGTGGTTCTGGGCATCATCCTGGCGGCGTGGTATGCACCGGCTTTGGGACTTTGGCTTGTTCGGTGGATCCACGGCATCCTGCTCGCCGAGAGCGTTGCCTTCATCGGCATTCTTGCAGCGACATACCTGTTGGCCAACCTGCTTGGGCGGGTGTTGCGCAGTGCCTCGCACGCGGTCGGACTCGGCATCTTCGACCGCCTGGGCGGTGCGGCGTTCGGTGTAGTGCGCGCGGTCGTTGTGCTGGCTGCCGTGCTCATCCCCCTGCAGCCGTTTTTGCCGCTCATCCCCTTCACCGGTGACTCTGTACTTCTTCCCTATTTGCGAAGCGCCGCGGTTGGGGTATCCTTCGTTGTGCCAAGGGACTTCGGTAATCGTCTCGCAGCGGAGGTTCGGCATGTATCGCCGTCAGCCGCCACCGATTCGGTCCATATGCCACGCAGAACCGAACGAACTGGAACAGAATCAACAAACGAGGGAGACGCACCGTGAGGCGTGAACTGGATATGCTGGTGGGGCAGATGCACGCAACAGGAATCTCCTACGACGAAGGCGTGCGCGAGTTCAAGCGGCGCTTCCTGCTTCATGTGCTGGCAAACCATCGCGGCAACCAGTGCAAGAGCGCGGACGAGCTCGGCATGCACCGCAACACGCTGAGCCGCACCCTTACTGAGCTGGACCTCGACACGGCCCAGATTCGCACTGGTCTAAAGCGGCCTGTGCGCAGCGAACGGCCCACCAACAAGGTGCAATCCATTACGAGTGCCGCTGGCGGGCGATAGCGCACCATCCACTTTCCTGCCCGTCAAACATCACAGATGCAGCTTCGGCCTACAGACCGGCTTCGCAGTCCTGTTCGCAACTGTGGTCGTGCGCTTCGACGCGCTGTTGGCTGGGCTGTGTGCGTATGCCTGCCTGCTTCCGCGCAGCCTGCAGCCGCGGATCAGCCTCAGCAAGTCACAACGCAGCAGTCCACCTCCGGCGCAGACGCCAGTGCAGCCCCAAATGTCGCAGTACAGCCCACGCAAACAGCCGGCGCAGAGCAAGCCGCACCGCAACGCATCGTCGCTGCCGGCACTCCATCCGCTCAAGTCAGCCGCGCGCAACATGCACGTGCGGAGCGCCACTACCTGCACGGCGCAAAGCAGCTGGAAAGCCGCGACTTCGCGGCGGCAATTGACAGCTTTGCTGCCGCCGCATCACTCGATCCCGCGCGGCAGGAGTACGTGCAGGCGCTTGCTCTGGCGCAGGAGCATCGCATCACCGAATTGCTGCAGGCGGCAGCGCAGGTTCGCACATCAAACCCGGCTGAGGCAGACCGCCTTCTCGCGCAGGCACGCGGAGTCGACCCGCAAAATCCTCGCGTGCTCCAGCACGATTCCACAGAACCAAAAGTCATCGCTCAACTGCGTTTGCCGTCGACTCGGCACCCGGCAGCGCTGGCCGGCCCCGTTGAGCTGCAGCCAGCTCCGGGGCAGCACAGCTTTCACCTGCGTGGTGACCGACGCGAGCTGGCCAAACAAATAGCTGCGTCCTTTGGTCTGCAAACCGCGCTTGACCCTGATCTGCAGGCCAGGAACATGAAGTTTGACCTGGACGACGTGGACTACCCAACAGCGATGCAGGTCTTTTGCATGGCGGCCGGCACGTTCACCACCTCGCTGGAGCCGCACACTGTTCTCGTTGCGCAGGACACGGCAGCCAATCGCACGCGGTTGGAGCGGCTCATGGAGGAAGTCATACCGCTACCCGGCTACAGCGCTGAGCAGATTACCGATGCGGCCAACATGGTGCGCAGTGTCTTTGAATCCGCCAAGGTCAGCTTTGAGCCGCAGATCGGTGCCATCGCTGTGCGCGCATCGGCCGACACACTACAGGCCATTCATGCAACACTCGCCGACCTGTTGGAGACCGGCAGCGAAGTCATGATCGACGTCAAGCTGTACAGCGTCAACTCCGAAAAAGTTCGTGACCTGGGTGTCACGCTGCCGTCGTCGTTGGGCGCCTTCAACGTGCGGTCAGAGGCAGCAAGCATAGTCTCCGCAAACCAGACCCTGGTCAACCAGCTCATCTCGAACGGCGTTATTCCTTCCGGCACCAGCAGCACGGTCATTGCGGCGTACCTGGTGTTTGTTGCGGGCCTCGGCACCTCCAGCAACCTCAAAAACACCTTCCTCCTACTTGGTGGTGGTCTGACGCAAACTGGCCTCACTGCCGGCAGCTTTCCCGTGCTGAATCTCGCACTGCGGCAAAGCGACGCGCGCGAACTGGACGACGTACAACTGCGTCTGGGCGACCGCGTCAGCAGCACCGTCAAAAGCGGCACACGCTACCCCATCCAAACCTCACTTTTCAGTGACGTCGCCACGTCGACCACGTCATCGCTGGCGGGAGTATCGGTCAACGGTGTCAGCCTGTCATCGCTGCTGTCACAGTACCTGGGCACAAACTCGCTCAGCAGTAGCGCCGTCGTGCCGCAGATTCAGTACGAGGACTTAGGTCTGGTCTTGAAAGCCCAGTCGCACGTGGAGCGAGGCGGCGAGATCGCACTGCACCTTGAGATCAAGATCACGGCACTTGCAGGTGCGGCACTCAATGGCATACCCGTGCTCGCGAGCCGGCAGTTCTCATCAGACATGACCGTACAGGACGGCGAGACAGCGCTGATTTCAAGCAACGTGACAGAAAGTGAACTGCGTGCGGCCAGCGGTATTCCCGGCCTCAACGAGCTTCCCGGCTTCCAGGCCGGCACCAACCGTCTGACCGATGTCACTCGCGGCAATCTGGTGCTCCTGCTCACGCCGCACATCGTGCGCTACGCCCACCGCAGTGCAAAGGGACCATACCTCCCCATCCAGCCACGGCCTGACACGGAGTGACCGCACGCTCGACCCTGGGTCACGGCGTGTAGTGGCAGGACCATCCTGACTCAAGGTGAGCTTCGCGGAAAGGAGACTGGCGTCGGCACCGGAGGCTGTATCGTAGGCAGTACGGTCTAACTCAGCCAGGAGTCTCTTGCAGCAGATGCCGCTTGATCGCACAGAGGTTCCGATTCGGCCGGTAGGAACCGGGCAGGCCCAATCTGCGTCGAGTGAGACAGCACGCGAGATCAACCGCGACATCGTGTTGGAGGCCATCCGCTCCAGGCAGCCGGTGGCGCGTGTCGACCTTACCCGGCTCACCGGCCTGCAGCCCAGCACTGTGTCGGCCATCGTGGACCAGCTCGTACAGGAAAACTGGATTGTGGAAGGCGGCACTGCGAAGCGGGCACGGGGACGGCGACCCACACTGCTGTCCATGAATGGCGACCTGCTCACACTCGCCGTGGACATTCATCCGGAGCGCGCGGTGCTCGCCGTCGTGGACCTGAACGGCCGCTTCCTGGCGCAGCATTCCATCACCATCCCTGCAGACGTAGAGCGCGCAACCGCCGAGATCATCTCCAGCCTGAAGCACTTGCGAGGGCAATTCGACAGCCACTCGTTTGAAGGCATCGGCGTCAGCATCCCTGGCCGTGTCGACCCCGCAACGCAGCAGCTGATGGTGGCCCCGAATCTTGGCTGGGCACCCTTCGATCTCCACAGCGAGATTCGGACTGCGCTTGGACTTACGGTCCAGATTGAAAACGATTGCAACGCCTGTCTCGTTGCGGAATTGTGGTCCGGGCGACTCACCGGGGTGCGAGATGCCGTGCTTGTAGCCGTGGCAGAAGGAGTGGGAACCGCCATACTTACAAACGGCCAGATGGTGCTGGGTCACCGCGGACTTGCGGGAGAGTTCGGCCACGTAACCCTGCAGCCCACCGGCCCGGCATGCAACTGCGGCCGCCGTGGGTGCTGGGAGGTATTTGCCTCCTCCCGTGCCGCCCTCCGACACTACGCAGAGTCGTCACCGGAGCGCAGCGCCACCTCCATGAACCGTCTGCTGTCCCTTGCGGCGACCGATGATCCGGCGGCGGTGGAAGCCCTGCAGCACCAGGCGCAGGGTATCGGGCGCGGCCTACGCATGGTAATCAGCGCTCTGGCTCCTGAAATCGTGCTCTTTGCGGGCGAGCTGACCGGTGCGTGGCAACACGTGGAGCCCGTACTGCGGCGTGAACTCTCCATGCCTCCGCACTCCGGCTACCAGCCGCAGCTCCTGGTCACGCGAGACCCCGGCAACGCCCGGCTCCGTGGTGCGGCGGCACTTGTGCTGCAGCGACACTCCCGCTTTCATGCCTCTACGCAGCGGGTATCTCACCGGCAGCCGGCAGTGCTGCCGGTCTGGCACCAGGCTAAAACGCCGCTCGTTCTTCAGTCCTGATTTCCCTCGAATGGCGCACACCCGCCTGGGGGCAGCAGCCAAAGCTGCAATTCGCTTGACAGTCAGTGTCGCTGCTGAATAAATTTCGGTACGCAAAATAAACTTGCCCAATGCGGTTCTGCACAGCTGCGGCTCTTGCTGTGTCCGCCTCGCAAACAACACAAAAGGGTCATCCATGAACGTTCGAGGCTGTGTCCTTCTTGCCTTATCCGCCGTTTGCGTCTGTGCTACGGCACAGGACCGTGCCGTTTGGCAGAACCCTTCCCTGCCCGCGTCAGAACGTGCGCACGACCTTGTCAGCCGCATGACGGTAGAGGAAAAGGCCGCTCAGCTTGAAGACTGGGCCACTGCCATCCCCCGCCTCGGCATCCCGGACTACCAAACCTGGAGCGAAGCGCTGCATGGCGTGGCACGCGCAGGCTACGCCACCGTCTTCCCCCAGGCTATCGGCATGGCCGCAACATGGGATCCAGCGGCAGTGCAGCAGGTCGGAGACATCATCAGCACCGAAGGCCGCGCCAAGTACAACCTCGCCCAGCGAGAGGGCAATCACCGCATCTTCTTTGGCCTCACCTTCTGGTCGCCAAACATCAACATCTTCCGAGACCCTCGCTGGGGACGCGGCCAGGAGACCTACGGTGAAGATCCCTTCCTGACCGGCCAGATCGCCGGCGGCTTCATCCGCGGCGTGCAGGGCCCTGACCCCGACCATCCAAAAGCCGTCGCCACCAGCAAGCATTTCGCGGTGCACAGCGGACCGGAGTCGCAGCGCCACACCTTCGACGCCGTCGTCACACCACGCGACCTTGAAGAGACCTACCTGCCAGCCTTCCGGTCCACCGTCGTGGACGCCCACGTCAAGTCCTTGATGTGCGCCTACAACGCGATCGACGACCACAGTGCATGCGCCAGCACCATGCTGCTGCAGGACCACCTGCGCGACGCGTGGCACTTCAACGGCTTCGTCGTCAGCGACTGCGCGGCCATTATGGACGTCACCAAGGGCCACCACGACGCGCCCGACATCACCCATGCCGCAGCCATCTCCCTCAAAGCCGGCACGGACCTGTCCTGCTCCATCTGGGCACCCGGCTTCAATACCCTGGCTTCCGCCGTCAAGCAAAATCTGGTGAGCGAAGACCTCGTCACCCGCGCCGCCGAACGGCTCTACACCGCACGCTTCCAGCTCGGCCTCTTCGACACAAACACCGCGCTCGACACCATAGCACCGTCCGAAATCGCCTCCGACGCGCACCGCGCCACCGCATTGAAAGTCGCAGAAGAATCCATCGTGCTCCTCAAGAACGACGGTGCTCTTCCACTCAACGCATCCAAAGCCCGCACTATCGCCGTGGTCGGCCCCACCGCAGACCTGCTCGTCTCGCTGGAAGGCAATTACAACGGCCAACCGCTCCATCCAGTCACACCACTCGACGGCATCTTAAAAAAGTTCGGCTCAGCGTCTGTGCACTATGCGCAGGGCTCCCTACTGGCGGAAGGCGCAGAGACCCCGGTACCGCGCTCGGCCCTGCCCGGCGGCCTTCGTGCGGAATACTTCCCCACACCTGACTGGACAGGACCGCCGGTCGCGGTAGAAACCGTCTCCGGCCTCCAGACCGATTGGGATAACGCCACACCGGTACCTCAAATTCAAACCCATGACTACTCCGCTCGCTGGACCGGCAGTTTGCGCGTGCCAGCTGCCGGCAAGTACACCTTCGTGCTTGAACCGCAGGGTGGCTTTCCCTATTCCCCGCGGCAAACGTACCGCTTCGTTCTCGACGGCAAGGTGCTTGGCGAAGGTAGCTTGAACGGCAGTAAGCTCGACATGGGCAACTTCACCATGGCACCCGGCGCCTCGCCATCCGCACCGCCCATCATGAGTGGAGCAAATCCAGCACGCATAACAATCACCCTCGACACCGCGCCACACGACCTGCAGGTCTACTACAGCCACAGCGGCGACAGGGCAGCCGGCGGCCTCATTATGAAGTGGGCTGCACCCGCACAGGCTCTGCTCGCAGAAGCTGTCGACGCTGCCAAGCAGTCCGACGTTGTGGTCGCGTTTACCGGTCTCTCACCGGACCTCGAAGGCGAAGAGCACGAGGTGAAAATCGAAGGCTTTGCCGGTGGGGATCGTGTCAGCATCGGCCTTCCTGCAACCCAGCAGGCTCTGCTTGAGGCTGTTGCCGCCACCGGTAAACCGGTAATCGTCGTCAATCTCAGTGGCAGCGCCATCGCCCTTAACTGGGCCAGGGATCATGCAGCAGCCATTGTGCAGGCGTGGTACCCGGGCGTTGAGGGCGGCACTGCTATCGCCGAAACCCTTGCCGGAACGGTGAACCCGTCCGGACGCCTGCCTGTCACCTTCTATGCGGGGGTCGACGATCTGCCCGCCTTCACCGACTATTCCATGAAGAACCGCACCTACAAGTACTACACCGGCACACCGCTGTGGGGCTTTGGATACGGCCTCAGCTACAGCAGCTTCCGCTACGACGGTGTCAAGCTGCAAGGCGGCGCAACCGTCCCCGCAGGCAAGCCGGTTACCGCAACCATCGCCGTGCGCAACACCAGCAAAATCGCCGGCGACGAGGTCGTCGAGGCTTACCTGCATACGCCGGAAACCGATGGGCCCAGGTACTCGCTGGCAGGCTTTCAGCGTGTGCATCTCAACGCCGGTGAGAGCCGCAACCTCACCTTCACCTTCAACGAACGTGCCCTTTCAAGCGTTGAGGCAAACGGCGACCGGACCATTCTGCCAGGCACGTACCAGCTTTGGGTAGGCGGCGCACAACCAGCCGTCGGCACACCTGGAACGACCTTTAACGTTACCGGATCCGCAACCGTAGCCCGATAGAGCGTCCGGCAAAATAGACCCAAGCAGACAGAGCAAGCAAAACAACGGATCACCTTCTCGAGGACAAGATGAGCACAGTATTCAGCGACTTCAGCACCGTGCAGTACGGCGGCCCCCAGGTCACGGAGCCATTGACCTACCGATACTACGACCCGGCAAAGATCGTGCTCGGCAAACCTCTGGGCGAGCATCTGCGCTTTGCAGTCGCATACTGGCACTCGCTCGCAATGAATGGCAGCGACCCCTTCGGTGCCGCCACCATCAACCGCCCATGGATGGATGCGTCGCTTGACCCGATGACCGCGGCAAAAATGAAGGCAGATGCCGCGTTCGACCTGTTCCGCGTGCTTGATCTGCCGTTCTTCACCTTCCATGATCGCGACATCGTGCACGAGGAAGCCACGCTCAAAGAGACGCTCGCCAATCTGCACACCATGGCGGACTACCTGCAAGCCAAGATGCAAGGCAGCAAGGTCAAACTGCTGTGGGGCACGGCGAACCTGTTCAGCCATCCGCGCTTTATGGCCGGTGCAGCAACCAACCCCGATCCTGAAGTGTTTGCCTGGAGCGCCACGACCATCAAGCACTGCATGGACGTGACCAAACAGCTGGGTGGCAGCAACTACGTGCTGTGGGGTGGGCGCGAAGGTTATGAGACGCTGCTGAACACGGACATGGGACACGAGCTGCAACAGTTCGGCCGCCTGCTAACGCTGGTGGTTGAATACAAGCACAAGATCGGCTTCGACGGCCAGATCCTGCTCGAGCCAAAGCCCAAGGAACCCTCCACCCACCAGTACGATTTTGACGTCGCGACAGTCTACGGCTTCCTCAAGCGCTTCGGCCTTGAGAAGGAAGTTGCCGTCAACATTGAAGCAAATCACGCCACGCTCGCCGGCCACACCTTTGAGCATGAAATTGCTACCGCCGGCGACCTCGGCATTCTTGGTTCGCTCGACATCAACCGCGGCGACCCGTTGCTGGGTTGGGACACCGACCAGTTCCCCATTGACCTGCTGGGGACCACGATGAGCATGTACCACGTCATCAAGTCCGGCGGCCTGGGCAATGGTGGATGTAACTTCGACGCAAAGGTGCGCCGCCAGAGCTTTACGCCGGAAGACATGATCCACGCGCACGTCGGGGGCGTCGACCTGTGTGCTCATGGTTTCCTGCTGGCCGTAAAGCTTATTGAAGATGGCAGATACGACAAAGTAATTGCCGACCGCTACGCAGGCTGGAAGACGCCGGAAGCGCAGGATCTGCTTGCCGGCAAGCGTTCACTTGACGAGATTGCGGCGCAAACCGAGGCGAAATCTATCGATCCGCAGCCACGCTCCGGCAAACAGGAGCAAATCGAAAACTTGCTGCTCCGCTCCATCGAGTAGCTTTCGGCGGGTTCCTCCAGAGCACGAGCCCGGCTCACCCGTTTGCGCCGGGTTCTGTTTTCGGTCAGTGAATCTCCCTCAAGTTTGCAAGCGATCCGTGCTGCAAATATTCTCCGGATCATGGAAGATATCAGCGCGAGCCACACCTTCAGAAACAAGCTATATCTCGGCATCGACTGCGGTACGCAAGGCACCAAGGCATTGCTGCTTCGCGGTGACGGTACGGCGCTCGGTCGCGGATATGCCAGGCATGAGCTGATCGAGAAGCAAAACGGCGCGCGTGAGCAGCAGCCACAGTGGTGGGTGGACGCGATGCACACAGCTGTCCAGGGTGCACTGGCAGGCGTCCCTCCTTCGCATGTGGTTGCGCTGGGTATAAGTGGCCAGCAGCACGGCCTCGTGGTGTTGAATGAATCCAGGCGGGTCATTCGCCCTGCCAAGCTTTGGAACGACACCGAAACTGCACCACAAAACCAGCAGCTCATTGACAGGTTCGGCGGCAAGGGTGCGTGGTTCGAGCGGTTCGGTATCGTGCCGCTCACCGGCTATACCGTCAGCAAGCTGCTTTGGCTCAAAGAGAAGGAGCCGGAGAACTTCGCGCTCATCCGCCACATCCTGCTGCCGCATGAGTATTTGAACTTCCGGCTCACAGGCCAGCTTCGTGCAGAGTTCGGCGACAGCTCCGGCACCGGCTTCTTCGACAATCGCAGCCGCATCTGGATCCGGGAGATCCTGGACAGCATCGACGACGGCAGCGGACACCTGTTTCGCGCACTGCCGCCGTTGAGCACGGCCGACCAGACCATCGGCACGCTGCTGCCGGACGTCGCGGCAGCACTCAATCTGCCAGCTACCTGCCAGGTCTCGACTGGCGGCGGAGACAACATGATGGGCGCCATCGGCACGGGTAATGTGACCGAAGGTACCGTCACCATCTCGCTCGGCACATCCAGCACCGTCTACTCGTTCCGCTCCGCGCCGGTGCTCGATTTCACCGGCAACGTTGCACCGTTCTGCTCATCAAGCGGCGGTTGGCTGCCTCTGGTCTGCACCATGAACGCAACCAACGTCGTCACTCAGACTCTCGATCTGCTGGGCAAGACCGTGGCCGATCTCGAAGCGGCGCTGGCGCAGACGCCACCGGGAGCGGATGGCCTGATCTTTGTGCCCTTCTTAAACGGCGAGCGCACACCCGATCTGCCGACCGCACGTGGCACGCTCCTTGGTATCTCGGCCAGCAACTACACGGCATCACATCTCATCCGGTCCGTCGTGGAGGGTGTGACCTTCGGCATTCTGAATGGCTTAGATCTGATCCTGGAAGGCAAGCCTGCGGACCGGATCGTGCTGATCGGCGGGGGCAGCCGTTCCGCTGCGTGGCGCCAACTGATTGCGGATGCGACCGGCGCTCGCATCGACGTGCCGACAGAGGAAGAAGCAGGATGCCTGGGCGCAGCCATGCAGGCCATCCACGCCACCGACAATACCGCAACCTTCGCAGATCTAGCGACGTTGCTGGTCCGCACAGAGCCCAGCAAGGGAGCGCTTCCGAATCTCGAACTGCGAGCCGCATACAACAGCGCACAGCAGGCCTACCGGCAAGCCCTCTCCGCGCAGTACCCCGCTGCCGGCTTATGACCGGCATAGCAACGTTTCGACTCTGCTACAAACTGTCGCGCTGCGGCATGTGGCCGGCGAGCAAGCTGCGGCTCTCGATGTACATCGGGAAGTCTTCGATAGGTAGAACAAGGCGCTGTACGCGGCCGTTCAACTGCATCAGGATAGACGTAATGGCGGTGAACAGCGCCTGCACAACAAGAATGATCAGGCCGAAGCCGACGGTGGTGGCCCAGCCAGGTGTGGCGTGGGACGGCAGGTAGATGCGCAGTACGGCAAGCGCCACCAGAGCCAGGACGGTGAGGGTGGCGAGGCATGCGGTGAGCAGAAGGAGGCGGACAAAGATGGTTTCTGCGTAGACGGAGATGCCGCTGAAGCCGTGCACTATCAATGAGATGAAGTTCATCTTTGAAGTACCGGTATAACGATGGCCTCTATCTACCGGCACCCGTTTAATTTTGGTGCGCGAACGCAGCAAAGCGGCAGCAAGATTGTTCCACAGGTCTGGCAGCATAACGAGCCGGCGAACATACCTGCGAGAGATGAGTGAAAAGTTGCCGAAGTTGATCTCTTTGCCGGTGACCAGGCGGAAGATGAATTTGTAAACGATGTAGCCGGCCTTGAAGGTCAGCTTCTCGGTGCGCTTGCGACGCTTTGCCACGGCACAGAACTCAGCCTGGTCGCCGACGGCTGCGAGCAGGGCTCCGATGGATTCCGGCGGGTCTTCACCGTCGCTGTCCATCACTACGACGGCATCGGGATCGTAATTTTTGACGGCGGCGCAAAGACCGACGGCGATGGCCCGTTGGTGGCCTAGGTTAAGGGCCAGGTGGACCACCTCCACACCGGCGAGGTGGCTTGCCTGCGAGATCGCAGCACGGGCTGCGGGCCCGAGTGTTTCGCTGGAGCCGTCATCGACGGCAGAGACGAAGACCTGAAAGGGCCACCCAGCAGCAACGGCATCCAGGTGCTGCACGAGGGTTTCGAAGGAGGCCCAATCGTCGTAGACAGGAACCACGATGCACAGGTTGCGGATCACGCAGACTTCCCGTCAGAGCTCGTTGTCTTACCCTGCCTGACAGGTAGCGCCGAAACGTGTGCCATAAATTAAACCTGCTTTCGTGAGAGGGGGCATGGCGACGGTGTCATACAGAAGACCGCGCTGCCCAGACGGCTACATGCCTGTGGAGAGTCTAGCCGACGCGAGTGCAAGGCTGGGACGGTCATGCGTGCCGAAGGAAAGAACGCCTAGTCTGGACGCCGCACGCCTGACCACGGGGTACCACAGTCCGTCACCGGCGGGGTACACCGCCACGGCAGCATCTATGGACCTGTATGGGCTTTCGGCGCGGCACTGAGCATAGCGTCTGCGGAACCGCTACCGCAGCTCGGCAAAGTGGCTGTGTCCGTCATTTCCGCCATATTGCTGCACCGTTGTGGACCCCTTTGCCGAACTCGTATCGGGCTCAAACGGACGCCTGCGGGCGTGGAACGCTCTGTATTGAGGACGAGCTTCGCATTCACCGCCGTTGTTGTGGCCCTGCCTTGTTGTGGCCTTGCCTTTATGACGGGTGCTGAACCCCAACGCGGCCTCTACTTTGGTGAAACCCGGTCTGATGACTAGAATCGCCCTATGAAAGAAACCAGGCATCTTCAGTTTTTGGATGGTTTTAGAGCTGCCGCTGCCCTGCTGGTGGTCTTTCATCATGCCTGGCTGCAGAGTTGGCCCTACACGACGTACCCGGGGTTGAAGCCTACCGGCCTGACCGCCGCGTTGACCGGATGGCTTGCTTTCGGCAAGGTGGCTGTGACTGCGTTCATCGTGATCTCCGGTTTTTGCCTGATGCTGCCTATTGTTCGTTACGGCAAATCGGTCGAACCGCGGCGTTTTTTCTGGCGGAGATGCCGCCGCATTCTGCCGCCCTACTATGTCGCCCTGGGGTTTGCCCTGCTGCTTGACTACCTGTTTATCCGGCCGCACGCAGGGACGATCTACGATGGATCGTACCCGCTGACCCTTGGTGGCATTCTGTCGCACGTGTTTCTGCTTCAGAACTTCAGCTTCAACCCGTACCAGATCACGGGTCCCTTCTGGTCGATTGCAGTCGAGTTTCAGATCTACCTTTTCTTTCCATTCTTCATCTGGACTTACAAGCGCTATGGCCTAGCTGCGATGCTGGTGCTGACGACAGTGCTGGGTTTTGGAACGTCGCTGTTCTTCAACCGCATTGGCTTTCACAGCACCTTCAGCCACTACATTGTGATGTTCGGCTTCGGCATGTGTGCTGCGCATTACGCGTTCACCGTACAGCCGCACGAGGTGAAGCGCGTGGTCACGGTCTGCTATGCGCTTGTACCGTGCCTGCTGCTGGCGGCCTTTGTGCTGCACCACCAGATGGGATCACAGAAGCTGCTGAGCGACACGCTGATTGGGCTGTTGACGGCGGCCTGCCTGACCTTTGCGACGCTGAGGCCCGAATCGGCGTTGTCACGAGGGCTTTCCGTGAAGCCGCTCGCCTGGCTGGGAGCGTTTTCGTACAGCTTTTACTTGGTGCATTTTCCGCTTCAGCAGGTGCTGTGGCAGCTGATTGCGCACCCCGCCGGATGGTCCAGGCTGACTACCTTTCTGTTTATGTCGTCGGTAGGGACGGCCTGCATTATTGGGTTTGCATTCGCTTTTTTCCGGATGTTTGAACGACCGTTTATGACCGAAAGTAAAGATGGAAAACAGAAGGCTGCGCTGGTCGAGGTGGTTAGCTAGACGAGCGTTAGAAGGCAGCATGAGGCCTTCCAAGGCGGGCGCCATTTGATGGGCATGCTGTGCGGCTTTGTTTTTAGCTCGTGCTTCGATACGGGCATTGCGCTGCAAACAAGTGCCAAAGGCATCCCGCAGGAGGACTCTGCAAGCGTGAGGGATACCGCTGCTTGTAACAGCGCAGGACCGAACCTGCCACTACGCGTCTAGTGCGCGATGCTTTGCAGCGATTACCTTCACCCCGCATGTCGCGCCTCCACGCTTCTTAAGCGTTGGCTTGATGCGAACTTTCAGATGGGCTCGACGCGCCCAGGGCGGCCCTGGGCGGTCCAGCCCAGAGCGCGCTGAGCTTGATCCCGAAGACGGAAGCTGGGGAGCTCGACGAGGTAGTAGGAGAGTTCCGCACAACCCAGAATGAGGACCAGGTTGAAGGGAAAGTGGAAGGTGTACGGGCCGGTGAAGAGCTGCTGCCACAGGTAGAGGCTGTACGAGATGCGGCCCAGGTGTTTGAGGACAGCGAAGTTGAGGACGCGGCCCAAGACGCTTTCATGCTGAAAGACAGCAAAGAGCAGGATGGCTGTGAACGCGACGTTCTCAAGCGAGATGCCGACGGTAAGCAGGTACAGGCCTTTCCACCGGAGCGTTGCCCACGTATCGAACGTTAGGAGAAACAGTATGGACAAACCCGCTGCGAACGGCGACATGGCCCACCCAAGGAGGCGGTCTGTGAGCTTCTTGTCAATCAGCAGGGAGAGGAGACAGCCGGTCATGATGGTGTCCAGGTGCGTGTGCAGCATCATGTCGATGTGGGTACGAAAGCCGGGAAAGGCGAAGTAAGACACAACCCGGATAACCGGGGACAGAGTGATGACGCCGAGAGCGATGCGGATATTGACACGCTTGCTGAAGGCGACCATGCAGAGGGGCCAGAAGAGATAGAACTGCTCTTCAAGCGAGAGCGACCAGCTGTGTCCGAGAGGCCATAGTTCGGCGATGGGTGCGTAGTTCCAGGTGTAGGTTGCGGCAGCCAGGAAGGCTGGAAGGGTGATGGGCAGCACGTGAAGGAGGCCCAAGATTCCCACTACAAGCAGGAAGACGTAGAAGGGAGGGAAGATGCGAAAAGTTCTTCGAAGATAGAAGACCTTGAGGTTGATGGAATGGTCGCGGTTCAACTCTTTGAGAAGCAGATGAGTGATGAGAAAGCCGCTGATGATGAAGAAGCAGGAGACGCCTTGATGCCCGTTGCGGAAAGCGGCATTGAAGGGGATTCGGTCGAGGAGTTGGGAGCGTGTGTGGCCCAGAATTACTGCCAACACAGACAAAGCTCGTAACCCATCCAAGGAAGGAATGGCCCGCTTCGATTCTGCTGTCATAGGTGTAGATAGGGTATCTCTTTCCTGAAGGGATTTTTTAGGAAAATCGTGAAAGCGCTACGCACACGTGCGGATGCTCTTGGCCCCGGCAAGCGGTCACAGTCCGTGCAGAGTTGCTGTGAAGAGGTATTCGGCGTTGCTTCTTTCCGTGTTTTCAGATGCGGTCTGAGCCACAGTCCTGCTCGCGTGGCATGATGTGGGTATGGCAAACGACACTACTCGATTTGCGCCGGTGATTCTGGCGGGCGGCAGCGGCACCCGATTCTGGCCCCGGAGCCGGCGAGCCAAGGCCAAGCAGGTGTTGGCACTGCACGGGGGCACAACCATGATTCAGCAGACACTGGCTCGCCTGATGCCGATTGCGGATGCTGCGGATGTGTGGGTGCTGACAAACCACTGGCTGGACACGATGATTGCGGAGCAGCTGCCGACTGTGCCAGCGGCGAACATTTTGAAAGAGCCGGCGGCGCGAAGCACAGCCCCGGCTTGTGCGTTGCCCGCGTTTTTGCTGGAGGGTACGGAGCCGGACACGGTGATCGGGATCTTTCCGTCGGACCAGGTGGTGGCGGATGGGAAGCGGTTTGCGGAGGTGATTTCGGCGGGTGTGGCGCTTGCTGCAGCGGGCGACCACATTGTGGTGCTGGGGGTTCCGCCTACTCGTCCCGAGACAGGTTTCGGGTACATCGAGCAGGGCGTGGAAGTGCCGGGGATGCATGGGATTCCGGTGCATCGGGTGCGGCGCTTTCGCGAGAAGCCGGACCGTCATACGGCGGAGCGGTTTGTGAGCGCAGGCAACTACGCATGGAATGGCGGAATTTTTTTGTGGACGGCACGCACGCTGGCGAACGCGATTCGCGAGCATGCGCCGGAAATGGTGCCCCACCTGGAGAAGATTGCGGCCGCGTACGGGGACGGAACCGGAACGGACGGGACGTTTGAGCGGGTGTTTGCGGAAGAGTATCCGCTGTGTGAAAACATTTCGATCGACTACGCAGTGCTGGAGCGTCGGTCGGCGAAAGGCGAGGCGCAGTCGGGCATTTTTTGCCTGCCGGCGGACTTTGGCTGGAGCGACCTGGGATCGTGGGCTTCGCTGCACGAACACCTTGGGGAGCGCGAGGAAGACAATGTGCTGGATGGGGCGACGACCGGGCTGGTAGCGATTGAATCGGAAGGAAATTACGTGTACGCGCCGGGCAAGCTGGTGGCATTGCTGGGTGTCGACAGCCTGGTGGTGGTGGAGACGGCCGATGCGCTGCTGATTACGACGCGGGACCGATCGCAGGACGTGAGCAAGGTGGTTCGACAGGTGCACGTGGGTTTGGGAAGAGAAGATTTGATCTAGGCCGTTCGCCGGTTGTTCGTGGACAGGACACCGGCATGGGCGTGTCTGACAGCAGACGCCGAGAGCACTGCCATTGGGGGTTGAATGGGTGTAGTGAAGTTTGGGACGGATGGATGGCGGGGGATTATCGCCGACGACTTTACGTTTGAGCATGTGCGCGAGGCGGCGCGCGCGATTGCGCTGTATGTACTGAACGAAGAAGATGCCGCAAAGGGCGTTTGCATTGGGTGGGATACGCGATTCGGGTCGCAGATGTTTGCGCGGCAAGTCGCGGACGTGCTGGCGGGGATGGGCATCCCGATAGCGCTGGCGGACCGTGTAACGCCGACCCCGGCGTTGAGTTATGCCGTGCGGGAGCGCGGGGCGGCTGGCGGTGTGATGATTACATCGAGCCACAATCCAGCCGAGTGGAATGGCGTGAAATACAAGGCGAGCTATGGGGGTTCGGGGAAGCCCTCGATTATCGCGAAGATTGAGGGATACCTGGACGCCGGCGCGGTGGATCAAGAATCACCTGCCAGAGGCGCGATCGTAGAGGTTGATTTTTTGCCGACATATGTGGCTGCGGTAGAAGCGTTCGTGGATCTGGCTGCGATTCGAGCGTCCGGGTACAAGTTCCTGCTCGATCCGATGTATGGCGCGGGTAGCGGTGTGATTGCGGCGATCTTTACGAAGGCAGGGATCCCGTTTGTAGAGATGCGGGCCGAATTTAATCCGGCGTTTCCGGGCATCAACCCGGAACCGATTTTGCCGCACATCGCAGAGACGCAACGACGAGTGGTTGCCGAGGGGTGCGATGCAGGCCTGGTGACGGACGGCGATGCTGACCGGATCGGCGCGGTGGATGAGCATGGCAATGTGGTGGATGCACACAAGATTTTTGCCATCCTGCTGCAATGGCTGGTCGTGCGCAAGGGTTGGCCCGGGGATGTAACCCGTGCATTTAACACGACGTTGATGCTGGACCGGATTGCGGCGAAGCATGGGCGGCGACTCCATGAGCATGGGATCGGCTTTAAATACGTGTGCGATCTTATGCTGCAAGAGGATGTTTTGATTGGCGGCGAGGAGTCGGGCGGAATGGGCATCAGCCGGCACCTGCCTGAGCGCGATGGCTTGCTGAACTCCCTGTTGCTGGCACAGGTGATGACGGATGAGAAGAAGACGCTGGGACAACTGGTAGCGGCGTTGCAGGCTGAGTATGGCGAACACCAATATGGGCGGATCGACATGCGGATCAACGAGGCGCTGAAGGCTTCTGCGCTTGCGCGGTTCAGGGGTATCGGAGCTGGGGACCTATTTGCGGGGATGATCGTACGCCGGGTGGAGACACTGGACGGAATCAAGTTCTTCCTGGAAAACGCCAATTGTGCGGACTTGAAGGACGCGGCTGACACATGGCTGCTGCTGCGTGCGTCAGGGACAGAGCCGCTGCTGCGGTTGTACTGCGAGAGCTGCTCGGTGGTCAGTGTGGACCTGCTGTTGAAGGCGGCGGAGCGGTTTGTGCTGGAAGGATGATGGCAGGCGGAGCTCCTCGTTTCGAGGATGGGTCAGGACCTGCTCACCGGGACGGCTGGACGCTTGTAGCTGAAGGGTGTGGCTGAGGGGTGTGTCGGCCTCGATCACTGACCACAGGTGGTTCTGAGTGGTGAAGTGTCCCATTTTGGGAGACTTCGACATTATTCCGGCAAAGGACGAGGTTCGTCAGATTCTTGCAAGATCCAGTGAAGAAAGGGTGCCAAGACGCATCCAATCCCAAGAA
Organism: Acidobacteriaceae bacterium; assembly: GCA_903642225.1. Taxonomy (GTDB): domain Bacteria; phylum Acidobacteriota; class Terriglobia; order Terriglobales; family Acidobacteriaceae; genus Terriglobus. The sequence goes on along the minus strand of CAHJWI010000004.1, from coordinate 45,484 downwards.
TCGAGTTGTGGCGTGCTCCGGCAACGCGTGTTAGTGTTGTGAACATAGCTATCGACAATCGACTACATTCCTAGTAGGGGTATTTTCCTTACTCATCCGGTGTAAAGTTTGACCGATCTCCGGGAGGTTTGCTCATGACCACGAAAAGCCTGAAGGATTCCAGCACTGCTGCAGTGGATAGCCTTATCGCCCTTGCGTTAACGGTGTCCTGCCTTATTCCTTTCGATCATTTGAAGCACGACCTCGGCAATGTGTTGAACGCCGATGTCGCCCTGCCGGATGCGATGTTCTGCGTGGCGTTCATCATGGGCTGGGGATACTGCTTCGGGGTTCTTAAGCTGTACGACCGCTTTGCGACCATACCCAGCCGTATGACCGCGGTCATTAAGGGTGTCTGTGTCGTGACTGTACCCACGATTGCGTACATCGTCTATGTCCATGCGGACACAGTTCGCCCCTCGAAGTTCGTGCTTCTTGTGGCGGTTCTCTGCAGTTACGAATTCCTTCGGATCCTGTTTACCGACTTTGTTTTCAATCGGCTTGCTTCGCGGGATCCTCGCCGAGCAATCATCGTGGGCAGCGGTAGACGTGCGGGAAAGGCCTCCCGCGAACTTCGCACCCGGTATCACTCTTCGATGGAGATCCTGGGGTTTGTGGATGATCGGACTATTGACGAAATGGCACCCGAGATTGCTCAGTCCTACCTTGGGAGCCTGGATGATTTAGAGGAACTGATTCTTACGAGAGTCGTGGATATGGTCTTGATCGCAGCTCCGATGAAGTCCTGCTACGCTTTGGCGCAGCAGGCGGTTATCACCGCGGAGCGGGTGGGTATCCCCGTCTTCTATCTGGGCGATATCTATACCCTGAAGAAGGGGATCTATGACCCAAATGAGTCTATGTTTACAGAGCTTGCGCCGGCACAGGATCGCTACCTGATGCAGGTGGTCATGAAGCGGATTATGGATGTTGTTACCGCTACTGTGCTGCTGATTATCTTGATGCCCTGCTTGCTTGTAATTGCCCTTGCTATCAAGCTCACCAGTGAGGGGCCAGTCCTTTTCCGGCAGGAACGGCATGGGTACCGTCGGCGGACCTTCGCGATGGTTAAGTTCCGGACAATGGTGGTCGGTGCGGAGGCAATGCTGCCGCACTTAGAAGCGTTGAATGAGGCGACGGGGCCAATTTTCAAACTCAAAAACGATCCGCGGCTTACCAAAATTGGAGCATTCCTGCGCAGAACTTCGATTGACGAGCTTCCGCAGCTTTGGAACGTTGTACTTGGAGATATGTCGTTAGTGGGTCCACGCCCCATGAGTAAGAGAGATGTTTCACTCTTTAGTGATGCATCTCTTATGCGCAGGTTCAGCGTGAAAGCTGGGATGACGGGTTTGTGGCAAGTAAGTGGTCGCAGTGCGGTCGGATTCGATGAGTGGACAACTCTCGACAACAGGTACATAGACTCATGGTCTCTCCTGCAAGACGTCAAGATCCTTATCCGAACTGTGGGAACTGTTCTTGGGCGATCGGGAGCAATGTAGCTCGCATTAGCAGGTTGCGCGAGGGCCGGAGGCTTCTTGAAGATAGCTGTAGTCCATGATTACTTCATCCAGCAGGGTGGGGCAGAAAAGGTAGCGGAGGTTATTTACAACACAATGCCGGGCGCAGGCCTGTTCGCGACTGTAGCATTCAAGAACAAGATGCCGGACTCACTCCGTGACGTGCCGGTTTCTACAACCTGGATGCAGCGACTGCCCGGCATTTCAAAGTTTTACCGCTTCTACTTTGCCCTGTACCCGTTTGCAGTCAGCTCGCTGGACTTTGCCGATGCTGATCTGGTGATCTCCAGCTCATCCGGCTATGTGAAGGGTATCCGTGTGCGGCCGGATGCACTCCATGTTTGTTATTGTCATACGCCCATGCGGTGGGTGTGGAGCTTCAACTCCTACTCCGAGCGTGAATCCTTTGGCGGAATTGTAAAGACCGCGTTGACCACAATGCTCTATGCGTTGCGGTCCTGGGACTTGGGGGCTGCGCGGCAGCCTGATCACTTCATCGCAAACTCAAAAGTAGTCTCTGAGCGGATCAAGCGCGCATACGGCCGGTATGCAGAGGTTATCGCGCCTCCGATCGACATTGATCGTTTCCGTATCTCGTATGAGGTGGGAGAGTACTACATCATCCTCGCTCGGCTGGTGCCTTACAAACGGATCGACCTGGCAGTGAGTGCCTGCAGCCAGCTTGGCAGGAAGCTGATTGTGATCGGGGATGGACCGGATTTGGCGAGTTTGAAGGCACTTGCAGGCCCGAGTGTGCAGTTCGTCGGCAGGGTTGGCGACAAAGAAGTTGAAGACTATGTGAGCCGGGCGAAAGCCCTAATCTTTCCTGGCGAGGAAGACTTTGGCATGGCTCCCTTGGAAGTTGGTGCCGCTGGCCGCCCGACGATTGCTTATCGCGCCGGCGGCGCAGTGGAGACAATTGTTGAGGGAGAGACCGGTGTTTTCTTCGATAAGCAAACAACCGAATCGCTGATGGATGCGATAGACCGCTTCGAATGTCGGCAATGGTCCCCGGATGTCATACGCAAGCATTCGGAAGGGTTCAGTGTTGAAGTGTTCCAGACCCGTCTGCTGAATTTTTTGAAGCGGGTGGGAGCCCCAGTGACGAATTCTGCTGACGTGCACGAGCACGAAAGTCAAGAGTCTGTGAATGAGAAGCTCAGTGTCTAATCTGCGGCGAGTAAGAACTAGCAATTTGCCTGATTTGCGGAAATACCGACAGAAGTAAGTAGTGACCCTACACGGGTTCAACGGATGTACAGGATTTCGTACGTTGATTCGCTCTTACCCGTGAGAACAAAGAGTCTTTTTTCGTCAGAGCGGATGCGGAAGTGCGTCCCGGTGAGCTGATTCGCGAGTGCGCCGGATGGCCCAAGAGCGGTGTCGGGTAGACGCGACCCTTTGACGGTATCGTTTTGGATGTCGATTTGCAAGCGCTTGAGTCCGTACAGCTTTCCTGCACTGACGACCCTGTAATATCTGCCGGTATCACCGCAGGAGGAGACTTGCGCGGAGTTGCTGGGCGAAACGGTTCCGGATTTTGGCGCACGTGTGGTGGGTGCCAGCGAAGGCGGAGGTGTGGCGACTGGACAAGTTTGCAGGGCGTCGACGGAGTAGGTAAGCACCGCATCCTGGTATGCCTGCTGCGGTTGAGCACAGGCGGCCCCGAACAAGAAACATACAATGCAAGATACCTTCTTCATCGCTTACCACCGTCAGGCTTCGTTGTTCGTTGCGCTTCGTTAACGATCAAAGTGTTTCGCTGAGTGCGCCCTCGATCGTCGATGCGAACGTCATTGCGAGCTGTCGTTGATCATAGTAGCGCGCCACACTTTCGCGACCCTTTGCGCTGAATGCGCTTCTGTTCTCGCGTGAACGTCCAAGTTGGTCGAGTGCTGCGGCGAGCGCATTTCTATCCCCTTCCGGAAAGACGATTCCCCCCTTTGTCAGCGAGATGATATTTGGGATCTCTCCGGAATTTGAGCCAATGACGGGGGTATCGCATGCCATCGCCTCTACTAACACCCGCCCAAACTGCTCTTTCCAATTTGGCTGAGTCCTGGATGGCAGCACAAGAATATCAAAGAGGCCCAGCCATTTTGGTGCTTCCTCATGAGGCGCGTAGCCTAGGAAGTGCACATGATCCTGCTTGTCCGCTGGAAGGAGTTTGACCTGCTGACGAAGGTCCTGTTCATAGGGTCCAGAGCCGACAAAAAGTAGCTCCCAGGGCATGTCACCAAGCTGCGACAGTGCTGAGAGCAAGGTGCCCAGGCCTTTCTCCTCAACCAGTCGGCCCATATAGCCGATCAAGACACGATCTGCGCTGAATCCCAGGTCTTGACGCTTCTGCTGAGCCCAGCCGGGATCAGGATGATAGATGTTTTCGTCAAGCGATAAGGGTAGAACCTGAGCAGCTTTGGTGTAGCCTTTCGAGCGCAGAACGTCCAACGCACTTTGCGTAACGGGGAAGGCGAAATTTGAGTTCCTGAAGACCGATTGCTCGATGAGGCGGATCGGGAGCGGGTACTTCTTTTCAATATTCTGAGCGGCGTAGAAGCCGATGGGGCGGTTGCCCGTCAGTCGATTTGCCAGATAGATCTGGGCGGTTGCAAAGCCATAGGGCTCGTGATGAACGTAGATGGCATCCGGGTTCTCTTCTACAAGGATGTTTCGGAAGAGGCTCTTGTAAAGGTGTTTTGGAATGTCTCCCGTCAGCATGGTGTTGATGCGCACGATTTTTCCGGAGAATTCCGGCCAACGCCTGGAGGCATCGAGAGCTCCGTATTGAGTGCTCCAACGCGATGGTGTCACCAGGGTTACGGACCATCCCGTCTGGTCCATGACGTCTGCATAGAAGCTTTGATGAATGGGCAGTATGCAGGCGTGACTAATCACAAGGAGCTTCATGATTTTATTTTAACGATGCATCGCGTTGCACCTGTCCGGACGAATAGCCTGTTGAGTGAACCTCCTGCAGAAGACGTTGCTGAACTGATCGACAGTCTGATGTATAGACAGAACGATGTACACCAGACTTCTGCTCCACCGCCCTGCTGATGCATGCGTCCGAAGTACCCTGTTGGCCCGCTCTAAGTCGGCTGGAGCAACTAGAGCTTTATTTCTGTGGGACTGAATGTCATGATCAGTACTGTGCCGACTAGCCTGACGCCGCCACCCGGATATCAATCTGGGGTTTCACGTCTTAACCCGTAAGCTGAAGTTCGAGGCCTGATTGCTGCCATTGCATCCGCTTTCTACGCATGACCAAGCTGTTGGACGGTTGCTACGCTCCTTTCACATCGGTATCTCGTGGTCGACAGGAGGTGCAGGTGGCTCCGGTCGTGTTTTTGCCGATTTGAGCCGCTACCTGCCGGAGAATGGCTGCACCTTTACCGGGGCAGTCACTGCCCCAGCGGATGTGGCAGAGCAGACGAATGGGGCAGTGACGAATCTTTTTTCGCCGGGCTCAGGTCCACTCAAACGGTTCCTTTCGTCGCGGGCTTCGTTGATGAGCCGTCTTGAGCAGGAGCAGCCTGATGTTGTCGCGACGCACTTCGCGCTGTACGGGTTGCCAATATTGGATCAGATGCGGAAGTATCCTGAGGTTACCCACTTTCATGGTCCGTGGTCCGCGGAATCGAAAGCGGAAGGTGCAGGTGCCCTAAGCTGCTTTTTGAAACAGAAGATTGAACGCTCGGTCTATAAGCGTGCACAGCGGACCATTGTGCTCTCAGAGGCTTTCGCGAAGATTGCGGTCGAGCAGTATGGAGTTGGGGCGGAAAGTGTTCGGATTGTTCCTGGAGCTGTGGATCTTCACCGCTTCAAGCCGGTTATTACACAGGCTGAAGCCCGGGAGCGGCTCGGTTGGAGCGCCGATCGGCGGATTCTGTTTTCCGTGCGCAGGCTGGTGAACCGGATGGGCCTGCACCACCTTATCGATGCGATGGCAGAGATAACGAAGACGCAAGCCGATGCCGTTCTCTATATTGCCGGCAAGGGTCGACTGAAGGCACAATTGGAGGAGCAGATTCGGCAGAGAGGTGTGGAGAAAACGGTTTGTCTGTTGGGCTTTGTGGCCGATGATGACCTTCCACTGATGTTCCAGGCTGCCGACCTGAGTGTTGTTCCAACGACGGCACTGGAGGGCTTCGGCCTTGTTGCGGCGGAATCACTAGCTGCGGGAACGCCGACCATGGTGACGCCGGTGGGCGGTCTTCCTGAGGTGGTGCGCGGTTTGCAGCCCGGCTTGATCTTCGAGTCTGCGACGACAAAGCACATTACAGAGGGCATATCTGCTGCCCTGACCGGCAAGTTACAGTTGCCCACTCGAGCGGAATGCTTAGCCTATGCTCGCGACAACTTTGACCCAAACGTGATGGCGGCAAGGACTGTGGCGGTTTACCGAGAGGTCCTTTAGGTCGTTTCAGCCCGCCATCTCACCGGCTGACTGCGGGAGCTCTCTTAACATAGAAGTACAGGACGAATTCTTTCTTAAAGAGTTCTTCGACTGCTATTATGCGTCAGAGCAGCGTATCTCCGCTAAATTGCTTGTGGAGTTATCGGGTGTCCCTTCCAGAGAGCTTTGGGATCAGTCGCTTCACATCAGCTTTGCCTGTAGTTATCAGCCCGGTGGAGCCTGCTCACTCCTACAGAAAAATCAATCGGGAACCCTTGCGCGGGCGGACCGTTCTTGGGGGCCTGCTGCTGCTGTATGCATTTACCTTTAGCGTACTCACGACGGTTCTGCTCCGGGCCCATGGCTTCCCTCTCGATGACTCCTACATCCACCAGACTGTGGCAAGGAATTTCGCGCGGTACGGCACCCCGGGGTTCAACGTGGGCCAGCATTCCTCCGGCGCTACGAGTCTGCTGTGGACGTTTCTTCAGGCGTTCAATTTCCGTTGTCTGCATGCTGTCGATCCGGTCTGGTACAACATCGCGCTCAGCTACCTGCTGATTTGTTCCGTTGGAATCTTGTTGTACGTGATCGCAAGGCGTGATGGCCTTCCTCAGCGAACCTGTCTGATCCTGGCGGTTGCGCCTGCCCTTCTCGGCAATTTTCTGTGGCTCGGTATGATTGCCATGGAACATGTGCTCTTCGTAGTACTTTCGCTGCTGGGCATCTTCCTGTGGTTTGATTCAGGGATGCGCGCCACGCATAGCGCCTGGTTCGCAGGTTTTGTAGCTGCCCTGCTTGTGCTTACCCGGCCTGAAGCCATCCTGTACGGTCCTTTGTTGCTGGTTTTGGGATACAGAGAACGACGGCGGTCGCGAGCGGACCTGGCAAAGTTCATTGGAGTGTGGTTGTCGGCCGTGCTTCTGACAATCGCTGCGAACTGGTGGACCTCTGGTTCATTCATGCCAGCCACTTTGAAAGGACGAACCTGGCTCTATTTTCACGGATCCGGCGGCGTCCATTCGGCCAAATCTATGCTGCGCTTTGTCGGCTCGTGGATAGAGCGTCTGCCTCGGTTCTTCAGTGGCGCGTTCACAAGTCAGCCGAAGACGATTCATGATTTCACCACTCCTGGAGCGGTACTTGGTGTGGCGCTGCTTACATTAATTCTTCTTGGCTCTGTGACCCTCTTGCGGCGTGGTCCACTGGGCATCGGCGTTCTCTTGTACTGGGCTGCCCTACATCTCCTCACCTATCTGGCATTCTTCCCGGCCGGGGGACATGGTGGTCGTTACCAGCCGCTCTGCCTTCTGCTCGCCTTTCCTCTGCTCTTGATCGGTCTCGACACACTGTGGGCATCTGTGATGCCCCACAGTCCCGACGCTCGGTCAGCCATTGTTCTCTCAGTGCTGGTGATCGGCGGGGTCTCGTCCCTTAATACGTGGAGACGTGTGACCTACCTGGGAGTACTCCACATCAACAACACACACGGCAGAGCCGCCGCGTGGATGAACGAACATATTCCGCTGAACGCAAGGTTCGCTGCCTTTGACATCGGGCGTGTGAGCTACGATTGGCAGGGCCAGGTCATCGACCTGGGTGGCCTCGTCGATCCTGCTTACTACACCTTCCTTCAGCAAGGGAGAGTCCCGGACTACCTGGCGGAGAAGAAGGTGCAATATGTTCTTCTGCCGAGCACCGGGATGGAGGATCTGGGGCTTCGCAGGCAGATGTTCTCGCGGCCTCTGGTCAGCTATTGCACTCCTACAAATGACTGGCTTCTTGGGTTTCGTTACACCATTCACGCAACACCGTGCCAGACCCTATATGAAATCAAGACACCATAGGTCGATTGGGGGCAGCCGAGTGCACCGGCATTTCGCCGCTCATGCATTGGAGAGCTGCCCTTTAGGCGACAAGATCTTGGTAGACGTTCTGAACCTGCTCCGTCATCCGCGCGACGGTGAAGCGTTCCAGATTGTGCGATGCCCGAGTTCGGAGGTCATGCTGTAGAGCCGGATCGCGAAGCAGTCTGTCGATGTTGCGCGCCAACTCTGCTGGTTGTTCAGGCGCAGACAGAATGCCGCAACGACCGAACTCAAGTAATTCCGGAATGCCATCGATGTCGCTGCCCACGATGGCACATCCGGCTTCCCGAGCCTCCAGAATGGCAAGGCCAAAGGACTCCCGATGCGATGCAAGCACAAAGACGTCGGCTGCCAGCAGGTAGGGTCGCGGGTCGATCTGAAAACCCTCGAAGTGAATGCGTGAGCTGCCCGCGCTTGCCGCAGCCAACTTTTCGTAGTGCTGTTGCTCGCTCCCACCCCCGACCAGGTAAAGATGTGCCGTTGGGTGGTCGTGTGACAGCCGGTCAAATGCCTGAATCAGGTCAGCGATTCCCTTCCGTTGCATCATGCCAGCTACTGTGACGATGGCCGGCTTTTGCAACGGTGCCGCTTCCACATGGGCCATGCGTCGCTTTGTGCCGAGAACGCCGTTTTCAACGACGCTGATGCGATGTGCGGAAGCGCCCCTTCGGATGAGGGACTCACGAACGGAGGTACTTACTGCGATGATGCGTTCCGGGATTCGCGAGATGCCATAGTCACGGTCATGAATGTTGTGAAGGTGCATGACGAGAGGGATACGAAGAAGCCTGGCCCAGGGGGCTACAAGGATCAATCCATTCCTCATATGTGTGTGGATGATTTGAGGCTTATGTTGGCGCAGAATGGAAAGCAGGCGAAGGGAGTTGGAGACGATTGCGGCGGCTCCGGCTTGCGGGGCTTCGATGTGCCGGATACCGGCCTCCTGCAGCAAAGGGACGAATCCGCCACCTTTCGATGCGAAACAGACGTCGTTGCCAGTACAAGCTTGTTCAATGGCGAGGTCGGTGGCGACGTTAATGATTCCATTGCCCCGATCAGAAAGGCTATTTGCAAGGTGCAGGATCTTGAATTGAGTCCGGCTCACGCGGGCACTCCATACGAGGCTGCCTGAGCTGGAGCTACCATGGCGGACGTAGATTTGGTTCCATCTTTAGCCGATAAGAAGCGGTAGGATTCACAAAACCCTATGAGAGACCACATAATGAAGCCGGTCGGTCCAGGGAAGATGCCATTGGTGGCGACTTGCACGATGACGGCAGCCAGCATGGCTCTAGGCACGAGCAGTTCCGGGATCTTCGGGCCGGTATAGCTTCTTCGGACAGCTGCTACGAAGCCGAAAGCAAAAATGAGGGAACCGCACCAGCCAAAGGCCAGCATTATTTCTTCAATGCCGTTGTCAGCAAGCGGGATTTCCGGCCCGTGCGCGACTCCGTAACTCGCGCCGCCTGAGTCAGCGCCCGCGGAACCAAGACCAATGCCGAACGGAGAGTTCTTGAACAGTTCGATGGCGTAGGTTTGACTAGCCAATCGAGCATTCGCGCTACCGTCGCCCTTGAGGTCGGTGAACGATTGCAGGCGCTCACTCATGGTCTGATTGATTTCTGGTATCTGCATCATGAGAGCGAGAAAGCATGCGCAGGCGATTAGCCCATTGAGCAGCCAGAGCCGTTGACGAGCGGTAAAGGAGATGCTGAGGGCGCAGATACCTACAAAGCCGCCGATCCAGCCCGAGCGGCTCATCGTCAAACCGAGTGCCAGAACTCCTACGGAAAGATTGACAAATCGCACCCACGACTTGGAGCTGAAACTGAAGAGGATACCCGCCACAAGACAGTTGGCAAGAGGCTGTGGAGTGTTCATGGTCCCGTAGAGCCTGACTTGCCGAGGCTCGGGCAGTCCGATGGACGTTAGGGTGGAGTTTTCCATCCAGTACGCATCCCACGGCGCCAGAAAGAAGAACTGGTACATGCCGTATAAGCTCATGAACGCTACACCGTAGGTAAAGCTGTCACGGAAGCCCGTCAGCAATTCATCGGCGTTCTCCCGTTCCGCATAGACATACATCGCGAAACATAGTGGAGCAATCCATGCTGCGGCATCAACCGACAGGGACGATTTGGAATTCAGGAAAAATCCAGCAACGATTCCGTAAGCAATCGCTGCTGAGACGTAGTGCCACTGCTGAAGTCTCTCGGTTGTAAGATCACGCCATCTGTGGCGCAAGGGCCAGAGTCCGGCGACGCAGGCTATATACGGCGCAATCATTACGACTGAAGCCGATGAAGAGCCAGATCTCCACTCAATAAGGCGACGCACCATAGGCGTAAGAAAAAACAGCCAACACACGATGGAAACGTAATAGCGCGGGAACTTACTGGAAAGATGCAGCGCAAAAACAAAGCTAAGCAGGGGCAGGAGAATGGTAAGAACTTTACTGGCTGGAGAGGCCACTCCGACCACGGTCACCAGGCCAAGAACCCAGAAACACCGCTTCGGCGTCCACCGAGTGACTTCGGGCTCGAGTTCCTCGTCAGACCTCATGCTGCCTGCTTCCGATTCATGCGTCGGAGCAAGCCCGCTACCATGTCGAGGTCTTCTTTTTGAGGCAGGAGAGATGGCAGCGGCACGCGGAGGGTGAACTTGAAGGCGAAATAGATGAAGATGAAACGTGTGCACGTTGAAATGAGAAGAGCAAACGCTGCCCCAAGTATTCCCAACCGAGGAATGAGCAGCAACATCAGCGGGACACTTAGAGCAAGCCCCAGAGCTTGCAGCAGAGTCACCGTCCCTGGACGGTTGAGAGCCATGAAAGCCTGGGCTAATACAAACACACAACCCGAGATTGTCACCTCAAGGAGCAGCAAACGCAGCGATCCCACGGCGTGCACGTATGCCTTTCCATAGAAGAGCTGCAACAGTCCCGGACCGATGAGTGCGATCGCCGCGGCACAGGCACCAGTTAAAAACAGGCTCACGCGAGCTGCGCGGACCGTGAGCGCAACTGCAACATCTTGCGAAAGGCCTGCGGCTTTTGGAAAGAGCACCATAACGACAGACGCCTGAAAGACGTTGAGTACTCGAGACAAGCTCAACATGACCACATACACACCCAGGTCACTCGGCTTCAGGAACGCTACAACAAGAACCTGATCGACTTGGAGCGCAAGCGTTCCAAGAAGATCTATCCCGTAGGAGCGCAATCCATATGTGAGCAGAAGCCGCGAAGACGAGACGCTTGGCAGGCTTTGGTTGACGAGAAGGTGCCTGGCCTGCCAAACCAGCAGCGTGAGCACGGGCACAATGGCAAAGATGTACGCGCAGGAAGCCGTGAAGGTATTGAACCGGTGCAAGGCGAGCAACACCAGCAGAAAGGCCAAGGTTGCCACAGGATTCAGCAGTTGTGCAAAGTTCGACGTGGTGAACGCATTGTTCGCTTCAAGCGCAGCCCTAAGAACGGCGACGGCGCTGCACAAAGGTGTCACAAGCAAAAACCATTGCGCTGTGTGGATGGCCCACGGCGGATATTGCCTTAGCCAACTTGGCATACAGAAGGCGCCGATGACACCAACCACGACCGAGAGCAAAGTACTGAGACCGAGTGCGCTGCCAAGAAGTTCACGCGTCCGCTCGGGCCGGCTGCGGATGTAGAAAATCAGGGCGCTTGGAAGGCCGAAACTTACCAGGCCGGCAAGAAACTGAGACCACAGCGTGATGGCGGCGAGCTCTCCGCGGCCGGCGGGCAGCAGCAGGCGGGCAGTCAAGACCCCAGTACCTGCGTTCAGGCCCTGGATGGCAACCCGAGAGATAAGGGTTTGACCAACCGTCTTTACGCCCCGTGAAGAGCCGGAGCGTACCGAAGGTGCCTTTTCAGTCGGCTTTTCCTCGCGAAGAATCAAGCTGGCCAAAACTCCTATGTCTCAATGTTTGGAGCGAGTGCTGGTATTTGTGAGAATGCTGGCGTTTTCACAAGCTCGGAAGGTTGTGTCGGTAGATCGGGCTCAAAACGCGGATGGATTGAAGTTGTAGCCAAATCCGACGATACGAACGTACCGTGTGACACTTTCTACCTTATTTCTCGGGACGAAAATCAGATCCCCCGGTTGGAGGCCCATGTCGTTCTTGAGGTCGGATGTTTTGTGCATACGCATGTTCAGTTGGTGAACTTCCGCGTATTCCGCACTGACTTTTCGATAGAGCAAGACCTGTGTCTCTCGTCCGGAAATCTTGACGCCTCCAGCGAGCATGACCGCCTGAAGAGCTGTGAGGTCTTCCCTGAGCTCAATCTTTTGCGGGAGATAAACTTCACCCGCCACGACCACATAGAAATGCTGGAAGTTGGTGAGTTGCAGAGTCAGCTCAGGACTCTTGAGGTGGTCCGCCTCTTTCTCAAGGATCAGCGATCGGGCTTGATCGAGGGTTAGACCTGCCAAACGCACCTGGCCGATAATCTGCAGACTGACGGAGCCATCCGGGTCTAGGATGACGGTTTGGTTCAGCTCCGGGCTTAAACGAAAATCCAGCGCCAGCGTATCGCCAGCGTGCAGGTGATACGTTGGTCGGTTTAGGTTTTGCTGTTGCGATCGTAAGACGCCTGCAGCGTTCACCAACAGTAAGAAAACCGCGATCAGTCGAACAGCGCGCACTAGACCTCCGTTTGCCTTTTCCAACGTGGAAGGTGATGAATCTCTTTATTGAGGATAGATCCGCGAAGCCGACCTCCGGCGCGCGTAATCTGTCGTTCCGCCGAACGAACTTCGTCTATTAACGTCTTGTTGGCTTCAACGACCAGCAAAAGGCCATCAAGCGTTGGTGCAACCGTCAGCGTGTCAGAACCGGAGCTCAGTGCTGGACAATCCAGCACAATATAGGTGAACCGGTCGCGTAAGATTTCAAGAACGTCGATCTTCTGGCGGCCGTCTTGCCACGATTCCAAATGACCGGATAGCTGGTCCGAGTTCGCAAACTCCTGGACGGTCGGGACTGCTGTAGAACGAAGCCTGGCAGCAACTTCATCTGCAGACCCGCGGACGCTTCGCAAGGCGTTCAGATGAGCAATCAATATTGGCGCGCTGGTGCGTGACGCCAGTTGAGCGACAAGCCTTTCAGAAACGGAGGAGATACCCGCTCCCCGATGAGGCGCAGTGACACCGATGGCGATTCCCCTACAATCCTCGCGCGATGGGCGGAACAACGCCGATAGAAGTAATTCATAGTTTGTGCTGTCGCGGAACAGGATACGCTCTCTATCTAAGCTGATCAGACACAGGCATCGGAGTGCGCCAAACAAATTATGCGGTCAGGCCGCCGTAGTCGGATAGATTACTTCGGGTTTTTTACCACTGATAGAGTGTTCGCCGGGCCCGGTCGGACCCAGAGCGAAGGCAGCTAGGGCTGGGTACTTGGAGACGTTTTGTAGTTCAGACAAATTCGAGACTGTTCGGCGACTCGCCTCTGCCCTATACACAACGAACCAACTGAGGAGCAAGGTTGTGGCCAAGCCCAGAACAGTGTCGATCAAGGTTCTTGGCCGGACCTGACCAAGAGCAAAGGTCGGAGCCTGGCTTACGCCTATGTTGATCAAGCCGCCCGCATTCATTGCTTCCGATGTGCCGGTAGCGTCGCGCTTTTGAACGTAGAGTTGATAGTTTGCGAATGCAGTCGCAACTTCTTGCTGAAGCGTGTTGAAGACGGCAGCATCGGCCTCTATCTGCTTCATTTGACCCTGTAACACTCCAATTTGGCCACCAATGGCACTGCCCCGAGCCGAAACGGCACTCAGACGCGAGCGATCGTCTGCTAGTTCCTGGTCAAGCGCCTGCCACTTTGGACTAACATCCGTCGACTCCTCTGTGGTGTTCATCGCCTGGGACTTGGAGAGTTCTGCATTGGCCTGCGCGATCTGCGCATCGACCTGCTTCACCAAGGGGTCATTCGGCTGGTACGCGGTTAGAAGCTGAGATCGCCGAACCATGAGTTGTGTACGTAGGGTGTTCAGTTGATCAAGCGACCCGGTCGCAGGCATAACGCGCTGAGTTCTGATTTCGCGCTTCGAAGTCGCGGCGAGTTGCTGCTGCTCTGAGAGGACTTTGTGACTTACCTCCGCCTGCTCAGCATCTGCCGCCCTTTTCAAGGTGGAGGCTTCCGCGGTGGCGGTGGCCAACTCGGTCTCCTTGTCTTGAATTGCGGTCAGGTGATGTGTTTGCTGGAACGTGGCCAGCTTCTCCTGTGCAGCATTCCACTCCTGCTTGTAACGGCGGGCTTCATTGCTAAAAAACGAAGACGCGCCAGACTCCGACGTCACAGCGGCTTCATGGATGAGGTATGCCTTAAGGACGCGATTCAGGGTCTTGTTTGCGTCAACGGGATCATTCGCGATGTAGCTAACGTCGATCACATGGGACTTCTTTACAGCCTCGATTGTCAGGTGCTTGCGGAGTTTGTCGACCTTGACCTGGTGTGCAGCGACCTGGGCTTGCGGACGCGTCGTAACTGGGATGTTGTTCCATCCCGGCTCTATGACCTCATCCAAAACATCGGCACTGCCCAGTATTTCGACCTCCGAATACAGTTGCCCTTCCGTCACATCGCTGACGATGGAGGAACCACCCAGGGTGGCCTCGGATGAAAGAACCTGAGGCTTTCGCTCGTTTCGTACGAGGAGGCTCATATCAGATTCGTACTTTTTTGGGCTGACAAAAACATAGAGCATTGTCAACGTAAATCCGACCAGGAACACCGAAAGAAACAGGATTTTGTGACGCAGCAACGTGGTCAACAGGCTCGGACCGCCACTTTCGACGAAGTCTCCGGACTGACGGATCTCCAAATTGGACAAATCTACCCCCGCTGCAACAACTGGTTCGATTTAATCGGTCGCTTCGAACGAATGCTCTCCAGCCCAGTTACGAGTGCTCACGGCCATCTACGTTGACGACCTGGACGCCAGGAGCGTTCCGTTGATCGCAAGTACGACAAGTCTACCAGCATCAGGGCAGATTAAAAGACCTATACGCACCGTCGTATGGTGACCGGCCGATGCTGGCCGCCTGAGCGATCCTCGCCCAAGTTGCCCTGGTACTTGTTTCGAGCAGCCGGATTACAGGGCGAATGCAGTGGAACTCGAAGAGATAAAGCTTTGTTTTTTGCCAGATATGTGAGTTTGCAACAGAGGGCTAACAAACCAGCGGCTCGCTCGACGCGCGAGAGGCTGGCACTTCCATGCGTTGTGAGACGGCAAAGATGAGAATGCATTGCGCGGAGCCGTACGCCAACAGGTGACGAGCGAAGCCGTGATGTTGCCGCCTCGAAGGCGCAAAGGTGTCACCGGCCGCAATCTCCACGCAATGTGCTTTCTTGCCTCCTAAACAGATTCGTGCCTGCGACTGCTTCTGGACCCGCTTGTCGCCGATAGACGACAAAGGTGGTACGTTCCTGCCACTTTGTTGGGAGTTTGCTGCGGCCGGTGGGCAGTTACAAAGTGAATCAAGCACCCCGCAAATCGAATTCCACTGTTGCCCTTAGCTCACTTACGGGAAGGTAGATATGACTGTGTCGCTGCGCAACGCGCGTTTTTTTGCTCTTGTAATGGTGCTGACCATCGCTTCCACGCACGCCTGGTCTGCTACCGCCTATTACGTCTCCACTGCAGGAACCGATTCAAACAGTGGAACGTCTCCTTCTCTTGCTTGGAAGACAGTTTCCAAGGTGAACAACATGCTCCCTCTACTGAAACCTGGAGA
This sequence comes from Acidobacteriaceae bacterium, assembly GCA_903642225.1. Taxonomy (GTDB): domain Bacteria; phylum Acidobacteriota; class Terriglobia; order Terriglobales; family Acidobacteriaceae; genus Terriglobus. The sequence goes on along the minus strand of CAHJWI010000004.1, from coordinate 29,901 downwards.
CTCGGTGCTTTTTCAGCGAGGCGGAGTATGGCGAGACGCTTTTATTGAGTGCCTAAACGATGTCAGGGTGTCTTCCGGCATGACCACAGCCTCAAAGCCACCAATCTGCTCGGGCTCCTCAAGTGCTCCACTTACCATCGGGTCTTATGGTCTAGCGTCGCTCGCCAAACCTGTCATTGATGGTGCCGATCCGCTCGTGCTCGAGTGGAGCTCCATCGGAGGAAGTACGTACACGGCTTCCTTTACCGGTGACGCTCCAAGCAAGCTCTTCGTGGACAGCGCAGTCACACAATCAACCCAGCTCTTGCCCGTGCCTAACTATGTTGGCAGCTATAGCGCCTCGGCTACATACTCGTACCTCGATGCGGTGCTGAGTGGCGGTTCCCTATATGTATACGGCGCTATGTCACCTGCGAGCGGTACTGCTGTTACTGATCTGACATCTTGGGCTAATCTGACCAACACCGTTGCTGGCAACACCTCGCAGACCTTTCTTCCATCCAACACGGGTGTTTCTAACGTTCTGGCGACTCCGGGTTCCTGGTATGTTAGTGGAAGCACACTATACGTCCACTTATTAGACGGTTCCGATCCCAGCCTGCATAACTTCGAAGGCACGAGGCGCTCCTATGGTGTTTTGCTCGAAGGTACCAATTACGTCACCGTGACCGGTCTGGCCGTAGAACACGTGCGGGAGAGTGGAATTGCGCAGATTACATTTCCATCAGACAGGAACAGCTACTTCGCGGGGGAATACAACAAAATTATCGGGAACGATGTTTGGAATTACGGAAATATTGTTCTTGACCATGCTGCGCTACAAGAACATGCCAGCTGGGTTCAAGCAGGCATCCTGATCCGTTGCAACGGGCAGTATAGCCCGCATCTCCTGCGAGGTAATCTCATTTCCCAAAACAGAGTGGGAACGATGGATGCCTATTTCGCCTTGAGAGGTGGCGCAACACAGTATCAAGCAGGCATCGTCGCGGTCGGAATCGATGGTGGCGGAGCTGCCAATCACATAGTGATCTCCAACAACTATATTTCGACTACAAATTCCGCAGGTATCATCTATGACACCATTGGCGTTTATCAATCAGTTGGCATGCCTTTAAACAACGGCGGCCGCGTTACGGGTAATGAACTGACCAACAATCAAGGCAATATCCTGTTCACGGCTACCAGAGGTGGCATGGAAGATCACAACATCATCCACCACAGCTACGGTCAAGGGGTGCAGAGCGGAGGTGGCTCTCTTAGCACAACCTCCCTGCCCCAGACCCACGCATTTGATTTGATTTACCACCTGGGCAAGGGTGCAAACGGGATGATGTTCAACGGCTTCGACTGCAATAGCACGACCCCTGCGGCTGGCATCTACTGGCTTAACAACACCGTGTATGACACAAATTCCGCCGCCATCACGTTCGAAGGAACGGGGAACGTCGGCTGCACCAGTCCCCATGTGCACAACAACATCTTTGATCAATCCGGTCTTAGATTTCCCGCTTTCGATATGGTCAATCCGTCTTATCTACTGTTTTTTGTTCACGGAATCGGGGATAACCATCCGGACTTCTCAAACAATCTGTGGGTTGCTGGCGCCAACAGAATGCCTTATCACAGCACAGCTCTGAGCTATGCCTGGAGCACCTTTTCGCAAGCTTGGCCGGATCGATACTCTGGAAACGTGGCATCTGCCGGATTCGTCAATCCCGACGCCGGTGACTTCCACCTTCTGTCCTCTTCGCCCGCAATCGGTGCGGGAATCAGCGGAACCACTAGCGGAGCTTTACAGTAGCTCGAAAATGTGTCGGGCCTACACACGAACACTACGATTGCGAGCGCGACTAACGCGCTCGCAACCGTGGCTCAGGCCTTCGTGGGCTTTCGACAAGGAACCCGTTTTGCTTTAGTAACGGTCAGCTAGCTGCCGCCCTTAGCCCCGAGTGATTGACCTTTAAGTGCCTGCTTCACCGCACTGAGCAAAGAGAAGTCACCAGTCTCCGGGTTTCTAAACATAGGTCCGCTTCGGCATTCGGAGTCGATATCCGGCCATGCTGCGAAGAAGGTGGTGCAGCTAAAGCTGTCGGCTGATCCGTGAAATGGGGTGCGATTTGGGCCGGGGACCCATACATTGTGACTGAAGTCCGTATTTTTGTGCGCTGACCCTGTGGAGTAGTACAGCAGATACGATGGATTAATAACGTCCCGCTCGGGAAATCGGAGGACGTCCTGTTCGAAAATGTTGTTGTGAACATGCGCCGAGTCGCATCCGATTTCGAACGTGACGGCAGCGGAGTTGGTGTCGTAGACGGTATTGTTCAGCCAGTAGCCGTTGGCAAAGCCGCCGTTGCAATCGAAGCCGTTGAAAAGCACTCCACTCGCACTCTTGCCGATGTGGTAGAGCAGGTCAAAGGAATGAATTTGAGGTGCGTTAGCGGTGCTCGTGGAGTGGCCTCCCGTTTGAACACCTTCACCAAAGCTATGGTGGATTGTATTGTGATCGTCGATACCGCCTGCTGTGGCCGTGAAAAAGAGATTGCCCTGATTATTCGTAAGCTCATTACCGGTAACACGACCACCATTGTTTAAAAGGCGGTCGCCTTTTGGATCTGAAAAGAGACCGATGGTGCTGTAGATGATGCCCTCAGCGTTCACGGTCGATACAAAGTTTTCTTGCACAACGGTATCGTTTGCGGGCCCTCCAGCGTCAATACCTGATGCAATGATGCCGGCCTGAAAGTTCTGGCCACGAAGGCCAAAGTAGCAGTCCATTGTTCCAACACGATTATGAAGAATGAGGGCACCTGTGATCAGGTGCGGGGAATATTCGCCACCCGCTCGGATGACGACCCCCCCCTGGAGAGGGTTGCGGTGCTCCTGAAGAGGCAAGCCGTCGTTTGTGATTGAGCCATAATTAAAGATGGTGTTGTCCTCTATCTGGATGTGCTCCCCTGGCTGCGGTCCTTGATTGTGCGTAAGGAAGGGCACACTCAGCACGCCAGATTGTGAGACATGTTCGATGGTGAGTCCACGCACGACAAAGTAGCGGGCGCCCTCAAGAAGAACCCCATATGGTCTGTATGTACCTTCAAAGGTATGCCGGTTAGGATCAGAGCCATCTAGAAGATGGATAAAGATGCGGTTACCGGTCGCATACCAGCTGCCTGGGGTGGATTCCACATTTTGCAAGCCGCTGTTTTGAACAGGGAATGTCTGCGACCGATTGCCTGGGTTGTCGTTGGTAAGTTTCACCCACGCTGATGAGTCATTCAAGGGCGCGACTATAGAGTTAGGCCTTGGACCCCTTACATACAGACTGTTATTGCTTGAGACTGCATCGTAGGAGTTATATGTTTGGGTGCTTGAGTACTCCCCCGCGCTGTTCGGTACAGGGAGCAGCTGATTTGACATGGTGATTGGAGAGTCCACGTATAACTTGGCAGGCATGGGACCTGAAAGGGTAGCCTGAAAGGTAGCTCCAGCGAGTCTAGTCCATGTGACTAACAGCGGGTCCGCACCATCAAGTATCGGCTTAGCGCCGGGTCCGTAGGAGGAGATGGTGATGGGAGCATTCTGCTTGCCGAAGCAGGGCTGTGTGTTCTCACTTTCAGCCTGAGCTTTCGTGACGTTGGAACAGTGGAGGTAGTCGTCACGAAATACATCGCCCGACCTGAAGAGGAGGGAGTCCCCTGGACGGAGTGAAGAAAGGGTCTGATTCGCTTTCCTTATTGTTTTCCACGGGGAATTTTGTGACGTACCTGGGTTCGAGTCACTGCCATTGTTGGCCACATAGAAGGTGGTGGCCCGCGCTGATGTGGCGACGCTAGCTACGCAGATCATGAACAAACTTTGTGTGACAGATTTCATCAGGGATATTTTTGCCTGGGTAGAGCTAAGCCAAGCTGCAGAGGTGGGCGGGGCGCATGTTGCACCGGCTGCCGGTTCTTTCAAGAGCGGTGTCGGTCCATCAGACAATATCAAGCGTGTCATGACACCTTCTGTTGCGCGTGAATCTTCCTGGCAATGTCAGCAAGCAACCCAGGTTGGATGTAGACAGGGCTTTCGGTCACTTTGAAGTCTCCTCAGTACAAGGTGTGCGATGCGTAGCCGGTTCAGAATGTATGCTAACGCTAGTCCGCCACAGCACCGGCAGCAGCGTTCTTGAATGGACGCTCCAGTTGGCAACTTCGAAACGCAGAAGCAAGGGAGAGCCATGTCGAACAGGTCCGTCCGTGTTCTGCTCTATGACCACACAGCTGAGTTAGGTGGGGGTGAGATCGCTCTTGTGGAACTCGTTCGGCGGTTGGATCGAACGCGTGTTGATCCGGTCGTGCTCCTTGCCTCGCACGGTCCTTTAGACGACCTGCTTGAAGGTGCGGTACCTCTTTATCATCTTTTGATGCCCAGGGAGGTTTCCGAGGCCCGAAGAGCGGCGATCGGAAGGGCCAGCTTTCAGAATGTGACAGTGCTGCTCTCGCTCGTCCGTTACATCCGACTGCTTGCCAAGTTTGTAAAAAGGCATGAGATCGACATCATTCACACCAATTCTTTGAAGGCGTCGATACTTGGCGGCATCGCTGGTCGGCTTGCTGGGAAGAAAGTCATCTGGCACCTGAGGGATCGTATTGCGGACGACTATCTTCCGCCGAGAATGGTTTTCGTCGTGAGGAAACTTGGCAGATGGCTGCCCGACTTCGTCGTAGGAAATTCGCGGGCAACGGTTGCTACTCTCGATCTCCGTGGGACGCCGAGTGCAGCAGTGCCGTCCGGGGTCGACGTGAGTAAGTTCCACCCAGCGCCCGATCCCGAACTGACTGAAAGCCCTCGGAGGATCGTCGGCCTGGTTGGTCGGATCTGTCCCTGGAAAGGGCAGCACGTGTTCATTGAGGCGGCCGGACTTCTGCGGAAAGAATGGCCCAATGTGCAATTTCAGATCGTCGGGGGTGCCTTGTTTGGTGAACAGGCATATGAGGCTGAACTGCGAGAGAAGGTCCTCTCTGCGGGGCTTGAGGACGTGGTCAGCTTCAGCGGCTTCCAGTCAGATGTTCCCTCGATCATTCGACGCTTCTACATGCTCGTCCACGCATCGACGGTCGGAGAGCCATTTGGGCAAGTAATTGTGCAAGCAATGGCCACTGCCAAGCCCGTTGTCGCGACCAATGGGGGTGGAGTACCGGAGACGGTTGTTGATGGTGAGACAGGCATACTTGTTCCGATGGGAAACGCTTCTGCAATGGCCGAAGCAATCGCCAAACTGCTTGAATCACCGTCGCTGGCGGCGCAGATGGGGCATGCGGGTTACGAACGAGTGATTGAGCGTTTCACGCTAAGTCAAACTACCGAAAGTATCACCAAGATTTACGAACAGCTTGCACAGAAGGAGGTCGCTGCATGATTATGGGCAAACTTATTCAGAGCTGGACCCTGCCAAGCTTTCTGGGCCAGCTACGTGGAGGACAACTTCTAGATGCAGGATCCTGCCGTCAACGTTCTAAGTGTCTTAAAAGACATCTACGTGCTCAGAAGTGAGCATGGACCGAAGTGCAACGTCCCAGCCGGTGGAAGCGTGAGCACCTCCGGCGCCTCACAGCGCTTCCAAGATGCCCCCCCTCACATGCTTCTTAGAACCTAACGCACGCGCCGATACAGCAGCAGGTGGTCCTGATTAGCCACCGCCTGCCAGTTCGCCTGCAACTCATTCCATGTCACCTCCCCTAGCACAAACGGCGGGTGTCGCTCAGGGTACTTCAACCCCAACAGTGCATGGACAGTGGTTCGTACGGGCCACTTCCACCAGTGAGTAAGCGGTTTCTCCTTGCGCGCCCAACGCCCCTGGCCGACGCCTTCGATCGTCCGCCAGTCGCCCTCCGGAACCAGGGCCCAGTTGGACTGCCGCATGCGTTTCACGTGCCGCTGCTCCGATGGGGTGTCCCAGATTTCCGCCAAGCCTGGAGCCGGATCGGCCACCAGCAGGTGCGCAGCGCGCAGCGCTGCATCATCCGGCTCGGAGATGGCGTATAACACCGGCGCGGACACTGCCTCGCCTCCGGTCTCTTTTCGCAACCGGCCGATGTCGATGGTCTGCTGCACCGGCGTTCTCACGTGTCGGATCACGTCGTGCATGAGCCCGAGATAGACCAGGTAGTTTGTCACCTGTACCTGCACTGCAAGCAATACCAGCGCCCCAGCCACACCCGCCGCCATCGCGGAGCAAGCCCCGGGATGGCGACGCACGAGAGTATCAGCAAGGGCAGCCCGCTGTAGAAGACGTGAAGGGCGTCGGCGCGGCCCAGAGCCCCGGGGAGCATGCAGGGGCGCGTCCTGCGCCTCATCCAAACGATGTCAAACAGGGTTTCGTGGTACTTGACCTCACGCAGCTTGCGTACATATTCCAGTTCGAGGGCGGGGACCTGAAGGTTCGACGGCGCACCGACCAGACCGCCAGTCTGACTCTTCTCCATTTGTACGATCTGTGCCTGCAAGCTTCCCAATTCGCGGCGAACACGATGGACGTCCGGATTCTGTTCCGTCTCGTTTTGCAGGAGTGCGGCAAGTTGCACCTGGTGTGCCGAAACCTGTGCCCGCAGTTGTGCCGCTTCCTGGATACCAGACGCCGTCTTTCCCGCGGGCGAAATGATGCCCGTGAGTTGGTTCATGTCACTCGTCTTTCCTACAATGCGACATCCAGTACATATCCTAAGAACAAATTCCAGTGGGCCCTGGAGGGACTGAACCGCCAGCTCGAGAGTATATTAGGGAGAAATGTGGGGACGTTTGCGAGCAGGCCGTCATGGAGTGGGATCAGAGAAAGACAAGGTTTGGCAGCTACACGCTTTTGTCGGTCATTTTCTGATTTCGCTTGCAGCTCTGATTGTTCTGTTGATGCCATGGACCGAGCAGTGTTGGGCCCTGGACGGCTTTCTTCAGGGGCGTCCTGACCTCGAGCTAAGTTTCCTGTTCCTGATTACGATGTTGTGTCTGGTTCTGCTGCTCGCATCGATGGCTAGGCATTGTGTATCGTTATTTTCAGCGTTCAAAAGCTGGTCTGGTCTGGCCTTCAATAAGGCGGACAGCCTTGCCCGGAAATCTGTTTCCGGTGTTCACTGCGACTCTGCCGGTGAGCCAGGCGCTTGTCCGGCGCTGAGCTTTTACAACCAACCTCTTCAAGTGTGATTGATCGTTCCGTGCCCGAGGCGGCTCTGCGTGAGCCTTCTTAGCCATAATTCATCAGATCGCCCTTCCAAGAGCCGACCTCCGGAGAGGAAAAATGCAAAAACTTGAAGTGCTTCATGCCTGGGCTACTATCTTGGCCGGCCGTGCTCCTTCGCTTTCTATCGAGATTACAAAGGAATGCCCTCTGCGCTGTCCTGGCTGCTATGCCTTCGACGCCGCCCATCTTGGCAGCGACACTTTGCTGCGTCAGCTGTCTGACTTCAAAGGCGAGGAGTTGGTCACGCGTACTCTTGCGCTGCTCGATGAGCTTAAGCCGTTGCATGTTTCGCTCGTCGGCGGTGACCCATTTGTCCGCTATCGCGAGTTGGAGCAGCTTCTTCCGCAGATCGAGGCCCGTGGCATACACGTTCAGGTAGTTACCAGCGCGTTTCGCATCATCCCCGCAGAGTGGAACAAATACAAGAAGCTGAACATTGTTGTTTCGATTGACGGTCTGCAGCCAGAGCATGACGAGCGGCGCAAGCCCGCCACGTACGAGCGGATTTTGAAAAACATCGTCGGCTCACACGTGACAATTCACTCTACGATCACTTCCCAAATTGCGTCGAGACCCGGCTACCTGGAGGAGTTTCTTGCGTTCTGGAGTGTCAACCCTGCAATTCGGAAGATCTGGTTCAGTCTATTCACTCCCCAGAGAGGTGCAACCGATCCAGAGATCTTGACGCCCGCACAGCGACTTCTCGTCATGGGTGAGTTGCGACGGTTGCGGCCCATGTTCCCCAAGCTGGATATGCACGACATCGTCATCGATGAGATTGCCACACCTCCGGCGAGCCCGGAAGAGTGTATCTTTGCCAGAACTACTGAAACGATCTCGGCCGATTTAAAGACCCAGATCACACCGTGTCAGTTTGGCGGCAATCCAGATTGCTCCCAATGTGGCTGCATTGCGTCGATGGGACTTGCAGCCGTGGGCCACTATAAAGTCGTAGGTGGACTGACAGCGGGACACCTCTTCATGGCTTCAGACCGCTTCGGGAAGGCATTTCGGAAGCTGCGAAGCACTCTTTCGCCAAAGACAGTCGAGCAGCCGGAACCTGTCCCATTCAAGATTCTCCAAAGCTAAGGAAGGTGAATGTCGACACAGCAGGATTTCAGGCAGGAAGAACAGTTGCGCCGCGAGCTGATGCGATTCAGCCGCATGCTCTCGCGTCTCGGGTTTACACCAGGCACGTCGGGAAACTTGTCGGTTCGCCTGGGTAGCGAAAGCCTGCTCGTCACGCCAACGGGAATGAGCAAGGGACTGGTGAAGGCGACCGACATGGTGATCGTGGATTTGCAGGGCCGTCTTTTAGCCGGAACAAGAAACGTGACCAGCGAGATCGGTATGCACCTTGCTGTCTATGAGGGGCGTTCCGATGTGGCGGCAGTGGTCCATGCTCATCCTGCCACGGCAACCGCCTTTGCCTGCTCTGGGCGAGCTCTTGATGAGATGCTTTGCCAGGAAGCGGTCATGACGCTGGGGTCTGTCCCCTTGGCCCAGTATGCGACGACGGGAACACAAGAGGTGGCAGCGAGCCTGAGTCCATATCTTGCAACGAACGATGCAATCCTTTTGGCAAATCACGGTGCCGTGAGCTATGGCGCGACGCTTCTTGAAGCCTTTATGAGAATGGAAACCGTCGAGCACCTCGCACACGTTGCCCTTGTCGCCCACCAGTTGGGGTCTGCTTGCCCCTTGTCAACGGAGCAGGTGAAGCAATTGCAGTATGCCAAGGCAAGATACCAAAACAATGCCGTGAACCAGTCAGACAGCCTTGCGGCGTTAGGAGATATGGTCCGCAACGAAGTTTCGGTATAAGTGAAGAGCTAAAAACTTCATAGGAGAACGCGGAGTCTCACATCGAAGTTGCTGCGCGGCAAGGGCTATGGCCCAGATGTACGTTCTGAGAAGGCGAAGATATCAGCTTTTCATGTGCCGGCTACCTCACAGATGAGGACCGGCTCTCTTGTGACTGAGAGGAGCAGCGGTGGTCGGACCGCCGACGTACAGACGCGTTTGCTCCCAGAAACCAGATGCAGGAAGCCGTCGCAGCTGCACCCAAGTGGGCGGGTTGAGGTCCTGAAGTCGCGCAAGTGAGTGGCCTATACCAACGAGCTGTTGTGAAGAGGTCATGTCGCGATGTATGGGTTGTCGTGAGAAACGCTCCTATCGTCAGCGATTTGTTCGCTTGAGGGGCTTCTTCATCCTGGTCTGTTGGCACTGAGGACAGCGGAACTTCCGCTTGCCATGAAAAATGTGACCCTTCAGTTCCACCATCGCGACGCGGCAGCGTTTACAGGTCACAGTGCGACTTTCTCGTCCATGGCGAAGGACGTCCGTAGAATGAGGGTGAAAGTGCAAGGAGATCAGATGGCAACGAAGAAGGCAGCACAGGAAACGGCACCCCTCTCAACAGGAAAGATGACGAAGACCCAGATCGTCAAGGCGTTGGCCGAGAAGCTGAACGTGCAACCCAAGCAGGTCGTTTCGTTCTTCGACGCGATGACGGACATGGCCACAGAGCAGACACGTGAGACAGGCGAGTTCACGGTACCGGGACTAGGCAAGCTTGTGAAAGCAGAACGCAAGGAGCGTATGGGCCGCAATCCCGCCACGGGCGAACAGATCAAAATTGCTGCGAAGACAACGGTGAAGTTCCGAATAGCGAAAGCAGCCACCGACGCCATCGCACCACCCAAGGCATAGTGACAGTATCGGACTTAGGTTACGTGTGACCAGTAGCTTAAGTCCGATACGGATGACCTCTGTCTGTTGAGCCGCGAAGCCCAAAGCAAGACGTCGTAGCCGTGCAAGCAACAGCTCCGCACGTCCTGTCAGCCGGGACAAGATGTTGAAGTGCAATCTTCGGTTGTGGTCACAGGGCGGGCAAACAAATGGTCGAGCCGACGAGTGTTGACTGCGAGCACCAGGCACGGATCTGTTTGCGGGCCTACACGTTGCGGCAGCAAGAACAGGGTCTATTGATTGATGAGGCAGTTGAGTTTTGGAACAAGACGGCAGACATCACAGCTGGCCCCTCTGTGCCAAGAACGTGCGCTTCGTGAGCTGCGCGTCATTTCTTGGCTAAGCAGCTAAGAGCGGAATCGCAAAGGGCCTTTGAGGTTCAAGGCCATGTGCCATACCTTTGTCGTTGTGAGGAGACTCAAGTACTTTCCACCATGGGTAGCTCGGAGGGAAGCTGGTGAGAGCGCTGGGGCTCGAACCCAGGACCAACGCCTTAAAAGGGCGATGCTCTACCAACTGAGCTACGCTCTCACTGCTTTTAGAATACGACATCCTGCCACGAAGGGGCGATCTTCGCACGCGCACCCATCGGACGTACGGACGGATGCGCTTATGAGGTGGGCTTGTCGGGGGCGGGCATCACGGCACAAAAATCCGAGGCGAAGCGGAGGGCATACTCTTCAGTAAGCTCACGCACACGCTGGGGCGAGGGTGACCGGACGATGAGACCTGCGTGGTGTTCCTTGTCCAGCTCCCACACGATTTCGTCGGCGGTGTAGGGGGCCAGATCCGGTCGCTGTTGCCTGGCCAGGCAGAGCACCGAACCGGCGTAGTCCTGCAGAACCTCGTGCACGCTGTACTCCTGCCGGCGCAGGAGGGCACATTCGATTTTGGCCCACTCCCGCCACGGGTTGAGGCCTGTGGAGAACTCGATCAGCTCTGCAATAAAGGCGCCGCCAACGCGTGCCGCAATTTCGAGGAAATAGAGTTTGCCGTCTGCACGCGAATGAATGTATTCCGAATGGGTGACGCCGCTGACCATGCCGAGCGCGGGTACGAGCTCCGCGTCGAGCGCCTTGAGAGTTCGGGATAGGTCCGTCCCGCGGGGTACGGTGCGGGTAGTAAAGACGCCACCGTTCTGCATGAGCGACATGGGCGGCGCGCCGTACTTGTGCACGGCTTGGGCCTGGAGCGCGCGGTTCCAGCAGATGGAATCCACGTGGTAGACATCTCCCTCCACAAAGCGTTCCAGCAGGAACTCCGCGGCACGCTCTCCGAGTTCGTCCAGCGTACGCCAGAGCTCGCGCGGAGTGGCGATGGAGCGAATGCCGATGGCGGACGCGCTGGTGCGCGGCTTGAGGAGCCACGGCCCAGGCACTGCCTCAATGAAGCTGCGCAGATCTTCGTGATTCAGGGCAGAGACGAACTCCGGCACTGCCAGGCCGGCACGTTGCGCGGCAAAGCGCATAGCGAGCTTGTCGCGGAAATGACGCGTGGTAGTTTGGCCCATGCCGGGCAGGCGCAGGTCTTCACGGACGAGGGCAGCGGCCTCGAGGTCAAATTCATCCAGTGCGACCACGCGTGCGATGTGGGTGTGGCGTGCGAGGGCCTGGACGCGATGCAGGATCTCTGCGGGCTCTGCGGTGTCGGACATGGTGTGCACTTCAGCGATGCTTGCCAGGGGCCACCGGCCGTCGCGGAGTTTCTCTGCCGTGAGCAGAATGGTGCTGACACCGAGACTGGCGGCCTGCTCCAGGAAGGCCTGGCCCTTCTCGTAGCTTGCGATACAAAGGACGACGTCAGCGGTGTCGCTCATGCTGTGGCCTCCTTCATCATCTTCAGGACGATGGCTGTCGTGGAGAAGCCTTCAACAGTGGGAACGATTTCAACGCGTCCGCCCGCGGCTTTTACCTCTTCATGACCGACGACGGTTTCTACTGAGTAGTCACCACCCTTGACCAGCACGGACGGTTTTAGCAGGCGGATCAATTCCAGCGGCGTGGGTTCATCGAAGAGTGTGACGAGGTCGACGGAGGCGAGTGCGGCCATAACCTTGGCGCGCTCGGCCTCGCCCACGATGGGTCGAGAGGGACCCTTGAGGCGACTTACGGACGCATCCGTGTTCATGCCGACGACCAGCTTGGACCCGAAGCGGAGACAGTCTTCAAGCAGCGTTATGTGACCGACGTGGAGGAGATCAAAGCAGCCGTTGGTAAAAACGATGGTTTCACCGGCATCGCGCCACTCGTTGACGCGAGCAATTGCGCGGTCGCGGGAGAGCACCTTTTCTGCCGAGGTGATGGCCGCCGAACGGGTGAGCTGGGCCACAACTTCAGCGGCTGTGACGGGCACGGTACCGATCTTGGCGACGACGATGCCGGCTGCGAGATTGGCGAGTTCGATGGCGGTCGGAAGCTGCAGGCCGCCGGCGATGGAGGCGGCCAGAGTAGCGATGACCGTGTCCCCTGCTCCGGAGACGTCGAACACCTCACGCGCTTTGGCCGGCGAGTGCAGATCTTGCTGGCCGGGGCGCAGAACACGGATGCCGCGCTCGCTCATGGTGACGGTCAGGTAATCGATTTGAAGTTGTGCGAGCAGGTCATGGGCGGCTGCAAGCATGTTGTCTGCGGAGTGGGCTGGGATACCGGTCGCGAGTGAGAGCTCTTGCAGGTTAGGACAGATGGTTGTGGCACCGGCGTAGCGCGACAGGTCGCGGGCCTTTGGATCGACGAACACCGGGACACGCAGGGCGCGCGCGGCGTCGATAACGCGTCGGCACAGGTCTTCGGTCAGCGTTCCCTTTGCGTAGTCCGACAGGATAACTGCTTGGGTGCCGGGGAGTGCTTTCAGAGCCGCGTCGCCGATGGCCTCAATCTCAGCACGTGGGAGGCGGTCGCGGCTTTCGACGTCAAGGCGCAGCAGTTGCTGGGTGCGGCTGACGACGCGAGTCTTGGTGATGGTGGGCAGTGAGCAGGCGATGACCGCGCCGGTATCGACGCTGGCCGCGTGTAAGCTCTGCCGCAGCGCGTTGCCGTCTGCGTCGTTGCCGATGGCACCGCAGAGCAGCGCGTGCACGCCCAGGCCTGCAAGGTTCATGGCAACGTTTGCCGCGCCGCCGGGCCGGTGATAGCTGCCAGACTGCCGCAACACCGGCACGGGCGCCTCCGGCGAGATTCGATCGACATCGCCTGTCAGGTAGCGGTCAAGCATGAGATCGCCGATGACAAGCATGCGCAGCTTTGCGAAGTCCCGTTCCAGCAGGGTCAAGACGTTTGCAAGCTCAGGCAGCATGGGGTTCTCCGGCGGGCATGGCCGGCTCAGCTACGCGGGGATGCGATTGCATTTGTACCGCTGTGAGACTCTTCATGATGGTGTGGACACCTTGCAGCACTTCGTCGACCGTAATGGACAGCAGGCACTTTTTTCGTTGTTCCAGGCATGTCTCCAAGCCACATCCCCAGCAGTCCACGCGGTGGTAAAGCACGCAGTGCGGTGCACTGACCGGAAACCATGTGCGCGGCTTGTTACGTGCCGCAAACAGCGCAACTGTAGGCGTACCAACGACTGCAGCAAGATGCATGGGGCCGCTGTCGTGGCCAATGAAGAGGTCCGCCTGCTGAAAGGCCGCCGCCGTCTCCCGTGGGGACAGCAGGCCGCACACGTTAACTGCGGGGCCGGCGTGCGGAACGGAGCGCCAGCCCTCGCCGGCGGCTTCTGTGGCGGAGGTCTCCTCTGCTGCTCCGGCCAGCAGCAACGCCCTGCCCGGATAGGCCAGGGCAAGAGCCTGAAGGAACCGCGTCCAATTGGGAATGCCCCAGTCCTTCGATTGCACCTTGGTGCCTACGCTGACGGCAAAAAATTGTTGTTGCGCCAGCGGCTGCAAGGCAACATCTGCACGCGTTCTTTCCCCAGCTGACAGGAGCAGATCCCACGCAGAGCGTGACTCGACGTGAGCATCGCCGAGAGCACCGATGCTGCGCGCCAAGCGGTATGCTTCCGGCTCCAAAGTGCCGTCGGCGTTTTGCAACGGCTGATGCTTTGCTTGGTCGACCGGCAGGCCGACGATGCGCTTTGCTCCAGTCAGTCGTAAAAACATGCCGTCGCGTCGTGCGACAGCATCATCCGTTGTGGCTTTGAGATAGACGACCACCTGTGGCCGAAAGCGACGGAGGCGCAGCAGCACGGTCAGCAGGCGCAACGGCGAACGCAGACCTACCGGATAGTTCTCATAGCTGTGGATGAGGCCGGAGTCACCCAGCACTGCCGCAGCTGCAGGTGCGCGCGACGCGACGGGAATGTTGGTGAGCATGCGGCGCTCCGCGTTGGGGAACGCGCGAGCCACCAGGTGCAGGCTCGGCAATGCCACCAGAGTGTCGCCCAGGCTGCCGAGCCGGTACACCAGGACGCGGCGTACATCGGCATCAACCGCAATACTAGCCCTGCTTCCCGGTACACTCATCGGTAACATGCTACAGGACGAACTTCTAGCCAAGCTGTCCGGCCTCTTCGACCTGTCGACGACGGAGCCGGGCCGTCTGCCGGCTCTGGATGCGGATGGACTTGTGGCCCGCATGGATGAGGCCACCGAGGCGTGGCACAGATGCAAGGAGCCGGTACCGACGGACGCAACGCTCACTCTGCATCAGGCCAACTTCGAGCTGTGGCATCTGGAGGACAGCGCACGCGATCCTCATGCAACGGCAGAGCAGATTGCAGATGTGAAGCGTGCCATTGATCGCACAAATCAGCGCCGCAATGACTGCGTGGAAGGCATGGATGCGACGATGCTGGAAGCAATGGCACTCAATGGCCTGCCGCTCGCCGGGGCGCCGCTAAACTCTGAGACGCCTGGCCAGATGACCGACCGGCTCTCCATCCTGTCGCTGAAGCGTTTTCACATGGCCGAGGAAGCAGTGCGTGCGACGGCGGACGTGGCGCATCAGAGCCGTAGTCGCACTCGCCTTGGTCTGCTGCACACACAGTCGGCCGATCTTGCCGGATGCTTGTATGCGCTGTGGAACGATATACTTGCGGGCCGACGCCGCTTCAAGCTGTACCGGCAGATGAAGATGTACAACGACGCAGAGTCGAACCCGGTTCTGTACAGGGTCGGCGCACACGATGCAGGATGCCAGGACGAGGCGTCTGGTGGGTGAGACGGCCGCGTACTTGACCACGCCGAAGCGCTTGCGTATAAACGCTGAAAGCCGGGCGAGCGCACCGTTTAGACGGTACGATACGGCAATAACATATCGCCAGAAGGCTACAGGATCGCGTAAACATGGCACCGGCGAAAACCCCGCGCACTTCCAAGACGACTTCTACGACAGTTACAACCAAGTCACCACGCACGCTTGCAGGTACAGTTCTGCCGGCGAATGACGCAGCCCGCGACAAGGTCTTGCAGGAATATCAGACGGCTGTGACGTACATGCAGCAGGGCAACTTCTCGGCCGCACACCCAGCTTTTGAGCAGTTGTTGAAGGATGCGCCGCCAGAGTTCACGGACCGCATCCGGATGTACTTGTCTGCGTGTATTTCACAGGCAGACAAGGGTGACGCGAAGTTCAGCAGTCCAGAGGAGCAGTACGACTATGCCATCTCGCTGCTGAACAACGGGCACTTTGAAGACGCACGCGAACAGCTCAACAACATTCTGCAGACGGACAGCAGTGCCGATTATGCGCTGTACGGCCTAGCCGTTCTGGCCTCGATCACAGGCGATGCCCAGACCTGCCTGGATAAGCTGACTGAGGCGATACGTCTGCAGGGCAGGAACCGCATCCAGGCGCGTGCCGACTCTGATTTTCAGGAGATGGCGGACGATCCGCGGTTCACCGAACTTTTGTATCCAGACGCCTAAGCAGGAAGCCGCTCAATGCCCCAGAAGACTGGCCCGTTTCGCGTGGTCGCAATTGGCGGCGGCACGGGACTCTCAACTCTGCTTCGCGGCCTGAAGCGCTATGTGAAGCCTGTGCTCCCCACGGGAGTCGGCTGCGGGGATGGTGTTTGCCCCGTTGCGAACCTTGCCGCAATTGTTACCGTGACGGACGATGGCGGATCCAGTGGACGCCTGCGCAGCGACCTGGGAATGCTGCCGCCAGGCGACGTGCGCAACTGCATTGCGGCGCTCGGCGAGGACGAACTGCTGCTGTCGCGGCTGTTCCAGTTTCGCTTTCCAGAGGGAGAGTCGGCCAACGTCGGCTCGCTTGCAGGGCATTCGTTCGGCAACCTGTTTCTTGCGGCGCTTACTCACATTACCGGCGGAGACTTTTCGCAAGCCGTGCAGATGTCGTCGCAAATTCTGGCGGCGCGCGGCCAGATTTATCCTGCAACCAATACCGACGTACGGCTCTCGGCACTGATGGAGGATGGCACCGTAGTGGACGGTGAAACCAACATCACCGCCTCGCGCCAAACCATTCGCGAGCTGCGAATGGAGCCGCCAGACGCTCCGCCACTTCCGGAGACCCTGGAGGCTATAGCAAGCGCCGATCTGATCACCCTGGGCCCGGGATCGCTGTTTACTTCGCTCATCACAAACCTGCTTGTTCCCGGAATCGCGCAGGCCATTGCGCAGTCGAGCGCCACGCGGGTGTATGTCTGCAACTTGATGACGCAGGCTAACGAGTCGCTGGGGCTGACCGCGTCAGAACACCTGGACCGCATTGAGGCGCACTGCGGCGCTCGGCTGTTTGATTACGCGCTGGTCAATACCGCGCCGATTTCACCGGAGTTACTCCAACGTTACGCCTCTGAGGGCCAGGCGCCCATTGAGGCCGACGTGAACACGCTGCGCGAGCGTGGCATCATGCCGGTGACTGGAAACTATGTGCATGAGGGCCACCTGCTGCGCCACGATTATGACGGCGTCGCTGAAACATTGCTGCACCTGGCGCGCGTCGGTCGGCCATGAACGCAACCCCCACCCTTGAAGATTTCGGAGTCCGGCTGGTCCCCTTGTCGGCGGATCACGTGCCTGCTCTGCTGCGCGCACAGGACGGCGATACCTGGACGTGGATGAGTGAGAGTGGAGCCACACTGGAGCTGATGGGCGGCTTTGTGGGACGAGCGCTGACCGCGGCAGACAGCGGTAAAGCACAGGTGTGGACGACCATGGTGCTCGGGCATGGCGCTCCAAAGGTCGCCGGCTGCTCACGGCTTGCCGACCTAGACCTACGCCACCGGACCGGTGAAATCGGCTGGACGTGGGTTGCGCCAGCCTACCGTGGACGCGGTTTGAATCCCCGCGTCAAGCTGCTGCAGCTGCAGCACGCATTTGAGACACTGCACCTGCGCCGCGTCGCTCTTAAGACGCACCGCGGTAACAGCCGCTCGCAGGCAGCCATGCTGAAGCTCGGCGCGCAATACGAAGGCACGTTTCGCAACCACATGTTGCTGCCTGACGGCTCGTCTCGCGATACAAAGTGGTACTCCATTCTCGATTCGGAGTGGCCGGAAGTGCGTGCGCGCCTGTTCGATCGGGTTGCGGCTGAGCCCATCTCGCGCAAGGACGAAACGGACTAAGATAGAGGGATGGTTGAAACTGTTCCCGTCGCCGAAAACGCGACCCTTGCCACTGCATCAAGTGCTACCCGAAACATTCGTAAAACCCTGCTTCCGAACGGCCTGACCGTGCTGACTGAACCGATGTCACACATGCGCTCCGTAAGTATGGGCGTGTGGATTGGCACCGGATCACGGGACGAGTCGCCGACGCAAAACGGTCTGAGTCACTTTGTAGAGCACATGGTTTTCAAGGGCACGACCACGCGCGATGCAAAGCAGCTTGCGCGCGAGACCGATGCCATTGGCGGCAACCTTGACGCCTTTACCGGCAAGGAAACCATCTGCTTCAACATCAAGGTGCTGGACAGCAACGTGCCGGCAGCCATGGACCTTCTGGCGGACCTGGTGCTGAACCCCCGCTTTGAGCCAACGGATGTGGAGCGGGAGAAGTCCGTGATCCTGGAAGAGATCAAGATGGATGAGGACAACCCGGACTACCTGGTGCACGAGGTGCATGTGGCCAATTTTTGGAAGAACGATCCACTTGCAGCGTCGATCCTGGGTACCAGCAAGACGGTGTCGGCCTTCGCGGAACCTGCCGTCCGCGCGTTTCATACCGAGCGTTTTTCGCCGGCCAACATGACCTTCTCGGCTGCGGGTAACCTGCAGCACGAAGAGATGATTTCGCTTGTCACACGGTATTTTGGCCAGCTTGCACCGCTGGGCGATGCGCCGCTGAAGACCTTTCCCGTTCCAAGCGTAACTCCGCACATCACGTTGAAGAAGAAGAAATCTCTGGAGCAGGTGCAGATCTGCCTGGGTGTGCCGGCGCCGCCGGTCGACTCACCGGATCGCTACGTCCTTTACCTGCTGAATACCATCCTGGGTGGCGGCATGAGCTCGCGGCTGTTCCAGACCGTGCGTGAAGAAGCGGGCCTGGCGTACTCCATCTATTCCGAGCTGAGTCCATTTCGGGATGCAGGGTCAATGACGGTGTACGCCGGAACGTCGATTGAGAAGACGCCGGAGATGCTGCGGTTGATCCTGCAAGAGCTAAAGCTGATGAAGAACGAGCTGGTCAGCGACGACGAGTTGAAGCGTGCCAAGGATCAGTCCCGCGGCAACATCATCCTGGGCCTGGAGAGCTCGTCGGCGCGCATGTCGAACCTGGCTCGCCAGCAGATGTACTACAACCGGTTTACCTCGACGGAGGAGATCGAGCGAGCGGTAGACGCGGTGACCGCTGGAGACATCCAGCGCGTGGCTGGTGAACTCTTTCAGTCCCATCTGCTGTCGCTCACGCTGCTGGGCAACCTGGGCGAATTGAGCATTGGCCGGGCCGACCTGCAGTGCTAGATCGGCACCCGGAACTGGTACAGTTACCGATGTCGAATGACCGCGCCGACCGTCTACAACGGTAGGCGCCAAACCGAGGAATCGCACATGCAGCGCAAGAAGGAACAAGGCTTTACCCTTATCGAACTGCTGATCGTGATGTCGATCATCATCATCATCGTGACCATTGCGCTGCCGAACATTACTCGCTACAAGCGCCAGGGAAACGAGACATCAGCGGTGGGGTCTCTGCGCGCCATTGTGACAGCACAGTTGCAGTATGCGCAGACCTATCCGGCCAACGGCTACGCCTGCAGCCTGAGTGCGCTTGGTGGTGAGAAAGGTGCGACGCCCACACCAGCGGCAGCGGGTCTTCTGCCGGCGGATCTGTCGAGCGGAAACAAGGCCGGCTACACGTTTGCTATTACCAATTGCAGCAAGGTGACCGTGAACAATCAGGACCAGATCACCGGGTACGAGATCACAGGTGTTCCCCAGGCAATCGGCAAGACGGGCGACCGCGGCTTCTGCTCCGACGACAACCAGCAGATCAAGGTCGACCCCAAGGGTGCCACCAGCTGCACCCAGCCCCTGCAGTAATGGCTCTTCGCACCAGATTGCTTATCGCGGCGCTGCTCCCAAGTGCCGCGTTTTGCTGTGCGCAAGCCCCCGGCACACATGAACTGGCGCAGAAAATCGACCGGCACTACAACCACTTGTCAACGCTGCGCGCCACCTTTGCCGAGACGTACAGCGGCATGGGCCAAACGCGCGAAGAACACGGCAGCCTGCTGCTGAAAAAACCCGGCCGCATGCGCTGGACGTATGTCAGTGGCAAGGTGTTCGTGCTCGACGGCAAGTTCGCTACGGGCTATACTCCCGGCGACCCACAGGCGCAGCGACTCCCTGCAAAGCAGCTGGACGACCTGCGTTCGCCCTTGCGTTTTTTGCTGGGCCACACCGAAATTGAAAAGGAACTGGATCACCTGATCGAGTCGGCGGCGACGACCACTTCTGTCACCCTGACGGGGACACCCCGCTATCGACTTGGTCCGAACGACACCGAAAATCGCATTCAGTCCATCAGCATTACAGCCGATCCCATTACCGGCGTGATCACCGGGCTGAAGCTGGCCGAGATTGATGGTGCCACGACGGAGTTCCGGTTTAGCGAGCAGCAGGAGAACTTACCCAGCCCAGCTGATACTTTTCGCTTCGCGCCGCCCGCAGGGGTGATTGTTGTGGATGGTTTACCACCCGCTTGAACTGAGAGCTCTTATAAGTCGTCTTGAGACGTTCTATCTTCCGACAGAGGTCCTTATCGGATGCAACTCTCGCCTGAGAGCCTCGGCAAGGGAGATCCTGTAAATGCGATTGCGCCGCCGCTGCAGCAGACCAGCCCCTTCCAGAACTCCGGTACGCATTAGCCCCAAGCTTGTAGGTCGGGTTAGTGACCGTTCCGTTGGAGATGGTCAAGTGTCGTTCTCGTCAGTTGGTGACGCGGCTCGCGTCAGCTGGTGAACCGGCGCAAGCTGTTTATAGCTGGTCAGCTTGAACGTTCCTCTGTTGAAAGTAGGGTTGTCAGGTTACCGGAAGATAGTCGGCACGAGCTTCGTTGAGGGAAAGTCACAGTGCGACTGCGGAGACGGCGGGATTCATCCAGCGATGCATCGTGCCTCCTGACTCATTTGATTATGCGCGCCCTGGATGCACTACAGCGGGATGCAGCCCGCATATCTTACGGGCTGCATCCTGCAAATGCGCGGTGTGCTGATCTACTTCGGCTCCGGCCCACGCACGACTTGCACCAGGTCTCCGGTCCGCAGTACGCGGGCGAAGGCATCGCGTACCTCGTCGGCTGTGAGCGCAAGATAGCGCTTGGCTGCGTTGTCTCGCTCGTTCAGCGGAAGGCCCAGTTCCGCGCGCGCCAAGAGCACGGCTGCGACAGTCTCTTCACTGCTCTCGCTAAGGGTCAACTGCCGCAGCAAGAGGCTCTTTGCCAGGGTAAGCTCGTTGGGTGACACCGGCTCAGTGCGCATCCGGTCGAGGTTGCGCTCCACCAAGGCCCTCGCCTTGGAGACGTTCGCCGGGTCGGATCCGTAGTCCACGGTGTAGGTCGAACGTGTTTTCTGCGCGCGGAGCTGTACGTCGACGGAATAGACGTAGCCCGCTACCTGGCGTAGGTCGTGGTAGAGCCTGCTTGCGTAGAAACCGCCGCCCAGCACACCCGTCCCAAGCTGCATGGGATAGTAGTCCGGGCTGAAGCGATTCAGGGTCAACTGCTCAGAAAGCGTCACTGAATCCTGAACCTGCTCCGGGTCGGCTACGTGCGATGCCGAAGACTTGTTGGCGGGAACCGCAGGGAGCGTTGTATTCGGCCTGGTATCGGTAGCGGACCACGGCCCGAACCATTTCTCGACGACGGTACGCGCCTCAGCCGGAGTAACGTCACCGATGACCACAATAGTCGTCAGGTCTGGCCGCACGGTCTTGGAGACATACGCTTTTACGTCATTAAGGCTCAACGAGGTAATGGACTTCGGCGTGGCTTCCCGTAGTGTGGGATCTTTTGGCGGCAGCAATGCGGTTTCCAACGCCTTTGAGGTTCGATACGACGGGCTGACCAGGTTGCCGGCGACAAACTGGGCGGTTTGCTGCTGCACTACGGCAAAAGCCTCCTTCGGCAGCGCAGGATGCAGTTCGTTATCTGCCAGCAGTTGCATGCCTCGTCCGAACTGATCCTTGAGCACCTTCAGGCTGAAGTGGTAGCCGGCCGATTCTTCCGCACCGATGTCGTCCAGCGCCTTTTGAAAGGCGATACGGTCCAGCGAGGTGGTGCCGTAGCCGTACAGCTCCTGCAGCACTTCGGCGACGCCCTCCTGCCCTGCCAACGACTCAAGGTCTTCGTTGTGCTCCACCTCACCGGTTACGGTCACGGTTGGGCTGGTCTTATCGGTTTTTACGATCAGCCGCAGGCCATTTGGCAGCCGCACGTCGCTAGGCAGAAGCATGGGTGCAGGCGCGCGCACTGCACTGAGCGGTTGCACTGCCCAGTCCGGCAGCACGACCGGCTTGGTGGGCGGCTGGGTCAGCTTCTCTCCACCGCCAAAGCCGGTTTGAGCCACGGCTTCGCCACTGGGCACTGGCTTCAGAATCGCTGTAACCGCGTCGACCGTGAGGTATTGCCTGGCCACGCGGTTGACGTCGGCGGGCGTCACCCTGCGGATTGCGTCAACATCTTCATCCGGCGACATGCGTCCCTCGGCCGCCAGCGCGTTGGACCACACGTTTGCCAAGCCAGGGATACTGTTCCGCTGGAACTCCGCCTGGGAAACCTCCGCGCGGATCGCTGCCGTGACTAGGTCTTCAGGCACGCCATCCTTGGCATACGCGGCGAGCACCCCAGTCATTTCCTTGAGCGCTGCCGCCGGGTCAGTGCCGGACGGCACAGCCACTAGACCATAGCCAACACTTGCCTTTGGGTATGTTTCCGCGACACCAAACTGCGCCGCCAATGCTTTGCCGGCCGGCACAAGCGCATACAGGTTGCCGCGCTGGCTGCTGAGCACATCACCCAGTACCTGTGCCGCGGCGTAATCGGGGGAGTCAGTCCCGGGTAAGCGATAGCCGAGAAATGCGAGCGTGTACGGCAGATTGCTGTCGAGCGTGAAAGTTTCCGCCTTTACGGGCTGCAACGTCACCGTCGGACGCTGGGGCACAGGCCTGTCCGGAATGTCGGCGAACAAAGCCTTGACTCGTGCGATGGTCTCCTCGGGTGCTACGTCACCCACGATGACGAGGACGGCGTTCGACGGCACATACCACTTGGAATAGAAGTCACGCAGGGTCTGGCCGGTGGTTGCGTCGAACGACGGCCGTGTTCCCAGTGGATCGTGCGCATACGGCGTACCGGCAAACAGGTCTTCGTTCAGGCGGGCGATGAATTTATAGGTAGGGTTCGACAGGTCGCGCGACACCTCCTGCTCAATGGCACCACGCTCCTGGTCCCACTCCTTGTCGCTGTTATCGACGCCGCGCATGCAGGCGGCCTGTGCCCGCAGCCCAACCTCCAGGTCAGTCGCCGGTATGGTGGCGTAGAACTGCGTGATCACTTGTTGTGTGTCGGCGTTATTTTCGCCGCCCAGGCGCGCATAAATAGCAGAGGTTTGATCGGCCGTCATGCCCGTGCAGCCGCGAAATGCCATGTGTTCCAGCGCATGCGCCGTTCCTGGAAACCCGGTGGGCGTTTCGTTGCCGCCAGCCAACACGTTCATCTGCACCGTCACGACTGGCGCAAGCGTGTTGCGGACGACGACGACCCGCAGACCGTTGCCGAGGGTGGCGCGCGTCACCTCAGGCGCGGCAACCGCACCGTGCGTTGCAGGGGAAGCACTCTGCGCCCCGGCGACCAGCGGCAAACAAAGAACGGCAGAACAGCACAACATTGCTCGCAATCTCAAAACGGAAAACCTCGTCTGCTTAGACTATCGAATTCCGTTGAATGTCGCGGGGAGACCGCCGTTTCCGCCAGGTGAAAGTGGGCGTCAGTGGAAGCGGCGGTCTTTTGCGGTGTGCTGGAACACTCTCCGCACGAATTGATTCCGCAGGCAGAAAATCGAAAATTTCTACCATGCGTCCGATTCCTGCCACCTTCGCCGCTGCTCTGCTTCTTCCGGCTGCGCCGATCGTTGCCCAAACGCTAACACCAGCGTGCACGAGTTTGTGCCTGCGGCAGGTAGCATGCCCGACGAGCACCTCCACCACCATTTCCGGAACCGTCTACGCGCCGAACGGCATCGATACTGTCCTAAACGTGACGGTCTACATTCCGAACGCGCCCGTAGCCGCCATGGCTGAACCGGCAACCCTGTCACGCAGTTCACCTTTGATACACCGGTGGGCGCGACGGGCGGACACTGTGGTCGCGTGCTGTTCAACGAGTACCACTTGGAAGACAATGGCCTGTCAAACGGCAAGACGTTCCCAACCGAGTGCTCCACCGCCGTCATGACGCCGCAGGAAAGCTGTTGGAGTACAGCCTCCTTGATCTGTCGAAGAAGGGCGGACCGGCCACCATGACCCCTACGTCGTCAGACCCTCAATCACGCTGCCGGAGTCTGGCATAAAGCCAGTGCTGAAGCTCGCCATGCGCCGGCGCCCCAGTACCATCATGCTACCGGTCCTGGTTGTGCTGCTCACGGTGGGTGTTACCGCACTTTCTGGCTGCGGCGGCAAGCTGCCGTCCAAGAACGCCGTGTATACGCCGGCCGGCAGCTATACCGTGCAGATCCTGGCGACAGATGGGACCTTAACTCGGTCGGCCACTTACGCGCCGACCGTGAAGGCCAGGTAGACTTCTACCGCTTAGCCACTGTGCAGCAGCGTGTGCGCGTTGCCGTTCAGATTCACGGAGGCTATCTGCGCCTCATCCGACAGGTATGCAACACCATCTCTGGCTTTGCCGTCCGGCACGCTCCAGCCGCTGTGCAGCAGGCCGGCTCCGGCAACGAACCCCACCTGCGGCCATTGGCTGTCCGGCACGATTCGCGGGATGCCGCGAGCATTTGCAGCTTCCACATCGATGGTGCCGATGCGCGATCCGGCACTCATCAACACCAGCGACTCCATGGGCAAGCTGTTGTTGGAGCACTGCAATCCGTCAATTACGAGCCGGCCCATGTGCACCGGGTATTCACCGAGGGCAATCCCACGCATGTCCAACACGCACAAGGCTCCGTGGCTCGCGCCCGTTCGCTCGATGGTGCAGTTCTTCAGCGTGATCGTGCCGATCGCAAGGGCATGGTGTGCCGACGTCAGCATGCCATACTGCGTGCCCGTCCCAGTCCACGCAACGTTTTCAAGGGTGAGTTCACGCAGATTGTCCTGCAGGAATCCCACTGTCGAGCCGGTCACCTGGGAATCGCGAATGACGATATTCCGCAACGCTTGCGGCACGGTGAGCACGCCCGCGTCGTCCAGTCCGAACATGAAGCAGACAACGTTTGCGGTCCCGGTAAAACGCTCAACGGTGACGTCGGACACAAGGGCCGCCACACGCGATCCTGAGTAGAACCGCATCATGACCTGGCAGCCGTCGAAATAGCAGTTACTTGCCGACACCCGCACGATGTCGCCGCTGTGGCCCTCCGGTGCATTCAGCGCAATGCCATCGTCGCCGGTGCGAAAATAGCAGTCGCGGATGGTAATGTCGTTTGACGGGCCGTTGACATGGATGCCGTCAGTGTTCGTCCACTGCACCGCCTCAGCCGGACCAAACGGTGCAAGACGGCACCGCGTGATGGTGGCATGACCAACATTGCTCAGCCGCATGGAATAGGTGGGCGCATGGAAGACCGTGACCTGGTCGATTGTGATCTGCTCCATGTCCATCAGGTTGATGCCGAACAGCCAGGGCGCACCGTGCGCACTGCCGTTCGTGGAGTTGCCGGTGTGGCCGTCGCCGCGGTTCCCATTCAGCCGAAAGTTCAGTAGCGACACGTGCTGTGCCCGGCGGTACGGCACCGGCGGTCCAGGATCGTTCACATATCCCGCAGGACGGTTATGGATGCCATCGTTGTTTGCACCCTGCGCCATAAAAAAGCCGGTCGCCTCTCCCGCGCCCTGAATCGTCGTGTACCCCGCCGGCGAAAGGCGAAGGCCTTTAATCAGGGCAGCGCCGTCAATGACGAGGACGATGGGGTTTGTTGCGGAAGCGGTCGCCAGAAATGCATTCAGCAGCGCCGTATCGTCAGTGGCAGCGCCAGCAAAGCTCGCCCCTGTGTCCAGGTTCACGTCCAACGCACACCCGAGCTCGGATGCCTTCATGACCTGTGCTGCGACAGAAAGCGGCGTTGCGGAGTCTATGGCAGCGGTCAGGGTGGGATGGTGCATTGAATCAGTGTCTCACCGCTGCGCTACTGGCCTGCGTACAGCTGTCGATACATCTCGCGGTTGCGCAGAATGGACTGCACATAATCCCGCGTCTCGGAATAGGGGATCGACTCCACAAACTCCGCGATGTCCTTGTAGTTGTTCTCGGCCATCCAGCGGCGCACGGGTGAGTCGCCGGCGTTGTAGGCGGCCAGAGCATACTCCGGCTGGCCACCAAACCGGCCCAGCACCTGCGCCAGGTTGGCCGTGCCCAGCTGCAGGTTGATGGATGGCTGCAGCAAATCACCGGTTGAAAAACGTTTCAGGCCCACACGCCTCGCCTGTGCCTTGCCCACGCTCGGCAGCAGCTGCATTAGGCCGTATGCGTTCGCTCGGGAGACGGCGCTCGGATTGAACTCGCTCTCCTGCCGGATCAGCGATGCCACCAGGTATGGATCCAGGCCGTTCTGGGCGGCATCCGCCGTCAGGTCAGACCAGTATGGCCGCGGAAACAACAGCTGCCAGTACACGTTGGGCACCTGCGCAATGGGCAGCGCGAAAAACGACGACCCGCTGCGCTTGATGGTCTGCAATGCCCGCACATTTTCGCCATAGCTGCGGTAGATCTCCGCCTGCGCCAGCGCGCCCCACTGCGATGAACTGCCGCTGGCCGCAATCTCCGGACCAATGTAGTCATTCAATCCCGCGTTGGCCAGCAGCCGTGCCTTGATCAGGTGCGGATCGTTCTCCGGCAGCTCCTGCACCAGAGTGGGCGCGGGTGGCGTACGCACCTCGCCCAGTGGGAACGCCGGCGCCACGGTACCCTGCGGGCCCATCATACGCAGACGCTCGCGTGCCAGCAGCGCGTAGTAGAAGTTGCGGTAACCGTCAGACAGCGCGGTATAGAAGTTTACGGCCTGCGCAAAATTCTTCTCCGGTTCCTCGTACAGGCGGCCTCTCCAGTAGAGCGCGCCGGGTGCCTCTGCGCTTGTGGGGTAGCGTGCAATCTGCTCTTCCATCAACCGTGCGGCCTCAGGATAGTTGCGCAGCCGGTAGCTCAGCCACGCCGCGCGCCAGTGGCTTGATGGGCCATAGGTGCTGTTCGGAAATCGGCGAAACAGCTCCTCATAGACCTCGATCGCGTGCGGCGCGTCCCGCTTGATGAGGTACATATTGCCGCTGGAGTACAATGCCTCTTCCAGCCACCGGCTCTGCGAAAAACGCTGCTCCATTTGCTGCAGCAGGGACCGGTTCCCTGCCTCGTCACCATCGTTGCGCGCAAGCTCCGCAAGGATGTAAAGACGCAGGGCAGCGCTGTCGTCGCCCGTCTGCGGCAGCTTTTCCGCATCCCGGTGCGATAGATGCTTCAGGCGCAGGTCGCACACTGCCGCGTAGATCTCGAGCGCGTCCCGGTCTGCCTGGCCCAGCGACTGGTCGTTCTGCTCGATGGCGTGGTACTCCGCGCCTGCTTCGGCATACCGCTTCGCGTTGAACAACGCATCCGCATGCAGCTTGCGTTCGCCGGCACTGGGCCCGGCGTTCATACTCTGAAGTTCCGTCCTGGCCTGAGCGGCCTCGGGTGAAAACGGCAGCCGCACATAGATTTGCCGAAAGATGGCGGCAGCGGCAGCCTTGTCGCCGGCCATCTCATGTGCCCTGCCCTCGGTCAACAGGTAGTCGGCTTTTTGCGAGGCAGGCTGACCGATCTGGCTCCCCAGCGATCGCAGCGCGCCGCTGCTGTCGTTCAGCAACAGGTAGCCCTGCGCCTGCGTCACCGGCGCGCTCGCCGCAAAAATGCTGCCGGGATACTTGCCAGCAAAGCCGTTTAGCAGGCTTACCGTCGTGGTACCGTCACGGTTCTGCAGCGCTGCCTGCGCGCCAAGGTAAGTCGCGTAATCCTGCAACGCATTGCCGGCTCCAGCGGCCTGCCGATAGGCCGTTCCCGCATCGCCGTACCGGTGGTCCAACGAGTACGCATGACCGATGGCCATGTATGCAGCGGCCGCACCCTCGCCAGGATGCGCTGCCGCGTACGTCTGCACACCGCTGTACGCCGCGGCGCTGCGACTCGCCGCCAACTGCTGCGCCATGGGACGCAACGTCTCACTTTGCACAAACGCACTGGTCAACTGCCGACTGACCGGCGTTGGCGCAGAGGCAAACCGTACGGCACGGGACGAGCTGGAGGAAGTGCGGCTTCCTTTTGCCCCTTTCGTAGCTAGCCTGCTGCCCGGCCTTGCTGCCACCCCGCGCGCTTTGCTGGTCTTCGCCGACCCTCGCGTGCCTGCGGCATGCGCCGAGCCCTTCGCCGCCGTATGCGCCGTCGCCGGTGAGGCATGCTTTTCAGCGCCGCGCTTTGCCGGATGCTGCACAGCCGCTGCGGGCATGGTCGAGGCAAGGCAGAGAGCGACGCAGTACGCAAGGCCGCGGCCTGAAGTATTGAATGGAGCCACAACTACACTCTAAGAGGCAATGCCACTGCCAGCGCATCCGGAAGACGCTTTCGTAGAACCTGACTTGGTAACGTCAACTGCATCTTCGGTGTTGCGGCATATGGCACAGAGTGTACTGCTCAGCATTGGGCGGCATTGTGCTGCCTCACCACTCAGCTGATACCTTCTGCGTTGCCCCGCGCCACTACCCCACGTACACTGACCAAGACCCATGCCTGTCCTTGAACAAACCGGCACAGAAGAGATTCACCCGGATATTGCCCTGGTGGAACGCGCACGTGCCGGCGATGCCGAAGCATTTGAGACCCTTGTCCGCCAGTACGACAGGCCCATCTTCCGTGTTGCGCAACACATCACCCAAAACCGCGAAGACGCCGAGGACATCGTTCAGGACGTCTTTTTAAAGGCATACCGCAAGCTTGAGCAGTTTCAGGGAAACAGCAAATTTTCCACCTGGCTGACGCGCATCGCCGTCAACGAGAGCCTGATGCGGCTGCGCAAGCGCAAGACCAGCCGCACCGTGTCCATGGATCAGGACGTGCAAACCGAGGAAGGCTCGATTCCCCGCGATTTCGCCGACTGGACACCCGATCCCGAGCAGCAGTATAACCAGTCGGAGCTCGGCGAAATTCTGCAGAAAACAATCGCAGGTTTGTCGCCCGGCTTCCGCACCGTTTTTACCCTGCGCGACATCGAACACCTGTCGACGGAAGAGACCGCCAACGCCCTCGGCCTGAGCGTTCCGGCAGTCAAATCCAGGCTGTTGCGCGCCCGCCTGCAATTGCGAGAACGCCTGAGCCGCTACTTAAAGCGCAAGGACGGGTCCATCAAGCCGTGAAGCAGATCATCAAACTCGCAGGCTTTCAAGCAGGGGAGGTCGCACAATGACCTGCACCGACTTCCTCGCCACCATGACGGACTACTTTGACGGAGAAACCGATGCTGAGCTCCTGTCTGAGATTCGCGCGCACCTGGACAGCTGTGAGCATTGCGAGATCCTGGTGAACACCACCCGCCAGACGATTCAGATTTATCGTGACCACCAGGTTTACGAGTTCACGGCCGAAGTCCGGGAACACACAATCAGCAGCATCATGCACCGCTGCGGCCTTCGAAAGACGGCCTGAATCCGGTAACCCGTGCGACCTCACGAGCGGCTACCCCTTGAACTAAAACGCCAATTGCGGCGGTCTCAAATGTCCCGGAGTTCTGCGCGTGACGAAGCGTTCGAGCGTGTTATCCGCTCCATCCCCGCCGGCAAAGTTTCTACCTATGGCAAGGTAGCCGCGGCAGCGGGATACCCGCTGTATCATCGCGCCGTTGCCCGCTTTCTGCAAACTAAAGCTGCTCTGCTCCTACCGTGGCACCGCATTGTCGGTGCGGGTGGTGCCATCAAACTGCGTCTGGCTGGCGAAGAAGAGCAGCGGTTCCGTTTGCGGCTTGATGGCGTTACCTTCCGCGGCAAGCTCGTAAATATGGCAGATCATGAACACACACTGATTACAAAGTTGTTCGATCGTTAAAGCGACCGTATATCCAGGTGAATGTGCCGTGACACAGAAATGCTTCTTAGTGGACGACCTGAGTGAAAAGGGGCGAACTCAGTAGATTGCTGAACTGCCCATCGCTTGCTGCATAACTGACCTGCAAGGTACCGGCATTTGAGTCGATGTTGGTCTCGTCGATGGTTGACTTCTCCAGCGACGTGCCCTGCGTCTTCTTCACCAGCGCCATGCCCTTCATCAGCGTTGCGGCAGTCGCGGCGGT